>CAVSZE010000001.1:0-369173 GCA_963732375.1 uncultured Gammaproteobacteria bacterium
CACTATCGGGTCCAACGGCCTTGAGCGCTTCCACGGCCAGCATGAAGCATCGTCGGCATGGCCGCCGAAGGTGCTCACATCGGTCTTGAACTTTGCCTCATAGTCTTTTTTGTATTTTGCAAGCAGGGCCTTTTGAGGGTGATTGTCCGGCAGCGTATCTACAGCAAGCAGGCGACCGCAGGGAAAAAAAACGCCTTCAGCCGCATCGCCGGCATCACGGGCATACCTGACATTACCAAAACCATGGCTCTGGAATAACGGCATGGTCATACCAAGCTTTTTTTTATTTTTCATGACCGTGGTTTGAGCCGGGACGATTTCCCAATTTATGATGGCCTGTGCGTCAGTGCCCTTAATCTTGGTGAGCTGGGCTGTCATGTCCGTATCCTTAGGTCCGTAGGTTTCGTCGGCAACAATGGTGAGGCCATACTCTGGTGCAAGCATTGTAAGTTGTTCGCGGCCCGCGATTCCAAAGCCTGTGGTGCCCGACATGACAGCTACTTTTATAAGCTGCTTCTCCTGCAATTTCTCGCAGATGCGGCGTATGGCATCAGTGTCGCTTTGCGGCGACTTGAAAACCCATTTCTTGACAGGCTTGACAATCTCTTCGGCAGCGGCGCATGAAATCATGGGGATACGGGCTTTTTCAATGATAGGAATGGCCGCCATGGTGGTGCCGCTGCGCGTGGGGCCTACAATGACGGCAACCTTGTCGCTGCTGATGAGTTTTTTTAACTTGAGCACTGTCCTGGCTTCATCGCCTTGGGTGTCCTCGACGATCACCTCAAGCGGGTGGCCGTTAATGCCGCCGGCAGCATTAATCTGCTCGGCAAGCATCATCACGGTATTGCGCTCGGGCTCGCCCAGAAGCGCGGCCGAGCCGGTTACGGCAAACACAGCCCCTATCTTGTACGGCTCGGCGGCCCTGACAGTTCGAACGCACATCACAAAACACAGCAGTGCGGCAAACAGAACTTTTTTCATATCCTGGACCCTCAAATAAATATATTCATATTACTACAGGAAAACGCAAAAAGGAAAGTCTGGTGCT
This sequence comes from uncultured Gammaproteobacteria bacterium, assembly GCA_963732375.1. Lineage (GTDB taxonomy): Bacteria > Pseudomonadota > Gammaproteobacteria > Steroidobacterales > Steroidobacteraceae > RPQJ01. Next base: position 1,052 of record CAVSZE010000001.1, read on the forward strand.
GAGCCGGGGCGCACAGGCCCCCTCGGACACTCACGGCTGTTACAGATTGTACACCGTTGAACCATCAAGGATGACGATGCCAGCTTGCGTCAGCACCTCAATGGCCTTGTCGTTTCCGTCAAAGCGAAAGATGATGACCGCATTGTCAGAGCTGCGCTCTATGAATGCGTACATATACTCTACATTGACGCACTGCTTGTCGAGCAGGTCAAGAATACCTGCGAGCCCACCGGGCTTGTCCGGCACTTCAACGGCAATGACCTCGGTCTTGCTCACGGTAAAATCCTTCTCCTTGAGAGCTTTCAATGCCGTTTCCTTATCGTTGACAATGATGCGCAGAATACCGAAGTCGGACGTGTCAGCGACGGAAAGAGCCCGGATATTGATGCCAGCGGAACCCAGCACCCGCATAACCTCAGCCAGACGCCCCGATTTGTTTTCCAGAAAAACCGATATCTGCTCTACCTTCATAATGCCTCCTCAAAATTGAGGAGTTGGGGATTGTGGAATCAGAAGTTTAATTTGCAATTCCTTAATTCCAGAATCCAGAATTTCTATTTTATAATTTACGCTTATCGATCACGCGCTGGGCCTTGCCCTCGCTGCGCTGTATCGTCTTTGGCTCAACAAGCTTGCACTTGCAGGACACACCGAACATTTCCTTGATATCATGCACGACGCGCTTCTCGAGCCCCTCAAGCTGCTTCACCTCGTCTGAAAATATTTTTTCGTTTACCTCGACCTGTACCTCAATGGTGTCCAGATTGTCCTTGCGGTCGACGATGAGCTGATAGTGCGGCTCAAGGCCCTCGATCTGCATAAGCGCGCTTTCAATCTGCGAGGGAAAAACATTTACGCCGCGGATGATGAGCATGTCATCGGTTCTGCCCGTAATGCGCTCCATGCGCACAAATGTGCGGCCGCAGATGCACAGCTCGGGGTTCAGGCATGATATATCGCGCGTTCGGTACCGTATAACCGGGAAGGCTTCCTTGGTGATAGAGGTAAAAACAAGCTCTCCTTTTTCGCCATAGGGCAGCGGTTCCCCTGTTTTTGGATCAATTATTTCAGGTATAAAATGGTCTTCAAAAACATGCAGGCCTCGTTTAGCCTCAATGCATTCACTTGAGACGCCGGGACCGATGACCTCGGTTAACCCGAAAATATCGACTGCATCAATATTATATATTTTTTCAATCTGCTCTCGCATCTTCTCCGACCACGGCTCGGCGCCGAAGCAGCCGACCCTGATTTTGAAGTCTTTCGCCGGATCAATACCCATATCACGGGCGACATCGGCAAGGTGCAGCGCATAGGACGGCGTGCAGGTTATGGCCGTGGGGCCGAAGTCTTTCATGATCATGATCTGGCGCTTTGTATTGCCTCCTGAAATGGGAATGACCGATGCCCCTATACGCTCAGCGCCGTAGTGAGCCCCCAGCCCTCCGGTAAAAAGACCGTAGCCGTAGGAATTATGGACAATATCGCCCTTATGAATACCCGCAGCGGTCAGGGTCCGGGCCATGAGTTCCGCCCAGGTGTCAATATCCCGCTGGGTGTACCCGACCACGATGGGCTTGCCGGTGGTGCCCGAGGATGCATGCACGCGCACCACGCTTTCCATGGGCACGCTGAACAGGCCGAAGGGGTAGTTGTCGCGCAGGTCGGTCTTGACGGTAAATGGCAGCAGCCGCAGGTCCTTGAGCGTTTTGATATGCGCCGGCTTGAGCCCGGTTTCATCGAACTTTTTCTTGTAAAACGGAACGGTAGCATAGACGCGGTCCACTGTTGCCTTAAGCCGTTTGAGCTGCAGGCTCTCCAGCGCCTCCCGGGGCAGGGTTTCAAATTCTTCATTCCAAATCATAGGGCACGACCTCCTGTATTTAGTGTTGCTCTCTCCCAAGCGCAAAGGCTTTTAAGTTAAGATCGACCAGCTTCGGCGGCAGCATTGCTCGTATAGCCTCATGCCATATATGCTCAGCCACATCAAAAAACCGCGACAGCGCGCCAACAAATGCTACATTCACGGCCTTGGCATTGCCAGCCTGTCTTGCAAGCCCCAGAGCGTCCACCAGCTCGAAACGCGGATAGTTTTCGGAGAGCAGCCCGGTATAGTGCCGGGGTACTCATCTTTACCGAGCGTCACCGACGGCGGAAGTATTTTCTGGTTATTGACCAGCACGACGGCATTAGCGCTGAGGGTGTTTAGATAGCGCATTGTTTCCAGCAATTCAAATGAAAAAAGAATGTCAACTTCGCCGTCCTTTATGAGAGACGAATACACTTTTTGCCCGAAACGAACATGGGTGGTCACGGAACCGCCGCGCTGAGCCATGCCGTGGACTTCACTTTTTTTGACATCGTAGCCGGCTTTCATCATGGCCTCGGAAACGATCTCGCTGGCGAGAATAACTCCCTGACCGCCAACGCCTGCCATCAGTATATTGGTAACCTTATCCATAACAGGTCTCACTTTCCTTCGCGAATGGCTTCTTTTTTGCAAATCTGTGCGCAAACCGTGCAGCCCGTGCACAGCCTCTGGTTGATGGATGCCTTGCCCTTGTCGCCGTCATTGCGCCACTCAAGGGCCGGGCAGCCGATCTGCAGGCAGGCCCTGCAGCCGATGCAGGCAGCCTCGTCTACGGCGTAGGGCTTCGGGTGGATTTAAACTCCCGGCGGTGCAGCACGCAGGGCGCTTCTGCCAGGATAACCGAAGCTTCGGGCCGGTTCACTTCTTCCTGAATGACGCTCTTGACCTGCGCAAGATCATAGGGGTTCACTTTTCTGATATGGTCGATGCCCAGCGCCCGGCAGAGTACTTCATAATTGACCTGCCTGGCGGGCTTTCCCATAAGGGTAAATCCCGTGCCAGGATGCTCCTGCCGGCCGGTCATGGCGGTAATGCGGTTATCGAGAATAATAACCGTGCAGGCCCCCTGGTTATAGGCGATATCGAGAAGGCCGGTAATGCCAGAATGCAGAAAGGTCGAATCGCCGATGACTGCCACGGCCTTGCCGAGATTATTTTCTCCTAAAGCCTTGTCGATGCCCATGGCGCAGCTGACGCTTGCACCCATGCAGATGCAGGTGTCCATGGCGCTTATTGGCGGCAGGGCGCCAAGGGTATAGCAGCCGATATCTCCCGACACGAACAGCTTCATGGTCTTCAGCGTATGGAAAATGCCGCGATGCGGGCAGCCCGGACACATATTGGGCGGCCGGGCGGGAATATAATCAAGCAGAGGCTTTTCTTCTTTTTTCTGCATGATGCCGGCAATGCCCGCATCGGCTGTTGAGGGGTTGAATTCGCCGCAGAGGGGAAAAACCTCTTTGCCGGTCACGTCTATGCCCATGGCCTTTATCTGTTCTTCATAAAAAGGATCAAGCTCCTCGAGCACGTAGAGCTTTTTCACCTTACCGGCAAACTCCCTTATTTTTTTCGCCGGCAGCGGATGGACCATGGCAAGCTTTAAAAACGATTTTGTCGGAAAGCTTTCGCGGGCATACTGATAGGAGTTGCCGCTGGCGATAATGCCGATATCGGTTTCCTGCAGGATTATTTCATTGCGGTCAAACGAGTCGGCAAATTCGGCAAGCTTTCTGGTTCGCTGCTCGACAAGTGGGGTGGCGCATGCGGGCATTGCGCGGCAGCATGACGAATTTCTCAAACTGGTGCTGCAGCTCTTTCGGCGCTTCGCGCTTTTCAGGCTCGACCAGCTCCACGATAGATTTTGCATGAGATATACGCGTCGTTGAGCGCACAAATACGGGCGTATCAAAGCGCTCGCTGAGCTCGAAGGCAAGCTTTATAAAATCCTTTGCCTCCTGGCTGTCTGCCGGCTCGAGCATCGGAACTTTGGAAAATTTGGCATAATTGCGGTTGTCCTGCTCGTTCTGCGAGCTGTGCATTTCAGGGTCATCGGCGGTGATAATCACCAGGCCGCCGCGCACGCCCGTATAGGATGCCGTAAACAGCGGGTCGGCAGCCACATTGACCCCCACATGCTTCATGCAGGCAAGCGCCCTGCCGCCGGCAATGGCGGCGCCCAGTGCCACCTCAAGGGCCACTTTTTCATTGGGGGACCACTCGGCGTATATATCCTTATACTGGACGATATTTTCAAGAATCTCGGTGCTGGGCGTACCCGGGTAGGCCGCGGCCACCCGCACTCCTGCTTCATATGCGCCCCGCGCTATTGCCTCATTGCCTGATAGTAAAACCTTCATACTGCCGCCTTCCGCCTCTGAAAGTAAAAAAGGGGGTGAGCTTTCGTCCACCCCCTTTGTGCCATGCAAAATTCTACATTAGTATTTCACGATCAGTTCAACAAAGCCGTAATTATTGTCTTTTATATTTCCCGAATTTCTGGGCTTGTCGACATCATTCAGATAATATTCAAAGTACAGGTCCGCCATGGGATGAAGATGATAGACGATCAAAGGCGTCCACTGCTTCTTATCCCACGCGCCGCTGTCCGCGTATATCCCGGATTGTCTTCTGGTCGTAATTGGCTTCTGAATAGCGCAGCCAGAAATCCATTTTCAGCGGTTTCAGCTTGTAGCCCGACCATGGCATACCACCAGTCGCTGGTCACATCGGAAACGGAACCCCGCAGATATTCAGCCTTCACGGCATACGGGCCGTAATCCCAGGCCAGGTCCATGCCGCCGCGCCGGTCGCTTCGTGCACGGGAAGGATTGCCAAAGAAGTTGCCCTGCATGCCCGCGTTGCGGCCCATGATGGAATTGAAGTTCGCCAAATCGTTATCGCTGAGCTTCTGGGTAAAATAGGTTGCGCCGATTTCGAGTTTATCAATATAATCCTGTTTGGCGAAAGGAGTAGCCAGCCGTGTACTGTAGGCCTTGTTGTTGTTGTCATCAAGATCCATCTGGCCGACACCAGCATGGCGGATGCCGGACGGGACGTGCGCCGAATCTGCCGGTGTCACCGTCGATCGCATAGCCGTTAAACGCGGCAAAATTCCACCTCCACTTTTTCCACTTAGTCAGGTACTGAATACCGGTGATGCGGGATATATTGTTGCTTTACTGAAACAGGCTGTAGTCGCTGGTGACGCGACCGTCATAGGTGCCGCCGGGAACAATGCCGTACGCCCTGCCCCTCGTTGTCCCGTGGTACGTCCGAGCAAGCAGCTGGTGTGCTTTAAGAGTTTGCCGCAATCGCGGTTCGTAACGGGTCCGGAATAGCGAGGCCGGCTCTGTACGGGCTTGTTCGAAATGAGCTGCGACAAACGGTACCATGGCTGCTGGCAGCAATTCATTGAAGTTGATAGTAGGGGGGCTGAGTGGAGTCGAATGCGGAAAGCAAGGATCGAGGAAATCCAGGCTCTGTGCGACAGGTGTTCATTGCCTGGATGTCCTTTCAGCGACGGCAGGAATCCATGGCGCCACTTTTAGGATTCGAAACTCTGTACATGCCGCTACCCCAGACGGCGCGCTGGCTTCGCCCATTTCAATACGTGCAATTTGCGCTTAGGACCGTGGCTGTGCTGAAGCGAAAGTGTCCGGCAGTTATCTGGGTTCAGTTGCCCCAGGTCCCGCTGCTGACGGCGGCACTTTGGTATAAGAAGTACGGTCACCACGATGTTCGAATTATCGCGGATTGCCACAATCGAATACTCAATTCCCCTTGGAATCGATGGCCCGGATTGCGGAAGCAGCTGAACTCGTGCGACGTTGTCTTGGTACACAACAACGCGGTGATTCAAAAGGTTACGGATCTTGGTGTTGATCCCCGATTGATCCGAATTCTCGAGGATCCGCCGGCGACTCTCGGCCCTCAGCCCGGGGCCCTACATTTATACCCGCGACCGTGGGTCCTGTTTCTTGCGAGCTTTAATCCGGATGAGCCGATAAAGGAATTGTTCGAAGCAGCTCGACTCGCGCCGGACATTCGGTTCGTCCTGGCGGGGGATTCGGATCGGGCGAGTGGGCGGCATCGGCTCGACGGTTTTCCGCCGAACGTAAGGATGCCGGGTTATCTTAGCGGCGAGCATTTGGACGCCGCGATTTCCCAGACTGACGCGGTTCTCGCGCTGACCAAACTGGACGATGCGCAACTGAGTAGTGCCGCCGAAGCAATTGGCGCTGGTCGACCCATGGTTTTGTCGGACACACCAGTGACCAGGGAGATGTATTACAAGGGTGGCGTCTTTGTTGACACGTATTCGCCGGCATCCATCGTGGCTGGTTGTCGCCTGGCCATAGAGCAGGGATCGAAGTTGGCAGCGGAGTCGGCGGCGCTGCGGGAGGAGCGATTGACGCGCTGGCAGCATCAGGCGGACTCCATCAAGGAATTGCTGTCCGCATGATGAACAGTACGGACACTATCCCGCGCCGGCCCGATCCGCTGGCTGGACGTCTCGAGATCCTCGGTTGTCTTATCGACAACCTTACGATGGAGGAGACGCTTGATCGGATCGAGGAATTCGTGGAATCCGGTCTACCGCATCAGCATGTGGTCGTTAACGTCGACAAGGTGGTAAAGGCGGAAAGCGATCCCGCGTTGCGAGCAATCATCAATCAATGCGATCTGGTGAATGTCGATGGCATGCCGATCGTCTGGGCATCCAGGCTCCTTGGAAAGCCTTTGAAAGAGCGGGTGGCCGGTGTGGACCTATTCGAGAGGCTCCTTGCTCACGCGACGTTGAAGGGCTGGCGGGTTTATTTTCTTGGTGCCACTCAAGAAGTGGTCTTGAGAGTCGCAGAGCGCGCCAAGGTTCGCTGGCCGGACCTGGTGGTCGCCGGATTTCGCAACGGCTATTGGGATACAGCCGAGGAAGCAGCTGTTGCGGAAGCAATCCGATCTGCGAACCCGCAACTCCTGTTTGTCGCCATCAGCTCGCCGAAGAAGGAAGAGTTTCTTAGTTGCTACCAGAAGGCAATGGGCGTTCCATTCGCGATGGGTGTCGGGGGCACGTTCGACGTCTTTGTCGGCAAGGTGCGGCGTGCGCCGGTGTGGATGCAGCGCGTTGGTCTGGAGTGGTTCTTTCGGTTCCTCCAGGAGCCGAGGCGAATGTTCAGGCGCTATTTCGTAGAGGACTTGTTCTTCTTTCGGTTGTTGGCTCGCGATCTCTTCCGGTCCCGCCGATAAGCCAACTTTTTCTAACGGATTTGAGACATATGAGAGATTTTGAAGCGTCACGTGGCAGCGCCTCTGGCCAAATAGATTCAGGGGCACGCGTCGACTCTGCATTTGTTGAGCGGCTTCGAAGCCTCGCCATCGAGGCGCTGCATCGAATGTATGTGCCAGCGGAGCATTTGTTTGTATTTCGCCTGCAGCGGGATGGCGATCGCGTCGTTCAACAGGGATTAAGCCCGCGTTATACGGCTATTACCCTGCTCGGATTGGCTGGCGAAAGTGCCGAGGTCCAGAGGTCGGTGCTGCATGGTCATGAGCCGCTCGAGGTATGTGGTCAGCTAGTTAAGTCCGTTCTGGCGGGAAGTAATGTCGGCGACGCGGCTGTGACGCTCTGGGCAGCGTCTATTCTCGGCTTCCAGGGCACCAGTGCTTTGCGTGAACACATGATCGAGCTGCAGGCGTTGGATAGGCCATGCCCCAGCGTCGAATTGTCCTGGGTGCTGATGGCATCGTGTGTGGATCCGGCGCTGGTCGAACTGGGATATGCGAGCAGGGCAGCTAACCGATTGCTTGAGGGTTTCAATGCGACGACAGGTGTATTCCCGCATGTCACGGGAGACAACGGCTCTGGCCTGAGAGGACATGTCTCGTGTTTTGCCGACTTTGTTTACCCGATTCAGTCTCTGGCCGCATATCACAGTCGTTTCAATGAGCCGCAGGCCCTGGCGGCAGCTGTTCGATGTGCCGAGCAAGCCTGCCGGACTCAGGGGTCCGAGGGCCAGTGGTGGTGGCATTTCGATCGCCGAACTGGACAGGTATTGGAGCGCTATCCCGTGTACACGGTGCACCAGCACGGAATGGGACCGATGGCTTTGTTTGAACTCCAGGAAGCCGGCGGGCCGTCTTATCAGGACGCGATTTCAAGGAGCCTTGAGTGGCAATTGTTTTCGCCGGAGATCGGCGCTTCAACGATCGATGCGCAGTTCAACCTGATCTGGCGAAAGGTGGCGCGCAGGGAACCGAAGAAGTTGGCCCGCAAAATGCAGGCAGCGGTCAGCTACCTCCATCCGTCGCTGCGTGTGCCGGCGCTTGATCTGCTAATGCCCGCGGGTTCGGTGGACTACGAGTGCCGTCCTTATGAGTTGGGGTGGCTGCTCTACGCGTGGCCCGATTCGCGCGCTCGAGGATGGTCCGTCCCAGGTCTGGAAACCTGCCTGATCGCGGCTGCGCAGATGAGTATAGCCACTGAGAGAATCAATCGGGCCGAAACGGTATTTCGGCGCATTGTTTGGGGAGCGCAAGAGGTCGGATTTCCGCGGACGATTGCGGGCCTGGTGCGCTATGGACTGCTATCGCTTCGTGCTCCCGAATACGGGGAAGTGGTTACCAACAGCGCCCACCTGCGTATCTCGTTCCGATACCCAGAGCAGCTGATGCCGCTTATGGTCGTTTTTCGGGACTTGCTCGACCCGGAACTTGGGATTCTGCCGCAGCTTCTTGGCCCCGGAAAGGTTGCGATGGATGTCGGCGCGTCGATCGGAACGTGGACCCTGCCTGCCGCACGAACGGGCGCGCGAGTCTTTGCCTTCGAGCCGGAACCAGACAACGTCAGCACGCTGCGTGAGAATTTGCGACTGAACGGTCTCGGTGCAAATGTGGTCATTCAAGCATCGGCGCTTGGGAGCGACGATGGCTGGAGTTCGGTTTCGCGGGCTGATCGCCGATACCTCTCCAATGTCCGATTAGCGACTGAATCGGAGGAGTCAAGTCAGACGCGCGTTCAGTCTCTCGATCACGTCATCGACTGTCTGGAACTGCCACGTGTCGATATCTTGAAGATCAATACTGCGGGTTGCGAATCTGACGTAATCAGCGGCGCTCGTGAATCCTTCCGCGATGAAAGGATCGGTCTAGCGCTTGTGCTCGACGGATTGGCGGTACGCCCGCTGCTTGAGGAGTTTCGGGATTATTCGTATGTACTTGGCTTCTACGACGGTCGGAAACGCCAATGGGTCACAGTGCGTGAATCACGCGAGTTCGATGCCCTGCGACCTGGTCCGTTGAACCGCTACATAATTGTCAAGCACGCCAGCGCAGTCTTGTGAGAGCGTGGCTCTGACTACAATGTAACTGCCAATTCAACATGCGAATTGCCGTGCGCAGTCCTTCTTAGGCAAAAACCCGTCTACCTTTCGGCCGGTATATTTCGGACCGTTCAGGTTCCCGCAGGCTGACCGTCTCTGTTGGTTGCGTGGTTGTGGTAGCTGAACGGCGAATTCTGCGCATAACTGTCGCCAGTGCCATTGATGAACGCAATTGCCATCAGTCCCTCACATCAACAGGATTGTCACGATACGTCATGGTGTAATGATCTGTCCGGTCCGATCAGGCGTCAGGTCCGTGAGGTTGTAGTCCGCCTTGAAAGGTCCATTGCGGCAGTAGTCCCAACGGTTCACGTCTGGGCCAGACGTAGGCCACAAAATGCTGTTCGGGCTCGCCTGCAATGCGGCCTCGGTCTGCACGATGGAGCGACCGTCAGCGTTGTTCAGCGCCCAATAAATACCGCCGACATCCGGTTTGCTGTGCCCACCCATCTTGTTGCGCAGGAACCTCACATGACGGATGTATCCGGTGGACTGTAGATCCACCACAACGTGCATATTCCCACCGTCCAGGAAGCAGTCCTGCACCGTGCATTCATCGACGATTGTTGATCCCCACCACGGGGCAATGTTCACTGCCGAGGTGGATCCGTTGCTGAACGGAAGGTCCATGATGGTCGAGTTCTTCAGCACAATCCGACTGCCACCGTAGATCTCAACAGCGTCGGTGTGCCCGCCTGATTGCGGCTTCGTGTGATGGATGTAACTGGAATCCAGCGTAAAGTCGGTGCCGCCATTGAGGCTCATCCCGTTCTCGAACATCGAGATGTTGCAGCGATTAACCGTGGTGAAACTTCCGCCCTCCGTCAGCACCCCAGTATATCCAGCGGAGCCGGTGGTGCGGATCGTGCAGTCTTCCAAGAGGAAATTACTTCCTCCCTTGACCCGTACGCCATAGTCCCCTCCGCCCACCTCAATCAAACACCCGCGGAGGGTGAAGTTGCTGGCACTGACGGCGACGGTCCCGGTGAACTTCTTTCCGGTGATCGTCTGACCGTTGTTACTGGTGCCGTAGGTGATCGCACCTTGGGCAACAAGACTCGATTCACTGATTCCCGCTCCAGCGAGGCCTGTGTTGCTAGCATTACGAAGTGTGGTTGCACTGTCCGCCCCACAGGTTACATCCGGTACGGCTGCGCCGCCGTCAAGAGAGATTCCGGCAGGTGGGCAGGGCGTCTGTTGTGCTCGTGCGACGAGAGGACTCAACAGCACCGCTGTCAGGATCTGACGCCTGCCAATTGCCAAATTGCCCCATTCGTTGGCTGAAGGCCTTTGGCTGGCAGCGGTGCGAAGCTTTCTGTGTGTCATGATTGGTCCCGGACGGTTTCCACGTACCAGCGTCGCTGGGTCGAGTTCGGATTCTGGATCCTGACACCCCTGCTAGTCGACTCAGTTGCCGAAATCTGAGTGTTGAATCTCAGTGCTGGGATTACGCGAGGCGGTGTCCCGCGATGCAGCGCCCATTTTGAGCCCTCCCACACGGTCGTCAAGTCAGGAATCCGATGGGTTCAGGCTGCCCGATTTTCCCTAAAAATCAAGTGCTTCGGTAATGCGAATGGTATGATACACCGTTCTTCACCGTAAGCTCGCGCACGCTCCGCAAGAGAGCGCAAAAACGGCTCCGGAGGTCATGATCATGCCGATTGCCGAGTCCGTGCACCTGGGGCAGGACGTAAAGATTTTTCACCCCACGCTCGTCAATCTCTACGGATGCACGGTGGGCGACGGTTCCCGGATCGGCGCTTTCGTCGAGATCCAGAAGAACGCGACCGTGGGCGCCCGCTGCAAGATCTCCTCGCACACGTTCATCTGCGAGGGCGTGGTGATCGAGGACGAGGTCTTCGTCGGCCACGGCGTGATGTTCACGAATGACCGCTTTCCCCGCGCCACGAACCCTGACGGTAGCCCGCAGTCCGAGGCCGACTGGGCCGTCGAGCCCACGATCGTCGAAGCGGACGGCATCGATCGGTTCCAATGCCACGATCGTGGCCGGGGTCACGATCGGGGTGGGCGCCCTGGTCGGCGCCGGGGCGGTAGTCACGAAGTCGGTGCCGGACTATGCGATCGTGGCCGGAGTCCCGGCCCGGGTGATCGGGGACACGCGAAAACGGTAATACGTCACAGTTTCGCCACGGTGAAGGCTTCAAACTCGATGTGGTCGGTCTAGGTTAGGAGCGAAACCGTGATTAACGTTGGAGTGGTGGGCTACGGCTACTGGGGGCCGAATCTCGTGCGAAATTTCGCCGAGACCCCGGGGATGAACCTCGCGGCCGTGACGGACCTCGATCCCAAGAAGCTCGAGGTGGTCAAGAAGCGCTTCCCTGCGGTCAAGACCACGACCGACTACCAGGAGCTGCTGGACGACCCGGGCATCGACGCGATCGCGATCGCGACGCCGGTCAATACGCACTTCACGCTGGGCATGGCTGCACTGAAGGCCGGCAAGCACCTCTGGCTCGAGAAGCCGATGACCGAGACATCCGACCAGGCACGCCAACTGGTCGAGGAGGCCGAGAAGCGCAAGCTGGTGCTGCTGGTGGATCACACGTTCATCTACACCGGTGCCGTGCGCAAGATCGGCGAGATCATCCGCGCAGGCGACCTGGGTGAGATGCTCTACTACGATTCGACCCGCATCAACCTGGGCCTTTTCCAGCGCGACGTCAGCGTGATCTCCGACCTCGCGGTGCATGATTTCGCAATCCTCGATTTCCTGCTGGGCGAGCACCCGGCGGCGGTCTCCGCGAGCGGCATCAACCACTTCCCGGGTACCCCCGAGAACCTCGCCTACATCACGCTCTTCTACGACTCCGGCATGATCGCCCACCTCAACGTGAGTTGGCTCGCGCCGGTCAAGGTCCGGGGCATCCTGATCGGCGGCAGCCAGAAGATGATTGCCTACGACGACCTCGAGCCCAGCGAGAAGGTAAAGGTCTACGACAAGGGCGTCAGCTTCACCGACGACCCGGCGCAGATCCAGGAGATGCGCGTCGGCTACCGCACGGGCGACATGTGGGCGCCCAAGCTGGTCGGCACCGAGGCGCTGCGCGTCGAGGGCGAGCATTTCGTCGACTGCATCAAGAATGCCAAGGCACCGCAGACGGACGGCAAGCTCGGGCTGCGCGTGGTCGAGGTGATCGAGGCCGCCACGAACTCGATGCGAGGCCGGGGCGAAGTCGTCTACGTGCAGCGCGATGCCAGTGATCGGCGCCAGTCCAAGGCGCCGCGCCGGAAATACGACAACGGCCAGCGCACGGCCCAGGCGAAGTAAGCCGGGCGCCACGCGACCATCATTCCCAAGGAGCCCAACGTGATTCCTTTCGTAGACCTGAAGGCCCAGTACGCGAGCATCAAGACCGAGGTCAATGCCGCGATCCAGGGCATCCTCGACTCCTGCCAGTTCACGCTCGGCAGCGAGGTGGCCAAGTTCGAAGAGGAGTTCGCTGCCTATTCGGGCGCGAAACTCGGTGTCGGCGTCAATACCGGCACCAGCGCGCTGCACATGGCGCTGCTCGCGGCCGACATTGGCCCGGGCGACGAGGTGATCACGGTGCCGTTCACGTTCGTGGCCACGGTGGCCGCGATCTACTACACGGGCGCAACGCCCGTGCTGGTGGACATCGACCCGCGCAGCTTCACGATGGACCCTGCTGCGGTCGAGGCCGCGATCACGCCGCGCACCAGGGCAATCATGCCGGTGCATCTCTACGGCCAGTGCGCCGACATGGACCCGATCCTCGCCATCGCCCGCAAGCACAAGCTGCTGGTGATCGAGGACGCTGCCCAGGCGCACGGCGCGGAGTACAAGGGCCGCCGGGCCGGCAGCATGGGCGACATGGGGTGCTTCAGCTTCTACCCCGGCAAGAACCTCGGCGCTTATGGCGAAGGCGGCATGGTCGTTACTGACAACGCCGAGTACGCGCGCAAGATCCGCATGCTGCGCGACTGGGGCGCGGAGAAGAAATACGAGCACGTCCTCAAGGGCTACAACTTCCGGATGGAGGGCATCCAGGGGGCGGTGCTGCGCGTCAAGCTGCGCTACCTCGAGGGCTGGACCGAGGGCCGCCGCGCAGCGGCGGCACGTTACGACCGGGCACTCGCCGGCAGCGGCGTGCCCACGCCGGAGGCGCTGGCCCTCAATCGGCACGTCTATCACATCTATGCGATCCGTACGGCGGAGCGGAAGGCTTGGATGGACGCTCTGGGCGCGCAAGGCATCCAGAGCGGCATCCATTACCCGATCCCGGTGCACCTGCTGCCTGCGTATGCCGATCTTGGTTACAAGGCGGGCCAGTTCCCGCACTCCGAACAGGCGGCGAACGAGGTCATGTCTCTGCCAATGTTCCCGGAGCTGACCGCGGCGCAGACAGATGAGGTCAGCGCCGCCATACGCGGCCTCGCGGCTGGACGGGTCGCAAGAACGGCTTGAACGGCGAGTCCAGATTGAACCACGACTGCCATGGCGACCCAGGTACCCGTGCCGCTGCTGATTTTTCCCTGCAACGGGAACGCGGTCGAGGCGCTCGATTGCCTGGGTGATGCCCATCGACTGGTCGGCTTTGTCGACGACACGCCGGCCAAGCAGGGCACTTTGACTTTCGGTCATCGGGTGCTGCCGCGGACAGCGCTCCAGGAGCACGGCTCGGCGAATGTGCTGGCGGTGCCGGGAAGTCCTGCGTCCTTTCGCGGCCGGCGCGCATTGATCGAGGGCCTCGGCGTGGACTTGGACCGATACGCACGCGTGATTCACCCGAGCGCGCAGGTTTCACCGCTGGCCCAGATCGGTCGCAACGTACTCGTGATGGCGGGCGTCGTGATCACGAGCAACGCGGTGATTGGTGACCATGTCTGCATCCTTCCGAACTCGGTGATTCACCACGACGTGATCATCGGCGACTGGACGCTGGTCGGATCCGGCGTATTGCTGGCCGGAGGCGTCACCGTGGGGCAGAACTGCTACATCGGTAGCGGCGCTACGGTGATGAACGGTGTCGAGATCGGCGAGCGGGCCTTGATCGGCCTTGGCAGCAACGTGATCCGAAGCGTGGCGGCCGAATCGACGGTGGCCGGGAACCCGGCTCGGAAGATCTGATTGCCCCGGTGAATTACGGCCGCAGAGTGCGGCGAGAGAGATGCACGAATGAAGATTGACGGTTCCCGGATTCTCGTTACTGGCGGATGCGGGCTGGTGGGCTCGACCACGATCGACCTGCTGCTGCGTGACCATGCGCCGGAGCAGATCGTGATCGTCGACAACCTGAGCCGCGGCACGCTCGCGAACGTCAGTGAAATATTGAAGGACCCACGCGTGATCTTGCTGCGTGAGGACATTCGTGACGTACAGGCCATGCACAAGGCAAGCCAGGGCATGGACGCGGTCATTCACATGGCGACTTTGCGAATCACTGCATGCGCCGCCGAACCGCGCGAAGCACTCGAGGTCATGTGCGATGGCAGCTACACGGTGCTGGAAGCTGCCCAGGCCGCGGGTGTGAAGAAGGTAGTCGCCGCATCCTCGGCGTCAATCTATGGCCTGGCAGATGCGTTCCCAACCAGGGAGGACCACCATCCCTACAACAACCGCACCTGGTATGGCGCCAGCAAGATCATGCTCGAGGGCCTGCTGCGGTCATTCAACGACATGTACGGCCTGCCTTACGTTGCGCTGCGCTATTTCAACGTCTACGGGCCGCGGATGGACATCCACGGCAAGTACACGGAGGTTCTCATCCGCTGGATGGAACGCATCTCCGCCGGGCAATCGCCGCTGATACTGGGTGATGGTACCGCCACGATGGATTTCGTCTACATCGACGACGTGGCCCGGTCGAACATCGCGGCACTCGAGTCCGACGTGTCCGACGAGGTGTTCAACGTCGCCAGTGGTACCGAGACCAGCCTCAACCAGCTTGCGGCGGCATTGCTCAGCGTGATGGGTTCCAGCCTCAGCCCCGAGTACGGTCCTGAGCGCAAGGTGAATCCTGTGTCGCGCCGTCTGGCAGATACCGCCAAGGCCGAGCGCATGCTCGGCTTCCGGGCCGAGGTTGGCCTCGAAGACGGGTTGGCACGACTCGTTGAATGGTGGCGCGCGAACCGCGACCGGGTGCACACATGATCCCGATCATCAAGCCTGTGATGGACGAACGCGAGGCGGACGCGGCGCGACGGGTCATCCTCAGCGGATGGATCACGCAGGGACCGGAGGTCGCTGCGTTTGAAAGCGAATTCGCGGCATTCGTCGATGCGCCGCACGCTTGCGCGGTGTCTAACTGCACGACCGCGCTGCACCTGGCGTTGCTGGCAGTTGGCGTCCAGTGTGGCGACGAAGTCGTCACGGTCAGCCATTCGTACATAGCCACGGCAAACGCCATTCGTTACTGCGGGGCGACGCCGGTGTTCGTCGACGTCAGGCCGGATACGTTCAACATGGATCCGGAACAGCTTGAACGCGCGATCACGCCGCGCACCCGCGCCATCTTGACCGTCCACCAGATGGGCATGCCCTGCGACATGCCGAAGATACTGGCGGTCGCGCGCAGTCACGGCTTACCGGTGATCGAGGATGCAGCCTGCGCTATTGGCAGCGAACTGCTCTGGCAGGGCCGCTGGGAACGCGTCGGCCGGCCGCACGGGGACATCGCCTGCTTCTCGTTTCATCCGCGCAAGGTCATGAGCACCGGCGATGGCGGGATGCTTACGACTGCGAACGTTGACTGGGACCGCCAGTTCCGGCTGCTGCGACAGCATGGCATGAGCGTACCGGACACGGTCCGGCACGGGTCGAACCAGGTGATTTTCGAGGAATACCCGATCGTCGGCTTCAACTACCGGATGACCGATATCCAGGCGGCCGTGGGCCGGGAGCAGTTGAAGCGACTTCCGGAGGTCGTGGCGAGACGCCGCGAGATTGCTGATCGATATCGGGTCCTGTTGAGCGGCATTCCCGGCCTGGGACTGCCGTTCGAACCAGTCAAGGCGCGGAGTAACTGGCAGAGCTTCTGCGTTCGACTGCCTGATGGATGTGACCAGCGGACCGTCATGCAGTCAATGCTCGATGCAGGCATCGCCACCCGACGCGGGATCATGTGCAGTCACCGCGAGCCCGCCTACGCGACGGTTGCGAACGAGCAAAGCCTCCGCAACTCCGAGGAGGCACAGGACCGGTGCATCGTCCTGCCGCTCTATCCACAGATGTCGGATCTGGACTTGGTACAGGTGGCGAGCGCACTGACCGCGGCATGCAGTACGGCCGGTACGGCGTCGGCTTGACCTTATGTCATATCTCGGCGGCGTCATGGGTGCGGTCCGCGCAGCATCACCGCCGTGTAATAATCCACGGCTAGATTGAATGCCAAACGACGAGGAACTCGAGGCAGTGGCGAGCAGCGAAAACGCGATCCGACAGACAGCCGCGGAGATCAGCCGGGCAGGTCGCGGGCCGAGCCCGCTGTCCTCCGGTTTCTTCGCCGGCGTCGTGTTGCTGGCGGACGTCGCGGGCATCCTTGCGACCGGCCTGGCGGTTCACGGTCTCTACCTTTCAAGTTTCGTGGTGGACGACCTGTCACGGAATCTCGCCATCGGGCTCCTGTATACGCTCCTGGCCGTACTTGGCATGAACTCGGCGGGCCTATATCGCTTCAATGCGATTGTTGATCCGAAACGGCAGATCCTCAGGCTTGCGACAATTTTCGGCGGAGTGTTCCTTGTACTGACGGCGACTGGATTCGCGCTGAAGATATCTGGTGACTATTCCCGAGTCTGGGCATTTTCGTGGCTCGCGAGTGCGATCTGCATCGTCGTGCTCGGGCGGATGGCGGTCGCCGCGTTCATCCGCTCGCTGGCGCGTTCCGGGCGGCTCGGGCGACGCATTCTGATCTACGGGGCGACCGACCAGGCGCGCAAGCTCATCGAGCGCATTGAACGCCTGGAAGAGCCCTGGAACCACATCGTGGGAATCTTCGATGATCGGTTGGCGAGGGTCGGGCCGACGTTCGGCCGCTATTCGGTCATGGGAAACCTCCAGGATCTCATTGCGTGGGGGCGCGTGCACACCCTGGACGAAGTCCTGGTCGCGCTGCCCTGGGGTGCGGAAGATCGGCTCCGTGCCGTCATGGGCTCCCTCTCCGTCCTGCCAGCCAACGTGCGCCTGTGCCCGGAGTTGTTCGTCGAAGAAATGCTTCAGGCTCGCACGAGTCATCAATTCGGCGTGCCGATGTGGAACGCGTTCGAAAAGCCGCTGGCCGGCTGGGACGCGATCGGCAAGAGGGTCTTTGACCTGCTGTTTTCGGCGGCGGTGCTGGTGTTTGCGGCACCGCTGTTCTTCCTGATTGCCGCGCTGATCAAGCTGGAGAGCCCGGGTCCGGTCCTGTTCCGGCAGAATCGCTATGGCTTCAACAACGAGGTCATCGAGGTCTGGAAGTTTCGCAGCATGTCGCATGCAGAAGCCGATGCCGCCGGCGTTCGCCTCACCGAGCGGAACGATCCCCGGGTGACACGCCTTGGTCGATTCATGCGTCGGTCCAGCCTCGATGAGTTGCCGCAGATCATCAATGTGTTACGGGGCGAGATGTCGATTGTCGGGCCTCGGCCGCACGCGCTGCGGACGACTGCCGGGGGACGCCTGTGCGAGGACGTGGTCGACCGCTATTCGATTCGCCACAAGGTGAAACCGGGTATCACGGGCTGGGCCCAGGTAAACGGTTTCCGCGGCACGATGGAAGATGAGGAACATCTCCGACAGCGAGTCGAACATGACCTCTACTACGTCAACAACTGGTCACCCTGGCTCGATGTCAAGATCATCGCAATGACGGCCTGGATTGTTGTGCAAGGACGAAACAGCTACTGACGCAGCAGCCGTTTGCGAAGCTGGCGCCGAAGATCGTATCGCCCCGGCACCGGCGGTGGCAGCGGCCAGGGCCAAGGCCGACCGCCTGTGAGATAACGATCCAGCATCGCGTGCATTGCTCGCAGTTCGTAATGGCCAACCATGTGTTGCTGTGAGGCGAGTCTCGCCAGTACGGGTACTTCGCAGAGACCATGTCGAACGAGGTAGCTCAGCAGCACGTAAAGTGATGCGCATGCCCTGTCGTTGTCGGCGCTGGCCAGCACGCGGCCCCAATCAAGACTGGTCCTCGTGGCACGTTGCAGGTACACCGCGTCGAAGAGTGCAATGACGAAGCTGGGGTGGACCCCGCAGAGGGTCAGGTCCCAGATCCAGGATGATGCGATGTAGACCAGTTGCAGTTCGTCCGACAGTCTCCTTACGGGCATTCCTTGGAATTGCGAGGCAACAGACTGCTTTTCAATCCGTGAGATGTCGAATGTTTCGCCCGACAGCAATCCGGACGATGCGGGATAAAAGGCGTGGTGAAGTTCGACCCAGGTCTGGCGCTCGGGGTCATGCAGCGGAGGTCCATGATGCATTCCCGGGCCTTCCTCGTCGAGGCTGCGCAGGAAGCCCCGGCGCAACAGATTCGATTCGATGGCCGAATACAATTTGACCGGCACCAGCACGTCGATGTCGGACATCTTTCGGTGGTGAGGCTTCGGGTAGTACTGGTCGCTGATCGAGATGCCCTTGAGCAGTGTGACCTCGGTGCCGACAGCCGCCGCCGCCTCGATTACTTGCCGTGCGCAATCGCGAATGAATTCGCTACGCACCAGCTCGGTCAAGTGGGCGCTGTGCAGGATCGCCTGCCTGTCCGCCGGAAGCGTCCCGTAGTGGTCGTGTGTCCAATGGTAAAGAAGTGGTCCGAGTCCTGCGTCGATCGCCCAGTTGAACTCCCGCGCTGGCGCCCTTTGCAGTTCGAGCAGTACTGGGCCGGGGTGAACCTGCGGGTCGCCTGAAGCCGCGTGCTTCAGTAAATCCAGAATCAGCATGACCTGGCTGCCGGCACGCGATCACTGCGCTCGATCAAGCGCATATCGTCCAGTGGCGTGACCACGTACGAAGGGCTTGTTGCGATGAATACGGGATCCATGGGGCAATCGTAACGGACGGCGGCCGCGAGCACGGGTATCACCGTGATCAAATTCGACATAACGGCCACTCGGGCGCCCGCGATCACCTTGGGTTCTGCGTCATTGGAAGCACGGTCGCTGTTCTGCACGAGGGCTTGCAGCTACGATGTGGCGTTCAAGAGTAACCCGAATGTTAGCCAGCCAATGAAAAGCGCACCATCGAGAACAACATCGAGGAAAGGGATCATTCTCGCCGGAGGCGCGGGCACACGCCTGCACCCGGTGACCATGGCCGTCAGCAAGCAATTGTTGCCTGTTTACGACAAGCCGATGGTCTACTACCCGTTGTCCACGCTGATGCTGGCGGGCATCCGCGAGTTCCTGCTGATATCGACCCCGCGCGACCAGGCCGCCTTTCGCGACCTGCTCGGTGACGGATCCCAGTGGGGCATCTCCATCGACTATGCCGAGCAACCGAAGCCCGAAGGCATCGCGCAGGCCTTCCTGATCGGCAGCGACTTCATCGGCCGAAATCCGTCAGCGCTGATCCTCGGCGACAACATCTTCTATGGGCAGGATCTCTCGGTCACGCTGCAGCGCGCCGCCGCGCGCGCCTCGGGTGCGACGATCTTCGGCTACTACGTCAGCGACCCGGAGCGCTACGGTGTGGCGGCCTTCGGCCCACGTGGTCGCGTCATCGACATCCTGGAGAAGCCAACCCGGCCGCCGTCGAATTTCGCGATCACCGGCGTCTACTTCTTCGACCGCGACGTCGTGCAGATCACGCGCGACTTGAAGCCCTCGGCGCGTGGTGAGCTCGAGATCACAGACGTCAATCGTGCGTACCTGCGTCGGGGAAAGCTGCGCCTGGAGAAACTCGGGCGCGGCACCGCCTGGCTCGACACCGGCACGCACAATTCGCTGCTCGACGCGGGCAACTTCGTGCGCATCGTCGAGGAGCGCCAGGGGCTCAAGGTCGCCTGCGTCGAGGAAGTGGCCTTCCGTATGGGCTTCATCGATTCCCGCCAGCTGGGCCGCCTGGCCCGCGGCCTGACCAAGAGCGGCTACGGCCAGTACCTGTTGCAGGTACTGCGCGAGGAAGCTGCGCCGTGAAATTCACCCGGCAGCGCATTCCGGACGTGGTCCTCGTCGAGCCGCGGGTGTTCGGTGATGACCGCGGGTATTTCATGGAGCTCTGGCACGCCGGGAAGTTCGCCGAGGCGGGGCTAGCCCTGCAATTCGTCCAGGACAACCAGAGCTATTCGAAGATCGGCACGCTGCGCGGCCTGCACTACCAGGTGGAGCACGCGCAGGGGAAGCTGGTGCGGGCGATCAGTGGAACCATATTCGACGTCGCGGTGGACCTGAGGCGCTCCTCTCCCAGCTTCGGCCAGTGGGTCGGCGCCACGCTTTCTGGCGAGAACAAGGCCCAGCTTTTTGTGCCGCCCGGCTTCGCACACGGCTTCCTGGTGACGAGCCCGGACGCCGTCGTCGAGTACAAGTGCACGGACATCTACTCGCCGGCGCACGAACGCAGCTTGGCGTGGGACGACCCGACCGTCGGTGTCGAATGGCCCCTGCCGCCCGGACAGCCGCCCATCCTGTCCGCAAAGGACCTCGCCGGCGCCGCTCTCGAGGCTGCCGAGGCCTATCCATGAAGGTTCTGCTCGTTGGGCACAGCGGGCAGCTGGGTACGGCGCTTGTGCGGCGGATGCCAGCGGGCGTCGAACTCATGCCCGTCGACCAGTCGACGTTGGATATCGGCGATGCCACGGCCGTCCGCGCCATCGTGTCTGAGCTGCGGCCGGCCGTAATCATCAATGCCGCGGCCCACACCCAGGTGGATGTGGCGGAGTCCGAGCCCGAGTCCGCGTTCCGCGTCAATGCCGACGGCCCGCGCCACCTTGCACAGGCGGCGGCGGCTGTCGGTGCGCGGATGGTCCACGTCTCCACCGACTTCGTCTTTGCCGGGGATCGCCCGCAGCCTTATGACCTGGATGCGGCCACCGCGCCGGTCAATGTCTACGGGCGGTCCAAGCTTGCGGGCGAGGAGGCGGTTCTCGGGCAACTCGGAGCCGCCGCGACAGTCGTGCGCACCTCCTGGCTGTATGCCTCCACAGGCCGCAACTTCGTCCTGACAATGCTGAACCTGATGCGGAGCCGGGAGAGCCTCGGTGTCGTCGTGGACCAGGTCGGTTCCCCGACCTGGGCCGGCTCGCTGGCCCGGGCGGTCTGGGATCTCGCTCGGCGGGCGGACCTGTCCGGAGTGCAACATTGGTCGGACCAGGGCGTGGCGAGCTGGTACGACTTCGCCGTGGCGATCCAGGAGGAGGCCATCGCGCGCCGCCTGCTCGATCGGGCGATCCCGATCCGCGCGATTGCGGCCCTCGAGTATCCGACACCAGCGCGGCGCCCCGCCTACAGCGTACTCGACACGCACCGCACGGCCGAGGCGCTCGGGTACCGACCGCCGCACTGGCGCGCAAGCCTGAGGAACATGCTCGATGAACTCGCCAAGCCGTAGGCTCCTTGTGACCGGCGGCGCCGGGTTCATCGGCGCCAATTTCGTGCATCACTGGCATCGCCAGCACCCGGGCGATCGCATCGTCGTGCTGGATGCGCTCACCTACGCCGGAAACCGGATGAGCCTGGCCTCGCTCGAAGCGTCCGCCGACGTGCTGTTCGTCCACGGCGACATCGTGGATACGGGTCTCGTCGAATCGACGCTGCGCGACAATGCCATCGACACGGTCGTGCATTTCGCCGCCGAGTCGCACGTCGATCGTTCCATCGTCGGGCCGGATGCGTTCATCGAGACCAACGTGGTCGGCACCCACAGCCTGCTCAAGGCCTGCCGCAAGCTCTGGCTGCAGGAGGGACTCGCCGCGCAGCACCGCTTTCATCACATCTCGACCGACGAGGTGTTCGGCTCGCTCGGGCCGCTCGATCCAGCGTTCCGCGAAGACACGCCGTATGCTCCGAACTCACCCTATGCAGCCAGCAAGGCAGGCTCCGACCACCTCGTGCGAGCGTATGCACATACGTTCGGACTGCAGGTTACGACGACGAACTGTTCGAACAATTACGGGCCGTTTCATTTTCCGGAGAAACTGATTCCGCTCGTGATCGTCAACCTGCTGGAAGGCAAGCCATTGCCCATCTATGGCGACGGCCGCAACGTGCGGGACTGGTTGTTCGTGGCCGATCACTGTCGCGCCATCGAGCTCGTCCTCGAACGGGGATGCCCGGGCGAGACCTACAATGTCGGCGGTCGAGCCGAGCGCACGAATCTGGAGCTGGTGCGTGCGCTGTGTGGAATCGCCGATGCCGAATTCGCGGCCGATGCTTCGCTCGCCGGGCGCTTTCCGAAGTGCCCGTCGGGACTGGGGCGTTCCGCGGACTCGCTGATCACGTTCGTAGCCGACCGTCCTGGCCATGATCGACGCTACGCGATCGATGCCGGCAAGATCGAGCGCGAACTCGGCTTCGAGCCGGGCGTCAGCCTCGAAGACGGTCTCGCGCAGACGTTCCGGTGGTACCTGGACCACGAACCCTGGTGGCGGGCGGTGATGGACGGCAGCTACCGCGGCTGGATCGACCAGCAGTACGGTGAGGCGTAGGGGACTGCTACGCGCCTGGATCGATCACGCAACGGATAATTTCGCAGGATTCGCCGGCGCCTCGAGAACCGGCGCGATTATTGCGCCTCAAGCGTCGCGCGGAGCAGCGCGCAGGTTTCAGGAAGACCTGCCGAGGAGAGTGCGTAGCAGGGCACCTGGCCGGCCATGCTCAGCACCGGGGCCAGCCCGGCGTCGGCATGGGCCAGCGCATTCAGTGCGTTGACGTACATGCGCGCGGCGCCTTCGGCGGCGCTGATGCGTGTCACCGCCGGCACACTGGACCCGGGCGAGTAAGCCACAAAGAACACGCCGCCGAGGGGGCGTGGTCCGATGGTCACGGGGCCGGGCAGCGCGCTCGCCGGCACGTGAATCGTGCGGCCGAGGTGCAGGGCCTCGGGTGGTAACGGGTAGGAGGGCGGCAGCCGCTTCATGCACAGCGCATGCGGATACGGGTAGACCTGCATGGTTTGCAGGTCGATCGGGCTCAATTCGTCGCTCAGGTATCCGAAGCCGTTGTGCAGCAGCGCCCAGGTCGTGGTCGATTTTCCGCTGCCAGCCTCGGCGGCCAGCAGGTATGCCTTGCCGCGCCATTCGACGGCGGCGGCGTGCAGGAAGAACAGGTCGTCCCGCTTCCTCTGCAGCTCGACAGTGAGGTCTTTCTCAATCGAGTAGAGCAGATCGCCGAGCCCGGTTCCGCTGCGTGGCGGCTGGCCTTGCCGCGTGGCCACGAAATCGTCGCCATCGAGTTCGACGAGGTAATCCAGGTCCGGCTGCACGCCGCAGGGCTGCACGACCATGGCGCCGAAATTGTCTGAAATGAGCGGGAGCGTTGCCGGGCTGTTGTGCCCAATGCGGACCTGCTGTCCGAGGATTTCGAGAAACGTGGTTTCGCGTCGGGCAGGGGTGGGATCGAAGCGCATTAGCAAAACTCAGGCTCAGTCCCTGAGCCGCTGCCGAGTCGGAGCAAGCCGCGACCCGGCAATCGTCGCGCGCGATGGCTTAGCGCGTCTTTTTCGGCTTCGGCTTCGGCTTCGGCTTCTGTCATGCGCGTTGCCGCTGCCGTTCCCTGACCCGGCCTTCGCAACCGATGAGACAGCGCTCAAGGTCAGGATCGCCGGTGCCGCGTACGCAACCTTCTTGACGAAGTCGCGTCGAGAAGAATCATGCTTTGTCATATCCGCCTCCCTGAAATTCAATCTGATCCCGCGACTGCATATCCATATCCGACTCAAGCGATCAGCTGCAGTTCCCGGAACCTCGCCAAGGCCACGTCTACATCCCTGTTAGCCGTATCATCGTCAATACCGAACTCGGATACAAGGGCAAATGCAATCTCGTTCGGAGCCATTCCCTCTGCGTGCAGACGCCAGATCATGCTCGCCGAAGGATTCAGCTGGTGAATCAGGTCCGCTTCGGTATCAAGGACGAGTACCTCGCCCTCGACTTCGCGCACCAAAAGGCCGTTCGTGCTCATATCCGTGGGCGTCTACTGCTATTTCCGGAGTCTAGATCGTTTAATTCTGGTTACGAGGGGTCGGGCGGTCAAGCGCGCCGGGCGCGCGGTTTTGTGAATGAGACGCATCGGCTGTCGGAAAATTTTACAGAATTCATGGGCTGACCAACGTAGCGAAACGCGGCGAAGCGATGCCAGTTTTGTGAGCCACGTTGTGCTCCTGCAATTCCGCGTTGTCCTTCGTTGAGCGACGGCACAAGATCCCGGCGCAGTTCATTCAATGGTAAACCCGTCGTAAGGCGGGGACGCAAAACCTCCGGTCCGCGGCACAGGCGGATAGCGGGGCTACCGGGAGAGTGCCTCGTCATGCACGGAAATACCTTTTCACCGCGGTCAATTCGGCGGTTCGCCTTGGCGCGCGCGGCCGTTTTCTTCTTGCTCGCAGTTGCAGTCGCTGCTCCGAGCCATGCCGGCTGGTTCAGCCGAAATCGGGCCAGCCCGCCGACGATTTCCGGCACTCCCCCGACGAGTGCAGCGGTCGGACAGGAATACTCTTTCCGTCCTTCAGCCTCGGACCCGGACGGGAACCGTCTGTCGTTCCGTATCCGAAACCTGCCGGGGTGGGCTCGTTTCGATGGGTCCACCGGATTGCTGACAGGAACACCGACTTCGTCCAGTGTCGGCACGTACTCTGGCATCCAGATCCGCGTCAGCGACGGCAAGTATCAAGCCTACCTGCCGACGTTCTCCATCACCGTGGCCGCTTCGACGGCGGCTGCTCCCGCTCCGGCGCCTGCTCCCGCTCCGGCGCCTGCTCCGGCTCCGGCGCCAGCTCCGGCTCCGGCGCCAGCTCCAGCTCCGGCGCCTGCGCCAGCTCCAGTTCCGGCTCCAACTCCAACTCCAACTCCTAACTCCTACTCCTACTCCTACTCCTGTCAACCATCCGCCGACGATTGCCGGTTCGCCGGTGACCAGCGCGAGTGTCAGTCAGCCGTACGCTTTCAGACCGACCGCTGCCGACTCGGACGGTGACCGCCTGACGTTCTCCATCCAGCGCAAGCCTGCGTGGGCGACGTTCGACACGACCGACGGCACACTCTATGGCACGCCCGTCGCGACCGACGTCGGCACCGCGTCAAACGTCGTGATCGGCGTGAGCGACGGCCAGGCGACGGCCACGCTGCCCGCATTCTCCGTCACCGTGTCGGCGCCGCCGACCACCTCGGTCAATCTGTCGTGGCGGGCGCCGACCAGCAACGTCGACGGCACGCCCCTCACCGACCTCGCGGGCTACCGCGTGTACTACGGGACCGCAACCGGGCAGTACAGCTACAACCTGCCTGTGTCGAGCCAGGGCGTTACCTCGGTCGTGATCGAGGGGCTGACCTCGTCCACGACGTGGTACTTCGCGGTCAAGGGCCTCACGACCAGCGGCGTGGAGAGCGACTACTCGCAGGAAGTCAGCAAGTCGCTGTAGCGAGTGATTGCTTTGCGTAAGTCGTCTCCGCGGTGATCGCCGGCACCTGGCGGGCTCTCGGAAAGCCACGAGAGCCGGCCGCGGGGCCGTGGCCCCATGATTTCCGGATGCTGACCCGGACTGATCACAAAAGCGCCGAGGCTGAGTACCGACCCGGCGAAATCCGACAGCGTCCGATTGGGGCGCGAATTCCTCACCATGCGCCGCATGGTTGAAATCCATTGCGCAGACATGCACGGGACGCCGCGTGGGCAGCCCTGCGACGATTGCAGCGAGTTCCTGGTCTACGTGCAGCGTCGGCTCGAGAAGTGCCCCTACGGCGACGACAAGCCGACCTGCGCGAAGTGCCCGATCCACTGCTACAAGCCGGCCCAGCGTGAAATGGCCCGCGAGATCATGCGCTACGCGGGGCCGCGCATGCCGCTACGCCATCCCTGGCTGAGCGTTCTCCATGTACTCGACAAGCTGCGTCGCGTCGAGCACCCGATGGACGTGCGGCGACGCGAGCGCGACTGAGGTCGTGCCTCCTCGGTTGAATCTCCCCTCAGGCCGCCTGCTCGGAGCGTGACACGCCCGACTGCGGCCTTTCCTCGAAGTGATCCCGAAGGAATCCGTTCGCGGGCCTCCAGTCGATCGACTCGATTTTCTGCCGCAGCGCTGCGGCCTCGTCATCGTCGACCAGTCGCAGCCTGGGTGAGAACTTGAGGCTTCGGTTTGATATCCAGCTGAGGCTCATGCGGTCGACTCCTTTTCCGGCGCGGCAGCGCCTGGGTGAGTAGTTGCAGGATGCGTGCCATCCGGGCCGCAGCAGCGTGATCGTCAATGATTACGCGGTTGTGACGGAGCCACATGAACACATGGCAGATTGCAGCAGTAAAATGCAGCGACACCGCGGCGGTGTTGCGTCGGGCCAACACCGCGATCAATGCGTGACCGACGTCACACCCCGGCACACGAGTTGCGCAGTTCCCGACATAAGCACGCTCCGACAGCACATAAGCAGGGCTGGGCGGCGCGTCGTAAGTGTCAGGTTTTCCGACAGCAGGGCACCGACCCTCAGAACCCGCGCAGCACCGCAAATTCGGCCAGTGACGCGCGCTCGGTGACCAGGCGATTGATCGGGGCCTCGTCTATCCCGGTACCCCAGTGCCATGCCGGAGAACAGCATCAACTCGGGCGGCACCTGCAGGCAATCGCCGACCGTGCGATACCAAGCCGACCACGCTTCCTGTGCGCAGGTGTCGAGCCCGTGTTCCCGGGCGAGCAACATCACGGTCTGCATGTACATGCCGAGATCGGACCACTGTGGCGGCCCCATCTGCCGGTCGATGAAGAAGAAGAGCCCAACGGGCGCGCCGAACAGCGCGTAGTTCTGCGCGAACTGCCGCAGGCGCGCCGGCTTGTCCTCTCGCGTCACGCCAATCGTCGCGTAAAGGTCCTCGCCGCACTTGAAGCGGCGGGCGCGGTAGGGTTCGCCGAGTTCGGGCGGGTAGATGTCGTACTCGAATCCTTCGCCGCGGGGATGCGAGAACAGCTTGCCGCGCACGGCGGCCAGCAGTTCGGCCAGCGGCTTGCCGGTGAGTACATACACGTGCCAGGGCTGCAGGTTGCCGCCGGACGGCGATCGACGCGCGGTGTCCAGCATCGCGCGCAGTGTCGACTCGGGCACCGGCGTGGGCAGGAATGCGCGGCAGCTCGTTCGCGATTCGACGGCTTCGGTGACGTTCATCTTCTCACTCCTCGGTCGGCGATGAATCCTCGCCGGCGCCGGCGAATTTCGCTAGGCTGGCAGCGCGAGGTAAGCATGCAGGATTTGAAAGACCTGGTGGTCGAGATCGCGGACTTCCCGAAGCCCGGAATCCTCTTCCGCGACATCAGTCCGCTGCTGCGGCAGCGGTTCCACGAGACCATCACGGCAGTCGACGCACTGTTCTCGCCCCAGGAATGGGAATCGGTGGACGTGGTCTCCGGCATCGAGTCGCGGGGATTCATCTTCGCCGCTGCGCTCGCCGAGCGGCACCGCAAGGGCGTGGTCCCGATCCGCAAGAAGGGCAAGTTGCCGCCGCCGGTTGTCGACGTCGCCTACGACCTCGAATACGGTACCGGCGTACTGGAAATGCAGAAGGGCAGTGGTCGCCTGCTGCTGGTCGACGACGTGCTCGCCACGGGCGGCACGCTCTCCGCATCGGTCACGCTGGTGCGCGCGGCGGGGTATGAGCTGCGTGGCATGGGTGTGCTGATCGACCTCGGCTTTGTCCCGGGATTCAACTGCGACGGGCACCCGGCACGCTCGGTCATCCAGTACGGCTGAAAATGCCGTTCGACCTGGCCGACATTCCCGAACCGCTGCGTCCCGCGCTTGCCGGACGACTCGAGTCGCTGGAGGCCCAGGGCGGGGCGCCGACCAGCGGTGAGGCTGCCGCCGACGTGGCGCGCAGCCTGCCGATGGTCTGGGCGTGCAGCGACTTCGTCGCCGACGCCTGCCGACGGGATCCGCGGCTGCTGTCGTGGCTAGCCGATGCGGGTCGTCTCCACCAGGCATCGACGCGCGACTGGCTCCAGGGCGACCTTGCCGCCGAGGTCGGCGCGGATCCGGGCGACGCCGCCTTCATGGACGGCTTGCGTAGATTCCGGCGCCGGCAGCTGGCGCGGATTGCCTGGCGCGATCTCGCCCAGTTCGAGGACGTAGAACCGGTGCTGCGCGAGTTGTCGCTGCTCGCCGACGTCTGCATAGGCGCCGCTCGCGACTACGCAATTCGGGACCTGCGCGCGCGCTTCGGCATTCCTCGTGGCCAGGACGGCAGCGAACTCGAACTGATGGTCCTGGGCATGGGCAAGCTCGGCGGCGGCGAGCTGAATTTCTCCTCCGACATCGACCTCGTCTTCCTGTTTCCGGAGCACGGCGAGACCGACGGCAAGCGGCCGCTGGAGCACGAGGAATACTTCACGCGACTCGGCAGGCGCATCGCGCAACTGCTGGGCACGGTGACCTCCGAAGGTTTTGTATACCGCGTGGACTTGAGGCTGCGGCCATTCGGCGAGTCCGGGCCGCAGGTCGTGAGCTTCGACGCCTTGGAAGACTACCTGCAGCAGCATGGCCGCGACTGGGAGCGCTACGCCTACGTGAAGGCGCGGCCGGTGATCGGCGCCGGGCGGTTCGACGAGCTCTATCGCAACGTGCTCAGGCCATTCGTCTACCGGCGCTACCTCGATTTCCGCGTGTTCGAGTCGCTGCGCGACATGAAGTCGCTGATCTCGCGCGAGGTCGAGCGACGTGACCTGAAGGGCAACGTCAAGCTCGGGCCGGGCGGAATCCGCGAGATCGAGTTCATCGTGCAGGCATACCAGCTGATTCGCGGCGGTGCCGACCCGCGCCTGCAGACGCGCAGCCTGCTCGAAGCACTGCCGCTGCTCGCCCGCAAGAAGCTGCTGCCGGATGCGACGGTGGAAGAGCTTGCTGACTCGTACCGGTTCCTGCGCCGCGTCGAGAACCGGCTGCAGGAGCGCAACGACGAGCAGACTCATGAACTGCCGCGGGACGAGGTGGGTCGCGCGAGGCTTGCGTTCGCCATGGGCGTGCCCGACTGGACCGCGCTCGAGCCGATGATCGCGCATCACCGTGAGCGGGTCGGCGCACACTTCCAGCGTGTGCTGTTTGCTCCGGACCAGCCGGGCGCGGTCGATGCGAACGCGCGTGCACTCGAGACGCTGCTCGAGCACGTCGGGGATGGCGCGCGCCTGCAGGCATTGCAGGCCGCGGGGCTCGGTGACGCCGGGGCCGTGCTCGAGCGCATCGAACTGCTGCGGGAGAGCACCTACTACCGACGACTCGACGAGGCCGGTCGCAGGAGGCTGCAGACGCTGCTGCCGCGACTGCTGCAGGCAATTGCCGGCAGCGCGTCCGAGGCAGTGGCGCTGTCGCGCCTGCTGCACGTGCTCGAGCGCATTGGTAACCGTACGGTCTACCTTGCGCTGTTGAACGAGAACGCCGTCGCGCGTGACCGGTTCGTCGAGCTGTGCGCCCACTCGAAGTTCCTCACCGACCAGATCGCGGCATTTCCGCTGCTGCTGGACGAACTGCTGGACGAGCGACTGTTCGAGTCGGAGCCATCGCGCGCCGATTTTGCGGTCGACCTGCGTGAGCGCATGGCCGGCGCCGATGCCGGGGATCCGGAGCGGCAGGTGGACCTGCTGCGGCAGTTCCAGCGCGCGGCGATGTTCCGCGTCGCCGTGCCCGACCTCACCGGGCGACTGCCGGTGATGAAGGTGAGCGACCGGCTGACGGAAATTGCCGAGTTCATCGTGATGGAGGCGCTGGAACTGTCGTGGGGCCAGATCGTCGCGCGGCATGGCGCCCCGCAGTGCGGCGACGTCGAGGCTGAGCTGCACGATGCCGGGATGGTCGTGGTCGCCTACGGGAAGTTCGGTGGCATCGAGCTTGGTTATGGATCCGACCTCGACCTCGTGTTCCTGCACGACTCGGCCGGCGAGCTGCAGCGCACCCAGGGCCCGGCGGTCATCGAGAACGGCGTGTTTTTCCTGCGCCTGGTGCAGCGACTCGTGCACCTGCTCACGATGCACTCGGCCGCGGGGCGACTATACGAGGTAGACACCAGGCTCCGGCCAAGCGGCAAAGGCGGATTGCTGGTGCAGAGCCTGGACGGTTTTCGTGACTACCAGCGCGGCGAGGCGTGGACCTGGGAGCACCAGGCGCTGCTGCGGGCACGCGCGGTGGCCGGGCCGCCGGCGCTGCGCGCGCGGTTCGAGGCGGTTCGCCTGGACCTGCTGCGCACCGGTGTGCGGCGCGAAACCTTGCGCGAGGAAGTTCGCAAGATGCGCGAACGGATGCGGGCGGAGCTGTCCAGCCCTGAGCCGGGCCAGTTCGACCTGAAGCGCGACGCGGGCGGGATCACCGACATCGAGTTCCTGGCTCAGTACTGGACACTGCTCTGGTGCGATCGTCATCCGGAACTCGCGACTTACTCGGACAACATCCGGCAGCTCGAGAGCCTCGCGTCGATCGACCTGGTGCCGCAGGCGACCGTGGACGTGCTGACGGGTGTCTACCGGCAGTACCGACAGCGCATCCACCGCCTGTCGCTGGACGGCGAGTCAACCGTGGTGCCCGTGTCCGAGTTCGCCGAAGAGCGGGCACAGGTGACCGCCATCTGGACCGCGACCATGGAGTAGGGGACATTCTCCGGAGGGGACATTCTCCTTTTCCGCGGCGGAAAAGGAGAATGTCCCCTCTGGGAAGCCCTCTGAAAAATGAGAATGTCCCCTATAATCGGGGCATGCGCGAACTCATGGTGCCGATCTCCCCCGGCGAACTCGTGGACAAGATCACGATCCTCGAGATCAAGTCGCAGCGCATGTCGGACGCGACCAAGCTGGCCAACGTTCGCACTGAGCTGGAACTCCTGACCTCGACCTGGCGCGCCTCGGAGTTCGCGTCCACCGACATCGACGCGGACTGGAAGGCGCTGCGCTCGGTCAACGAGCAGTTGTGGGACATCGAGGACCGCATCCGTGACAAGGAGCGTGCGGCGGCGTTCGACGCCGGGTTCATCGAACTTGCCCGTGCGGTCTACGTCACCAATGACGAGCGTGCCGCGATCAAGAAGCGCATCAATGCCCGGCTCGGTTCAACGCTGGTAGAAGAGAAGAGCTACGCGGAGTACCGCCGGCCGGACGGCCGGTAAGCTGCGGAGCGCCTGCCGATACCGAATACCGAAACACCGGCACCTTTCTGGGCCTTTCTGGGCGTAAACTTGGTCCCTGCGATCCAGAACAGGCACCAGGAGCCGGCCATGAACGCAACATTCCTACGGAACATTCTCGTCACGCTGGCAGTTGCGCTGCCGCTGGCGCTGCCGTCTTCCGCGTTCGCGGCGTCCAAGGCCGAGTTGAACGCGTCCTCGAAGGCCGCGCTCGACAAGCTCATCGCCGGGGCACCTGCTGCCGCGGCCATCAACTCGAAAGCCGTTGCAGTGCTGGTGTTTCCCAGCATCACCAAGGCCGGCTTCATGGTCGGAGGCCAGTATGGCGATGGGGTGCTCTGGCAAAAAGGCAAGCCGATCGGCTACTACAATACCTCGGGAGCGTCGTATGGGCTGCAGGCCGGCGCGCAGACCTACGGCTATGCAATGTTCTTCATGAACAAGCGGGGCCTCGACAGCCTCAACGCCTCGGAGGGATTCGAGGTCGGCGTCGGTCCGAGCGTGGTGGTCATGGACCAGGGCATGGCGAAGACCACGACGACGAAGACCTATACCGAAGACGTCTACGCCTTCATCTTCTCGCAGAAAGGCCTGATGGCCGGCCTCGGCATCCAGGGCAACAAGATCTCAAAAATCAAGAAGTAGGCGCCGCCGCTCACTTCTTCAGCGTGAACTCCGCCGAACAATAGGGGCACATCGCCCAGCCGGTCTTCTCGATCGGCAGGAACACGCGCGGGTGTGAGTTCCACAACTGCATCCCCGGCATCGGGCACGACAGCGGCAGGTCGTCCTGCGTCACCTCGTAGAGGTTCTGGGCGTTCGGCTGAATGAGCCTTTCGCTGGATTCTGCCTTCACGGCGCGTACCTGGGCTGGATCGGTTGACGCATTATCGCCGACGCGCACCGCGCCGTCAGCCCGTCGGCGTACGCGGCGCACCGGCCGCCATCAGCGTGTCCAGGCGCTGCACTGCATCTTCCACCGTGACCAGGTCCATCACCCCGGGCCGCTCTATCTTGGTCGTCCAGGGAATTTCGCCGGCCGGCTTGCCGAGAAACCGCATGGCCGCGTCATCGTATCGGTCCACGCAGTGCGGACGGCTGTAGTAGGGGCCGCTGCGGGCCGGGTTTGTGGCTGCATACAGCCCAAGCACTGGCGTGCCTACGGTCGTCGCCATGTGGACAGGGCCCGAGTCGGGCGAGACCAGCACCGTCGCCCGTGCCAGCGTTGCGAGCAATTCCAGCAGCGTGTCCTTGCCCACCAGGTTGACGCAGGGACCCTTCATCAGCTGCGCGATGCGTGCCCCGTATTCCAGTTCGAGCGGACTCGGCCCGCCGCAGACGAGCACCCGCAAGCCGTGTCGGGCTGCGGCGTGATCGGCCAGCGCAGCGTAGCGTTCGACGCTCCAGTTGCGCAGCGCGTGGCTCGAGCAGGGGCTCACGACCAGCGTCGGCTGCCGGTCCGGAATCACGCGCCTGGCGTACTCGCGCGCCGATGGCGGTAACGGAATATCCCAGCGCATCGAGCGACCGCGGATACCCAGCCTCTCGGTGAACCCGAACAGGCTGTCCAGCACGTGCTCACGGCTGCGCGCCTCGATGCGATCGGTGGTGAAGAGCCACTGTGCTTCGCGCGCCCGCGCCCGGTCGAAGCCCAGCTTGATGCGGGCCGGGACGACCGCAGCCGCGAGGCTCGCCCGCAGCGCGAGCTGCATGTGCAGCAGCGCATCGAATCGCCGGCCAGCCATCCGGCGGCGCAGCTCGCGATAGCCTGCCAGGCCCGCTTTCTTGTCGAATACGATGAACTCGATGCCGGGGATGTGCCCGAGCAGTCGGTGCTCCAGCCCGCCGAGGATCCAGCTGATCCGGGTGCCGGGCCACTGGTCCTGGATGCTGCGAACCACCGGAAGCACGTGGCAGACGTCGCCCAGCGCCGACAGGCGCAGCACGCAGATGCTGTCGGGCGGCGAGTCGAACAATGGTGGCTGCATGCGGGGCAACGGCGATGGAATTGCGAGGGATTGACGGGAGAGCGGCGGCGGGTTGGCGAGGCGATGGCTTGGGGCTGGCGAGGGAATGGTAGGCAGCGGCGATCCGATGGTGAACAATCCGTGCCGGACTCGAAAGGAGCCAGGAACTCGGTGAGCGCAGGCCCGGAACTCGAACTGCGCATCGCGTGCGGCGCGATGCTATACGATGCGTCGCGCATGGACCAGCCGGGCTCCGATGCGTTCGAGCGCGACCACTGGCGCGGGCGCGGCACCCTGGAGGAGGTCGCGGGCGGTCGCGGCACCGTCGCATTCATCCACGACGCCGATCGGCGCTGGGTACTCCGCCACTACCGGCGTGGCGGTTTCGTCGCGCGCCTGCTGGACGACACCTACCTCTACACGGGCGCGGCCAGCACGCGAGCCCACGCCGAATTCCGGCTGCTGCGCCGCCTGCGCGAATGGAACCTGCCGGTCCCGGTGCCGGTCGCAGCGCGGTACCAGCGTGCTGGCTTGATGTATCGCGCCGACCTGCTCACCGAGGAATTGCCGACACGTCTGACGCTGGCCCAGGCGCTGGGGTCCGGCCCGCTCGAGCCCGCCACATGGCGCGCCATCGGCCGCTGCATCGCCGGCCTGCACGAGCGCGGTGTGCAGCACGCGGACCTGAACGCGCACAACCTGCTGCTTGGCGCCGGCGGCAGGATCTACGTGCTGGATTTCGACCGCGGGCGCGTGCGCGCGCGCGGCTCATGGGAAGACCGCGTACTCGCGCGACTGCGCAGATCGCTCCATAAAGTCACCGGCGACCTGCCGGCGGGACGCTTTGGCGATGCGGAGTGGCGGCTGTTGCTCGACGGGATCGCCGGTGTCACCGGCGGCGTCAGCAGCGTCGCTGGCAGGTGAACCAGTTGCGCGTCCTCTACCTGCTGCTCACCCATCTCGTTGCCCCCATCGTCATTGCGGTCGAAGGCTGGCGCGAGCTGCGCGATCCCGCGCAGCGCGGGCGGGTGAAGCAGCGTCTCGGGTTCGTAGCGCCGCAGTCGAAGCCGGGCTGCACCTGGATCCACGCCGTGTCGGTGGGCGAGGTGCAGGCTGCGGCTGCGCTGGTGCGTGAATTGAAGCGGCGCGTGCCCGGGCTCGAGATCGTGTTGACCACGGTGACCGCCACCGGCGCCGCGCGGGCGCGTGCAATCTTCGGCGATGAGGTTCGTCACTGCTACCTGCCCTACGATCTGCCGGGAGCGGTGCGGCGATTCCTCGACCGCATCCGTCCGCGCGTGGCGATCATGCTGGAGACCGAAATCTGGCCCACGCTCTATCGTGAAATCGGGCGACGAAGCCTGCCGCTGGCGATTGCGAGCGCGCGAATTTCGGACCGCTCGGTGAACCGCTATCGCCGCATGGCATCGCTGGTCGGTGAATCGCTGTCCGGCGACGTGTCGATAGGTGCGCAGACTCCGGCCGACGCCGCGCGTTTCGTGGCGCTGGGTGCAGCGGAGAGCAGCGTGCGCGTGACGGGCAACGTGAAATTCGACCTCGAGATTCCCGAGGCGGTGGTGGCCGCGGGACGCGAGCTGCGAAGCGGCTGCGCATCGGGTCGGCCGGTGTGGATCGCCGGCAGCACGCACGAGGGCGAGGAATCGGCTGTGCTCGCGGCCCACGCAACGATTCGTTCACGGCATCCCTTGGCGCTGCTGCTGCTGGTACCGCGGCACCCGCAGCGCTTCGACGCGGTGCAGGCGCTGCTCGCGAAGAGCGGGCGCCCGTTCGCGAAGCGAAGCTCGGGCGAGCTTCCCTCGCTGCAGGACGAGGTGTACCTGGTCGATACGGTCGGTGAGCTGCAGATGTTCTACGCGGCGGCGGACGTGGCGTTCGTCGGCGGCAGCCTGGTGCCGGTGGGTGGTCACAGCCTGCTCGAACCCGCGCTGCTCGGTCTGCCGGTGATTGCGGGCCCGTGGATGCAGAACGCCCGCGAAGTGGCCGAACTGCTCTCAGGGGCCGGCGCGCTCGCGACGGTGCGCGACGGAGATCAGCTCGCCGTTCGCGTGCTCGAATGTTTCGACGATCCTGCCACCGCGCGCGCCGACGGCGCGAAGGGCCGCGAGGCCGTCGCTGCAAACCGCGGCGCCGTCCAGCGCGTTGTCGAGATGGTGCTGCCGCTGCTCAGGGCGTCGGAATCGGTTACGGCCTCGGCAGCTGCAATTCGGCCGGAGTCGTCAGGAAGTCGTTGATCGCGGCCAGGTCGCCCGGTGCGAGCACGCCTGCCGCCGACTTCAGGCGCACGACGTTGACCAGGTAGTCGTAGCGGCTGCGCGCGTAGTCGCGCTGCGCCTCGAACAGCTTACGGCGCGCGTCGAGCACGTCCACCGTGGTACGCGTGCCGACCTCGAATCCCGCCTCGGTCGCCTCGAGCGCGGTCTGGTTGGATGCCACTGCCTG
This sequence comes from uncultured Gammaproteobacteria bacterium, assembly GCA_963732375.1. Lineage (GTDB taxonomy): Bacteria > Pseudomonadota > Gammaproteobacteria > Steroidobacterales > Steroidobacteraceae > RPQJ01. Next base: position 36,976 of record CAVSZE010000001.1, read on the forward strand.
CTTCAGGGCCATGACGCGCGCCTTCTCGGCCACGACCCCGAACCAGGCGTCTCGCGTCTCGCGACTCGCGCCGCGCAGCGCGCCCTCGAGCTTCTCGCGCGAGGCGCGGTGCAGGTACACCTGCTCTCGCACCTGCGACTGCGTGACGCCGCCGCTGAAGATCGGCACCGTCACCTGCACGCCATAGGTGTCCTCTGTCTGGTTGGCATCGGCCGGTCCGGTGACTGCTGAGCCACCGGTGACCCTGTTCGTCTGGGTAGCATTGGACGAGTACTGGCCGTAATTGGCGTAGAGCTCCACCGTCGGCATGTGGCCCGACTCGGCGATTTTCACGTTGGTCTTCGCGATGTCCACGCCCAGGCGCGCCGCGATCACGTTCATGTTCTGCGTTTCGGCCCTGGTTACCCAGGTGGCCTGCTCACTGGGCTCGGGCTGGTTCAGCGGCATGTTGTCGGCGGGCTTGACCAGTTCCTGGTAGTCCTCGCCGGTCAGTTCACGCAGGTACTCGTGCGCGGTGGCGAGGGAGCGCTTGGCCAGGATGACGCCTGCAGTCGCGCTGTCGTGCGCGGCTCTCGCTTCCTGCACGTCGGTGATCGCGATCAGGCCGACCTCGAAGCGCTTCTCGGCCTGCTCGAGCTGATGGGTCACGGCCCGCAGCGTCGCGTCGGCGGCGTCGAGCGTGTCTTCGGCTGCAAGTACGTCGAAGTAGCGGCCTGCGACGCGCACCAGCAGGTCCTGCTCGGCCGCGCGGTAATTCGCCTCCGCCAGCGCCACCTCGGAATCCGCGCGCTGCAGCGTCTGCCACTGGCTCCAGTTGAAGACGGTCTGGGTCGCCTGGGCCTGGTAGCGCCAGAAGTCGGAGTCCTTCTGCTGCGAGTTGTTGACGTTTACGATCTCGGGCGGCGTGGCGGGGTTGTTGTCCAGGTCGACGGCCTGCGGAAACGTCGAGGAGCCGCGGGTACTGTCCCGCGCCGCCGATCCGGTCGCGTTCACCTGCGGAAACAGCAGCCCGCGCGCCTGCGGCTTGACCTCGAGCGCCGCCATGCGGCGCGCCTGGGCCTCGAGGATCAGCGGGTCACTCTTCGCGGCCGCCTGGTATACCTCCATCAGGTCCGCGGACCACGCGTTCGCCGAGAGCAGCGCGAAGGTGATTCCGAACGCGAGGATCGAGCTTTTCTTGTGCATGCACTCACCATCTGGCGGGCTGGGCCCGCCCTGGGTCAACTAGTGTTGTAGTAGACTATATCACTTGCCGGGTTACTGACTAGCCCGGGGGATCAGAAAACGAACCGGGACGGTTGCTCGGCATGGAGCAGCGGGTCCATCACGGTCTCGAAAAGGCTCTCGCGCAACCACTGGTCCCGGCCGACGCGCGTTACCAGGCGCGCCTCCATGACCGGCCCCTGGCCGACCACTACGAACAGGCGGCCGCCCACGGCCAGCATCTGCTCGAAGCGCGGGTCGTGAACCGGCAGCGAGCCCGTGAGCGCGATCACGTCGTACTCGACGCCGGGTGGCAGCGTCATCGCATCCATCGCCTCCACGGTAACGTTGCCGACCCCGGTGCGCGCCAGATTGTCGCGTGCGGCCTCGGCCAGGTCCGGGAAGATCTCGAGCGTACGGACCTGCCGCGCAAGCCCGCCCAGGCACGCCGCGAACCAACCGCTGCCGGTGCCCACTTCGAGCACGGCATCGTCGTGCCCGATCGCGAGCGACTGCAGGATGCGGCCCTCGACCTTCGGCGACAGCATCGCCTGGCCGTGTCCCAGCGGCACGCGCATGTCGGCCAGCGCGAGGTCGCGGTAGCCGGACGGCGCGAACTCTTCACGCGGCAGCCGGCCCATGACATCGAGCACGTCGGCATCGAGTACGTCCCAGGCGCGGACCTGCTGTTCGATCATCTGGCGGCGGGCGGAAGCGACATCGAACATGTTGATACGTCCGGATATGGAGGAATTCGTGGCTGATGGCCCGGCGAGGCGCGAAGATTAGGGACTCGCACTGCCGACCACAAGCCGAACCTGACCGGTGATTATGGTGAATCCGACGGGTTGGTGCGACTCGTTCCGCTATGCTGCGGCAACACAGTCATATAACAACAATTCTCAGGGAAAATAGAGCGTGTCGAACGCCCCGGTCCGAGGACATGGCCAGTCCCGCAAATGACCTGCTGATCGCCGCGCTGGCCATCCTGGGTCCGCTCGCCGTGCTGCTCGCCGTGCTGCTGTACCGGCGACATCGCGAGGCGGCACACCTGCGCGAGGTAGGTGAGCGGATGGCGGCGGTTGCCGAGACCGGCGACCTGGCCGAGCGGCTGTCCCCGCACGCGGCTGGCGGCAGCGCGGAAGACCTTGCCGGGCATGCCGACCGCCTGCTCGCAAGACTGCAGAAGGAAAGCTCCACGCGCATCGAGCGCGAGCACGTATACCGGCGCCTGACCGAGGCGATGCACGAAGGCATCGCCGTCGATTGCAATGGCATTGCGCTCGCCAACGCCCGCTTCGCCGAACTCTGCGGCGCGGCATCGCCGGCGCAGCTCGTCGGCAGGCAGCTGGTCGATCTCGTGCATCCCGATTTCGCGGACCTGCTCGGCGAGATCCTGCGCCGGCATCGCGTGGGGCAGCCATCGCCGGAGCGCTTCGAGGCCGAACTGCGCTCGACGGACGGCCCCGGCCAGCGTCTCGAGTTCGCGTTCCAGCCGACCAGCTACGAGGGCGAGCGGGCGTTGCTGGTGTCGGCAGTCGAGATGAGCGGGCGATCCGACGCCGGGGCGGACAGCCGCGGACCCGGGACAGCCTGGGAAGCGCTCGATGCGCTGGGCGAGGGGGTCATCACCACCGACGCCGAAGGCCGGATCGTCTACGTCAATCAATCCGGCGAACAACTGATCGGAAAGCCGGCGGCGGAAGCGCTCGGGCGCAGCCTGCAGGAAGTGATCAACCTGATAGACGAGGACGACCGCAAAGCCCTCGGTGATCCCGTGCGACAGTGCCTGAGCACGGGCGCGAGGGTGCACATCGGCCGGCGCGGGATGGTCGTGTCGAACGACGGCGGTGGCGAGCGTTCGATAGAGCTCACGGTCTCGCCGCTGCGCGACGCGACAAGCGAGGTCTCGGGCACCGTGATCACGCTGCGCGACGTGAGCGACCTGCGCGGCCTCACGCGGCAGATGTCCTACCAGGCGAGCCACGATGCGCTGACCGGGCTGGTGAACCGCCGCGAATTCGAGCACCGGCTGCAGGAGTCGCTCGAAGTGGCGCACGCGGGAACCGCGCGCCACGTGCTCTGCTATCTCGACCTCGATCGCTTCAAGGCGGTGAACGACGAATGCGGTCACGTGGCCGGCGACAGCATGTTGCGCGAGGTCGCGGCGCTGATAAAGGAAGAGGTCCGCGACTCGGACACCGTCGGGCGCCTTGGCGGCGACGAATTCGGCGTGCTGCTGGTCGGCTGCCCGCTCGAGAAGGCCCGCCAGATCGCCGACGACGTGGTGCGCGCGGTCGGTGACTTCCGCTTCGTCTGGAAGGACAAGATCTTCAACGTTGGTGTGAGCGTGGGCCTGGTCGAAGTGTCGCGCGAGAGCGGATCGCTCGAGGACCTCATCGGTGCCGCCGACTCGGCCTGCTACGTCGCCAAGAAGCAGGGTGGCCGCGTGCACGTGTATTCGGCGCGCGACGAGGCCGCGGCCCGCCAGCGTGGCGAGATCCACTGGCTGCAGTTGTTGCAGTCGGCGTTGAAGGAGGGGCGCTTCGAACTTTACGCGCAGCCGATCGTCGCCATGGACGCGCAGGCTACGCTCGGGCCGGGCCTCGAAGTGCTGCTGAGGCTGCGTGACGAGGACGGCTCCATCATCGTGCCGGGCGAGTTCATGGTGGCCGCGGAACGCTACCGTCTCATGCCGCACGTGGATCGGTGGGTGGTGCAGACCTCGCTGGCCGCGCTCGGCCGCGGCGCGGTGCGCCTGGCCTCGGGCCGCAGCCTGTGCATCAACCTGTCCGGACAGACGCTCGGCGACGCGGCGTTCCTCGAGTTCGTGGTGGACTGCCTCGACCGCACCGGCGTCGCGCCCGACCGGGTCTGCTTCGAGGTCACCGAGAACTCGGTCATCACCAACATCGAGCACGCGCGGCGCTTCATCGGCGTGCTGCACGGCATGGGTTGCCGCTTTGCGCTGGACGATTTCGGGCGCGGACTGAGCTCGTTCTCGAACCTGAGAAATCTCTCGCTCGACTACCTGAAGATCGACGGTTACTTCATCCGCAATCTCGCCTCTGACAACGTCAACCAGGCCATGGTCACCGCGATGATCAAGCTGGCACGCTCGCTCAATTTCCAGGTCGTGGCCGAGCATGTCGAGGACATGAGCGCGCTCGACACGGCGCGCCGCATGGGCGTGGACTTCGTGCAGGGCTACCAGGTGGGCCGACCGCAACCTCTCGCCCTCGCCGGCTGACCCCTGTGCTGGTCGGACCTTCAGCCCCGGCGCCCCTCATCCGGGGCGTGAGCGAATCTCCGATCTCGGCTATCGTGGCGGCATGATCACGCTCGCCAGCATCCACTCCTATCCCGTGAAGTCGTGCCGGGGTATCCAGCACCAGTCGGCGCTGTTGACGAGCACCGGCCTGGCACACGACCGCGAGTGGATGTTCGTGTCCGCCGAGGGGCGGTTCATCACCCAGCGCGAGGAGCCGCGGCTCGCGCAGGTGAGCGTGGCGTTGCTCGACGGCGCGCTTGGACTTTCTGCCGAGGGAGTGGGCGCGGTCGAGGTGCCGTTCGACCTCGACGGGCCGCGCTCCAGTGTCGCGGTGTGGGGCGACCACTGCGTGGGCATGGACCAGGGCGATGCGGCGGCCGGGTGGATTGGCTCGCTGCTCGGTCGCGAGGCGCGCCTGTTGCGTTTCGATCGGGCCGCGCCGCGGCGCAGCGATCCCGCGTGGACGGGTGAGCTCGATGCGTTCAGCCTGTTTTCCGACGGATTTCCGCTGCTGGTCGTGTCGCGCGCCTCGCTGGACGACCTGAATTCTCGCCTGCCGGTCGCGGTGCCGATGGAGCGATTCCGTCCCAACCTGGTGCTCGACGGCCTGCCGCCGTACGGAGAGGACGACTTGCACGATATCGAGTGCGGTGGCGTGAGGCTCAGGATCGTCAAGCCCTGCGCGCGCTGCGTGATCACGACCACCGACCAGCGCTCCGGCGAGCGCATGGGCGATGAGCCACTCAGGACGCTGAAGACCTACCGGTGGAACGCGGCACTGCGCGGCGTCGCGTTCGGGCAGAACGCGATCGTGATTTCAGGCGCGGGCCAGCGGCTCAGCGCAGGAAGCGGCGCGTGGACCATCGCTACAGGCGCAGGTCCTCGAGCAACGTAGCGCCGTGCATCGCCTCTGCGTCGTGCTCCAGGTCGCGCCAGGGCTCGGCCAGGGCCTCGTCGTCCCACTGTCGCATCGACGGAAGCGCCAGCAACTCGCGCGCGTACGCGGCCGCGACTTCGGACAATGACAGGCCGTAGGTGCGCACGCGGAACGCGACCGGCGCATAGAACGCATCAACTGCCGTGAACGCGGAGCCGGCGAGAAATGGTCCGCCGAAGCGGCGCAGCCCCTCGGACCACAATTCGTCGATTCGATCGAGGTCCTTCTGCAGCGCGGGAGCGATCGCGTCCAGCCGGACCCGCAAGCCGCAGTTCATCGAACAGCCCTGGCGCAGCGCGCCGAAGCCCGAGTGCATCTCCGCGGCCGCGCAGCGCGCCCAGGCGCGCGCGGCAGAATCCGCGGGCCAGGCCCCCGTGTGTCGTTCGGCCAGGTATTCAACGATGCCCATCGAGTCCCAGGCCACTGTCTCGCCATCGACCAGGCACGGGACCTTGCCGCTGGGCGAGAACGCGCGGAATTTCGCCCAGCTGGTTCCCGGGTCGAACGGAACCACGTGCTCGGTGAACGGGATCGCCAGCGCGCGCATCAGCACCCACGGCCGCAGCGACCAGGACGAGTAGTTCTTGTTGCCTATGTAGAGTTCGTACATGCCTGCTCCAGCAAAAACAGATCCAGCCTCGCGTCGGCGAAGCCTGGCCGTGCGCTCAATAGTGGGGCGGTATCTCGACCGCGCCAGGATCGGCGGACCGGCTTTCGAGATCCTCGACCTGCCGGCGCAGGTTCCGGTTGAATTCGAGCGCCGTGTCGATTTCCCGCTGTTGGCGATAGACGACGTCGCTCAGTTCCTGCAGCGCCCGCTCGAGATGCGCGAGCTTGAACTCGATCGCCTCTACGCGCTTCGCTTCGGTCATTTCAATTCCTCCCGCAGCGCTCACAGCAACGGCGCCGCCATGAATGCGAATCCTTCCTTCAGCCGCTCGCCGAACCTGCGGTCTCGCAATTGCTCCGCCGCGACGGGTACCGACTGCGCTTCGTAGCTGCGCTGCAATTCCAGCAGCTGCCCGGTGAAGTCCTGGTCGTAGATCGCCAGCATCAGCTCGAAATTCAGCGACAGGCTGCGTATGTCGAGGTTCGCCGTGCCGAACAGCGACAGCTCGCCGTCCACGGTGATGCTCTTGGTGTGCAGCAGGCCGCCGGTGTAGCGCCGGATGCGCACGCCCGCATTCGTCAGCTCCTCGAAGAACCAGCGGCTCGCGTACTCCACCAGCCAGGAGTCGTTGCGGTCCGGCACGATCAGCGTGACCTCGCAGCCGCGCAGCGCCGCATTTTCCAGCGCGAGCGCGAGGGCGGCGTCGGCGACGAAATACGGGGTCGTGAGCACTATGCTGTGCCGGGCACTGCTGATGGCCTGCGTGATGAGCCGCAGGTTCGCCGTGTCGTCGGTGCCCGGCCCGGACATCACTACCTGCGCGACCTGCCGACCGCGTGCCGCCGCCCAGGCTTCGCGGTAATCCTCGACCAGGATCGACGGCGTCTCGCCGGTCTGCATGCCCCAGTCGAACAGGAACACTGCACGCAGCGCGCCGACGATCGGACCCTCGGCCCGCGCCATCGCGTCCACCCACTCGCCGACACCGGCGCCCTGCTTGAAGTAGCGCGGATCCACGAGGTTCATGCTGCCGGTGTAGGCGATTCGCCCATCCACGACCACCACCTTGCGGTGCAGGCGCAGGTCGATACGCCGAAACGGGATGCGCCACGGGCTGACGCCGAGCGCCACCTGGAGGTCGATGCCATGCGAGCGCATGCGCGCCGGTCCCGCCGACTTCAGGAACTGCTTGCTGCCGAGTGCGTCGAGCAGCAAGCGCACCTTCACGCCGCGTGCGACGGCGCTGGCGAGCGCCTGCTCGACCTCGTCGGCGGTGCCACCTGCGTTCCAGATGTAGAACTCCATCTCGACGCTGGTCACGGCGTGCTCCACGTCCGCGATGATCTCGCGCAGGATCGTCTCGGCACCGTCGAGCAGGCGGAACGACGAGCGCGCCATCAGCGGCATCCCGGTCGATCTGAATGCGAGTCGCGCGAGGCCGTCCCAGGGTATCGGCAGCGACTCGGGCGCCGCGCGCTCCTTGCGCGAGAGTGTGTCCACCGTCGCAGGCAGGCCGGTATAGAACGCACGCGCGAAGTCGGCGCGGCGCTTGCCTATGGGGCGTTCGCCGATCAGCAGGTAGGCGATGGCACCCACGCCGGGCAGCACGGCGGTCAGCAGCAACCAGGCAAAGGAGCTGCCCGGCGCGTGCCGGCTCAGCATCACGCGCGCGCCGACCGAGGCCACGATTGCGACGTGTGCAGAAATCAGTACGGCTGCTTCGATGTGCTGCGTGGCCATCGTTACGTTGCTTGCGCCAGCCGAAGGCCGCTTTGCGGGAACTCGAGCGATTTAGTGATGTCGCGCATGCGCGGTTCCCGTGTTGCCGGCGCTCAGAGTTTGTAAGTGGACAGCAGCAGGCTCGTCTCGGTGCTGGCGATTCCGTCCACCTGGCGGATCCGACCGAGCACGCGATCGAAAGCCTCGAGGCTGTCGGCACGAAGTTCCGCAACGATATCCCAACGACCGTTGGTCGTGTGCAGCGCCTCGACCGCGGGATCGCCGCGCAGCGTGCGCAGCACCGATTCCGCGCGGTTTCCCTCGACCGCGATGGTCATCAGTGCGGCAATGCGGTTTTCGTCGACCTGCGGCTTCAGCCGTACCGTGTAGCCGGTGATCGTGCCGTCCCGTTCGAGCCTGGCGATCCGGTTCTGCACCGTGCCGCGCGCGACGTGCAGCGCCTTCGCGATCGATGCCACTGTCGCGCGTGCGTTGGCGCGGAGCAGGGCGATCAACTGGCGGTCCAGGTCATCCATGCGCGCTCCCGGGAATCAATCAGAACGGCAATAAGAACATACAAAACGTTCAAAAGACAGCTCATAGTGACTAATTTGCTGGCTTCCTGCTGGCTGCGGGAGCCACGAGAATAGGTCACGTCTGGCACTGCCTTCGGTGGCAGGCACGGCAGGCACGGGAGAGACTGAAATGATCGATTACATTGGCGTCAGCGACCTGGAGCGGCTGGTGCGCTCGGTCGGCACCGGATCCTTCATAGAGCGGCTCGCGACCGAAATCGAATCGGACTACCGGCGCTGGGACGAATTCGAGAAGACGCCGCGCTCCGCCAGCCACTCGCCGGTCGGCGTGATCGAGTTGATGCCGATCACCGATGGCCGGCTCTACACGTTCAAGTACGTGAACGGGCACCCGAAGAACACCTCGGAGGGCCTGCTCACAGTCACCGCGTTCGGCGTGCTCGCCGACGTGCACACCGGGTATCCGCTGCTGCTCTCGGAACTGACGGTGACGACGGCGCTGCGCACGGCGGCGATGTCGGTGCTTGCCGCGCGCTGGATGGCACGCAGCGACAGCCGCGTGATGGCGTTGATTGGCAACGGCGCGCAGGCCGAATTCCAGGCGATCGCCTTCCACGGGATGCTCGGCATCCGCACGCTCCGCGTCTACGACGTCGATCCAATGGCGACTGCCAAGCTCGAGCGCAACCTGCGCTCGATACCCGAGGTGGCCGGCCTCGAGGTCGTGCGCTGCGGCTCTGCGGCCGAAGCCTGCAAGGGCGCCGATATCGTGACCACCGTGACGGCCGACAAGAAGAACGCCGTGATCCTCACGCCGGACATGATCGAGCCGGGCATGCACCTGAACGCGGTGGGCGGTGACTGCCCGGGCAAGACGGAGCTGCACCGCGACATCCTGCTGATGCCAAATGCCCGCGTGGTGGTCGAGTTCGAGCCGCAGTCGCGCATAGAGGGCGAACTGCAGCAGATGCCGGCCGACTTCCGCGTGACCGAATTTTCCGACGTGGTACGCGGCTCGGCTCGTGGGCGTGGTGGCCCGGACGAGGTCACGATCTTCGACTCGGTCGGCTTCGCGCTCCAGGACTACTCGGCGCTGCGGTTCCTGCACTCGCTGCTGGCTGCGGAGCGCACGGGAGGAAGGCAGGTAGACCTGCTTCCGGAACTCGACGACCCGAAGGATCTTTTCGGCGGGACGATCGGTGCCACCACTGCCGTACGCATTCGTCGCGCGGGCTGAGGAGCACAAATGGCCATCGTATCCATCATCGGTGCACCGACGGACATCGGCGCGAGCACGCGCGGGACGTCGATGGGGCCCGAGGCCCTGCGAGTCGCGGGCCTGCGCGACACGCTACAGGGGCAGGGCCTCGAGGTCCGCGACTGCGGAAACCTGCGCGGCCCGCACAATCCCTGCCTGCCGCCGGTGGACGGCTATCGTCACCTTGCCGAGGTGACCGAGTGGAACCGGTTGGTTCACGACGCCGTGCATGGCGAACTGGAGCAGGGTCACCTGCCGATCCTGCTCGGCGGCGATCACAGCCTGGCGATCGGTTCTATCTCGGCGGTCGCCCGCCACTGCAGGACGAACGGCAGGCGGCTCCGCGTGCTGTGGCTCGACGCACATGCCGACTTCAACACCCACCTGCTGACACCGAGCGGCAACGTGCACGGCATGCCGGTCGCCTGCCTCTGCGGCTACGGCCCCGCTGAGCTCACCGGGATGGCAGGCGCCATGCCGGCGCTGGATCCCGGGGCGATCCGGCAGATCGGCATTCGCAGCGTGGACCAGGGCGAGAAGCGCTTCGTGCACGAGGTCGGGCTCGAGGTGTTCGACATGCGCTATATCGACGAGATGGGCATGCGCCATACGCTCGAGCAGTGCTTGCTGGGGCTGGATGGCGATACGCACCTGCACGTCAGCTTCGACGTGGATTTCCTGGATCCGGACATCGCACCCGGCGTGCTCACCACGGTCCCTGGCGGCCCGTCCTACCGGGAAGCGCAGCTCTGCATGGAAATGATCGCCGACACCGGGCTGCTGGCCTCGCTGGACGTGATGGAGCTGAATCCGGCCCTGGACGTGCGCAACCGCACGGCGCAGGTGGCCGTGGACCTGGTGGCTTCGCTGTTCGGCAAGAGCACGTTGATGCGCCGCTGAGGCCTGGTTCACGGGGCGTCGATCCCCGATTCACTTAGGTCCAGTTCTGCGGCATCATGCGGCACCTTGAATTACCGCCCGCCTGCGGCCAGCGCCCCGCTGGAGCGCAACGACCCCTGGAGTATGCAATGAAGACCAGTACTGCTTCTGCTTGTGCCCTGGCAGTTGCCACCGCACTCGCTGCCTTCGCGCCCGCGGCTTCGCGCGCCGAAACGCCGGACGAGTGGAAGTTCAACGCGACCATCTACGGCTGGCTGCCCAGCATCAACATGGACCTGTCGTTTCCGGTCAACGGCGGAGGCTCCAGCGCCGATGTCACGGGCAGCGACATCCTTAATGCGCTGAACTTCACGTTCATGGGCGCCTTCGGCGCACAGAAAGGCAAGTGGGGCCTGTGGACCGACGTGATCTACCTGGACCTCAGCTCGTCGACCAAGAACACCCGCTATCTCGCGGTCGATGGCCAGCAGCTGCCCGGCGCCACCGGCAAGGCCGATCTCACCATCACCGGTTGGCTGTGGACCACGGTGGGAACCTATCGGGTCGTGGACCACCCGCACTACCAGATGGACGTGCTGGCCGGCGCGCGCATGCTGGACCTGAGCACGGACCTGAAGTGGAGCCTGACCGGCGATCTCGGCGATCCGCCGCTGATCGACGCCTCGGGGAAGAGCAACGTCTCCCAGACCAACTGGGACGGCATCGTCGGTATCCGGGGTCGGGCCGAGTTCGGCGACGACCACAAGTGGTTCGTGCCGTACTACCTCGACATCGGCACCGGCGACAGCGACCTGACCTGGCAGGCCATCGCGGGCGTCGGCTACTCGTTCGGGTGGGGCGACATTCTCGGCGTGTGGCGCTATCTGGACTACAACCTGTCGAACAGTGCGCCGATCCAGAACACGGATTTCAGCGGTCCCGCGCTCGGCGTCACCTTCCACTTCTGACCAGGCACAGGCCCGGGCTGTCGATCGCGATCGACAGCCCGGCCGCTGCCCCGATGGGGGCAACATTTCTTCCAGCTCGACGATAGACCGCTACAGCGCGCCCCAGTGGCTGGGTGAGCGCGCGGTGCGTCGTTTCCATGTGATGGCCAAGCCGGCCGGCTCGGCCTGCAACCTCGACTGCAGCTACTGCTTCTACTTGTCCAAGCAGGACCTGCCCGGCGGCCCCGGCGGCGGGCACATGCACGACGATGTGCTCGAGCGCTTCGTCGCCGACTACACCGCGAGCGTGACGTCCGACGAAATCGTGTTCTCGTGGCAGGGCGGCGAGCCGACGCTGATGGGCCTCGAGTTCTTCGGGAAAGTCGTGGCCCTTCAGAAGAAGTATGCGAAGCCAGGCCAGCGCATCGAGAACGATCTGCAGACAAACGGCACGCTGCTCGACGAGGACTGGGCGCGGTTCCTGAAGGAGCACTCGTTCCTGGTGGGCTTGAGCATCGACGGTCCGAAAGACATCCACGACCATTACCGGATCACCAAGAAGGGCGAGCCGACCTTCGACCGGGTCTGCGACGCTACGGCCATGCTGAGGCGCCATGGCGTGCGCTACAACACGCTCACCTGCGTCAGTCGCTACAACGCATCAAGGCCGCTCGACGTCTACCGCTTCCTGCGCCGCGAACTCGGCTCGACATACCTGCAGTTCATCCCGATCGTCGAGCCCCGGGAGTTCGAGGGCACCGCGCCGCAACACTGGGATCTCGAAAGGATGGTGGCTCTCGGCGATCCGCGCACCAGCCCCGATCACCCGGACTCCGTGGTCACGCCGTGGACGGTTGATGCAGACGAGTACGGCTACTTCCTGTCGAAAGTCTGGGACGAGTGGCTGGCGCGCGACTACGGCAAGGTGCTGGTGAATTTCTGCGAGACACTGGTCGTGCAGCACATGGGAATGCCGTCGCAGATCTGCGTGCACAGCGAGTTCTGCGGCAAGGGCGTGGCGCTTGAGCACGACGGCAGCGCCTATGCCTGCGACCATTACGTCTACCCGGAATACCGGCTCGGCAACCTGCGTGAGCGTTCGATTGGCGACATGGTCTTTTCGCCCGGGCAGGTGCGCTTCGGCTACGCGAAATCCGAGAGCCTGCCTGCGTACTGCCGGCAGTGCGAGTTCCTGTCGGATTGCTGGGGCGAGTGCCCGAAGAACCGGTTCCTCAGGACACCGGACGGTGAATCCGGGGCTTGAACTACCTGTGTCCTGCGTTCAAGCGCTTCTTTGCGCACGCGACGCCGGCGGCCACCAAGCTGGCCCGCAAGCTGAACAAGCTTCCCTAGGCAGTCCGCTGCAGCCCACAGCTGCACGCTGCTAGCGACTCCTGAATCTTCAAACGCTGCATTCGACGTGCAGTGACTTGTGCAGTCATTCCCGGCGTCGCGCGACGACCTGCACCACCGCGCTAAGGCCTGCGTGCCCCGGGCCTTCGTGTATCACGCGCTCGCGTTCCACGGCATGCACGAATTCAAGACCCGCCAGTTCCGCGCGCAGGCCGGCCAGCGTCGGCAGCAGGTCTGCGTCCTTCGGGCCACCGGTCCCATGTGCCAGTTGTGCCGGCGTGTACGCCTCGAGCAGGAAGACACCACCAATCTTTAGCCCGGCGACGACCTGCCTGTGGACCGCGGCGCGCAGCGCGCTGGGCAGGTGACACCAGATCGAGACGATGCCGTCCCAGCGGTTTGGTTCTATCTGGTAGACAGCGAGGTCGGCGACCAGGGTATCGAGGTGCACGCCCCTCGCCGTGGCCAGTTGCACGGCCTTGCCGAGCCCGACGGGGGACTGGTCCACGGCAAGCGGACGAAAGCCCTGCTGGGCCAGGAAGACCGCGTTTCGTCCCTCACCCTCGGCCAGGCACAGCACTTCGCCGCCGCGGCGGATTTCCGCGCAGTATTCACGCAGGAAGTCGTTCGGCTCGGTGCCGTAGAAGTACTCCGCCGTGCCGTATCGATCATCCCAGGAAATCATCAGGGTTTTCTCCTCGCTGCCTTCCGCCAAAGCTACGCTGCCCAGTCCAGAAAAAGAAAGGGGCGGCAGTGCCGCCCCTTCCGAGCAAGGTCCGCGGGTCACCCGCGGACGAATCGGGTCACTCGCTTGCCTTTTGTGCCTGCATGCCCGCCTCGAGCTTCTTGATGTCTTCCGGCGACAACTGCGGACGATCGATCTTGATCGTAAGCTTGTCGAGCTTGGCGGTGAGTGCGAACGGCGGCGTGTAGTCGGCGTCGTTCACGCCGGTAAGCGTGTCGGAGCCGATGTCGAAGCTCTCGTCCCACTGCAGGATCATCGGCAGCGTGTGGTCCATCGTGATCGTCTGCACCGGCTTGCCGTCCACCATCAGCGTGCCCGTGCCGGGCCGGCCAAGGCCGCTCATGTTGTTGAACGCGAGCGTGCCGACGCCAAGGCCGTCGTACTTGAAGTCGAACACGATCGTGTGCTTGCCGGGCGCGAGGGCGTCGGGACCCTCCCACCTGATCCGCTTCAGGTCAGCCAGATTCCACAGGAACACGGGCTTGCCCTTCAGCACGTAGAAGCCGTAACCCCCGAAACGCCCGCCCGAGGTCAGGATCATGCCTTCGGCGCCGCCCTGCGGCACCTCGATGTCGGCGGTGATCACGTAAGAGGCGTTCAGCAGCATCGGCGAATCGCCCTGCGGCAGCCCGACCATCGGCCGGGTGTAGACGAACTCGGTGCGTCCCGCGGTGATGTTCGGGCGCGGCGCGACGATGCGTGCCGCCACCGACGCATCCATCGGGAAGACCTGGTACTTCCGCGCTTCCGCGACGAACATCTGCTTCATTTCGGCGACCTTTTGCGGGTTCTTATCCGCGATATCGTCGGCCTGGTTCCAGCTCTTGCTCAGGTCGTAGAGCTGGAACACCTGGTTGTTCAGCGGATCGGGGTTCGCCGCGCCGAACGCCTCCCAGGGCGCGCGGTTCACCTTGGTGCTGAGCACCCAGCCGTCGTGATAGAGCGCGTACTGCCCCATCATCTCGAAGTACTGGGTGTGGTGACGGGAGGGCTCCTTCGCGTTCTTCGCATCGAAGGTATAGAGGAAGCTCGTGCCCTCGATCGGCGCCTGCTTGATGCCGTCGATCATTTCCGGCGCCTTGATGCCCGCCGCCTCGAGGATCGTCGGCACCACGTCGATGACGTGTACGAACTGCTGGCGCAGGGCGCCCTTGTCCTTGATGCGTGCCGGCCACGACACGACCATGTTCTGGTTGATGCCGCCGAGCCGGGACGCGTTCTGCTTGAACCAGTCGAACGGCGTGTCGAAGGCCCAGGACCAGCCTGCCGACATGTGGTTGTAGGTCTGCTCGGTGCCCCACACGTCGTACCATTTCATCTGGACGTCGGCTGGGATCGCGTTCACGCCGTTAAAGAACGCGACCTCGTTCGGCGTGCCGAGCGGGCCGCCCTCGGCGCTGGTGCCGTTGTCGCCGTTGATGTAGATGACCAGCGTGTTGTCGAGCTTGCCGAGGTCATCGAAGGCCTGGATCACGCGCCCGATCTCGTAGTCGCTGTAGGCGGCGTAGGCGGCGAACACCTCGACCTGCCGGATGAAGAGCTTTCTCTCTGTGTCGGTGAGCTGGTCCCATGGCTTCAGGACGCTGCTGGGCCACGGCGCGAGCTTGGCGTCCTTCGGGACCACGCCGAGCTTCTTCTGGTTCTCGAAGATGCGCTCGCGCAACTTCTCGTAGCCGTCGTCGAACAGGTGCATCGCGTGGATCTTGTCCACCCATTCCTGGGTCGGGTGGTGCGGGGCGTGCGTGGCGCCCGGCGCGTACTTGATGAAGATCGGCTTGGAGGGGTCGATCTGGTGGATACGCGTCATGTAGTCGATGGCATCGTCCGCCATGCCGGTGACGAGGTTCCAGCCCGGCTTGCCCTGGAACGGATAGATCTGCGTCGTGTTGCGGAACAGGTTCGGCTGCCACTGGTTCGCGTCGCCGCCGATGAAGCCGTAGAAGTACTCGAAGCCCATGCCGTTCGGCCATTGGTCGAATGGCCCGACCTGGCTGGCAGCGAAGGCCGGTACGTTGTGATCCTTGCCGAACCACGCCGTCGCGTAGCCGTTGTCGACCAGCATCCGGCCGATGGTGGCCTTGTCCTTCGGAATGATGCTGTTGTAGCCCGGGAAGCCGGTGGACTGCTCGGAGATCACGCCAAAACCGACCGAGTGGTGGTTGCGCCCGGTGATCAGCGCAGCGCGCGTCGGCGAGCACAACGCGGTGGAGAACATGCGGTTGTAGCGCAAGCCCTCGCTCGCGATGCGATCCATCGTCGGCGTCGGGATCACGCCGCCGAATGTGCTCGGCACGCCGAAGCCGGCATCGTCGGTGATGATCAGCAGCACGTTCGGCGCCCCCTTGGGCGGCACGATGCGCGGTGCCCACCAGGCCTTCGACTGCAGCGCGTCGTCCTTGATCACGCCGCCGAACTTCGGGTCGGGCGCCGGGAGCTGGGCAGGACTGACGGTCGTGGTCGCGCTCGGCGAGCCGAGCGTGCCCGTGACCTGCTGCGCGAGAACCGCAGCCGGAATGCCGCCGGCGACGGCCGACGCGGCAATGAGCAGTGATGTCCTGAGTCTAGACATGGTGTGACTCCAGAATTTGAAAAATACAGCCACGCGAGCCGCGCAAGCCGCTGCCAATATCCTAACCGTGACGCCGGCAGTTATCTATGCAATTTCGGCCAGCCGGGGGGGTGCGATGCGCCGCGCCCGCCGCGCAGCAGGAAGTAGCAGACGGCAAGTGCCACGATGAGCGCCGCGGCCTCGCCCGGCAGGCCGCCGAGCCGCGGATCCATCGCCTTTGGTGCAATCCCAGCCGCGACCAGCCCGGCCACGGCCACGCCCGCGAGGCCTTCACCGGCAACAAGGCCCGAGGCGGCCAGGATTCCCGGATCGCTGATGCCAGCAGGAACCTGGCCACGGTTGCGCTCCACCAGCGCGCGCACGCAGCCGCCCACGTACAGCGGGGCCATCGTGGCGAGCGGCAGGTAGACGCCGATCGCGAAGGCGAGGCCCGAAACGCCGCACAGCATCGCACCAATGGAAAGCCCTGCACCGGTGAGCACCAGGTCCCAGGGCAGCGCGCCGGACAGCACGCCCTCGATGATGGTCTTCATCAGCGTGGCCTGCGGAGCCGGAATCTCGCGCGAACCGAATTCGTATGCGTGACCAAGCAGCATTACCGTTGCGGCCACGGCCCAGCACGCGAACGCGGCGCCGATCAACTGTCCGATCTGCTGCCGTGCGGGTGTGGCACCAACCAGCCAGCCGGTCTTCAGGTCCTGCGAAATGTCACCGGCCTTGCTCGCGGCGATCGCCACGATGGTGCCGACCGTCAGCACGCCGGCGCGCGCGCCCGAGTCGACCCAGCCAGCCGCGGCGAATATCGACGCCGTGCCGAGCAGCGTCACCAGCGTGATACCCGAGGTCGGTTGCGAGGATACGCCGACGATGCCGACGATGCGGGCAGCCACGGTGACGAACAGCACGCCGAAGAAGCCGACACCCGCTGCAAGCACGGCGCGTTGTATCGCGCTCATGTCGCCGCCGAACACGCCGGGCACCAGGCCTGCCGCCAGCACGACGACCGCGATGCCGCCGAGCACGAACGACCCCGGCAGGTCGCGGTCCGTACGATCCGCGGTGCCATCGCTGGCACCCGGTGTGTTGCGCATGCCCCGGGCCACGGCCATGAATGCGCCCACCATCGTCGGCAGGCCGCGCAGCACGGTGAGGATGCCTGCCGTGGCGACTGCGCCGGCCCCGATGTAGCGCACATAGCGCGACCAGATCTGTCCAGCGTCCATGTCGGCAATCAGCCGCGTGGTCTCGGGGTAGAGCGGCGACGTCATGCTGGCGCCAAGCCATGCAATCAGCGGTGTGATCACGATCGCGGAAATCACCGCACCGGCGACGCAGACCGCCGCCTGGCGGTAGCCGAGGATGTAGCCCACGCCGAGCAGCGCGGGCGCTACCTCCAGGGCAAGCTCAGCCTTCGGCAGCACCGGCAGTGCGACATGCAGCTCGCCGGGCATCAGGTAGACGAGCGAGATCAGCAGCTTGACTGCCGCGCCGAGCGCCATGCCGCGGAAGATCCACACGCTGCCGTTAGCCGCTCCGGACGACTCCGAGACCGTTGCTCGAAGTACCTCGGCACAGGCCGTGCCCTCCGGGAACGGCAGCTCGTCGTGTGCCTGCACTATCAGCAGTCGGCGCAGCGGGATCATCGCCGAGAGCCCGAGCAGGCCGCCGAGGAACGCGAGCGCGACGACCTGGGTGTAGGGCGGAATCGCGCCCCACAGGAAAAGCGCCGGGATCGTGAAGATGGTCCCGGTCGCGAGCGAAGTCGAGGCCGACGCGACGGTCTGCGAAAGGTTGGCTTCGAGGATCGTGCCCCTGGTGCGCAGCATGCGGAAGGCAGCGACGGTCATCACCGCCGCGGGAATCGATGCCGAGACGGTCATGCCCACGCGCAGGCCGAGGTAGGCATTGGCGGCGCCGAACACGATGCCGAGCACGATGCCGATGGCCACGGCTTTCAGCGTGAATTCAGCGACCGTGTCGTCCTGGTGCATCGGCGCGATGATGGCGGAGCGGTCCGCGCGGTGCAACGCGGCGCGGCGCCGGCTTGACGTTCCGGCTTCCCCCGACTCGCGAGAGCTGACACGATCGCCTTCTGCAGCGTTGCGCGAGACCGGCCCGCTGTTGCGGCTTCTCCGGACTCGCAAAAAGCCGATATCTCGTCCGGAGAAGCCGCAACATCGAACCGGGTGGTTCCAGTCGCCGACGCTGCGGTCAGGCCGATGCGTCACGCTCCGCCAGGCGGACCACTGGGGCAACGTCAGGGACGGGCGTGCCGAGTCATCCAGGCGAGCATGTCGGTTGTCGTGAGCGTGGATGACTCGGCGGGGCCGTGCCGTTACAGCCGGCGCTGGGGCGACAACACCGGGCCAGCGTCACGTTCCATCCGGACGAGATATCGGTCTAACGCGAGTCCGGATGGAACGGGGCGATGGCCCGATGCCACGGATCGCTCGGCGTCGGAATGCCACGATGCGCGGACGACAGCGACCTGCGCAGACTGCAGGCCGGGGGTGGTGCATCCGATGCTGTGGTCACGGGCTCCGCGTCTCACATTGGCAGTCGTCGTCGCTGCGTCGAGCATTGGCGCGGCCGGTGTGCCAGTTGCTTCTGCGGAATCGACGCCGCCGGGATCGAGCACAGCCTCGATTGCTGGCCCACCGACAATCACGGCGCGCTACCGCGACGGAACCCTGCTGCTGCGACCCGGCGGCGACTCGAAACGGGACGTACTGGTCGCGACCTGGCCCGTCGGCGACGTCGCCGCAGACAGTCATGTGTACCGCGAGTCGCGTCTCGAGCTCCTCGACGACGATGAGCGCAAGAAGACCACACAGGCTCCCGCGCGCGATCTGCCGATACACGACGGCGCGGAATGGAATGATGTCGTCAGGCAGGTGATGACCGAGCTGGCGCCTGCCGGTCAGAACGATGCGGCGCTCACGCTGGTGCAGGGTGAGGAGATCGTCTTCTACTTGACGCCTGGTGGGGAATTGCGCGTCGACCGCCACCAGTACAAGCCCGCCGAGCGACACGTGACTCGCGTCGTCAGCGAAGCGGATTTTGCGTCGCGGGCAGACGCGCTGCTCCGCGCGCGCTATCCGGGCCAGGACCAGCTGCTTTTCCAGGTGGGAAACGAGCACGAAGACCTCTCGTTCGTGCTTTTCGATTTCGAGCATCGGCTATCGGTGCTGATCGCCGCGCCACCGGCAGAGCAGGGAGGAAGCCTGGCGAACCTGATGCGTACGCTGGTCCGCGTGCCGGACACGTTGATCCTTCGCGGGCAGGCGCTCGGTGTGCTGATGCGGCCGGTCAGTTCCGCGGGACGCCTCGTCTGGTTTGCGACGCAGACGGCTGCGACGCTGGCGCCGCCGGTGCATGTCGCAAGTGGTCCGCCACCGGAAGTGACTTCGCGACCCGGCATGGATCTCGACGCCTGGGAGCGTGAACTCGATGACATGGACCTGCCGCGGCGCTACCAGGGCACCATCGTGCCGCTGATCGACGGCGAGGCATTTTTCACCAGCCTCGTCCAGGCGCTGCAGGACGCCCGCAAGTCGGTGTCGATACGGCTCTTCATCTTCGACAACGACGATTACGCGGTGGGCATTGCGGACCTGCTGAAGCGCCGATCCGCCGACATTCGCGTGCGGGTCCTGATCGACAGTCTCGGCACGCTTGGCGCCGGACAGGCTGCACCCGAGGGCGCGGCTTCGAGGCCGTCGTTCTCGATCGCCCATTACCTGCGTGCCGACTCGAACGTGAATGTGCGCGAGACACCGAACACCTGGCTGATGGCCGACCACACCAAGACTCTGATCTTCGACAAGCGCGTCGCGTACCTGGGCGGCATGAACATCGGCCACGAGTACCGGCACCAGTGGCACGACATGATGGTCTGGCTCAACGGCCCGATCGTCCAACGGCTGCAGCGGGATTTCGACCTCGCATGGGCGTACGCGGGGATGGGCGGTGACCTTGCCTATCTGCAAGCCCTTGGCGACAGGGACCGCGCCGCGGTCGCGCCACCCGGCTCGAGCTACGTGGAAATCAGGCCGCTGTACACGAGAACATTCAATCCGCAGATGTTGCGCGCCCAGCTCGCGGCAATACGCAGGGCACGGCGAGAGATCTGGGTCGAGCAGCCCTACGTGTCGGACGACGCACTGGTCAACGCGCTGATGGATGCGCGGGCGCGGGGCGTGGACGTACGGATCATCCTGCCGTCGAGTGGCGACTCGAGGTTCATGAACAGTGCGAACCTGCTGGCAGCACGCGCGCTGATGAGGAGTGGCGTGCGCGTCTACATCTACCCCGGGATGACGCACGTCAAGGCAGCGCTCTACGACGGCTGGGCCTGCCTGGGTTCCGCCAATTTCGACAAGCTGAGCCTGCGCGTGAACCGCGAGACCAACGTCGCGACCTCGGATCCGTCGTTCGCGGGACGGCTGCGGCAGGAACTCTTCGAAGCCGACTTCGCGCGGTCGCGCGAGCTGGTTAAGGTGCCGTCAACGGGATGGGGTACATACATTTCCGCGTACGTCGCGGGGCAGCTGTAGCGCCTGTGGTGACGTGGCGGTTGGTCGGCTCGGCGTCCCGGCTTCTCCGGACTCGCGTAAAGCCGATATCTCGTCCGGAGAAGCCGGGACGTCGAGCCGCGTGGTTGCAGTCGCCGACGCTTGCCGTCAGCCGCAGGGTCGGGCGTGCCGAGTTATCCAGGCGAGCATGTCGGTTTTCGCGAGCGTGGATAACTCGGCAGGACCGGCCCGCTATGTTCGTCGCTACGCTGCCCATGCCGGGCCAGCGTCACGTTCCATCCGGACGAGATATCGGCTTTACGCGAGTCCGGATGGAACGTGACACCGGCCCGATACCACGGGGCGATGGCCCGACCCTGGCGAGGGAGCAGCCCGCGGCCCCGCTTTGTCGCGAGGCCGCGGGCGCGCCGGTCAGTGGAACACCACCATCGACGTGGGCAGGCTGCGGTATGCCTCGGCCTCGTCGCCGTCCGCATCACGGCCACTCGAGCCGCCTGACCGTGGACCTGAGTCCGCGACCGCCGCAGTTGCCGGCGGAACCTCGACCTCGGGCAGGCCGCCGGCCTTCAGTGCGGCATTGAGCGAAGGCAGTTCCTTGTCCAGCACCGCGTTGAACTCGGTGTCGATGCTGGCGAGCTCGCCCTCGAGTACGCCGATGCGCTCGACCTGGTAGGCGGTCGGAGCGCCGTCGTAGCTCATGATCGCGCCATAAAGGGTGTCCGTGTGCTCGCGCAGCCGCTCCTCGCCGGTGATGGCGCCGCCCTCGGTGGTTGCGACGATGCGCTTGCGCACCGTGTCCAGCTTTTCATCGACTGCGGCGATCTGCTTCTTCAATGCTTCGCTGCCGGCGGCGTCCTTGCGCTCGGCGAGTTCGCCGCGCACGGCTATCATGCGATCCATCAGCGCGCTTTCGTTGCCGAACAGGCTGCGCACGCGCATCGCGGCGTCGTGCTGCACCTTGCGGTCGGCGAGCGTGTAGGTCGCGCGACGATCGAGCTCCACGTCGAACTTCGATTCGTACACTTCGCCACCCTTGGTCATGCGCACGGTATAGGTGCCCGGCAATACCTGCGGCCCCTGGATGCCCGCAAAGGCGAGCTGCACTGCCGGTGGCACGCGCGGCGCCTTCTCGCGCATCGACCACACGACGCGGTTCAGGCCGCGCCGCGGACTGGCCGGCAATTCATCTATGACCTTTCCGTTCGCGTCGAGCACCTCGATCTTCAGCTTGCCGAACAGGTGGCGCGACTTCTGGTAATAGTTGATCACCGCGCCCTCGGTGGGATTGTCGCCGGTGAACATCGCCGCGCCTTCCGGCCATCCGCCCGGGCCGTCGATGCGCTGCTGCGACGGCCGGCCGGCCACGAAAGCCGCCTCGCTCGCGAGCACCGCGGGCGTGAGCCCGCGCAGCGGCGTGATGTCGTCAACGATCCAGATGCCGCGGCCGTGCGTGGCGAGCACCAGGTCGTTGTCACGCTCCTGGATAACGATGTCACGCACCGCGGCTGCCGGGAAACCCTTGGCCTTGAACTGCGCCCAGTTCGCACCGCCGTCTATGGATACCCATAGCCCGAATTCGGTGCCGAGGAACAGCAGCTGCGGTTGTTGTGTGTCTTCCTTGATCACATGCGTGTAGCCGCGGACGCCCTTCGCATCCTTCGGCGTCACCAGCGGCTTCCAGGACTTGCCGTAGTCACGTGTCACGTACAGGTACGGCTCGAAGTCGCCGAACGTGTGCCGGTCGAAGGTCGCGTATGCGGTGGCCGCGTCGAACCGGCTGGCCTCGACCCAGCTGACCCACGATGCCTTCGGCAGCGCGTCAGGCCCGCGCGCCAGCATGGGCGTGGTGTTGGTCCATGTCTTCCCGCCATCGCGCGTGAGTTGCAGGTTGCCGTCGTCCGTGCCCACCCAGATCGTGCCAGCCGCCTTCGGCGACTCGCTGATCGTGTAGATGGTGGTGTGCATCTCGGCGGCCGAGTTGTCGATTGTCACGCCGCCGGTTTCTTCCTGCCGCTGCTTCTCCGGATCGTTGGTCGTGAGGTCCGGCGAGATGCGGTCCCAGCTCTGGCCGTGATCGCGGGTGCGGAACAGGAACTGGGCGCCGATGTAGAGCGTGCCCTTCTCGTTAGGCGACAGGTGCAGCGGCGTGTTCCAGTTGAAGCGCAGCTTCTCGCCGGGGCCGGCGAGTGGCTGGATCGTCCGCGCCTGGTGCGTGTGGCGATTGACCCGCGCGACGTTGCCGCCCTGGTACTCCGCATACAGGTAATCGGGGTCGGCCGGATCATTGAACATCCAGAAGCCGTCACCGCCGTACATGTTTTCCCAGCGGCTGTTGGTGATGCCGCCGGGGTAGGCGCTGTCACCGACCCAGCTCGAGTTGTCCTGCAGGCCACCGTAGACCTTGTACGGGTCCTGGTCGTCGGTGCTCACGTGGTAGAACTGCGAGACTGGCAGGTTCTCGGCCTTCCACCAGCGATTGCCACCGTCGTAGCTGTACCAGAGTCCGCCGTCGTCGCCGCTGATCACGTGCTTCGGGTTCTTCGGGTTCACCCACACGTCGTGCATGTCACCGTGGGCGCCCTGGAATCCGCCGACTGCGCTGAAGCTCTTGCCGCCGTCCTCCGACAGGATCAGGGCGCCGTCGTCCTTGTAGATGCGATCCGGATTGGTCGGGTCCACGGTCATGCGTGCGAAGTAGAACGGCCGCCAGACCATCCACTGGCTCTTGTCGCGCGCTTCCCAGGTCTTGCCGCCGTCCGAACTCACGTACAGCGCGCTGGCCGGCGACTCGACGAACGCGTAGACGCGCTCGGAATCGCTCGGCGCCACGTTGACTGCGATACGGCCGTAGGGCTTCTGGGGAAACCCTGGATTTGCGGCCGGCGTGACCTCGCTCCAGGTGCGCCCCGAATCGCGCGATACCATCAGCGCGCTGCCCGACGGCGAGGTGGGCGACTCGCCGCCAGAGCGGAACGTCCAGCCCTTGCGACGGAAGTCCCACAGCGCCGCGTACACGACGTCCGGGTTCTTCTGGTCGATGCTCAGGCTGGCGCAGCCCGTGGAAAGGTTCGTGCCCTTGAGCACGTGCTGCCAGGTCGCGCCGCCGTCAGTGGTCTTGTAGACGCCGCGCTCGGCGGAGTCGCTCCACAGTCGGCCGGTGACGCAGGCGTAGACGTCGTTGCTGTTGCGCGGGTCGATGCTGACATCGACGATGCGCTCTGACCCGTGCAGCCCGAGGTTCGTCCAGGTGTTGCCGCCGTCGGTCGTCTTGTAGATTCCGTCGCCGATCGACACGGAGTTGCGTGTCCAGGCTTCGCCGGTGCCGACCCAGACGGTGTCCGGGTTTCGAGTGTCGATGGTCACTGCCCCGATGGACTGCACGGGCTCATGGTCGAATACGGATTCGAAGGTCGTGCCGCTGTCGAGCGACTTCCACACACCGCCGCTGGCTGCACCAACGTAGATCGTCAGCTTGCCGTTCGGCATGTTGAGCGCGTCCAGCGACGCGATGCGGCCGCTCATCGTCGCGGAGCCGATGTTGCGTATGCCGAGGCCGGAGAGCGTGCCCGCGTCGATGGTCGGGGCGGGAGCGGCGGCGGCGAACGCAGCGCTGACGGGCAGCAGGGTCGCCAGCAACAGGATTTTGCGTGTCATGGCGTGTCCTCAGTTCGTCGCGGGAGCGGGGAAGGAGAAATAGCCCGCATCCAGCGGAATGTTCACGTCGACCTTGTCGTAGATGATCTTCGCGGGAGAGCTGTCGCCCTTGCGTCCACTGGTGATCGCGGTCGCCCAGAACACGTCCGAGACTTTCTCGTACTCGCCGAGGTCGGTGATCACGGTCTGCTTGACGCCGCGCACGCTGCGCTGGCTTTCGACGCGGATCTCGAGGAAGTAATCGGGGTCGAGATACACGTACTGCACGTCGCCGTTCTTCTGCGTCAACTTGAGCTTGTGTGCCGCGGTCCCGTCGATGTCCTCGGTGCCTGCGTACTCGAGCGTGGCGCCGCGTGCCTTGTAGTCCTCGAGTGGGCCGCCGATCTGCGCGTTCTCGATCAAGCCCTTGAGGTCGTCGGGCGAGGTGCGCTCCGGGTCCTTGCGGCCCTGGAACGGATCGATCTTCCAGCCGTCCTTTCCGTCGTAGGCCTCCACCTGCGTGAGCCCCTGCAGTGTCGCTTCTTCGCGAATTGAGTCCGGCCGCTGGCGCGTCTCGACGACGCCGAGCGTGAACTGCCCGCCGTTGACGATGAGCTGGCCGCTGCGGCGCACGTCTTTCACCGCGGCGAGCGCGGCACTGCCGCCCCGGGCCTCGATGTTCTTCGCCGCCAGTTCGTCGGCCGTGAACGCACCTGCCCTGGCCGCGAGGCCGAGCAGCATTGCGCACAGGGCAATCTTGGTTGGTGTCATGAGGGCTCCCGGATGGGCTTTCGTTGCTGGCGGGCGGCGCGTGGCCGCCCGGATGCCAAAGGGCGCAAGGGTAACATTTGGCGCGGGTCGTGCGCGCAGGCGCCAAGGCCGGCTCGCCATTCCGGCTCCTCCGGACTCGCAGAAAACCGACGTCTCGTCCGGGGCAACGCGGCGTCAGGCCGGCTCGACCTTCCGCCTTCTCCGGACTCGCAGAAAGCCGACATCTCGTCCGGAGAAGGCGGAAGGTCGAGCCGCTTGGTTGCAGTCGCCGACGCTTGTGGTCACCCGCGAGGCCGTCCCGCTACGTTCGGCGCTACGCTGCCCGTGCCGGACCGGTGTCAGGTTCCATCCGGACGAGATGTCGGTTTTTTGCGAGTCCGGATGGAACCTGACACCGGCCCGGCGCAGTCCCGGCGCAGTCCCGGCGCAGTTCCGGCGCGATCGATGAACCTGCGGGTCGGTCGGCGCCGCGCGCGTCACCAGTTCCAGTCGCGACTTGACGCACGGCAGCCGCCACCCTCGCGCCCTGTCCAGCCGCGGCCGCGCACGAAGCGCCCCGGCTTCGCGCCGGTCGGCATTCCATCCTTGATCGCGAGCTGGCCGTTGACCAGCACCTCCGACACACCCGTCGAGTACTGGTGCGGCTTCTCGAATGTCGCGTGGTCCTGGATGGTCTTCGGGTCGAAGACCACGACGTCGGCGAAGTATCCGTTCCTGAGCAGGCCACGGTCCGCGAGCGAAAGGTTGCTCGCTGGCAGTCCACTGAGGCGATGCACGGCATCTTCGAGCGTGAGCGCGTGCTCCTCGCGAACGTATCGCGCCAGCAAGCGCGCGAAGTTGCCGTAGGCGCGCGGGTGCGGGTTAGACAGCAGGAACACGCCCTCGGGCGCCTGCGCCGACGCGTCCGAACCGAAGCTCATCCAGGGCAGAGCGGTCTGTCGGCGCACGTTGTCCTCGGACATCAGCGTGTAGGCGACTCCAACGCGCGAGCCGTCTTCGATCACCAGGTCGATCGCGGCGTCTTCTGGCGACACGCCCCGTTCCTTCGCGACCGATGCGAGTGTCCGCCCGGTGAGAGGCTTCAGCTTGGGATTCTTGAAGGCGAGCAGCAACGTGCCGTCGGCACCGGCGTGGAGATACAGGTTCTCCCATTGCTGGGATGGGTCACGCATCTCGGCAATCACCTTCGCCCTGACGGCCGGGTCGCGCAGGCGCGCGATCCAGGCCTCGAGGCCGCCGTCCTGCACCCAGGGAGGCATCGCCGCGTCGAGGCCCGTGGCTCCCCGTACGTAGGTGTACATGTCCGCAGTGATGCGCACGCCCCGGCGCCGGGCTTCGTCCACCATCTCGACGACCTCGTCGAGCTTGCCCCAGTTGGAGCGGCCGGCGGCCTTAAGGTGGTAGATCTCCGCCGGGGCCCCCGAGGCGCGCGCGATCTCTATCGTTTCTGCCACGGCCTCTACCAGGCGGTCCCCTTCGCTGCGCATGTGCGTGATGTACATGCCGCCGCAGCGACCGGCCTCGGTCACCAGCGCAACCAGTTCAGGGGTCTTCGCGTAGCTCGCCGGCGCGTAAATAAGCGAGGCGCCCACGCCGAGTGCACCTTGCTCCATGGCCTCGCGCACCAGGCCACGCATCTGGTCGAGCTCTGCCGCGGTCGGTTGCACGTCGCGTTCGTCGAGTACGAAAGAACGCACGGTGGTGGCGCCCACGAAAGAAGCGACGTTCGGGGCGATGCCACGGGATTCCAGCTTCGCGAGGTATTCGCCGAGCGTCGTCCAGTCCACCGGGTAGTGGATGTCGCCCTGGCGCTCGACCGCGAGCCGCTTCATCGATTCGTTCAGCGGGCCCATCGAATCGCCTTCGCCCATGACCTCAAGCGTGATTCCCTGGCGCAGTTCGCTCTGGCCTAGCCCGTCCTGCAGCAGCGATTCGTTCGACCAGCTCAGCATGTTTATGAAGCCGGGGGCGACCGCCTTGCCGCGGGCGTCGATCACCGTGCGGCCGTGGAGGCCGCGCGGCGGGCCGACGTAGCTCAGCCGGTCTCCGTCGATCGCGACCTCGCCTGCGTAAGGCGCGCTGCCGCTGCCGTCGTAGATCATTCCGCCACGGATCACGACGTCGTGGGCAGTATCCGCGACTGCCGGACTTGCGCCGCACAGGCAGAGTGCCGCGACCAGGCCGGCCATGGCATGTATTACGGCGGCCAGCCGCGAGCGCCGTTCGCCCGGCTGCGTTGCACGAGTCGTGCGCTGCGTGCCGGTCGCGGATTGTGTGATTGGATATGACATGCGTCCCCCGGTCGGATGCGGCCGATCATATCGGGGTGGCGCCGGCGGCACACCTGCCGCGACCGTCAGCCCCGTGCGCTCTGCTGAATCGTACGAACGGCGGAACGGCTGGGAACCCGCATGCCGTGGCCAGTGGACTGTGCTTCCGTGCACGGTCGCCGCTAGACTGCCGGGCGAGGAGGTCAAGGCAAATGGCAGTCACGGAATCCCTGTTCCAGCAGGATGCCTATCTTCGCCGGTGCCTGGCGCAGGTGGTCGAGTTGCTCCCGGAAGGCGTCGTGCTTGATCGCACCGTCTTCTACCCGCTTGGCGGCGGCCAGCCCGGCGACACTGGCGTGCTACGGGCAACCGATGGTCGCGAGTGGGGCGTCGTGGGCGCTCGCAAGGGCGAGGGCGGGCGCGTCGTGCATCCGCTGGCAGGCGATGCTCCGCCACCGGCAGTCGGCGAACACGTCGAGGCCGTCATCGACTGGGACCGGCGCCACGCGCACATGAGGATGCACAGTTGCCTGCACCTGCTCGGCTCGGTGCTTCGTTACGGTGTGACCGGCGGGCAGATCACGGCCGAAAGGAGCCGGCTCGACTTCGACACACAGGACGAAATCGATGCCGCACGCGTGACCGATGCGGTCAATGCGCTGATTGCCGCCGACCATCAACTGAGATCCAGCTGGATCACGGACGAGGAACTCGATCGCCAGCCGGAACTGATCCGCACCATGTCCGTCCAGCCGCCGCGCGGCGCCGGCCGGATCCGGTTACTCGAGATCCCCGGCGTGGACCTGCAGCCCTGCGGCGGCACGCATATAGCCAGTACCGGCGAGATAGGGCCGATCGAAGTGACGAAGGTCGAGAACAAGGGGCGGCACAACAAGCGGGTCTATGTTGCCTTTGCCACGACCTGACTGGGTGCCTGCCCGAACGCCTGCCCAGGCGCCTGCCTGAGCGTCGGAAGCCTGCGGACCGCGCACTGGCCGCTGGCCTAAGGACCCGACGCGGCGTGTGGGGACAAGCCGACAAGGGAAAACGGGCAGTTGATGCGTTACTATCCTTGCGCCGCGATCCGAAGGTCGGATTGCGGTCGCGTGGAGTACTGGTAATTGGCGCGAGGAGCATCGTCTATCCGGGACAGTGGTTCGGGTGCGCCGGTCATCGGCCGCGCCGACCTGGCCACGCTGCCCAATATAGTGTCGCTGGCGCGCATCGTGGGGGTTGCGGCCGCGGTGCTGTTCTATCTGGCGGGTTACCCGCGCGTCTTCCTGGTGCTCGGCACGGCCGCGTGCCTGACCGACTACCTGGATGGTTACCTTGCCCGCCGGCTTTCCCAGGAAAGCGTGCTGGGGGCGATGCTCGACCAGGCGGCCGACAGTTTCACGACCGGTATCGCGCTCGCGTTGCTGGTGGCCGTGGGAGGCTTTCCCTTCGTGTTCCTGATCATCTTCCTGGGCAGGGAATTCTGGGTGGCGACCGTGAGGCGCTACGCGGCCATCAACGGCGTGGAGATTCCCTCTCACGTCTCGGGCAAGCTGGCGACGGGCTTCATCTACTGGTCGATGCTGCTGATGGCGATCGTGCTGATACTGGACATGCCGACAGGGCTTGCCGCATTGCTCGCCCCGGTTGCGACGGTCGGCATGGCCGTCGGTCTCACGCTCAGTTGCGTGGCTGGCTGGCGCTACACGCGGTCGCTCGCCGGGGTGTCGCGATGACGCGCTCGCTCGCTGGTGACGGTGCCGAGCTGGTGTTGCTCTGCCCGGGGCCCGTGATGCTGTCGCCCGGCGTCAAGGCTGCGCTGACGAGCGGTGGGTTCGGGCATCGGGACGAGCGATTCTCGAAAATCCTTGCCCGGCTGCGCGGAAACGTCGCGCGTGTCCTCGGCGCTGGCGAAGATCACAGCGTGGTGTTCGTCACCGGCCCCGCGACCGCGGGGATCGAGGCGGCGTTTGCCTCGCTGATGCCTCCGGGCGCGGTCGTGATCGTCGCGGTGAATGGGACTTTCAGCCAGCGCATCGTGGACATCCTGGCAGTTCACAAGATCCGCTGCGTCGCGCTTGACTGCGGATTCGGCCAGCCGGTAGACCTCGCTCGCGTCGAGCAGGCGATGATCGAGTGCCGCAAGACCGCGGAATTCGTCGCCATTGCGATGACCCACCACGAGACGTCGGCGGGTTTGCTCAACCCGGTCTCGGCAGTCGGCGCGCTCGCCCGGCGCCATGGCGTCAGGACCTTCGTCGATGCCACCTCGAGCGCCGGCGCCGAGGACCTCGACCTGGTGCGCGACCACGTTGACGTGTGCATCACGGCTTCGGGAAAGTGCCTGCACGCGGCGCCCGGCATTGCGATCGTCGCGGCTCGCCGCGAACTGCTGGCCGCGCGCGCCTCGGCCGAGCCGCGCAGCTACGCACTCGACCTGGTGCGCCATCACCGGCAGATCGAGGCAAAT
Source organism: uncultured Gammaproteobacteria bacterium (assembly GCA_963732375.1). Classification (GTDB taxonomy): domain Bacteria; phylum Pseudomonadota; class Gammaproteobacteria; order Steroidobacterales; family Steroidobacteraceae; genus RPQJ01. The sequence goes on from CAVSZE010000001.1 coordinate 66,676, forward strand.
TCGCAGACTCCATTCACGCCAGCGGTGCCGCTGATCGTCGCGCTGGACCGGGCTGTCGAGGAACTGCTCCAGCAGGGGGTCGCGACGCGTCGAGCGCTATACGTGCGGCGGCGCGCATTTCTCGAGGCCGGGCTGCGACGCCTGGGCTTGTCGTTGCTGCGTCACCCGGACGGAAGCGCCGCGTGCTCGATCCTGACGGTTGCGCTTCCTGAGGCGATGGTATTCGAGGAGTTGTTCCGCGCGGTGCGAAAGCACGGGTACCTGGTGTACGGGGCAAAGCCACCGCTCGACCAGCGATATTTCCAGGTTGGAGTGATGGGCGAGCTGTCGGACGAGGACCTCGCGGGATTCCTCGCCGTGCTCGAGTCGGTGCTGGCGGGCGCAGTCGCGGCCTGAGGCGGCCGCAACCACGCCAGACAGGCACCGAGCTGCCATCGATGTTCGATATATCAATCAACCGCCGGGTTTTCGCCGACTGGCGTCACTGCCTGGCCTTCGGCTTCGGCAGCGGGCTCGCGCGCTTCGCGCCGGGCACTTTCGGCACGCTGGTGTCCATCCCGTTTTACCTGGTCCTCGCCCGGTTGCCCGCCTGGCTGTACGTGATTACGGTCGCGGCGGCGTTTGCACTGGGCGTGTGGATCAGTAACGTGGCCTCGCGGGACCTGCGCGTGCACGACCACGGCGGCATCGTATTCGATGAATTCGTCGGCTTCTGGATCACGATGTTCCTGCTGCCGGCCGAGTGGCCCTGGATCCTGGCGGGATTCGCGGCCTTCCGCTTGTTCGACATCTGGAAGCCGTGGCCGATTCGCTGGTGTGACCGGCACATCGAAGGTGGTTTCGGCATCATGTTCGACGACGTGGTCGCCGGCATCTTTGCCTGCGCGTCGCTGCACGCGCTACGCACCGTCCTGGCCGGCTGAGTTGCAACCCGCGCCCGCTTCGGACGATCCCGATCGCCTGCTGGTGCGCGCCCTGGGCCTTCGGCAGCTCACCGCGAACATCTTCAATCACACGGTCGGCAGCGGAATCTTCGTGCTGCCCGCATTTGCGGTGCTGCAACTGGGCAGCGCGGCCCCGGTGGCCTACCTGGTCTGCGCGGCGGTGATGGCGCTGGTGGTGCTGATGTTCGCCGAGGCGGGCAGCCGCGTCACGATCACCGGCGGCCCATACGCCTACGTCGAGATCGGGCTGGGACCGTTCTTCGGCTTCGCCGCCGGCATCCTGCTCGCGGTGTCGCAGATCTCCGCGGCAGGCGCGATCGCGATGCTGCTCGCCGAGAGCGTCGCTCGGCTGCTGGGGCTTTCGGGCGCCGCCTGGCCGGCGGCAATCGTCGTGCTGTTCGTCTGCGGTCTCGCGGCGGTGAACATCCGGGGCGTGAGCCGCGGGGCACGCGTCATCGAGATCTTCACGGCAGCCAAGCTCGTGCCGCTGCTCTTTTTCGTGGTGGTCGGCGCGTTCTTTATTTCACCTGCCAACCTGCGCTGGGACGCGCTGCCGGCGGCAGGGCAGGTTGCGACCACGGTGGGCACGCTGATATTTGCGTTCACCGGCATCGAGACGGCATTGATGCCAGGCGGCGAAGTCAGGGATCCCACGCGCACCGTGCCGCGCGCCGCGATGCTGGCGCTCGGCGGCGCGACGCTGCTCTACCTGGCGGTGCAGGCGGTCGGGCTCGGGGTCGTCGGCACGGCACTCGGTGACGACACCGTGGCACCGCTCGCCACCGCGGCCGGCACGTTCGCAGGCAGCAAGGGCGCGGCACTGGTGCTGGCCGGTGCGTCGGTCTCGATGTTCGGCTGGCTGACGGGATCGATACTGGCGGGACCGCGTGCGCTTTTTGCACTGGCGCGAGACGGCTTCCTGCCGCATCGGCTCGCGGCGGTGCACCCGCGCTTCCACACGCCGCACATCGCGATCGGCGTCTATGGCTTTATCGCGATCGCAATCTCGCTCACGAGCACCTACCAGCAGCTGGCAGTGCTGTCGAACCTCGCGTCCTTCGGCGTTTACATACTCGGTGCGTTTGCCGTCTGGCGACTGCGCGCGCGCAACGTTCGCACCGACAAGCCACCGTTCCTGATGCCGGGCGGCATGCTGGTGCCGGTGCTCGCCTGCGTGGCGATCAGCTGGATCGCCGTGCAGACGATCACGCTCCGCGAGGCGCTCGCGCTGGGAGGGGTGTTCGCGCTTTCGCTGGTCGTGTACGTGGTGCGACAGCGCTAGTCTTGCGGCGCGCTGCCGCGCTCGCCTTCGACTTGGCATTGGTCCTGTTCTTCGCTTTCGACTTTGCCGTTGCCTTGGCTTTCCCGGCCTTGACCTTGGCTTTGGCCTTCGCCCTCGGCACGGCCTGTGCGTCGGCAGGCGCATGGCCGCCGGGAAACGGCAGCGCGTCCGCTGCGGCCAGCAGTTCTTCCCAGGCGCCGCGCATGCAGTCGAGCATCACGCCCGGGTCCGGCACCATGCTGCGGCACGACACCATCGAGATCCACATCACGCCGTTGTAGCTCACGCCGGTGAAGTTGAGCCCGCAGCCGTCCACCGGGATGCTGATCGGGTACATGCACATGGCTTTGGCGCCCGCCAGGTACATCGCCTCGTCGGGTCCGCGCACGTTCGAGACTGTCATGTTGATCCGCGACACGAGCAGGCGATTGAACAGCGCGTGCGCGGCGAAAGGCGGCAGCACGTCGAGCAGGTTCATCAGCGTGTCGAGGCCCATGGCCTCGGCCTGCTCCTTGCTGGTGCGCGCCTCGATGTGCACCGCCTGCAGGCGCTCGATCGGGTCGGCGATGTCGGAGCGCACGCGGACCGGGAACCCGGCGACGTGGTTGCCACCCGACGCGCCGTCGCTGCGCAGCGAGATCGGCATCAGTCCCAGCATCGATTCGTCGGGGAGCTCGCGCTTGCCCAGCAGGTATTTGCGCGCCGCGCCGCCGGCAACCGCGACGAACACGTCATTCAGTGTCGATCCCGGCACCTTGGCGCGGATGCGCTTGATGCGCGAGATGGGCATGCCGAAGCCCTCCACCACTCGATTGGTGGTGATCGCTTCGCTGAACCGGGTGTGCGGCGCGGCGGGCGGCAGCATGCCGGAGAACTTGCTGGTCAGTCCGGAGATATCGCCCTCGGCGACCTTCGGCAGTTGCTCGAGGCCGAACTCCAGCATGCGGCCTGCGATTGCGCCCGACATGCGCAATACCTTGGTCGTGCGCTCGACCTGGTTGGCCAGGCCGCGCGAGATGAATTCATAGCGTGACGGTTCCCGATCGCCGACAACCACGCGGGACGATTCGGAGACTGCTACCGGATCCGGGGTGGCCTCGTGCAACTGTCGCGTGAGGTGGACCGCGGCCATGCCGTCCACGATGGCGTGGTGGATCTTCAGGAAAATGCCAAACGCGCCTGGGGGCAGGTTCGGGATGTTGTCCAGTCCCTCGATGACGTAGGCCTCCCACAGCGGGCGCGAGCGATCCAGTGGCCGCGAGTGCAGGCGGGCGACCTGGATCATCAGCTGGCGCCAGTCGCCGGGCTTCGGCAGGGCGATGTGCCGTATGTGGTACTCGACGTCGATATTCGTCTCGGTGATCCAGTACGGTCGATCGAGGCCGAATGGCACCGTCGCGAGACGCCGACGAAACACCGGGTGCAGGTAGAGGCGCTGCTCGTAGTGCTGCAGGATGTCCTTGAACCGCACCTTGCCGCCTGGCGCAGTCGTCACGTCGTAGATGATCAAGCTGGCGACGTGGTTGTAGATGTTGCGTCGTTCGCCAATCAGCATGACGTTGTCGGTGCCGGACAGTTGCTGCATCTCGACGCCCTCCTGGGCAATGGAACCGATGAGTGTGATGCGACCGTGGACATCGGGCAATCGCACTGGAGGGTGGCCACCCGCGTGACCACGCTCCGTTTCAACCAGGTCAAGGCGTGATGCCTGTTTTTTAAGTAATTGAATTAACAGATAAAACGCGATTCGATCAGGTTTCTTGCTGTTGGCCGGGAACTCGGGTGAGTCGAGTTGGTCTATGCTGCGATGCAGCAATATCACATACGATCGATGAGCCCGCAGGCCAGGTCTGCCGCAGCCGTTCCAGCATCCGACCAGTGGCGCGCGCTCGCTACTGCCGTGGCCGGGGCGACGCTCGCGATCCTGCTTTGCGCGCCTGCCTCGGGGTCACGCAACAACCCGGTCATGAACAACGCAGACCCCGTGGGCCATGTCGTATCGGCGTGGAAGCAGAGTGGCCGCGTGTCCTGGTACGGACCCGGATTTCACGGTCGGCAAACGGCCAGCGGTGAAATTTTCGATTCCGGCGATCTCACGATGGCGCACCGCACACTGCCACTCGGCAGCCAGGTTCGCGTTACCAATCTCGACAATGGCCGCAGCGTGGTGCTTCGGGTCAATGACCGGGGTCCGTACGTACGCGGTCGAATCGCCGATCTCTCCCGCGCCGCGGCCAGGCGCCTGGACTTCCTCGATGACGGTGTCGTGCGGGCGCGGATCGAGCTGCTCTGACGGCCTGCTGCCTTCGCTCAGGTCCCGCCCGGCACGATGACGTGCGGCAGCCCGATGGCCGTCGCCTGTGACTCGAGTCTCGCGAGTTCGCTGTCCTGCATTGACTTCAGTTCACCCTCGATCGCCGAGAGCGCCGCCAGGTTTTCGTCGAGCTGCCCGGCCTGGCCCTGCGTCGGTGCGAAGTCCGAGTCCTGGATGCTGCTGTACAGGTTCGAGAGCTGCGAATAGAGCTTGGCGCCGCCTTCGCGGCCGGCCAGCACGTCGTACACGACCTTGGCCTCGGGATTGTGCATCTGGTGCTCGAGCTCGTCGCTGCGTTTCACCAGCGCCCCGGCAGAAGCATTGAGGTCACGCGCGGCGGCGTTCTTCGCCGTCCGCTTCTCGATGTCGGCCGACTGCGCGCGGATTGCCCTCACCGCCTCGATGTCCTGTTCGAGGCGATCGAGCGCCGCGCCGGTGCGCAGCGAGAACTCGTAGTTCGCCTGCATGTCCGTCATCGTGGCCGTGGAGCGCGGATCTGCCCCGACTTCAGCCTCAGTGGTGAGCGTACGGCCTGCCGCAGTGAGCTTCAGCGTGTACTTGCCGGGCAATACCAGCGGTCCCTGCTCCGGATTGCCGGCGTCGATCTTCGCCTGCTCCAGCGTCGTCGCGCCCTCGCGGCGCAGGTCCCACTGCACGCGGTTCAGGCCCTGTTCCTTGGTGAGCGCGGGCTTGTTCGGCTCGCTGGGCTCGTCCGGATCGTCCTTGGCGTAGTGGTCAGGCTTGGCGACCGAGCTCAGCGTGCGTACCAGCGTGCCCTGCGAGTCGAAGATCTCGAGCTTGAACTCGTTCGGGTCGTCGGGAGAGGGCTTGTGGCCCGCCGGCGTCTCGGCCAGCTCGTCCTTGAGCCAGTAGGTGATGGTCATGCCGTAGGGCGCGTTATGCGAGTCGTTGTCGGTAAGCTCGTCCCAGCGGAACTCGAGCCGGTTGCGATTGGCCTTGCGCGGCGTGAACAGGTGCACGGGCTCGGCCTTGACGCCCGCATCGAAAGCGCGCAGCGCGGTGATGTCGTCGAGGATCCAGATGCCGCGCCGTGTGCCGAGGATCAGGTCGTCGTGCCGGATCTCGATGTCGGAGACGCCGACTGCCGGCAGGCTGCCGTTGCGGATGTCGAAGAAGCTCGCGCCTGCGTCGCGCGACATGTACAGGCCACGCTCGCTGCCGACGAACAGCAGGTCCGGATTGGTCGGGTCCTCGCGTACCACGAACAGGTGCTGGTCGTCGGGCAGGCCCTTGCCGAGCTGGTCCCAGCTCTGGCCATAGTTGCGCGTGCGGAAGAGATAGGGCCGCGGGTCATTGAGCCGCCGTGCATCCACCACCACGTAGGCCGTGCCGGCATGCCGGTACGACGGCTCGATCGCCTCGACCGTACCCCACTCGGGCAGCTTCGACGGAGTGACGTTCTTCCAGGTCTTGCCGCCATCCCGCGTGAGCTGCACCAGGCCGTCGTCGGTACCCACCCAGATCTCGCCTGCGGTAAGCGGTGACTCGGCGATCGAGAAGATCGTGTCGTAGACCTCCACTCCGGTGATGTCGCCGGTGATCGGGCCCCCGGTCCACTGCTGCTTCGACTTGTCGTCGCGCGTGAGGTCCGGGCTGATGGCCTGCCAGGTCGCGCCGCGGTCGGTCGTGCGGAACAGCACATTGGCGCCGTGATAGAGCACCTTCGGGTCGTGCGGCGAGTCCGCGATCGGCGCGCTCCACTGGAAGCGGTACTTCGCGTCCTTTGCCGGCGTGCCCGACAGGTCGCGCGGATAGACGCCGACGCTGCGGAAATTGCCGACGCCCTCCTGGTAATGCGAGATATATCCGCCGTACTCGCCGGCGTAGACGGTGCCCGGCTCGGCCGGGTCGTAGACGAAGTCGCCGGCCTCGCCGCCGCCCACCGCCCAGTTGTCGCCGAGCGTCGGCCCGCTGCCGGCGCTGCCGGTGCGCAGCGTGTAGGCGGGACCGCTCGCCGTGCCCCAGTCCTGCATCGTGCCGCCGACGTGGTACGGATATCGGTCGTCCGCGTCGATGTTGTAGAACTGCGGCGTCGGCATCATCGGTGCCGCCCAACTCACGCCCCCGTCGATCGAGATACCGACGCCGCCGTCGCTGCCGGACATGACGCGGCGCGAGTCCTTCGGGTCTATCCACAGGTCGTGGTAGTCGCCGTGCGTCTTCGCGTCCACCGAGACGATGGTCTTGCCGCCGTCCACTGTCTTGAGCAGCGGCACCTGCGGGAACCACACCACGTCCGCGTTGTTCGGGTCGATGGTGAGGCCCATGTAATACCAGGCGCGCTGGCGCAACGAGGCACTGTCGCTCGCCAGTTCCCAGGTTTCGCCGCCGTCATTGGACCGGTACAGCCCGCCTTCCTTCGCCTCGATCAATGCGTAGACCACGTCCGAGTTCGAGGGCGCGACACGCACCCCGACCTTGCCCCACGGGCCCTCCGGCAGGCCGCTCTTCTTCAGTTGCTCCCAGGTATCGCCGCCGTCGGCGGAGCGGTAGAGGCCACTGCCGGGGCCACCGCTGGTCATGTCCCAGGGCTTGCGCTGCGCCTGCCACAAGCCCGCGAACACGATGCGCGGATTGTTCGGGTCGAGCGCCACGTCGGAGGCCCCGGTCTGGTCGTCCTTGTGGAGCACCTGCTTCCAGGTCTTGCCGCCATCCGTCGTGCGATAAACGCCGCGCTCCTTGTTCGGCCCGAACGGCGAGCCGAGCACGGCGGCAAATGCAACGTCGGGGTTTCGCGGGTCAACGGCCATCGTCCCGATCTGGCCGCGCGACTTCCACACGTGCTGCCAGGTCTTGCCTGCGTCATCGGACTTGAAGATGCCCGTACCGACGGAGACGTTGCCGCGGATGTTGGCTTCGCCACTGCCCGCGTAGACCACGTTGGGATCCGACGGCGCGATGGCGATCGAGCCGATCGAGTTCGTCGACTGTTCGTCGAACACCGGCTTCCATGCATGTCCGCCGTTGCTGCTCTTCCAGATGCCCCCCTGCGAGTAGGCGACGTAGTAGGTGAGCGGGTCGCCGGGCACGCCGGCGACGCGTGTGGCGCGGCCGGAGATGTTCGGGCCCACCGGGCGATATTCGAGCGCGCCGAGTTCTTTCTTGGGTTTTTCCTTGCCGTACGCCTGCGGCATTGCCGCCAGGACGGCGCCCGCGACCATGACGCCCAGTACCATGCGCGAGACGCGGACACTCGAAATGTTCATCGGGCCCCCAATTTGGATTCAGCCGTTCGTAACAGCGCTCCATCCTAGCGCGGCGACGTTCGGCTAAGCTAGGGCATGGAAACGGAATTCGACACGGACCAGCCGCTGCGCGACGACATCCGGCTGCTCGGTCGGCTGCTCGGCGACACAGTGCGCGAGCAGGAAGGCACTGCGGCCTTCGAGCTGGTGGAACGCGTGAGGCAGAGTTCCATCGCCTTCCGTCGCGACGACGACGTTGCGGCCCGCCGCGAACTCGAGCGAATCCTCGACGAGCTGAGCCGCGAAGAGACGATGGTGGTCGTGCGTTCGTTCAGCTATTTCTCGCACCTCGCCAACCTCGCCGAGGACCTCGACAACACACGTCGAGGGCGGCAATCGGAGATCGACGGGGTCAGGCCCGCCGACGGCAGCCTGGTGCGGGCGCTGGACCGCGTCGAGGCCGCCGGCATCGGCCCGGATGCATTGCGCGATTTCTTCAGTGTGGCCGAAGTGGTGCCGGTACTGACCGCGCACCCGACCGAGGTCCAGCGCAAGAGCGTGCGTGACCTCGAGATGGAGATCGAGCGGTTGCTCCGGGCGCGTGACCGCTCGCAGCTCACGCCGCGCGAACGCGCCGCCAGCGACGAGGCGGTGCGGCGGGCGGTGCTGGCGCTGTGGCAGACGCGAATGCTGCGCCTCGAGAAGCTCGACGTCATCGACGAGGTGGCCAACGGCCTGTCGTTCTTCGAACAGACGTTCCTGGCCGAGGTCCCGACGTTGTACGGCGCGCTGCAGGACGAACTCGAGCGCCGCCACCCCGGCCGGCCATGGACCGACGTGCCGTCGTTCCTGCGGGTCGGCTCATGGATAGGCGGCGACCGCGACGGCAACCCGTTCGTGAACGAGGCGGTGCTGCGACGCACGCTGCGCATGCAGTCCTCGCGTGTGTTCGAGCACTACCTGGATGAACTGCACGCACTCGGCGCCGAGTTGTCCCTCACCACGCTGGTTGCGCAGGTCTCGCCGGAACTCGGCGCGCTGGCCGACAGGTCGCCCGACTCCAGCCCGCATCGTCGCGATGAGCCATACCGCCGCGCACTTACCGGCCTGTATGCGCGTGTGGCGGCGACCACCAGGACGCTGGGCCAGCACGAGCCGGTGCGGCACGCGGTCGGCGATGCGCCGCCCTACGCGGGTCCGGTCGAATTCGCCGCGGACCTCGAGGTGATTCATCGCTCGCTGCAGGCGAACCGGTCGGCGCTGCTCGCCCGCGGGCGCCTGCGTCGATTGAGAAGGGCGGTCGGGGTATTCGGATTCCATCTGGCGCCGATCGACCTGCGCCAGAATTCCGACGTCCACGAGCGCGTCGTGGCGGAACTGTTCTCCGCCGCACGGCCGGAGATCCACTACGCATCGCTGGACGAAGCTGCGCGCATTCGACTGCTGGTCGAGGAACTCGCGACCGCGCGGCTGCTGGGCTCGCCGTACGTGGATTATTCCGCCGAGACCCGCAGTGAGCTGGACATCCTGAAGGCCGCGTCCGAGCTCCAGCAGAGGTACGGAGAGGGCTGCATCCCGAATTACGTGATCTCGAAGTGCGACGGGGTCTCGGACGTGCTCGAGGTCGTGCTGCTGCTGCGCGAGGTCGGCATGTTCCGTGCGGCGGACGCAGCGCTGAAGTGCAACGTCATCCCGCTGTTCGAGACGATTGCCGACCTGCGCGCTGCGGCGGGCACGATGGACGAACTGCTGTCCATCCCGGCGTACGCGAGGCTGCTTGCCGCACGCGGTGCGGCGCAGGAAGTGATGCTGGGGTACTCCGACAGCAACAAGGACGGCGGCTATCTCACCTCGCGCTGGGAGCTGTACAAGGCGCAGACCAGCCTGGTCGAGACTTTTCGCAGGCACGGTGTGCGGCTGCGCTTGTTTCACGGGCGGGGCGGCTCGGTAGGTCGCGGTGGCGGACCGAGCTACGAGGCTATCGTGGCGCAGCCCGGTGGCAGCGTGCAGGGCCAGATCCGGCTGACAGAGCAGGGCGAGGTCATCGGCGTGAAGTACTCGAACGCCGAGGTCGGCCGGCGGAACCTCGAGATCCTGGCGGCCGCGACGCTCGAGGCGACACTGCTCGGCAGGTCCGCGCCCGAGCCCCGCACCAGGTACATCGAGGTGCTCGACGAGTTGTCGGCGAACGCGTTCGCCGCCTACCGCAGCCTGGTCTACGAGACGCCTGGATTCGAGGACTACTTCTGGGAGTCCACGGTGATCAGTGAGATCGCCGAGCTGAATATCGGCAGCCGCCCTGCGTCGCGCAACAAGTCGCGAGCAATCGAGACGCTGCGCGCGATCCCCTGGGTGTTCTCGTGGGCCCAGTGCCGCCTGATGCTGCCAGGCTGGTACGGGTTCGGTTCGGCGGTCAACGCATGGCTGGACAGCGGCGACGGTGCGGGAGGCGGCGCCGCTGGCGGTGGCGAGCGCCTCGAGCTGCTTCGTGAAATGAACCGCGACTGGCCTTTCTTCGCGTCGGTGCTTTCGAACATGGAAATGGTGCTGGCGAAGGCGGATCTCGCCATCGCATCGCGGTATGCGGCGCTGGTCACCGACGATGCGCTGCGCGAGACGATCTTCCGGCGCATCCGCGCCGAATTCGACGCGACCGTTGCCGCGCTGCTGCGGATACTGGGAGCCGAGCGGCTGCTCGATGCCAACCCGCAATTGGCGGCGTCGATCCGCTATCGCTTTCCCTACCTGGACCCGCTGAACCACATCCAGATCGAGTTGCTGCGCCGCTACCGTGCCGGCGACCGGGAGGAGCGCAGCCGTCGCGGAATCCACCTGACCATCAACGGCATCGCCGCTGGGCTACGCAACAGCGGCTAGTGGCCGGACCCGGCCGCGGGGTTGCGCCAACGGCGTAGACTGGGTCGAACGTCACTTGGGCAGAAACGGAAGACACCAGCTTGGGCGATTCCGGGCAGACCGCCAGCGCCTCGACCATCGAGGTGCGCCTGAGCCGCGAGATGCGGCTGTTCGACATCGTGATGATCGGTGTCGGCGCGATGATCGGCGCAGGCATCTTCGTGCTGACGGGCATCGCGGCCGGCGTCGCCGGGCCGGGGCTGCTGCTTGCATTCCTGCTGAACGCGATCGTGACGCTGTTCGCGGCGGCGGCCTACGCCGAACTCGGGTCCACGTTCCACGATGCCGGTGGCGGCTACCTGTGGGTAAAGCTCGGGCTCAAGGACCCGCAGGGCTTCATGAGCGGCTGGATGAGCTGGTTCGCCCACGCGGTCGCCTGCTCGCTCTATGCGCTCGGATTCGGCGCCTACTTCAAGCTGGTGCTGCCTTTGATCGGGCTCGCGGGATTCGAGATGCCGCTGCTGCCGCTCGAGAAGTCGCTCGCGGTTCTGGTCATCGCGCTGTTCGCCTGGATCAACTTCCGCGGCGCGTCAGAAGCCGGCCGTGCGGGAAACGTGGTGACCGTCGCGAAGATCATCGTGCTGGTCGTGTTCGTCGGTTTCGGCACGTGGATTACGCTGCACCGGCCGGATTGGCAGCTGGTTTTCACCGAGGATTTTCTACCGCGCGGCTACGGCGGCGTGTTCGTCGCGATGGGGCTCACGTTCATCGCGTTCGAAGGCTACGAGATCATTGCCCAGTGCAGCGAAGAAGTGCACCGGCCGGAACGCAACGTTCCCCGCGCCATCTTCATCTCGCTGGCAATCGTCGTGCCGATCTACGTGACGGTCGCGTTCGCCGCGCTCGGTGCGGTGCAGTCGGAAGGCATGCCGAGCTGGCAGTTCCTGGGCCTGCACAAGGAGACGGCGCTCGTGGACGTGGCCAGGAGCTTCTTCCCCGGCGGCGGCGTGATGATCCTGATCGGCGGCTTGCTCTCGACGCTCAGTGCGCTGAACGCCACGATCTACTCGTCGTCGCGCGTGTCGCTGGCGATGGGTCGCGATCGCAACCTGCCCGCGTTCTTCGGCAAGGTGCATGCGACGCGCAAGACACCGCACGGCGCCATCGCGGGTTCCGCAGTGCTGATCGCGTTCATGGCCGTTGCGCTGCCGATCGAGACGGTCGCGAGTGCGGCGAACATCATGTTCCTGCTGCTGTTCATCCAGGTGCAGGCCGTGCTGATCGTCCTGCGCAAGAAGTTGCCGGCCATGCCGCGTGGCTTCCGCGTACCGCTGGTCCCGTACGTGCCCGCGGTCGGGATCGTGCTGCAGCTGCTGCTTGCGTGCTACCTGTTCGTCTACAGCCCGCTGGCCTGGCTGAGCGCCGCGGTGTGGATAGCGATCGGCTTCGTCGTCTACTACACCTACGCACGCAAGCGTGACCAAGCCTACGGGCACGTCGTCGAAATGCGCGAGGCGGCGAGTCGCAAGGACTATCGCATCCTGGCCTGCCTGAAGGACGACGAGCACGCAGATGCCATCCTCGGCACGGCCTCGTGGCTTGCGCACGGGCGCGACGCCGAACTGATTGGCCTCACGGTGATCGAGGTTCCGGAACGCGTACTGCTGGCCCACGGCCTCGACCGCCTCGACGCCGCAAAGCGCGGCCTGGATCGGGCGATGACTCGGGCCCCGCTCCGGGACGTCGAACTCAAGTCACTGGTCAAGGTCACGCACCGGCTCTCCTACGGCATCGCGGAGACGGTGCTCGAGGAACAGTGCAACGTCATCATCATCGGCCGCACGCGTCACGCTGGCGCGTTCCAGCGGCTGGCCGCGGCCGTCGTCGGCCGCGTGATTCGGGAAGCTCCCGCATACACGCTGTTTGTGACTGCCGACCACTGGCCGACGCAGGTGCGGCGGGTGCTGTTCGCCTATGACGGTGGGCCGCATACGCGATTTGCAGCGGATGTCTGCGCGTCGATCGCGAATGCCACGGGTGCCACGGTCCTTGCGATTCATGTTCTGGGGCCCGAAGTGGCGGCGGACGAGCGAACCAAGGCGACTGCCGAGATGCGCAAACTGCTGGACGAGGTCTGCCCTGGCGCCGAGTCGCGCATCGTGATTGCAGGCGATACCGCGACGGCCCTGCTGCGGGAAGCGCGCGGTGCCGACGTGATCGTCGCGGGCGGCACCGAGGCAGGTATGCTCGAGGAATTGCTCGCGTATACGGTGCCGCTGGAACTCGGGGAGCGCGCCTCGATACCGGTGATCACGGCATGCGAGATCCCGGCAGACCCTAAGCGCTGGATGAACTGAACAGGGTGCAACGATGAACGATCAGCCCTTCGAATCCGTACGCGACCTTGTCACGAACCTCGCAGGCTACATCCCCACGATCGTGGCGGGCCTCGCAGTGTTGCTGCTGGGGCTGCTCGCGGCCTGGGCGGTCTCGCATTTGCTGGTCCGGCTGCTGGTGCTGATGCGTCTCGATCGTGTGATGGCGCGCCTGCGTTGGACGAGCGCACTCGAGTCGGCCGATGCGCGCCACACACTGTTCGAGATCCTCGGTACCGTGCTCGGCGTCTTCATATTCATGGTGTTCGTGGCCAACGCGCTGGTGATCTGGCGGCTGACCGTGCTGTCCGATCTTTTTACCCGGGTGCTGCTGCGGATCCCGGAACTGGTCGCGGCCGTGCTGATCCTGCTGGTGGGCTGGGCCATCGCCAACCTGGCTACGCGCGCCGTCCAGCAACTGCTGTTTCGCGAACATGTCCGTCGAGCGCGGCTGGTCGCAACGCTGGTGCGCTGGGTGATACTCGTGACTGCGTTTGCGGCCGCGCTGGTCGAGTTGCAGGTTGCGGTGACGATCGTGACCGGCGCATTCCTGATCGCATTCGGTTCGATCGCTTTGTGCCTCGCGCTGGCCGTCGGGCTCGGCAGCCGGCGCGGCATCGAGCTCATGTGGGAGCACTATTTCCGACGCCAGCAGGAGGACGCGGAATTGCACGCGGCCCGCGCCGAAGCGAAGAACGCCGCGGATTGATCCGGCTCGCTAGTTACACAAGCCGATCGCGTTTTCTGCCAAGCAGTTTCGGTACTCCGCCCCGACGTCGTCCTGGTTTTGCAGCACGCATTGGACGAAGTCCTGCGTCCCTCGATGCCCGGCGTTGCTGCACTGCACGCACGGCGTCGTCGTGGCTTGCATTTGCATCCCGGCATGAGCAGGAGAATACTGACAATCCAGCCAGCATCTTCCCACCGCCAGGGGCGGCGTCTCCGGCCGTCCTGGCCGCATGACTCAGGGGATACACATGAACGACATCCAGGCAAAGTCAGCCGCTACGCTCCCGTCCGCAGCCGCGGGCTTCAAGACCTCTGTGCCGATCCGCGCTCGTTACGACAACTGGATCGGCGGCAAGTACGTCGCGCCGGTCAAGGGCCAGTATTTCTCGAATCCGACGCCGCTAACCGGCAAGCCGCTCTGCGACGTGGCACGATCGACCAAGGAAGACGTCGAACTGGCGCTCGATGCAGCGCACGCCGCTGCGACGAAGTGGAACGTCAGTTCGCCTGCCGAACGTGCACTGATCCTGAACCGTATCGCCGACCGCCTCGAGGCCAACCTCGATACCATGGCCTTCATCGAGACCATCGACAACGGCAAGCCGATTCGCGAGACGACCTTCGCCGACATGCCGTTGGCCGTCGATCACTTCCGGTATTTCGCCGGCGCGATCCGCGCCCAGGAGGGCGCGCTCTCCGAGATTGACAACGACACGGTCGCATATCACTTCCACGAGCCGCTCGGCGTCGTGGGGCAGATCATCCCGTGGAATTTCCCGCTGCTGATGGCCGTGTGGAAGCTTGCCCCGGCGCTCGCGGCCGGCAACTGTGTCGTGATCAAGCCCGCCGAGCAGACGCCGGTCTCGATCATGGCGTTCATGGAACTCATTGCCGACATCCTGCCCCCGGGCGTGGTGAACGTCGTGCAGGGATTTGGCGTCGAGGCGGGCAAGCCGCTGGCGTCGAGTCCGCGCATCGCGAAGATCGCATTCACCGGCGAGACGACGACCGGGCGGCTGATCATGCAGTACGCGTCCGAGAACCTGATCCCCGTGACGCTCGAGCTCGGTGGCAAGTCGCCGAACGTATTCTTCGCCGACGTCCTCTCGGCCGACGACGACTTCTTCGACAAGGCGCTCGAAGGCTTCACGATGTTCGCGCTGAACCAGGGCGAGGTCTGCACCTGCCCGTCGCGTGCGCTGGTGCAGGCGTCGATCTACGACCGGTTCATGGAGCGCGCGATCGCCCGGGTCAAGCAGATCGTCGAGGGTAATCCGCTGGAGCCCGCGACAATGATTGGCGCGCAGGCGTCGAACGACCAGCTCGAGAAGATCCTGAGCTACATCGACATTGGCACGAAGGAAGGCGCGAAGGTGCTGACTGGCGGCGCGCGCCGGGTCCACGCCGGCGAATTCAAGGACGGTTACTACGTCCAGCCGACGGTGTTCGAGGGCACGAACCGGATGCGCATCTTCCAGGAGGAGATCTTCGGCCCGGTGCTTTCGGTTACGCCGTTCAAGGACTTCGACGAAGCGTTGTCGATTGCCAACGACACTTTGTACGGGTTGGGCGCAGGCGTATGGAGCCGCGACGCAAACACCTGCTATCGCATGGGCCGCGGCATCAAGGCCGGCCGGGTGTGGACGAACTGCTACCACGCGTATCCGGCGCACGCCGCGTTCGGCGGCTACAAGCAGTCGGGCATCGGGCGCGAGAACCACAAGATGATGCTCGACCACTACCAGCAGACCAAGAACCTGCTGGTGAGCTACAGCCCGAAGAAGCTCGGCTTCTTCTGATCGACCACGTGGCGGCGAGACTGCCCGGGGGCGTGGCACGGGTCGCGATCACGGACGCGGCGGCGGACGTGCTGCATGAGCTCGAGGCTGAGCACGGGCCGCTGCTGTTCCACCAGTCGGGGGGCTGCTGCGACGGCAGTTCCCCGATGTGCTATCCGCGCGGCGAGTTCAAGATCGGGCAACGCGATGTCTTTCTCGGCGACATCGCAGGGACGCCGTTCTACATCGGGGCCCTGCAGTTCGAGTACTGGCAGCACACGCAGCTCTTGATCGACGTCGTGCCGGGTCGCGGCGGCGGCTTCTCACTAGAGGTGCCACTGGGCGTGCGATTCCTGACGCGCTCGAGGGTGTTCGACGCGGACGAGCAGGCCTGGCTCGATGCCTGTCCTGCGCCGCGAGGGCCTCAGGCGTAGGGTGGCGGTGGCTCTCAGCGCAGCGACCGTCTAATGCGCAGGACGCCCAGCTCGTCGGCGCGCAGCACCGCCTGCGTACGTCGGTCCACCTCGAGTTTCACGAAGATGTTCTTCAGATGAGACTTGATCGTTTCAGGCCCAAGCCCGAGCCGGCGGGCGATCGCCTTGTTCGATTGACCCTCGGCAATCAGCTCCAGGATCTCGCACTCTCGCGGCGATAGCGGCGATGGCAGGTCCCGCGTCGTACTCGGCGCGGCGCCGCTGATGCCGGCCGTGGTTTCGGTCACCGATTCGCGCAGCCTCCGTATGAAGAGCCGCCTGTCTTCGCTTTCCGGCTGCGCGCCGTTGCCTTCCAGCAGGTCCAGCATCTCGACGATCTCCGCACCTTCGTCCGCGATGGAACCGACAAGTGACGAGGGCGCTGCGAGGTCGAGGACCTGGTTGAAGACTTGAAGCGCCTGTGGGACAGCTCGCGCCTGGAGGTGCGCCCGGGAAACGAGCGCGCCGACGCGGATTGCGATCAGGCTGGCACCGCAGGTCGTCGCGTCCGCGAAAATCGGCGCCAGCGTCTCGATCGCCTGTCGCGGTCGCTGCTGGTCGAGGCTCACGACTGCCTGGCCCATCGCATAGTAGTGCGACACGCTCTCGACGCCGCGACTGACGGGGGACGAACCGGCTTCGTGCAGTTGCTGCAGTCGCTTGAGCAGCCCCAGTGCCGAGGTCGCCAGGCCTTGTCGTTGCTGCAGCCGCAGCCGCGCGAACAGCGCGCCGGCTGTAAGGCGTGGCCACTCACGCGTCAGGCCGACGACTTCGGCGCGCTCGAGGAGACTGCCCGCCTGCTCCGGTTGACCGCGGCGCCAGGCGAGCCTGGCGGCGGTCAACAGGCCGCGCAGCGCCGTATCCAGCGCGACACCGTTCGTGACCAGGTCGATCTCGTCGCGCAGCAGCGCTTCCGCCTCGGTCGTCCTGCCGGTTTCGTACAGCAGCTCCGCATACGGCCCTTTCGCCATCCCGGTCGCGCCGGCGAACCGCCGGGCCTGGCGGCCGACCTCGAGGCTCTGCAGAAAGCGCTGTTCCGCAGGACCTGCTCGCGCCTGGGAGAGCTCCGCGATGCCACGGAGATTGGCTTCGTAGGTGGCCGGGAGAATATCGGCGAGATCGTGGCTGGCAATTGGTGGCACCGCATGGAAGTCGCTCCATCGCGCATTCCAGAGGTGCACGAATCGTGCGACGTTGTTCACCGAGCCGCGCGCCAGTGGCCGGTCCCCGGCCTGTGCGGCGTAGCGGGTGACCCAGCCGATTGCCTCGGTGGGGTCGTCCGCCAGGCCCGACGCCACCGCTCGAAGGGCTATGCACTCGCGGAGAACCGCGGCAGCGTCGCCCGCGTCGGATTCCTCGACAGCGCGTTCGACGGATGCGATGTGCTGCACCGCTTCGGCACTGGACAGCGACAAGACCTCCGCCCAGATGATCGCCAGCTGGAGCGTGATGGGCTGCTGGATGGACTTGCTGCCCAGCTGGCGCTCCCAGTTGAGCAGGGTCAACAGGTCCCCGGTCTCCACCATGCGGCCCGCGCACTGTGTGATCCTGATGAGCGCCGCCTCGGTGTCCCCGGCGGCGAGCAGGTGCTTCACCGTATCCATCTCGAGTCCGCAGGCCTCGTACCAGCGACTGGCGCGACGGTGTAGTTCGGCCACCTCGTCCCCGTGTTGCCGCTCGAGCCGCTGCAGCAGGTAATCCCGGAACAGCTGGTGGCAGGCGAACGCGTCGCCATCTTCATCGAGGCGGGTGACCAGCTGCTGTCGATCCAGTCGACCGAGCATGTCGCCGCTGTCGGGCCGGCCCGTGATGGCCTCGCACAGGGATGCCGAAAGGCGATCGACGATCGCCGTGCGCTCCATGAACTCGAGCAGGTCGGCTGGGAGCAACGAGCACAGCTCGTCCAGGAAGCCGCCGATCGATCTCGGCGAGCGGGTGAGCGAGCGGAGAAGCTCTGCAGGGTCCCGGCCGGCGCCGAACGACAATGCCGTGATGCGCAGCGCCGCCGGCCAGCCTTCCGTCAAGCGGTGAATCGTCTGCACCTCTTCGAGGCCTAGATTCGCCGGTGCGGTGATGCCGAGAAAATCGCGCGTCTCGTCGCCAGTGAAGCGCAGCCGCGCGGCGTCTACCTCGAGCAGCTCACCGCGGGCACGAAGCGCCCCCAGCTCGAGCGGCGGTTCGGACCGCGACAGCAGCACGAGCCGCAGGTTCGCTGGCGCATGACGCAGCAGGAACGAGATGAACCCGTGGATCGCTTCGTTGCTGACCGCGTTGTAGTCGTCCAGGAACAGGAAGAGTTCGTCGCCGCAGTCGGCGATTTCGTTGACCAGCAGCGCCTGCAGCTGTTGAAGTGTCGCGCTGTTGGCGGCCTTGAGGCTTTCCTTGCCGATGTCGGGGCAGGCGCGATGCAGCGCCTGGATCACGTAGTAGACGAATCGGCGCGGCTCGTTGTCGTTGTCGTCGATCGAGAGCCACGCGACCGCATCCCCGCGCGAGCGGAGTTCCTCGATCCATGACAACGCGAGTGTCGTCTTGCCGAAGCCACCCGGTGCCCGGAGGATCGTGAGCTTCCGCTCGGCAGCTTCCGCCAGCAGCGCCTCGAGTCGCGCGCGTGGAATGCGGCTCGCGCGCGGCACCGGCGGCGTGATCTTCGTGGCGACCAGGGGCACAGCTTCGCCGGACCCGGTCGTGGGCGCCGATCCCGCCTGATTGTTGCGCTGCAGCGGAATGGCGCTGCTCATCCGGGTCTTCCCCCATCCGGGGGATACCGCGACGTCGGGCAGGAGCCGATAGTTCCCATCAACGGACCGGCTCACCCTGGGGTGGCTCTCCCCGGAAATTCACCCCTCGTGCGAGGGCGCCTTGCGATATGAACACCATCGCGCCGGCGGCGCAAGCCGCCACGATTCGATTCAAGACTACGCCCGCAGCAACGAACAACAGGAGATTGAGATGGACTACATGCAGTTGCCGCTAAGCGGCCTCGAGGTTCCCCTCAGCGAGATGGAGCAGATGGTCCAGGACAACGTTCATCATTTCGCCCTGACGGTGATGCGCCCGGCCGGCGTGGAACTCGATCGCATGTCGGCGGACGAGGCGGTCGCGCCCGAATCACCGCTGTGGAAGGTGCTGGAGAAAGCCAACGAACTGGGACTGAGCATGACTGCCATGGCCGAGCTGCCGCCGCTGGATCGGGTCAAGCTGTTCGCGATTGCCTCCGAGGAGCTGGCCTGGGGTGATGGTGGCCTGGCTGGGTCAATCCTGGTCAATCACTTCCCCGTCATCTACTCGATGCTCGCCGGCAACATGGAAATGGTGCACTACTGCGAGGGAAAGCTCGGCTGCTGGGGCATCACCGAATCCGAGCATGGCAGCGACATGCTGGACTCCAATGCGGCGATCGCCTCTCCGGGTGGCAGCTACGGACGCCCCAGCTGCGTGGCCCGCATCGCGGGCGACAAGATCATCGTCAACGGCCAGAAGTCGGCCTGGGTATCGGGGGCGGTCACCGCCGAAGTCTGCGCCTTGTATTGCCATCTCGAGGAAGGTGGCAGGACACGGCCCGGCGTCGCACTGATAGTCCCGCTCGACCTGCCGGGCGTCAGCCGCGGCAAGCCCCTGGACAAGATCGGGTTTCGAGGACTGAACCAGGGCGAACTGTATTTCGACAATGTCGAAGTGCCGATGGCGAACCTGCTTGCAGGTCCGGACACCTACCAGGATTTCGTCTACCGGACACTTTGCGAAGCCAACCCGCACGTCGCGGCAACGTCCGTGGGCATCGCCCGTGCCGCTTTCGAGCACGCGCTCGAGTATGCGCATCGCCGCAAGCAGGGCGGAGTCGCCATCATCCAGCACTCCAGCATGCGTCTGCGCCTGTTCGAGATGTTCCGCAAGGTCGAGGCGGCCCGCGCGCTGACACGCCGCGTCATGGCGTTCAACGCCACGGCGCCCCGCCCCTCGCTGCTGGCGTCGTCCTCGGCCAAGGTGACGGCCACGCAAGCCGCTTTCGAGGTCGCCTCCGAGGCCGTGCAGATCTTCGGCGGCAACGGCGTTACCCGCGAATACCCGGTCGAGAAGCTGTTCAGGGATGCGCGTTCCAGCATGATCGCCGACGGCCTGAACGAAATCCTCGGCATGAAGGGCGGCGGCGACCTGATCAACCCCGACTGGCTGTGAGGAACCCCGCATGAAGATGAACGCGTACGTCGCAGGCGTCGGCATGACGCCGTTCGGTAAGCATCTCGATACGACGCTGAAGGTGCTGGCCGGCCAGGCCATCACCGCGGCGCTGCTCGACGCGGGCCTTGAGGCCGGTGACTTGCAGGCCGCCTGGATGGGCAATGCCGCGGCAGGCGTCACGGTCGGCCAGGAGATGATCCGCGGCCAGGTCGCATTGCGCGAGCTCGGCATCGGCCGCATCCCGGTGGTCAACGTCGAAAACGCCTGCGCATCCTCTTCGACCGCGCTGCAGCAGGCCTGCGCGATGGTGACCGCAGGCCTGTACGACGTCGTGCTCGCCTGCGGCTCGGAGAAGCTCTTTCACGCGGACAAGCTGCGGAGCATGGCAGCGTTCTCGAGTGCCGTGGACGTCGAGGACCCAAGGGGCGCGCTCAAGGTCCTGGAGGAAATGGCTCGCGCTGCCGGCGAATCGTTCGACGCGACGGGTGCCGGCGAAAAGCGCTCGGTGTTCATGGACATCTACTCGCTGATGGCGAAGAAGTACATGAAGCGCTACGGCTACACGAAGCAACACTTCGCGATGGTGACCGCCAAGAACTCGTTTCACGGCAGCATGAACCCGCGCGCGCAGTTCCGTGACGAGATGACCGTGCAGCAGGTGCTCGACGCCCGCACGATCATCGAGCCTCTCACGCTGCCGATGTGCTCGCCGATCGGGGACGGCGCGGCCGCCGTCGTGCTGGTGAGCGAGCGCAAGGCGCGCGAACTCGGGCTCAGGAAGCCCGTGAAGATCCTGGCCTCGGCGCTCGTGTCCGGCTGGGACTTCGAGCGCGAAGGCGAGAGCGTCGGGGCATTTGCAGCCGAGCAGGCGTACGAAGCCGCGGGCCTGGGTCCCCGGGATCTCTCATGCGTCGAACTGCATGATGCATCCGCGCCGTCCGAGATGGTTGCCTACGAGTACCTCGGCCTGTGTGCCGAGGGCGAGGGCAAGTCCCTGGTCGAATCGGGTGCGACACGGCTTGGCGGGCACATTCCGGTCAACACCTCCGGCGGCCTGCTGCGCAAGGGACATCCCGTGGGCGCAACCGGTTGCGCCCAGATCGTCGAGCTGACGGAGCAGTTGCAGGGGCGCTCCGGGCGGCGACAGGTCGAGGGCGCACGCATCGCGCTCGCGCACAACGGCGGTGGAGCCATCGGCCTCGACGCAGCCGCGACCGTGGTCACGATCCTGTCCCGCGAGGGCTGAGCAATGGTCGAGATGAAAATTCCCGTGCTGTGCGAGTTGATCGCCGACTGGGCACTGAAGGCTCCCGAGCGCCCGATCCTGACGGTGGATGTCGGTGGCGGATTCGCGGACGAAGTCCGGAACTACGCACAGCTCTGGGACAACGCCCGGCGGCTGGCCAAGGGGCTGCGGGACCGCGGACTCCAGCCGGGGCAGCACTTCGCGCTGCTGATGGCGAACCACCCCGAGTTCGTCGAGGCCATGATTGCGGCCTGCCTGACCGGTACGGTCTTCGTGCCGATCGACCCACGCACCCGCGGCGACAAGCTGGTGTTCATGCTGGCGCACGCAGACTGCCGTGGTGTCATCGCGGCGGATTACACGATGGGTAACCTCGCGGAGATCCGCTCCCGGGTCCCGGACCTCACCTGGGTAATCGGGCTCGAGACCCAGGAAGGCGTCGGGCGCACTCCGGAGTGGGCAACGGAATACGCGTCGCTGATCAAGGCGGAAGTGCCCGCCACCACGTTCACGCCTGCGTCGCCCGACAGCCCGATGCAGCTGCTGTTCACGTCGGGCACCACCGGGGATCCGAAGGCGATCCTGATGCCGCATTTCCGCTGGGTGGAGAACGCCTTGCGCGTTCCGCTGCTGTGCAGCTGGAAGGCGGACGAAAAGCCCTACTCGGGACTGTCGCTGACGCACGCGAACGCGCAGGTGCTGACACTGGGCGCGTGCCTCGTCAATGGCGTGCCCTGCGTGCTGTCGCGCAAGTTCACCAAATCCAGGCTGTGGGACGTGACGCGCAAGCACGGCTGCACGACGTTCAACCTGCTCGGCGGGATGACGACGGCCCTCTACAGCGAGCCGCAGCGGCCGGACGACGCCGACAACCCGGTCCGCTTCGTGTGCTCGGCCGGGATGCCGGCCGCCATCTGGGAGAACTTCGAGCGGCGCTTCAACGTGCAGATCCTGGAGTTCTATGGCGCTGCCGAGGGCGGCATGACCTTCAAGCCGATCGGCGTCGGACCGGTCGGCAGCATCGGCAAGACGATCCCTTCGCTGAAGCACCGGATCGTCGATGAGCATGGGCGCGAGGTTCCGCGCGGCGAGCCGGGCGAACTGCACTTCCAGGAAGCCAATGGTCAGCCCTATGTGGTCGAGTACTTCCGCAATCCGGAGGCCTCGGCGAAGAAGTGCGAGGGTGGCTGGCTGCACATGGGCGACGTCGTTGTCGAGGACCAGGACGGCTGGTTGTTCTTCCAGTACCGCATGGGCAGCGGCATCCGCCGCAACGGCGACTTCATCAACGCTGCCTTCATCGAGAAGGTGATTGCCGAGGTACCCGAAGTCGACGATGTCTATGTCTATGGCATCCCTTCCGCCAACGGCGTGCCCGGCGAAAAGGACGTCGTCGCGGCAGTGGTTCCGAAGGATCCCGACCTGGCGGCCTTCGATGTCCAGGACCTGTATGGCCTCTGTCGCCAGAAACTCGAAGCCAACTTCGTGCCCAGCTACATCCAGGTGCTGAGCCAGATCCCGAAGACCGCCTCGGAAAAGCCGCAGGACCGCTTCCTGGTGGAAGCGCTCGAGACCAATCCCGGCGCGGTGCATACCGAAGCGCGCTGAATCACACCCCGGACATCCTCACGGAGCAAACACATGTCACTCGGACGCAAGGTCATAATCTACGGCGCCAACGGTTACACCGGCAAGCTGGTCGCCGAGGCGCTGGCGAATCGCCAGATCCCGTTTTATTTCGCCGGCCGCAGCAAGGACAAGCTGGAAAAGGCGCTGGGCATCGTGCGCGAGCGCCTGGGTGCAAGCGCCTGGAAGCTCGATGCCGAGATCGTCGCGGTCGACAACGACGCCGAGAAACTCCTCCCGGTGTTCAAGAAGTGCAGCGTGGTGATCAACGTTGCCGGGCCGTTCATGCAGGTCGCCTGGCCGGTGGTCGAGGCCGCGCTCAAGGCCGGTTGCCACTACATGGACACCACCGGCGAACAGGACTGGGTGATTGCAATCGCCGACAAGTTCGGCGCCGGCTTCGCGGCCAAGGGCCTGTTGATGGCGCCCGCGACCTCCTTCATGTGGTCCGCCGGTGCGCTGGCCGCGGAAGTCGTGCTGGAGGATCCCGAGATCGACTCGCTCGACATTCTCTACCAGATTGACAACGGCCTGCCGTCGGAGGCATCGACGAAGTCCTTCCTGCGCATGGTGTGCAACAACACGTCGCAGTATTACCTGGAGCAGAACGAGTACAAGGCCTGGCCGAACGACGTCGCCCACGATGTCTTCGTGCCCTACCGCAACGCGAAGCTGCGTGCGCATCCCTGGGGCGGCGCCTGCGAGCCGGTGTGGCTAAAGGGCCGCGTGCGCAACTGCAGGGTGCTGACTGCGATCGGCGAGCACATGATCGATCCGATCATCCAGGCCATCCGCGCCTTCAACGCGCAATCCCCGGGGCTCGACCAGGCCGGTCGCGAGGCGCTGACCAACGCGATCGCTGACCAGATCAGCACCGGCGAGCCGCCGAAGGATCACCCGGACGTGCAGCGCGGCGTCATCGTCGTGCACGGGCAGAGCCGCACGAAGACCACGAGCTACGTGATGAACCTGTCGGCCGCCTATACCTGGACCGGCGAGATCAGCGCGGAGGCCGCCCGGCTGATTCTCGACGGCCGGCTCGACAAGCCCGGGTTCCAGTCGGTGGCGACGGCGTTCTCACATCGCGAATTGATCCGCACCTTCAACGCGCTCGGGTATTGCAGCGCGCTGCCGAACTGATCCGCTGCTATCAGGCAGTTATCTGGATACCTGCAAGGAGATACGAATCATGGCTGGACGTCTGGAAGGCAAGGTGGTGCTGATCACCGGCGGAGCGAGCGGCATCGGGCTCGCGAGCGCGGAGGCATGCGCGCGCGAGGGCGCCCGCGTGGTGATCTCGGACATCAATGCAGCGGAGGGCGCGGCCCAGGCCCAGCGCCTTGCCGCCGCGGGACTCGAGGTGGCGTTCATCCGGCACGACGTCACGAGCGAGGGCGACTGGCGTCGGGTGATCGACGATACCGTGCAGCGCCACGGACAGCTCGACGTGCTGGTGAACAACGCAGGCATCGCCGTGATCGCGCCGCTCGAGGAGGAAACGCTCGAGGGCTGGCGCCGCACGCAGGCGATCAATGTCGAGGGGGTGTTCCTCGGCTGCCGAGAAGCGGTACGGGTCATGAAGGGACGTGGCGGGTCGATCGTCAACCTGTCGTCGATCGAGGGCATCATCGGCGAACCGCTGGTGCCGGCCTACAATGCGTCCAAGGGCGCCGTGCGCCTTCTCACCAAGTCAACGGCGCTGCATTGCGCGCAGAAAGGCTACGGCATCCGGGTCAACTCGATCCATCCCGGCTACGTCGGCACGCCGCTGATGGTGAATGCACTCGGCTCGATCCCTGCAAGCCAGGCGGCTGCGCTGCAGCAGGAGCTGGTGATGGTGCGTATCCCGCTGGGGCGGCCCGCCGAGCCGCGCGAGATCGCGCATGGCATCGTGTTCCTTGCGTCGGACGAGTCCAGTTACATGACCGGCTCGGAGCTGGTCATGGACGGCGGCTACACAGCGAAATAGTCCATAGCACTGCAAGCGCTACGGAGGCCTCCTTGAATGCCAGAACGCTATTCACGGTAGCGGCGATCTTCAACGCTACGGTCGGCCTGGGGATGCTGCTTGCCTATGAACCGTTGGCCCCGTGGCTCGGCTTTCCACCACGGCCCACGGTCTGGATACACATCGTTGCGCTGGTCGTGCTGCTGTTCGGGTACGCGTACTGGCGCATCGCGACCGATCCGGCGAGGTTCCGCGAATACATCGTCCTCGGCGTGGCGGGGAAACTCTCGTTCGTGGTGGCGATATACGGTCATTTCCTTGCCGGTGACGCGACGATCATGCTGGCGGTGCTGGTAACCTGCGACCTTGTCTTCGCGGCGCTATTCGCTGCGTACCTCAAGAGAACGTCTGCCGACAGCGGGAGGGGATGAATCATGACCAGGAAGACCGTGACTGTCTTTGGCGCCACCGGTACGGCCGGCGGCGCATGCGTGGACGAGTTGATCCGCCAGGGGCTGTTCAACGTCCAGGTACTTGCCCGCAAGAGCGGCCAGCAGGAGAAGACCTCGATGGGTGCGGGGCACAGCCAGGAGGAAAAGCAGCGGCGCTACTCCCAATGGAGCGGCAGCGGGGTAGTGATCAGGTCGGTGGACGTTACCGACCACGCCGAGCTGATACCGGCGCTCGAGGGTACGGACTACCTTGTGTCCTGCGTGCCCTATTCGGCGACCGAGTCCCAATATCCGCTGATCTTTGCGGCCCGGGAGGCCGGAGTGGAACGCTTTGTTCCATCCGAGTTCGGCGCCATCTACGAGTTCGAGCAGTTCTGGCCGACCGACACGACCCACCGCAGGATGGCGCGACAGAAGGCATTCATACGCAGGGTAATCGAGCTCGCCGGCCTGGATTTCACCATCATCGCCGCCGGCCTGTGGCCCGAGTACTACCTGCTCGAGCCAGTGGCGGTGATGGGCGACGGCGAGCAGAAAGTGGCCTGGTCGACCGGCCGCGACGTGGGCCGCATCATTCCGCACGTGCTGGCGCACCCGCTGTCACGCAACGCCATCTGCCCCGTGGCCGCGACGGCGTACTGCTCCTGGAACGAACTGCTGGCCGTCCGCGAGCAACTGCTCGGCCGCAAGGTCGAGAGGAATTACCTCGGCGCCGCGGAGTGGAAAGTGGCGTATGAGCGGCAACCGCCGGGACCCATCAAGGAGATCATGGCCATCGGCGTGCTGTGCACTGAGGGTCCCGAGGGCATGTCGTTGTGGGCAAACTGGAACGGCACGTTCCTGCCGGAGTTCAAGGGCACGCCGCTCACCGAGTTGTTCCCCGGCTACATCGAGCCATTCGTGGCCGCGGCTCGTGCTGCGCTGGTCGCGTCGGGCCAGTTGCCATCACCGTAGCGGGACACTGGCCATCCCCATCGAGCGCTCTTCAATAGCTGCCGCTCGCGCCGCCACCGCCGAATCGTCCCTCGCCCTGCGTGACCGTGGGTGCTGCAGCTGGCCCCTCGGGAGCCGCGCGTCCGGCTAGCACCGCTGCGCCCGCGGTCTGCAGCAGGTCCAGCGGCCCTTCGCGGTCGGTCAGCTTCGCCGAGGTCACGCCATTGCGCGGCTGTCGCAGGTAGCGATCCAGCACCATGCCGGCGACCAGCGCGACGAGTCCGCAGAGGATCAGCCAGGCCTCGGTCGCAAGCGTCGTTGCAAGACGCAGTTCCACCGCGAGGCAGGCCACGCAGCCCATGAACCCGAGCAGCGGTGCATGGCGCCGACGGCGCAGACCGGCGACAAGCATGGCGACGCCCAGCCCGAGCAGCAGCGCCGTCGTCGCGAGCCGGCCCGAGTGGACCGAGGGCACGGCTCCGGCCCCGGCGACAACGCTCCACGTTGCGTGCTGCAGGTAGGCCGCCACCGGCAGCGTCGCGACCAGCCAGTCGAGCATCCGGTCATGCGACGGTCTTTCATACATCCGCGCGCCCAGTGCCAGCGCAAGTGCCGCGAGCCCACACCCGCACAGGAACTCAGCCATGCCGGCGCCTGCTGCCTGGTCGAGTGCCCGAGCGGCTGCTGTCGAACCCAGCCAGTCGATGAGCGCGATCACGGCGCAGGTTGTCACGAAGGGATTGAGCAGTCGCAGACCGGCGGCGCCGGCTGCCACTACCAGGATGATCCTGGCGGACTCGTACATCGGGCTGCCGAGCGCCTCGGCTGCCTGGCTAGCTGCCCAGGCTCCGATCAGCAGGAACCCGGCGACGCAGAGGCCCTCCTCGATTCCCGATGCGTGCAACCTCTTGCGGACTGTGAGCCACTCCCCGACGCCGGCGGCAAGCAGTCCCGCGATCAGCGCCGTGGTCTCGTTGCTGAAACCGAGGATTCCGAACAGCAGCACGGCGGCAATGAACCCCAGCACGAAGAGTGCCGCGCGCGCCAGCGACCCAGTGCTGCGCCAGCCGCCTGTATGTTCCGCCAGGGCGTCGCTAGGAATCGCGCTGCCCAACCTGGACGCCACCTCGAGCCATCGTTCCTCTCCCGGCGACGGACGCCAGCGGCTCACGGCAAGGGCTCCCGCAGGCGCCGTCTCAGCTGCCAGAGTGCAGCCGCCGCCACGCAGACGACCAGCAACACGAAGGCCATCGTGGTAGTCGTCCCATCCAGGCGTGGAACGACCACGAAGCAGATTCCGAGCGCGGCGTACCCGACGCCGTACACCAGGAATGCCTCGCGGCCGGTCTCGAGTCCCCGGCGGATCGACGCGTAGGCGAGCGCCGCCAGCAACGGGAGCCCGGCCGCGAGCCACGGCCACTCGAGGCACCAGGCGAGCGAACCCCAGAATGCGAGGTTTGCCGCGAAGTGGTCGAATACTTCGCTGAAGCGCGTGTCCGGCCGCCAGTGCTGGTCGGCGAAACGCCAGGCAGCGATCACCGCCGCACAGGCGAGCGCGCGGCCTCCGAGTTCCGGCGTCGAGAAGGCGGCGTGCAGCGCGTCGCCGACTGAGCCGCCCACGCCGAACCAGCCAGCGAGCGCCGTGAGTGCAGCCGCGATCACGAGCGCAGAGCCGAACGTATAGGCGATGGCCGCCCCGACGACCGCAAGCAGCAGCAGGTGCCATGGCCACAGCGGACCGAGCAGATTGAACTGCTGCTCTGCATAGGCGAGATCGGTACTCGCGAGCAACACGGCGAGCAGAAGCAGGTAGTCGGCGGCGACGCCAGGTGTGCGGCCGGCGAGTCTTGCGCGCACGGCGGGAATTGCGCAGGCCGATGCGGCCAGCGCGACCGCGAGAACGATGACCACGGGGCCGAGACGGTCGAGGTTGCTGGCCAGGATCGTGCCCACGCCTGCCATGACCAGCAGAACACCCGCATACAGCGTGGCGCGAAGTTCCCCATGCAGCGACAACACCTCGCCGCGATCGAGCGCCACCGCGCGCGACGCGATCTCGTCGTCGAGCATCCGTTGCTGGTGCAGAGCGCGGAGTTCCGGTTCGAGGGTGTGCACGCAGCGACTCTACGCCCGGCAACGCGCCATGGTCTACAGGGTCAACCAGGTCGCGAACCGGCCGCCCGCCGCGGCGACGTCCGGCACGGCTCCCTGTCGTCGCTGCGTCGCGGGCACCGGTATGTCATTGACGCATGTACGCCATTGACGTATACGGAGGACCATGCTCACCGACGAGACATTCGAGCGCCTGCTGCGCGACGCGCGCCGGCTGCGGCAGCGGCGGCTCGATCGCCTAGCGAGGATCACCGGTGTGCGGATTCGCCGGACCGCGAACGCGGCTGGCGTGGACGTGCGGTCCATTCGTGCGGTCTCCGGCCTGAGCCAGGCGAAGTTCGCGGAACTTCTCGACATCGAGGTGGCGACGCTGCGCAACTGGGAGCAGGGACGCCGCAAACCCACGGGAGCAGCCCGGGCGCTGCTGCGCGCCATCCACAACGACCCGGTCGCGGTCATCGAAGCACTGAGCCGGTAGACCGCAGGAGAATCGACTTGCAGACGCCTACACGCACACAGATTGCGGATTTCCGCGGTGCCGCCAGGCTCGCATTCGAAGCGACCGTCGGCATCACGGACCTGGTCGAGAAGATGCACCGGACTATCCAGCTGACGCCCTTGCCGCTCGGCAGGTCGCGCGCCGGCGCAACCCGCGGCATCACGGGCCTCGTGTATCGCAGCGTGCGCGGCACGACGCGTTTGATCAGTCGCGGCGTGGATGCCGGTTTGTCTCCATTCACGGCGCTGTTGCCCGAGGGGCAATCCACGCGAAGCCGCGACGCGCTGGTGTCGATCGTCAACGGCGTGTACGGCGATCACCTCGAGCGCACCGAGAATCCTCTCGCGATCGAGATGCAGTTGCGGCGCGGCGGTGCGCGGATCGATCCGACGTCGCCGGCGGCGGTTTTGCCAAAGTCGACGGGCCGGGTGATGCTGATCGTGCACGGACTGTGCCTCAATGAATCGCACTGGGTACGCGAGGGGGCAGGCCCGATCGACGAACTGGCGGTCACGCTCGGTTACACGCCGGTGTACCTGCGCTACAACGCGGGCCGTGCAATTGCCGACAACGGCCGCAGCCTTGCAGCCCTGCTCGAGAAACTGTTGGAGAACTGGCCGCGCCCAGTCACCGAACTCGCCATCGTCGGGCACAGCATGGGTGGGCTGGTGGCACGCAGCGCCGTTCACCATGCAAAGTTCGACGGGCACGAATGGCCCACGGCGCTGAAGCGATTGGTCTTCATAGGCACGCCGCTGCACGGGTCGCCGCTGGAGCGCGGCGGCCACCGGCTCGACTACGTGATGGGACTCAGCCCCTACGTCGCGCCGTTCACGCATATCGGCAAGGCGCGCAGCGCAGGGATCATGGACCTGCGCCACGGCAACATCACCGGTGACGAGCAGGCGTTCATTCCACTGCCGGAGGATGTTGACTGCTACACGCTGGCCGCCACGCTCGGCAGCAAGCGCAACCTGGTGAGTGAGCGGCTGGTGGGCGACGGGCTGGTCCCGCTCGACAGCGCGCTCGGGCGTCACAAGGACCCGGCGCGGACGTTTGCGATTCACGAGTCGCGCCAGTGGGTCGCCCATGGGATGGGACACATGGAGCTGCTGTACCGGCCGGAGGTCTACGCGCAGTTGGGCAAGTGGCTGGGCCGCGGTGGTCCGCGGACGCGCGCGCGGCGACAGTTGCTGGACGCTGCGCCATGAATCGAAACACAGCGGCGGGAATCGCCGGCTTGGCCGGGGTGGTATTGAACATCGTTGCAGTCGCAGCACTGCGCGATGTCCCGCACGCCTACCGGCCCGGTGACGTCGCGTCGTGGCTCGCAGAACTCCAGGCGCAGCCGTTTTCCACGCAGCTCAGCGCGTGGACGTTCACGGTGGGACTGGTCGCGCTCGCGGCATTTGCCGTCGGCCTGGCGCTCACGGTCGCGAATCGCCGCACGCTTGCAGTGACGGACCGGCGCAACCTCGCGGTGGCTGGCGCGGTATTTTTCGGCGGAGGCGCGCTGCTCGACGCTGCCGGCACCATGGCGCCCATCGCGGCGCTGCACGTCGAGCCGTCCGCCGGCGTGGCACTGTTGTGGCTCACACTGCTGCTCGATTCGGCGTTCAACGGGCTGCTGGCAATAGGCCTGCTGTGTCTCGCCGGGGCGTTGAGGGCGGACGACGGTTGGCCGGTGTCGCTGCGCTGGCTGGGCTACGTGGCGGGCGCCGCCAGCCTGCCAGTCGCGCTGCAGTTCTCGACGGACGGCTTCGCGAAGCTGCTGGCTGTATCCGGTCCGCTCTGGCTGGTATGGGTGAGCTGGACTTCGGTATTGCTGCTGCGGGGCCGGCGTGCCGGACACGACTGACTGGGCACCGTCATCTTCGACATCGCGGGCGATCGAAAACGCCCTTCGTCGCTACGCCCGCCGGGCCGTGACGATACCAGCCGTCGTGCTGGCATTGATCACGATACTTCTCGCGTTTCCGCTGCTGCTTCCGCTCGCGCTGGTCACGGACCTGCTGCGTGCCGCAGGTCGGCGCAGCTTCGTCTCGGTGCGCCTGCTGCTGTTCGGTGTGTGTTTCCTCACAACCGAGGTGATCGGGCTCACGCTGCTGTTCTTCGTATGGCTGTCGTCGCCGTGGCGGCCCGAGCTTCGCGCCACGCGCACCTGGCCGGTGCAACGCTGGTACACGGCGATGCATTTCCGCGCGCTGCGCGTGATCTTTCGCCTGCGCTTCGAACTGACAGGCCAGGAAGCCGCGACGCCCGGGCCACTGCTGGTGCTGGTGCGCCACGCGAGCATCATCGACTCACTGGTGCCCGCGGTTTTCCTCGCCAACGTCCACCACGTCAGGCTCAGGTACGTCCTGAAGCGCGAGTTGCTGGTAGATCCCTGCCTCGACCTCGCGGGGCACTGGCTGCCCAACCGCTTCGTCACCAGGGACGGCGTCGATACCGCACGCGAAGTCGATGCGGTGCGTTCGCTGAAGACCGGACTCGAACCCGACGAAGGCGTGTCGCTGTACCCCGAGGGCACGCGCTTTACGGCCGGCAAGCGGCGCCGCGTGATCGAGAGGCTCACCGGCGTGGCTCGAGCGCGCGCCGAGCGGCTGCAGCACCTGTTACCGATCCGTCCGGGCGGGGTGCTGGCACTGCTCGACGAGCCGCCTGCCTGCGACGTGTTGTTCGTCGGTCACCATGGCCTGGAAGGCTTCGCGCACGCAACCGACATCCTGCGTGGTGAACTGATTGGACAAACGGTCCGGCTGCGATTCTGGCGCGTGCCGGCCGCCTCGATTCCCGCACAGGCGGAAGCGCGGCTCGATTGGCTGGTGCATGAGTGGCAATGCATGGATGATTGGCTGTCGGCCGAAGATGCCGCGAAGACGCGCCACCGCGCCACTTAAGGAGCCGACCGATGTTTCCACTCGTCCTGGCCGCGACCGTCATCGCGGGCGCGATGCTCGCGCTCTGGATGCTGTCGCTCGCGCTCGAGGACTCGAGCATCGTCGACATTTTCTGGGGCCTGGGGTTCGGGCTGGTGGCCTGGGTGGTGGCGCTGCGCGTGGGTTGGTCGCCACGCGGCGTGCTGGCGGTTGCACTCGTGACCGTGTGGGGCCTGCGCCTTGCGCTGCACCTCGCGGTCCGCAACATCGGCAAGGGCGAGGATCTGCGCTACCAGGCGATGCGGCGCGCGCGCGGGTCCGAGTGGTGGTGGAAGAGCCTGTTCATCGTCTTCACATTCCAGGGCGTGCTGATGTGGGTGGTTTCGCTGCCGCTGCAGCAAGCCATCATCCGCGGTGGACCCCTGGGACCCATGGATGCGCTTGCGACCGTCGTGTTCGTCGCGGGACTGTTCTTCGAGGCCGTGGGCGACTGGCAACTGGTGCGTTTCAAGGCGCAGGCGGAGAACCGGGGCCGGGTGATGGACCAGGGTCTATGGCGATATACGCGCCACCCGAACTACTTCGGTGACTTCCTGGTGTGGTGGGGGCTGTACGGTCTTGCGCTCGCGGCGGGTGCGTGGTGGACCGTTGTGGGACCGCTGGTGATGTCGTTCTTGCTGCTGCGGGTGTCCGGCGTCACGTTGCTGGAACAGGGCATGAAGTCCAGGCCCGGCTACGAGGACTATGTTCGGCGAACCAGCGCCTTCTTCCCCCGGTCTCCTGGATAGGGAACATTCTCATTTTCAGGCCCGGTAAATGCTTTGGATTCAAGGAGCTGGGTCTTCCGCTGTCAATCTATTGTACTGTTTACTTGAACATACATATCAGGATAATGCTGTTTATCTGTCTAATGTATCAGCGTAGCTTCTGCTCCGTACGCAACGGAGGATCCAATCATGACTGCCTGCAAAGAAACCCAAAGCTCGCTCAACCGCGTCCTCGCCGGCCTGGTGATTGTAGTCACCGTGGTGATGGGCGCGCTGGCCCACGCCGTCGCCAACATCCAGCTGCTGGCCTGAAGCGAGGTCGAGCGAAGCTTGCCGCCAGGACGGGCACAGCGTTGCTCGTCCTGCTGGCGGCGGCCTGCGGCCCCAGCGGAACGCCAGATGCGCAGGTTCGCGCGGTCATCGCACGCGGTGAGGCCGCCGCGGAGGCGCGCGATCTCTCCGCCTTGATGGACCTCGTATCGCCGACCTTCCAGGATGGCCGCGGCGGAAATCGCGACGATCTGAAGCTATACCTGCGCGGCTACTTCGTTACCCACCAGTCGATCCACCTGCTGACGCGCGTCGACTCGGTCGAATTCCCCTACCGTGACATGGCGAAAGTCAGCCTCACGCTCGGCACGCTGGGGCGGGAGGCCGCCGGCACCTCGGCGTTCGACCTCGCAGCCGACGTTCATGACGTCGAACTCGAACTCCAGCTCGAGGACGGTGAGTGGCGTGTCACGCGGGCCAGCTGGCAGTCGGCGTCGGGCTGAGGCGGTACGCCGCCGGGTAGCGGGTCCGACAGCCATCCGCGAACTAGACACCGCCGGACCGGTCCAACTGCAATTGGCGTCGTCAGCTGGCGCCGCGGCATGGTCCCGGCCGGGTAGCGGAATCCGATGTGCGCGCCAGAGGGCCAGGTTGCGCACCGGAGAGGCCAGGTGTCGGAGTCCCAGTCGGCCAGCGACACTGGTCGCTTCCACGTGCCGGACATTTCCGCGGCGCATCATCGCCGGCCGGCCGTCGCGCCGCTGGTCCGGGACACCTACGCAATCGTGCTCGCGGGCGGGCGCGGCAAGCGCCTGCATGACCTCACCGCCTGGCGCGCAAAGCCAGCCGTGCCATTTGGCGGCAAGCACCGCATCATCGATTTTGCGTTGAGCAACTGTGTCAACTCGGGCATCCGGCGCATCGGGGTTGCAACCCAGTACAAGGCCCACAGCCTGATGCAGCACCTGCAGCGAGGCTGGAGCTTCCTGGACAACCACCTGCACGAGTTCCTCGAGGCGCTGCCGGCCCAGCAGCGAAACCGGGAAGGGTGGTACGACGGCACTGCGGACGCGCTTTACCAGAACATCGACATCCTGCGCATGGAAGAGCCACGGTTCGTGCTGGTGCTGGCCGGCGATCATGTCTACAAGATGGACTACGGCGTCATGCTCGCGGAGCACGTCGAGAACGAGGCCGAGGTCACGATCGCGACCATCGTGGTGCCCGTCGAGACTGCCACCGCCTTCGGCGTGCTGAAAGTCGATGACCGGGGCTGGCTGCGTGGAATTGAAGAGAAGCCCGCGTGCCCGGAGCCACTGCCGGACGACCCGACGCGCGCCCTGGTCAGCATGGGTATCTACGTCTTCAACGCGGCGGCCTTGTACCGGTGCCTTCGCGAGGACGCCGCTTGTGCCGCATCGACGCATGACTTCGCGAAGGACCTGCTGCCCGCGCTCCTTGCCGCGGGCGCCCGGATAAGGGCGCACCGATTTGTCGACAGTTGCGTGAACATCGTGAACGGCCATCCGTACTGGCGCGACGTGGGAACCGTCGATGCGTACTTCGAGGCGAACATGGACCTCACGCGAGTGCGGCCGGAGCTCAACATGTACGACAAGTCCTGGCCGATCCGTACCAACGAGGAAGACCTGCCACCCGCGAAGTTCGTGCACGGCAGCCCGATCGATTCGGGCCAGACGCTCGACGCGCTGGTGTCGAGCGGATGCATCGTCAGCGGGGCGGCCGTGATCCGCTCGCTGCTTTTTCCGAACGTCAGGGTGGAGCAGGGGTCGATCGTCGAGGATTCCGTCGTGTTTCCCGACGCCGTGATCGGTCGCAATGTCCGGCTGCGCCGCGCGATCGTGGACAAGTACAGTATGCTTACCGATGGTTTCACAGCCGGATACGACCGGGCCGAGGACCAAGCCCGGTTTCATGTGACCGAGGGCGGAGTGGTGCTGATCACGCCGGAAAGCCTCGGGCAACCGGTACACGAGCCCAGGTAGGGCCGGTGCCGCGGATCCGACGAAAATCGGAGGAGCGACGATGAAGATCAATTCGAGCCGAGTCCTTGCTGCAATCGCCTGCAGTCTTCTTGCCGGCACCGCCTTGGCCGACGAAGATTTCCGCTGCGGCAGTCGCATCGTCAGGGTAGGCGCGACGCAGGCAGGGGTGCTGGATGCCTGCGGCCAGCCTGAATCCAAAACCGTCGAGAAGGCAGACGTGCACAGCGGCAACCGCGTCGTGGGCCAGACCGAGGTTTGGCGTTGGACCTACACGATGAACGGCAGGACCCGCGTGCTCACCTTCGACCAGGAGACGCTCAAGTCCATTGAGTGAGCGACCGCCCCAATAAACAGGTGCCTGGCACCTGCTTTCGTCAGAAAGATCCCATCGGGTCCTTCAGCAGCTCGAGTTCCTTGCGGGTCGAGGTCCGGCCGAGCACGGCGTTCCTGTGCGGGAAGCGGCCAAACCGGTCGATGATCGCCTTGTGCGCCTCGGCGTACTTCGTCCAGTCGTCGTTGCCGATGCTTCCGATCAGTTCGCAGGAGAGCGCCTGATCCTCACGGTCCTCGCTGTGTTCGAAGGGGAGAAATAGAAATAGCCGCTCCTCGTCGGCAAGCCCGGCGTCGAGTCCCTGCTCCACCGCCCCGCGCGCCAGGTGGCGCGCCATGGGATCCCCAGCGAAAGCGCGAGCGGAGTCGCGGAACATGTTGCGGGGAAACTGATCGACCACGATCACCGCAGCGAGCACAGCACGTCGTGTGCCGAAAGCCTGCAGATCTCCACTCACGATACGTTCGTAGAGCGGCAGGAATCGCTCGCGGATGTCACTGTCCAGGTCCGCGCTCTTCACGAACCAGCGGCTGGCGCCGATTTCCGTGAACCAGAAATCCAGCACTTCCCCGACCCATGTGGGGTCCGTCGCGATGGCTGTCGTATCGTCAGCGGACATGGCTACTCCCGCGATGCAGTCGCACTCAATTCCTGCCTTGGTGGATCAGTCCGGCAGCCCGGCCAGGCGCAGCGACTCGGCCAATCGCTCCGCGTCGGCAGGATCCCGGTACGGTTCTTTAGACACGAACCCCCTGATCGAGTAAGCCGGCATCATGGCCAGGCAATCCGCGGCACATTTGCCCGCGCTCTCCATGTCGCCGAGCCGCGCGTGACACCCAGCCATCAGCGCGGCCGTGCGATATGTGTGCCCCGGGATGTGGGCGAGCGCCGATAACGCCTCGTGGTACATGCCGAGGGTCATGTAGGTCTGTCCGATCTGCCGCCAGTACCAGGGCGGATCGAAGTACGGATCGATTTGCCGCGCGCGCGCATACCAGCCAAGCGCTTCCTGCGCCCGGCCCGTGAAGGTGAGCACCAGCCCCATATCAGCCTGGTTCCACTGATTGGTCGGATTGATCTCGACCGCGCGCTGCATGTGCTGCAGCGCCATTTCGTAGGCCCGCCGCTGAAGGCAGACCTGTGCGAGAAGCGAGTGGCAGGTGCTCTCGCCGTCGTCGAGCTCGACGGCCCGCTTGCCAAGCGCGTAAGCCTCATCCAGCAGCACGGTCGAGGCGTCGGGATCCTGGCGCCAACTGCTGGCTCGCATCGATGCGAGCAAAGCGTAAGCCATGCCGTAGCGGGGATCGATTTCGATGGCTTTCTCGAACAGTCGCGTCGCCTCGGCCGCGCCCTCCGGGTCGTCCCAGGGCAGCGCGTTGCCGTTCAGCACGCATTCGTAGGCGTCGAGGCTCGCAGGCGGCTTGCGACGCGCACGCTCGACGTCGGACGACTGCACGCGGCCGACGAGCGTACTGACGATCGTCTGCACGACCTCGTCCTGGACCTCAAAGATCTCTTCGCGACCGCGATCAAATCGTTCGGCCCAGACCTGCCTGCCCGACTCGGCATCCGTCAGCTGCACGCTGATGCGCACGCGGTCGCCGATTCGACGCACCGTGCCTTCGACGATGAAACGCACGTTCAGTTCGCGCGCTACCTGCGAGGTGTCCACCGCCGGGCCGCGATACTTGAACGACGCCGACCTGGACCGCACGGACAACAGCCGCCATCGCGAGAGCTCGGTGATGATGTCCGCAGTGATGCCATCGCTGAAGTACTGCTGCTCCGGGTCGCCGCTCAGGTTCGCGAGCGGCAGCACGCAGATCGAAATGCGCGGCGGTCCCGGGATGGTCCCGGGATCCGCTTGCTGCGGCACAGGGCTGGCGGCGATCGGGGCACCAGCGCGACCAACCAGGGCTTCGACCGCGCGAACGACTTCCGCGAAACCCGGGCTGTCGGCCACGCCCCCGGGCTGGTCAAGGTCCGTCGTGTGATACGCGCGAAAGTCGATCGGCAGGCGCGCAGGCCCGAGCTGCACAGGCACCAGGATGCCTCGATCGGCGCCCTCGCGGGCCTCGCCCCGCACCCAGCGCGATTCCACCGAGTCGGGTGTCCAAACGACCAGCACCGCTCGGGCGCGCTCCAGTTCTTCGGCAATCATCCGGTCGAACTGCTGGCCGGGCGCTATCGCAGGGTCCCACCATACGGACCATCCCTGCGCCTCGAGCGCTGCGACGATGGGCGCGACGCGCGCCTTGTCGCTACGGGAGTACGAGACGAAGACGTCCGCCATGCCGATCCTGTCTCCAGTGTCCTGGGTGGTCGCAGTTGCGCCGGGCAGCACTAGCTTACAGCCCAGTTCCATGGAGCGTCAGGACCCGCGGGCTGACTCAAGAGCACGCCCGGGAGCGGGAGGACATCCCGCCGGTCGCATTCGAGCGGGTAGCCGCGTAATTCTCCGGATTGCCGGACCCCCTGACACTGGTCCAGTCTCCGTCAGCCGTGCGCTGCCGACACTTCGCGCACGAGGGGGAAGTCACATGCAGGGACTCGACACCATAAGGCCCGCCGCGGCACTGGCGCTGGCGACGCTACTGCTTGCCCAGGGCGCCCAGGCCGCGGTCAGCGCGCAGGAGGCTGACGCACTCGGCACGACGCTGACCAGCGTCGGCGCCGAGAAAGCCGGCAGCGCCGACGGCCGCATCCCGGCATACACAGGCGGCCTGCCCGCTGCACCGGCGAGCGCCGGGCGCGCGGATACACGCCTCGCCGATCCATTCGCCGCCGAAAAGCCGCTGAGAGTGCTGACAGGCAGCGACCTCGGCGGTGTCGAGTCCGAACTCACCGCCGGTACGCTGGAGTTGCTGCGCAGCCGCCCCGGATTACGAGTCGACGTCTATCCGTCACATCGCACGATGTCGAATCCTGAGTGGTTCCTGGCGAACACGCGCCGCAACGCGACCGCTGCGCGCCTGGTTGACGACGGCCTCACGCTCGAGAACGCGTTGCCCGGGATTCCTTTCCCCATTCCCAGGGATGGCCACGAGGTGATGTGGAACCATCGACTGCACTACATGGGGCGGGCGATGGAATTCAAATACGACAGTTGGCTGGTCACCTCGTCTGGCGACAGGAATCTGACGACAACCGCGCAATCCGCGTGGGATTTCCCGCTCTTCGATCCGAAGCGGACCAAGCCCCTGCGACCGGACGACCCGCTGTTTCGCTGGAAGCTCGACTACTCCGGGCCGCAGCGGCGGGCCGGCGAGGCTTTCCTTCTGATCGACTCGGTGGACCCGGTGAAGTTCCCGCGAAAGACATGGTCGTACGTTTCCGGGCAGCGCCGGGCCAAGCGGGTGGAGGTGCCCGACGAGGCACCGCACGCGAGCAGCAGCGGCGCCTACACCAACGACGACGCCTTCGTTTACACCGGCGTGCTCGAGCGCTACGACCTGAAGCTGCTCGGCAAGCGCGAGATGATCGTCCCCTACAACACGTATCGCCTCACGTTTCACGAGAATATCGAGGACCTGCTGCAGCAAGGGCAGATCAACCCGGACCTGCTGCGCTGGGAACTGCACCGCGTATGGGTCGTCGAGGCGACGTTGAAACCCGGGCAGATCCACGTATACGGACGACGCGTGTTTTACGTGGATGAGGACACCTGGGCAGCGCTTGCGTCTGACGAATACGACGTCGAAGGCAAGCTGCTGCGCGTCGTGTACGCGCTTCCGACCTACGACTACCAGGCCGGCGTGCCATTCACCGTCATGCACGTCGCCTACAACCTCGGCACCGGCGCCTACTTCCTGGCGTTCTTCCCCGGCTCACATCCAGGGGTGCGCTACGTCGAGTCGCTGCCGGATCACCTGTGGTCGCCGGACTCGATGGCGGGATCGGGCCTGCGCTGATTGACGGTCGTCCGGGTGCCGACGGCAACTTGTGGGCAGGCGGCCGGTCAACCGGTGCCGTCGCTGGTTCGGGGTGCGAGGAAGTTATAGAGCAGGCCGAACAGCGCGCCTCCGACGGCCCCGTCCACCACCGCATACAAGGTTCCTGCAACGACCGAACCGATGCCGGACCCGGCATGGTAGCCAGGGTAGATGGACGCGGCGAGATCGAGGAACGCCATGCCGTAGGTTGGCCAGACCAGGTTCGCCGCGGCTACTGCCAGCACCGCTCCGCCCCAGAATACGCCGCCCGTCATTCCGAGTGCCGTGACGTGTAGTCTCATGATGCCTCCAGGCCGTAATAGCGATTGAATTCCGCAAGCGTGCGCTATTTGAGCAGAGTGTGTACCTCAAAACTCAATTCCCAGGGCGGTCCGGCGAACCCGCCGTTGATCCCCTGCCGAATGCGGGGCATCAGCAAACCGCCGCGAGACTTCCCGCCCGCGGGCCGCACGCGCGGTTCGGATACACTCGGGTCACCGGGGGAGACCGTGAGCGAGCCAGCCCGATGATTTCACTGTCCATCCAGGACCTGGTTCCAATCACCGAAGGCAGTGACACGTGCCCGTAAGTCCCCTGGCATGGAAACTCGCGATCGGCTTGATCGTGGTCCTGCTGCTGGTCGATTACTTCTTCCACGTCCGCAAGGCACACTCCCCGTCGCTCGACGAAGCTGCTCGCTGGTCGGCGGCCTATGTCGGCATCGCGCTGCTCTTCGGCGTCGCGGTCCTGGTGTTCGGCGGACGGGAGCTCGGCACCGAGTACTTCGCCGGCTATGTCACGGAGAAGGCGCTCTCGCTCGACAACGTGTTCGTGTTCCTGTTCATCCTGGCCCGTTTCAAGGTGCCGCGACGGGACCAGCAGAAGGTGCTGCTGTTCGGCATCGTCGTATCGTTGATCGTGCGCACGGCGTTCATCCTGGTGGGAGCGGCCCTGATCAGCTATTTTTCATGGGTCTTCTACCTTTTCGGGCTGTTGCTGCTGGTCACTGCTGGCCACCTGCTCAGGCCGGAGACGGTCGGCGAAGACAAGGAAGATGACCTCGTCGTCCGCATCGCACGCAAGCTGTTCCGCACCACTGATTATTACGATGGCGACAGGTTGCTGACGATCCGCGACGGCAAGCGCACGTTCACGCCGATGCTGCCGGTGATCGTCTCGCTCGGTGCAACGGACCTGCTGTTCGCGATGGATTCCATTCCGGCCATCTTCGGCCTGACCCAGAATGTGTTCATCGTGTTCACCGCGACGGCGTTCTCGCTGCTGGGCCTGCGCCAGCTGTTCTTCCTGATCGACGGGCTGCTGGAGCGCCTGCTGTACCTCGGATACGGCCTCGCGTTGCTGCTGGCCTTCATCGGCGTGAAGTTGATCCTGCATGCACTGCACGCGAACAACCTTCCGTTCGTCAACGACGGCGCGCCGGTGAACATCGTCGAGATCAGCACCGGCCAGTCGCTGGTCGTGATCATTGCGATCCTGGCGGTGACCATCTATGCGTCGCTGAACAGTCCCAAGGGCAAGGCGAGGACGACGGTCACGGCGCTGCGCCGGCGCGCGGCCGACTACCTGCAGCTGGGCGACGATACCGACCTGGCGGAACGGGAGGGCGCCTACGCCGGCATGGTCGCTGCCGAGTTGCGGTTCGCAAACCTGGACCGTAAGTTCAAGCAGTTGATCCGGCAGCCGGAGATGCTCGCGGAGCAAGTGGCGCAGGCGCACCGAATGCATGAGTTCCACCGGGCGAATCGAAGCGATCAGGGCCGGGAACGCCGCTCCCCGTCACTGACGCCGGTAGATCGTACGAAGTAGCGCGGCACGGGTACCGTCTTGCCCGCGGCGTGCCAGCCCAGGAGTTTTCTCCCGATTTGTGACGTGTTTAACGAGACCCGGCATTGATCAATCGCTGCGGGCCATGTAGACGAATAGTTGAAGCGGGAAGCCAAGGTCGCGGCCAGGCACGATGGAGCGTGGTCAGCGAATGGACGATGCGGCGATTTCCGGCGCGTGGCCTATCGGAGGGAACGTCGATGCTCAACATGGACCAGGCAACGGTTCGTACTGCGCTCGAGCAGCTTGAACAGGCCGCGCTCGACCATGCTGCGTGGCACGAGAATCTTCTTCGGTCAATTGTCTGCAGACTTCCGTTCAAACTGGACGATCTTACCGAGAGCGCACACCTCCACTGTCGATTCGGCCGATGGTATTACGAGCGGGCACCGGCCGAGCTGTGGGGGCAACGGGGGTTCGCGGCGATCGGCACGGAGCACGAGCGCCTGCACCGCATCGCAGCGCGGTTGCTGCGCGAGGTGGCGGCCGATGAGCCGATCCTGCGCCAGGACTTCGAAGACCTCATTGCGGGAAGCGCGCGACTTCGGTTTGAGCTGGATTCGCTGCGACACGAGATTCAGCGCGCGTTGCGAAACCGGGACGCACTGACTGGCGCCTACGGCCGCACCGACATGCTGCCGGACCTGCGTGAGAGGCACGAGCTGGCAATGCGACGTGTCCAGCCATGCTGCATCGTCTTCATGGACGTGGACCACCTCAAGGAAATCAACGATACGCACGGTCATGCAGCAGGCGACGCGGTACTGGCCGGCGCGGTCCGCTTCCTCCACCAGTATCTCCGACCCTATGACAAGGTGTTTCGATACGGCGGCGACGAGTTCCTGATCGCGTTACCGGGGGCTGATCTCCCGATCGGCCAGGCCGTGATCAAGCGCGTCCGCGAAGGCCTCGCCGGCAAGCCGCTGGTGGTCGGTCCGGGGGACGTCGAGATCCACGCGACGGCCTCGTTCGGGCTGGCATCACTCGATCCGGAGGTCGGCGTGGAGGAGTCCATCGAGAGGGCCGACCAGGCCTTGCTGCTTGCAAAGACTGCCGGGCGGAACTGTGCTATCAGCTGGGATCCCAACGTCACGACCGGCACGCGACTGCCACGCCTCCGGTTGCAGGACGTCAAGGAATAGGGCGCGCGGGTCGACGTACGTGCTCCACCGAACAGATGCGGGCGCCTCGAGATGGGAAGCTGCCGGTCCTGTAGAACCGAGGTAACGATCATGAAGACGCGATTTGTGCTTTCCTGTGCCGTGGCTTTCTCGCTGGTTGGCCTGGTGCCGCTAAGCGTCACGGCTGACCCGGCCCCGGGCATGTCCGGTCCAGCCACCAAGGTCGTCATCGAGGATTCGGCGATCACCTCGTCGATCAAGGCCCAGTACGAGGCCGACCACGACGCCGGCCTCGGTCATGTTCGCGTGGACACCGATGATCACGGCGTCGTAAAGCTGGACGGAGAGGTACGGTCGCAGGCCGCGGCAGACCACGCGATTGCAATCGCGAAGGCCACCGACGGTGTTCGCGAAGTACGCAGCGACATCGAGATAGAGAAGGACGACTGACACCGGCCCTGGCCGGCACACCGATGTGCCGGCCTATAGCTGGGAGGACAATAAGGTGGAAAACCGTTCCATGACCTTGTTGTGCCATGGCCGGTTCTTCCACGATTGGTAGCTGATGCGCCGCGACTGCTTCAGGTCCTGCTCGAAGACATCTTCCAGGTGCCGGGCAAATGCCACGTCGTAGACGTTGAGATTGGCTTCCTCGTTGAGCCGGAACGAGCGATTGTCAAAATTGGTCGAACCGACCGACGCCAGTTGCGAATCGACGATCATCGTCTTGCAGTGAAACATGGCCGGCTGGTATTCGTAGATTTCAGCTCCGCCCTGCAGCAGTTCGCCCCAGTCCGCCCGCGATGCCTGGCGCACGACCAGGTCGTCGACCTTGTTGCCGGGCACGATGATGCGCACCTTGACCCCGCGCGACAGCGCTGAGCGGATGGCTCGCCGGGTCAGCTCGTCCGGAACGAAATAGGCGGCCGCCAGGTCGATCGTGTGTTCCGCGGCAGTTATCGACAGCAGGTACATCAGCTGCATGCTGTCGCCGCCGCCGCTGGGCGAGCTGGTGAAGACCTGCGCGAGCGCATCGCCGGCAGGCGCCAGCGGCGGAAAATACTCCACGCCCTGCAGCACCTTTCCCGAGGCCTTTATCCAGTTGTCCATGAACGCCGCCTGCATCTGGGCCACGGCCGGCCCCTCCAGCCGGTAATGCGAGTCTCGCCAGTGGTCGGCATCCTGCGCGTTGCCGTTCCAGGGAT
Source organism: uncultured Gammaproteobacteria bacterium (assembly GCA_963732375.1). Lineage (GTDB taxonomy): Bacteria > Pseudomonadota > Gammaproteobacteria > Steroidobacterales > Steroidobacteraceae > RPQJ01. Next base: position 109,987 of record CAVSZE010000001.1, read on the forward strand.
CCGCGATGCCCACGCCGCCGGTGAAGCCGATCTCGCCGTCGACGACAAGGAGCTTGCGGTGGGTACGGTTGTTCATGCGTCCCAGGTTGTACCAATAGAGCGGGTGATAGCGCTCGATCTCGATGCCCGCGTCCTTCATCTCCGTGATCATGGCTTGCTCGATCTTCTGGCTGCCCAGCCAGTCGAGAAGCACATGAACCTTGACGCCGGCACGCGCCCGCTCCTCGAGCGCCCGGGCGAAGGCCTGGCCGATGTCGCCCGACCAGTAGATGTAGGTTTCGAACGTGATGGTGCGTTTGGCCTTGCGCACGGCGGCGAGCATGGCCGGGAAGATCGCGTCGCCGTTCTGCAGGCTCTCGACGCGATTGCCATCGATGATAGGCGGCCCGAGCAGGGTTCCCAGCTCACGGCGAAACTGCGGATCGGCGACGCTGTAGTGGTGCTCCAGCGACGTCTGGATCTCCTTTTCCGCCGTGATGAAATTCATGAATACCACGACGACGACCACGGCGACCAGCGCGCCCACCAGGCCGGCAATAGCCATTCTCTTCCGGTTCCAGGCCACGACTTGTTTCCTCGTTGGAGGTCATCCCGCCCCCGGGGTATCCGTGCCTCACAGTAGCACCGGCCCGGTCGGTCCGCCGCGGTAAGTAGGGCGGCCTCGCTTACCGAGGCGCTGCGCGCGCCGGGTCTGTAAACAAAGTGTCACTCCGGCAATCGACGACCTGTAACACGCCCGGAATACAAGTGCCTCGACGAGGCCGATGGCTGCCGACCCGGCAGCCAGGCGCCTCGCAGGGACAAATTCCGGAGGTCACCATGTCTTTCAGGTTCGCTTGCCTTGCCACGCCCGTTTCGATCGCAGTCGCAGCGGCGCTCAATGTCGCCGTACCGTCCACGTCGCTCGCCTCGGGGCCGTCGACGGTCGTCCCGGCTAGCGCCACTTCAGTGGAATTCATCCCCATGGATGCGCCGGACACCACCGCCGGGCGCGCCAGCGCCTACACCGAAGCAAGCGTCAAGGTGACGTATCGCAATGGAAAATCGCAGGTCTTTCCGCTCAGCTTCCACGAGTTGCACAACACGCTGACCACGATCAACGGCGTCACCGTCGGCGATCTCTACGACCAGTACGGCAACGTGCTGCTGGACCCGGCAGGCAACCCGCAGCGTTCGGAGGCGCCAGATGGCAACAGCCTGATCGAGGTGCCGGGCGCGACGAGCGACGATCCCTCGAAGCGACGCCTGTTCATGGTCACGCACCAGGAGTACGACTGGATCGATACGCTTGGCAACGACAACTACGGCCGGATGCCGATGACAATGAACCTGGCGACGATCGACCAGGACAGGAAGACCGGTGCGCTCACGACGGTCGCGGTCAAGAACATAGACTTCTCCGGCATCCGCGGCCTGTGGATACCCTGTGCGGGTTCGCTGTCGCCCTGGAACACGCACCTGGGCAGCCAGGAATACGAGCCGGACGCCCGCTGCGGGGAGAATCCGGGCGGCTTCTGTCCCAGTACCCCCGGCGTTCCGACCTGGGACGACCCTGCAAACTCGGCGAATCTCGGTTCCATGAACCTTTACCTCGACCCGAGCGGCGTGACCAAGCCAGCGCGCGTTTACGACTACGGGATCGTCCCGGAAGTGAAAGTGGATCGCTACGGCAACACGCGGGTCGAGGCACATCGCGCGCTGGGCCGTATCTCGCGTGAGCTGGTGCAGGTGATGCCTGACTGGCGCACCGTGTACCAGGGCGACGACGGAACCTACAACGTGATGACGATGTTCGTGGGCGATATTCCGGGCAACCTGTCGTCCGGTACGCTCTATGCTGCCAAGTGGGTGCAGACCAGCCCCGAGACCGAGAACGGCGGTTCGGCGCAGATCAAGTGGATCCGGCTCGGATGGTCCAGCGACTGGTACCTGGACAGGCTGGTCGATCGCGACATCAAGTTCAGCGACATCTTCGCTGTCAGCAACGCGACCGACAAGGCGACCTGCGAGAGTGAGTCCGGGTTCCGATTCATCAAGGCAGGCCACAGCGTCGGGCTCGCCGAGTGCCTGAAACTGAAGAGCCCGGCCATGGCCACCGCGGCCGCGTTCCTGGAGACGCGTCGTTACGCCGCCTACAAGGGGGCCACGGTGGAGTTCGAGAAATTCGAGGGCGTCACCGTCAACAAGGCCGACCGCAAGCTGTACGTCGCGATGACCCGGATGCGCAGTGGCATGCAGGCCAGCGCCTCGGATCCCGTGGACGACATCCGCATTCCGCGCAACGACGCTGGTGCCGTGTACGAGGTGGACCTCGGCGCCTGGAAGACCGACTCCGACGGGCGACTGATTCGCAGCAGCTACGTCGGAACCGCAATGCGAGCGCTGGTCGTGGGCGAAACCCAGCTGGTCGATGCGGTGGGCAATACCGCGAAGGTGGACAAGATCGCGAGTCCCGACAACATCAAGTACTCGGAGAAAATGCGCACGCTGTTCATCGGCGAGGACAGCAGCCTGCACGTCAACAACTTCCTGTGGGCCTACAACGTCGACACCGGCAAGTTGTCGCGGATCCTGTCGCTACCGGCCGGCGCGGAGTCGACCGGCCTGCAGGTGGTCGAGGACGCCAACGGCTACTCGTACGTGATGAGCAACTACCAGCACGCTGGAGACTTCACTGGGCCGACTTCGCAGGCCCTGAAGGACGAACTCGGACCGCTGGTCGATAAGTACAGGGCTGGCATCGGCTACATCGGCGGGCTGCCCGCCCTGAAGTAGCGAGCGGCCAGCGGTGCTTCGCGGGCGCCGGGGCCTCCCCGCATGGGCGGGGTGGGTCTCCGGCGCCGGCGGCGATCCTATCGAGCGTAGACGCCGGCGGCTTCGGAGTGCTGCCTGGCGACCGCGGCGCGCAGCGACTCAGGCGCCAGCACCTCGACATCCGCTCCGTACTTGAGGATGTCCATCACCAGTTCCGGCTCCCGCGAGTACGGCAGCTTCAGCAGGTAGCTGCCGTCGAGTTGCAGCTTGCCGTCCTGCTGAGGGTGCCAGGTCTCGCGGCTGACCCAGCGGGCGCGGGCGGGATTGAACAGCAGCACGGCCTCCTGGGTCTCGGAGCCCGCGAAGATGCCGTAGCCGCTCGCGAAGTGCCGGTCCAGGCTGTCCTCGCTCACTTCCTTGCAGGGCTTTGCGACCACCGATGCGGCAGCAATCGCATCCACCGAAAAGGTCCGAAGCGCCTGCCGCTTGTGGCAGAACGCGTCCAGGTACCAGTTGTCCCGGTAATGCACCAGGCGCTGCGGGGAGACCTCGCGCTCGAGCGCATCGCCGTCCATGCGGCGCGTGTGCTCGAGGTGCAGTCGCTTTCGCGCCAGCAGCGCGGCCGCCAGCGTGCGGAAGTGCGCAGGCTCGATGGCGCGGGAGCCCATCGACAGCACGCGGATGCGGCGCGTGACGTCCGCGGCGTTTACGTCGCCGGCGTCCAGCAGTTCGGTGAGGCGCTTGCGCAGTGGGCTGACCAGTTCGGACAGCACGCCGGGCTCCAGGCTCGCGATCAGCTGGTCCATCGTGATCAGTGCGCGCAGTTCGTCCGCGGTGAAATAGAGGCCGGGTAGTTGCCAGACGGCGCTGTCCTCGACCTTGTCGTCGAAACGGTAGGCCTCGTGCTCGGCGTCGTAGACGATCGGGGCGCGAAAGCGGTCGCGCAGGTACTCGAGGTCACGCTTGAACGTGGCGCGGGAGACCTCGAGTTCGTCCAGGAAGTCCTGGGTGCGCACGAAGCGGCGCGCCTTGAGAAGTTGCTGGATGCGGTAGAAGCGGTCGAGGCGGTCCATGAGGGTCCCCGGCTGCGGGCGGCGTCAGCTCACGGGCGGTGGCGGCGGTGTCGTCGTCGCTGGTTCTTCCTTGCGTTGCTGCTTGCGCTGCAGCTTGTCTTCACGCTTTTTCTGCGCGGCTTGTTCGCGTTGTCTCTTCTGGTGCGAATAATTGGGCTTGGCCATCAACGCTCCGGCTGGTTGGGGGAAGGACAGGGTAACGGGGTATGGGCCCGGGGGACAACCTGCGGGAGTGCGGCGGCCGCCCGGAGCCGGGCGTCGGCGAAACGAGGCGGCGGCGATCGGTTGTGCTTGCAGGACGTGCAATTCCCGGTTATTGGTGGACGAGCGACGAGCATCAGGAGGATGCCATGGAGGAATACTGGGCCACGCGGACCGGGCGATGGCGCAAGGCGATGAAGGGCCTGTCCGCGCCGTCGATGGCGGAGCGACTCTACGAAGTGGTCCGCAAAGACGTCGAGGCAGGGCAGTTGCCGCACGGTGCGATCCTGCCGACCTCGGAGCGGGTGGCGTCCGAGCTGGTGATCAAGCCGGAGGATGTGCAGGCGGCCTACGCGCGGCTGCTTTCGGAGGGACTGGTCGAGGAGCGGGACAAGGGCCGGCTCAGCATCGTCGGGCATGATCGCGAGGCCAGTATTGGAGATGCCACGCAGGTCCGCTTCGAGGCCGCCTTGCTGAAAGCGGTGCGTGAGGCGGCCGCGCGCGGACTCTCGAGCACCGAGGCGACGGGAATGTTCAAGGCCGCGGCGCTCAGGATGGAGGAGATGCAGGGAAAGAAAGACGAGGAGTGAACGCTACGCAGTCCGGATGAGGCGTCAGCGTTCCACCAGCCCTCGAATATTGGCAAACACGGCCAGCGTGCTCTGCCTGAATTTCGACTTGTCTACTGGATCGAAGAGCTGCCAGGCATCGCTGTCCACCAGCATCAGGGCTTCCAGCAGCGGCAGCAACGCCGGACGGATGCAAAGCGGCAGATCTGCGTCGGCAAGGCTGCCGGGATTCGGCCACTCGGGTACCACGTTCAACGACTGGTGCAGCAGCACGGACTGCACGATGAGCGCGGCCGCAGATCCTTCACCGAACAACTGCTCGATTCCCCGGACGATTGCCGGCAGCACGCGGTTGTCCTGGATCGAGCCCTTGCCGTCCGGCGCCTCGGTCGAGGCATTCAATACAAGGTGTGTCCAGGGGTCGAGCCCTGCCCCGTAGGAGTCGCTGGTCGGGAACCCGAGCGCCGGCAGCGCACGTGCCGCCATGGTCCCCGAACGAAACGCGTGCAGCGAATCCCGTTGTCCGTCGATCACCTGTTTCGCCACGTCGTGGTACAGCACGGTCCATTCCATCATCGCCTGCAGGTCGGGCCCAGCCTGCCGATACTCCGGCAGGTTCTGCAGCGCGATCAGCGCGCGGGTGATGTGGTCCAGCGTGGTCCCGTTGGCATATGCGGCCATCGCTTGCCAGCCCGGGGCAACGGTTTCCACGGCCTGCATCAGCGCAGGTGTGTAGAAGTCGCGGATGCGGAGGGAGAGTTCATCGCTGGCGCGCAACTCGCCGGCCTCGATCTGCCGTGCCTGGTCGCGCACGAAGGCGCACATGGCCGGCAGGTGCTCTGCGGGTCGCGAAATCGTGGTTTCCATGACGCTGAAGGGTACGCGCGGCGGGCGCAAATGCGATAGTACGACATGAGTATTTTCCGGCACGAACCCGCGGTTCGGCCGTCGGTCGTCCGCCGCCCTTCCATTCCCGGGCCCGTGCCCGGCCCCCCCGGTCCGCGGAACTTCGGTATTCTGCGATTCAGCGGCCGCGAGTTGTCCGGAATAATCCGGCATCGGCCGGGCCCGGGCAGACCCGGCGGGCATCCTGTTACTCACCTCGAGCACCCTCTATGACCGACCCAGCCAACGTTGCCGTGCTTCTCGGCCAGTTCAAGCCCGACGCGTCCTCGAAGTACCCGGCAGCGGTGCAGAAGGCACTGCAGCTGGCGCGCCGACTGCAGGAACGCGCGCGTTCGCTGCAGACAGCGGCTGAGCGGCGTCAGCAGGCGGAACTCGACCGAATGCTGCAGACGCCTTCCGACAAGGCGACGCTCGCGATGATGACCGACCAGGCGTTCCGCACCAGCGACGCGGCGCGCGCCGTCGAGCACCTGACGCACATCCTCGACGTGCAGGGCGTGCCGCGTTACTTCGGACCGCTCGATCGCACGCTGATGAAGGGCTTCCAGTCGTTCGGCGCCTTCGTGCCCGGTGTAGCACTTCCGCTGGTGAAGGAGCACATGCACAAGGAGACGGCCAACGTCATCCTGCCCGGCGAGAAAGACGTGCTTACTCAGCACCTGGCCGAGCGCCGCACCGAGGGGGTGCGGATGAACGTCAACTTCCTCGGCGAGGCGATCCTGAGCGAGGAAGAAGCCGAGCGTCGCCTGCAGCAGTACCTGCAGGGGCTGCAGTGGCCCGAAATCGAGGTCGTCTCGATAAAGATCTCGACGCTGTATTCGCAAATCTCGCCGATCGCCCGCGAGCACACGGTCAGCGTTCTCTGCGACCGACTGGAACGGCTGTTCCGCACGGCTGACCGCGCGACTTTCACGCGGCTCGACGGCACCGTGGTGTCGAAATTCGTGTACCTGGACATGGAGGAGTACCGCGACAAGGACCTGACCGCCGCGGCATTCATGCGCACGCTGGATCGCGACGGCCTCGGACACGTCCGCGCGGGCATCGCGCTGCAGAGCTACATCCCGGATTCGTACCGCACCTTGCTGCAGTTGCAGGAATGGGCACGTCGCCGCGTAGCCGCAGGCGGCGGGCGAATCACCATCCGCCTGGTGAAAGGCGCCAACATGGAAAGCGAGCGCGCCGAGTCGTCGATGCGCGGCTGGCCGCAGGCACCGTACCGCACCAAGCTCGAGACCGACGCCAACTACAAGCGCATAGTCCACGAGTTGATGAAGCCGGAGAATCTCGCGGCCATGGACGTCGGCGTGGCGTCGCACAACCTGTTCGATCTCGCTTACGGCCTGGTGCTCGCGCACGAACGCAATGCGCTCGACAGGGTGCAGTTCGAGATGCTGGAAGGCATGGCGAACGCCCAGCGACGCGCGCTCTTCGAGCTGTCGCGCAACTTGCTGCTGTACGCACCCGCCTGCTACAAGGAAAATTTCATCAATGCCATCGGCTACCTGATCCGGCGGCTTGACGAGAACACGGGGCCCGAAAACTTCCTGCGCCATGCGTTCAAGATCGAGGTGGACAGCCTCGAGTGGCGGCAGCTCGAGCGCGGTTTCCTTGCCGCGTTCGACGCCATCGACAACATCAGCGATGCGCCGCGACGCGACCAGGACCGCAACCAGCCGCCGGCGGTTCCGTCGGCGATCGCCCGCGGCTGGCAGCACCTGGAATGCGAGCCAGACACGGACTTTGCACTGCCGCAGAACGGCGAGTGGGCGGAGGGGATCGTCGCGCGCTGGCAGCCGAGGCACGGCGAGGCCGCCGTGCAGATACCGCTGGTCATCGGTGGCGAGGAACTGCTGGAAGGCAGGCCGCTGCGTGATTGCCTGGACCCTTCGCGTCCCGGCGTCGTCGTCGGCCGTTACCGGCAGGCGACGGACGCCGACGTCGCGCGCGCCGTCGAGTGCGCGGCCGCCGACCCTGACGGCTGGCGGACGATGCCGGAGGCGAAGCGCTTCGATCTGCTGGGCAAAGTGGCCCAGGAACTGCGTATCGCGCGCGGTGAGCTGATGGGCGCAGCGCTGGCCGACGGCGGCAAGACGCTGATGGAGTCCGACCCTGAAGTCTCCGAAGCGATCGACTTCCTGGAGTTCTACCGTGACTCGGCGCGATGGTGGCAGCGCATGCCGACGTTGCGCTCCCGCCCGAAAGGCGTGGTCGTGGTAGTGCCGCCGTGGAACTTCCCCGTTGCGATTCCCTGCGGTGGCGTTGCTGCGGCGCTTGCAGCCGGCAACACCGTCATCATCAAGCCAGCGTCGGACACCGTGCTGGTCGCGTGGGAGATGTGCCAGTGCTTCTGGCGCGCGGGTGTGTCGAAGAATGCGCTGCAGTTCCTGCCGTGCTCGGGCGCCCGCGAGGGCCGCAAGCTGGTGAACCATCCGCAGGTCAGCGCCGTGATCCTGACCGGCGGCACGGACACCGCGCTCACCATGCTCGGCGACAATCCGCGCCTGGCCCTGTTCGCCGAGACCGGGGGCAAGGACGCGACGATCGTCACGGCCGTGTCGGATCGCGACCTCGCCATCAAGCACATCCTGCACTCTGCATTCAGTCACGCCGGCCAGAAGTGTTCTGCCACCTCGTTGCTGCTTCTGCAGGCCGAGGTCTACGACGATCCGGCGTTCCGACGCTCGCTGTGCGAGGCCGTGCAGAGTCTTGCGATTGGCCCGGCCTGGGACCTCGGCACCAAGATGGGACCGATGATCAAGCCGCCGTCGGGCGACCTCGAGACCGCGCTCAAGGTGCTCGAACCCGGCGAGGAATGGGCCGTCATGCCGCAGCCCATCGAGGGCAATCCGTGCCTGTGGACGCCCGGCGTCAAGTACGGCGTGCGCCCCGGCAGCTACACACACATGACCGAGTTCTTCGGCCCGATGCTGGCCGTGATCCGCTTCGAGACCCTGGGCGAAGCCGTCGAACTGGTGAACCAGACCGGTTACGGCCTGACCAGCGGCCTCGAGAGCCTCGACGAGCGCGAGTGGAATTACTGGAAGCGGCACATTCGCGCCGGCAACCTCTACATCAACCGCGTGACGACCGGCGCCATCGTGCTGCGCCAGCCGTTCGGTGGGATGGGCAAGTCGGGCTTCGGGCCCGGCATGAAGGCGGGCGGGCCGAACTACGTCGCGCAGTTCATGGACTTCGAGGATGTCGATGCGTCGCAGGCGGGCGCGGGCGCGCCGCCAGTGGACGGCACGCCGCTCACGCCGACGCTCGCCGCGCTCTGCGGCCTGCTGCAGGCGCAGTCGCAGGACGGCGACGCGCGCATCGTCGCCGCGGCGCTCAGCTACGAGTGCTGCCAGCGTGAAGAATTCAGCCAGGAGCACGATCACTTCGAGCTGGTGGGCCAGGACAACGTGCGGCGTTATCTGCCGGTCGGCAGCGTGCGGGTGCGCGTCCACGCGAACGACACGGGATTCGATGTGTTCGCGCGCGCCTGCGCCGCGCACGTCACGGGTTGCCGCGTGGTCATCAGTGCGCCGCCCGGGCTGGATTCGGCCGTGGTCCGGCGGCTGGAGACGCTGACCTACACGTGGGCAGGCGCCATCGAGTTCGTAGAAGAGTCCGATGCGCAGCTGGCGCAGGCCATCCGCGACGGGCAGGTAGACAGGGTTCGCTACGCCACGCCGGAGCGGGCGTCGCTCGAGGTGTTGCAGGCCGGCAATGCGGCGAACGGTTGCGTGGTCAGCGTTCCGGTCTCAGGCGAGGGGCGGCTCGAGCTGCTCTGGTACGTCCGCGAGCAGAGCATCAGCACCGACTATCATCGCTACGGCAACCTCGGCACGCGTGCCGATGAGCCGCGTGCCGAGGTGCTCTGAACGGTTACCGCGACCTGCGGGAGTTTTTCGCCGGTCGCTTCTCGAGCGAGCGCAGGAACCGGCGCTCGAGGCCCTCGTGGGCCTCGGGTGCTATCGCGCCGATCGCGATCCATTCCGCCAGCATCGCATTCCAGTCGTGGTCATCCATGCGCTGTCCCTGGCCCAGGCTGGTCATCAGCAGGCTCAACTGGTAGTCCCGGCGCAGGTCCCCATCTTCCGGCGGCGTGGCCGTCGAGCTCGCGATCTCGCAGCGGATACACAGCATACGCAGCTCTTTTTCCCGAGCCTCGTCGTCCGGCCCCGATGCGGCTTCGGCCCGAGCCATCGCCTGCTTCAGGGCCTGCAGGCCGCCGCCCGGCCAGCGCCGCACACCGGCAATGAATGCGTCGGCTGCGTCCTTCAGTGCCGCGCGTTCCGCGGCCGGTGCGTCCTGAATCACTGCGCGTTCGTACGAACGGATGAGTCGGGCCGCCTCGAGCAGGTTCGGTTCGGCAGCCTCTGCGTCGCGCAGGTCCTGCTCGGCCTCGGCCCGCTGCACGACGGCGCGCGCCTTTTCGGCCTCGAGCTCCACTGCATGCAGCGCGCAGGCCTCCTCGCGTCGCTGGAAAACCGCGTCGCAAAGGGCGCGAAATTCGTCCCACAGCGGCTGCGACTTGTCTCGTGGCACCGGCCCGGTTTGTTTCCAGAGCACTTGCAGTCGCTTCACGCCGTCAATGGCCTGGGCCACGTCCTCCACGGTCGCCAACTGGTGGGCCTGCGTCATGAGCGCCTTCTTGTCGGCCTCGTTGCGTTCGTACCATTCGCCCACGAATTTTCGCAGGCGATCCAATAACTTCTGGAATTCGATCTCGGCCGGGCGACTGGCCTCGGCGTCCACCGGGGAATGACTGCGCCACTCGCGCGGGGCCTCTCGCAGCACCTGCATCACCAGGGAGTAGTCGGCTTGTTCAGCGTCCAGGCTCGCTTCGAAGGCTTTCAGGCGCGCGAGCACGAGCTTGCGTGCGTCGAGATTCTCGCGCCGGGCCGCGGCCTGCGATGCGAAGTGCTCCTGGCACGGCTTGAACGCAGCCTGGAACGCCTGCTGGAAGCGCTTGCCATCGTCCGATGTGTCGCTCGCGATTCCCTTGTTGATCGTGCGCCATTCCTGTTGCAGTGCCCGGACATGCTCGGCGAGTGACTGTGGTTCTTCCTGCGAGCCCACCAGCGCTTCCATCTCCTCGATCAGCTCGATGCGCTTCGGCGCGGCGACGTAGTCCTTCCACTGCCTGAGTTCGTTCAGCTTTTCGTCGAGCAGTTGCAGGTGTCGCTCGAGATGCGCAGGCAGCGGGGGAGCAGCCTGCATCGCTTCTTCGGCACCCTGGCGGAACCGGGCCGCCTTCCTGGAATTGCCTCGCCGCAGCTCGTCGCTCGAGAGACGGATCAGGCTGGCCACCTGGCTGTGGGCCTGCGCCTCGGCGGCCCGCTGCTCGGAGCGGGCATGCTCCGCGGCCTCGCGTACCGCAGCCGCCTCGGCCAACGCGTGCGCCTCGGCTTCCGCCTGCTCGGCTGCGGCACGTCGCTCGGCCTCGAGCGATCGTTCGCGTGCCCCGCGTGCCTCCTGCTGGGCCGTGCGCTCTGCCTCGTTCTCGGCAGCCTGCCGCGCCAGTTCCCGTTCCTGTGCGGCGATGACTTCCTGGCAGCTAACGACGGCCCGGTTGCCACGCTGCTCGACGCCGGCGTCCGGGTGCATGGAAAGCGCACGCCAGCGCGTCGTGAGTGTCTCGAGCGTGGTTGCGAAGAGAGGGCCATGCGGCCGCGCCGCATGTCGCTCGAGCGATTCGCACAACTCCGCGGACTCGCGCGCGGCTTGTTCGATTTTCCGCTGTTCGGCGAGCAGCGCATCGCACTTCTGCCGGATGATCTTGTAGACGGCCTTGTCCTTGCCGCGGACCCGCGGCAGCAACTGGTGCAGCTGCGCCGGGTCGATGACTGCCGCCGCAGCCGACTGCCGCACGCGGCTCGACGGGCTATCGACGACCAGGCTCGCGAGAATGGCCGGATCGTCGATGCCGGCCAGCATCTGGTCCAGGCGGGCGTGGTCCTTGCACAGCGCCGCCACCGCCATCGACTCAGGCCGATCACCGTGGCTGCTGCAGAACGTCGTGAAGTCGACCGAACCATCGTCGATCAGTTGCGCCAGCCGTTCAAGGGCGGCCTTCCGCACTGCAGGAGTTGTGTGTGCCCCGGAGTTCTCTGGTGGGTCCTTCAGGCCTGCAAGCGTCCGCAGTGCATCGCCGTCGAGCAGCAGGCGAACGGCGCCGACTCGCAAGCTCGCATGCGCGTTCCCAAGCGCAACACCGGCGACGACGTCGGCGGGTGCCGATTGCAGTGCGGCGGCGCGGTCCGCCGACGTCGGCGTCTGGGTCGGCGGCGCGGGCTTGGTCTTTGGGAACAGGCGTGAAAGCAGCTTCATCGGAAGGTCCTGTGGGGGACATTGCCCCTAAATGGGGTGATCGCGGTGGCCAATGATGACATGCCCGGGCAGGACCACGGCCTTCGTCGCGGGCGGCCCGGGATGATACAGAATCGCCGCGGACGGGCCGACGAGCTGCGCCGCCCGAGACAGGGTTACGCATATGCGCGACTTGCGCCCGGTCGAGAGCGGGAGAATATTTGCTGTGCGCGCCGACGCATTGGGCGGGCGCCCGGCGGAAGGCAACACGGAAGTCGCGATATTCCTGGCGCGGGGGTGCCCGAGCGGACCCATGAAGGTCGACTATTCGCATCGCGGGAGAATTCGATGGAACGACACTATTACGTGGAGAAGGAATTCGAGACCTGCGAGACCAGCAACCGGCTGGAGGCCGCCCGGATAGCGGCCGAGTGGGCCAGGCGCGGCTATGATGTCGAGACCATCGTGGTCGACGTTACAAGCGATTCCGTCGAAGTGGCTGACGACTCAGCCCTTCCGTCGCGAGCTGCGTAGCGGTCGCGCGCCAGGCCGTCCGGCGGGGGGCTTCTGCCGCTCCATCAGTGCGCCGATGGCATTGCCGAACATGCGTGAGAGGCGCGTGCGGTCGCGGATCATCGAAATGCGCGGCCAGGTTTCCAGCTCGCCCATGCGCGTGTAGCTGCGAAACTCTTCCAGCGACGGGTTGGTGAGCATCCTGGGGTACAGCAGCGGCCGGAACGGCATTCGGATGTGCATGTCCGTTTCGGCGTAGCTCTGGTTGTATATGGCGTGCGCCTTGTCGAGTTGACCGCGCAGGCGGGATCCCGGCGCGTGCTTGCGCAGTATGTCGAGCAGCTGCGCGGATCCGTGCTGGTAAATGTTGCTGCCGGCGCGTGCCAGTGCAGCCGCCAGTCCAGGGCGCGAGTCGTACAGGCTGAGCAGCGGGACCACGTGCGGATTGGTCTGCGAGACGATGAAGTGGTTGATGTTCAGCATTTGCCGCAGCGAATCGAACGGCAGGTCCCGGTGCACAGAACCGTCGATCCACAATTCATTCTTCATCCAGGGTTCGATGCGGCCGCGACGCCTGGCCATCAACTGCACCGGCTTGAAAGCCACCGGTACCGCGCAGGACGCGAGGACCGCGCTGTTTACCAGCGCCTCGGGCGCCGACAGGTAGTTGAGAAGTCGTGGGACCTGGTGCTTGCGCAAGGGCGAGACCGTGATGTTGAGGATGCGTCGCGAGTGCTTCAAGGCCTCGGAGAAAGTCTGGTCGCCGAGCACGCTCAGCAGGAAGCGGTGCATCTTGCGCTGGTCCATCACCGTGACTTCGTCCCGCATCCTGTGGAGCGGCAGGCGGGACAGTGCTTCGCGATTGATCCGGGACGGGTCGGCAAACAGCGCGCGCAGCTCGTCGTCGCTGTGCGTGCAGGTCCAGGCGGCAATGATCGCGCCCATGCTCGAGCCCGACACCGTGCGCGGCAGCAGGTCCTGCTCGAACAGCGCCTTGACGACACCGAAGTGAAACAGGCCGAGCAACGCTCCGCCCGAGAGCATCAGTGCCGGACGGCCATACACGCGGCCGATGCGCTTGACCTGCGCCAGGCGATAGCGATCGTTCACACCCGGCTCGTCCAGGGCCAGCAGATAGGCGAAGCAGGTCTCCAGTTCCTCGAGGTACTCGCCGATCACCCGCTTGGTGCCGGCACGGGCCACCTGGTAGAGCTCGGGCTGGGCGCACTCACCCTGGTGCCTGAACAAGGCATCCTGGAACGCCTCCAGCAGCGTCCAGGTCTCGCCGCGCTGTCGCATCCTGCGCAGCCGCGCGATCGTCGCGCGCAATTCACTCGCGTGTATCCACTCGCAGTCGTCATCGGCGCGCCAGTCCTCGGCGCCCGAAAGTCGGTCGTGCTCGACGGCGATCTCGTGCCACTCGCGATAGCTACCGGCGCTGCCCATCGCGCGGTCGAGCGCGGGCAGGGCGGGGCGCCGCGGCGACTGCTTTTTCACTTCGTTTCCTTCCTCTTGCCTTCGCGCCGGACCGAGCCATTTTAAGGCGGCATCATCGGCGATTGCAGCGACGTTTCTACCCAGGGCAGCGCACCTGGCACTCAGCCGGCTCGATACCGAGACGGTGTGCGGTAACGCGTGTTATCCGGTGGTGACGGGACCGGCGGCTTCCGGCAACCACGAACCGATGACGGTCATGGCGATGAGCGCGTCCTGGTAGAGAAGCAAGTCGATCGGCTGCGGCTGTGAGCTGAGCATGACGATCACGAGATCGCGGGCCTTGTCCATGTAGACGAATTGGCCGTGGATGCCGATGGCCAGCATCACCGCCGGATCGCGGCTGGCCACCCACACCTGGTTGCGATAGTGCCAGCCAGGCATGAATGCGCCATACGCGCCTCTTGCAAAGCACTCGACCGAGGTGCCGTCGCCTTCGATCGTGTCCTCGATCCACGCGGCCGGGACGACCTGGCGTCCGCCGAGCGAGCCGTCGTTGATCATCATGAGACCGAAGTTCGCGAGATCGCGGGCCGTGGCGTTCATGCCCGCGGCCACGTACGGAAATCCAGTGCCATCCACCACGATTGCGGCATCGTGCTCGGTGGCGAGCCTGGACCAGATCCCGGTTTCCAGCAGGGCGGCAAGCGGTGCCGTCATGGCGCGCTCGACCACAAGGCCCAGAACATTGGTTGCCACGCTGCGGTATTGAAACCGCGCGCCGTTTTCCATGTCCTGCCCGACCAGGCAGCGCGCGTAGTCCAGCAGTGATCGCGGGGTTTCGGCGGTGGCCAGTTCCGGTCGCCAGCCGACCACGGCGGATTCCATCCAGAAGTCGGTACTGGGGTCGGCGTAGTCCTCGGCGTATCGTGCCGCGGCGGTCATGTCGAGCAGGTGTCGGACCGTCGTGCCTCGCCACGCCGCGTTGTCCAGTTCGGGCAGGTAGCGGGTTATCAATGAGGAGGGGTCCAGCTGCTCGCGATCGACGGCGATGCCGGCCAGCATGCCGACGAACGACTTCGTGACTGAGTTCAGCAGGTGGGCCGAACTGGTCGTCATGCCGTTGAAGTAGTGCTCGGCGATGACACGGCCACCGTGCACGACCAGGAACGCGTCGCAACAGGCTGCGCCGAGGAATTCGCGTATCGATGTGGTCCTGCCATCGGCGGATGGGAAGCTAAGTGGCAACACGTCCCGCGGTTGCTCAGGCAGTACCAGTGCGTCGGGTTGACCACGCGCCAGGCGACAGGTCGGGAACAGTTGCTGGACGTGCTGGAAGCTCCACCGGTTGTGCGGTGGGTGTTCCCAGTTAGCGGTTGTCACAGGAGGGAATGGTTTCATCCTGTCGGTCTCCATGTGCCTTCGGACGAGGGGACAGTCGCGACATTGTAGTGGCACCGGTGTGGTGCGTGATCGGAAGTCCCGGTGTGGGGCGGCTGGTCGGAAGGTGGAAACGTCGGGCGGATCAGCCAAGGCCTGGCGGCCACTGGGTAGAGGGCTGGCTAGCGGTCTGCCTCAGTCGAAATCGACGCATCGGATTCGCGGACGGGTGCGGGCTCCGGCTGCCTGGCCATCCAGCGCATGAATAAGTAGTGAATTGCAGCCACGATCAGGGCCACGACCAGGACCAGCGATATCGGCAGATTCACCGGCGCGCGATCCACCCGTTGGCATCCTCGGCTTGCTTACCCGCCCTTGGCGATCGGGTAGCCGTGGTTGATCCAGTCTGTACCGAAATTATCCGCGATG
This sequence comes from uncultured Gammaproteobacteria bacterium, assembly GCA_963732375.1. GTDB lineage: Bacteria > Pseudomonadota > Gammaproteobacteria > Steroidobacterales > Steroidobacteraceae > RPQJ01. Next base: position 125,549 of record CAVSZE010000001.1, read on the forward strand.
AAGAGCGCCTTGACCTGCTTGAACCCCAGTGCATGGAGTGCGTCATAGGCGGCCGCGATGTTCGGGCAGTCGCCCCACGGACAGCAACCGCAATAGATGACGATCGCGGTGTCCTTGGGCAGCTTCGCAACCCGGTTGCGCAACAGTTGAAGTCCGGCCTCATCACTGGCTGGCCCGACGAATTCGGATCCCGGGATATGAGCCTGCGTGTAGAGAATGTGGAAGCCGACGTGCAGGAGCAGCGGTTTCGCCTTGGACGCGCTCTTGAGATTCGCCGCGAGCTCGGCAGGCTGCACGAGGTCGGCCTTGGGGATAGACGAAGCAGCCTTGGGCGCGGCCAGTGCCGGCACTGACAGCAACAGGAAAATAAGCGCGAAGCCGAAGGGCAGGGAGGCTTTCATTGCGGTTTCCGTTTGACCTGGGTTGGATGGCAGTCTACGCGCCCCGCCGTCGGCCAGCACCGTCATGCCGATGTCGCCCGGGGCCCTGTACAGTCACTCGCGACCGAGGCCGGAACGCTGCTCTTTATCCAGCCGTCTTCGTAGCGCCGGGAAGCTTTGGTTCAATCGCCTCGACGGCGGCACCGGCCTTTTTCCAGGCGCCATAACCGCCTTCGATATGACACACGGGCGTGAGCCCCATGTCCTGGGCGGTTTTCGCCGCCAGCGCGGAGCGAATGCCGCCTGCGCAGAAGAATACAAACCTGTTGCCAGAGGCAAACAAGTCCTTGTGGTAGCGGCTGTCCGGGTCGATCCAGAACTCCAGCATTCCGCGCGTGACGTTGATTGCGCCGGGGATGCCACCATCACGCCAGATCTCGCGAGGATCACGCAAATCAATGAAGGTGATATCGCGCCGACCGTGCAGCGCTTGAGCCTGTTCTACGTTCAGCGTTTCGATCTCGGACATCGCCTCCTCGAACATCTGCTGAACGCTTTTCCGGATCTGAAGTGGCATCAACGTCTCCGTGGGAACAACTTGCGGACCAAGGCTTGCAAGCCGGGTTCCGGACAGAAGTGTACCGTGCACTTACGAATCCGGCGTCTTGCGCCCAGCCTTGCCCTGGCTCGACGTGCGCCTGGGGCATGTGGCGCCTGCCGGCGATCCGCTCCGCCCTCACCAATGCGATGTCACTCAGTCCCGGTGAACCTTCACGGTCACGCCCTTCACGGTCGAACTCACGAGTACCAGTGATATGTCCTCGTTGCCCATGCTGCGCTCGATGATCACGTTCTCGTCGTCTTCCATCTCGATGTTCTGCTGCTTGGTGCCGAGTTGCTCCTCGAAGGCTTTCTTGATGGTGCGAGCTACCGCGTTTTCGCCGGTTCCTTCCTTGACGACAACCGTGATGTCCTGCGGCGTGCCGCCCTTTGGCGTCACCCGGAACACGATCACGCCGTCAGAGTCGGCATCGTGATTGACCGCGATGCGATAGTCGTCGGTGTAACTGAGCTTTTTTGCGGGAGCAGCGGCGGCTACCGGCATCGCGCTCGGGGCCGGCGCTGCGGCGGGTTCAGCCGTTGCATCCGTTACCGGCGCCTGTGCCATGGCCAGCGATGCAACCGACAGGAACATTCCGGCAAGACCGACATGCGACATCTTCATGGGGACTCCCGCAGTTTGGCACCAGAGGACGACGCCGAGTCTAGTGCAGCGGCCATGCGCCGGAAAGACCCGCCGCCGTCGGTCCTGTCGGCCGTGGCGCCCTCAGGACCCGGTCATTACTGCATCGACTTCCTGGTCGGACAGTTCGCGCTCGTCCGCAGCGGCCGTCTCCGCAATCTTGATGTTGATGGTCGGGATCGCCGGCGCATTGTCCATATCGATGCGGCCGCTGAGGCGCGCTCCTTCGTCCACGGACACACGCGGTGCGAAAACATCACCGCGCACCACGGCGCCCGATCGTATGGTCACGCTTTCGAGCGCGTAGAGGTTCCCGTCGATGCTCCCCTCCACGACGATACGTCGTGCACGCGTGTTGCCCTGCACTCGGCCCTGGGCGCCGATGGTGACGCTGCGGGTGTGCAGGATCGAACCCTCGACCTGTCCCTGGATGACAAGGTCTTCGTCGGCGACCAGGTCGCCCTTGAAGCGCAGCGTCGCCCCCAGCGTCGAACACTTCGCTGACGATGACGTTGACGACGACGATGACGAGGGCAAAGCCCACGTGCGATCCGGCGCGGCCTCGGGCGAAGGCGCCGCAGGTTGTGCGACCGGACGTATCTGCAGTGGCAGTGACGCCGTCGGATCAGTCATGACTTCCTCGAGGTGGTCGATCGGCTCGGCCTTTTCGCGTTTCCACATGGCGACTGCCCTCTCCTAGTCTGCCGTACCGGTACGGGCCGGGCGCGCATCCGCGGCACGAGCCGGGGCGGCCTTCGACTCGGAACGAGCCGGTTCCATGGTGACGCCGCCGTTGAATGCGGCGCCTTCAGCGATATTTACCAGCGGCGCTTCGAGGTTGCCGCGCACGTTGGCCTTGGGCCGTATGGCGATCGACACCTGGGCCTTCAGGTCGCCGTCGACTCGCCCTTCGACGATGATCACGTCCGCGCTTACGCTTGCCTTGACGTGCGCCTCGGGTCCGATCGTCACCTTCGGCGCGGGCCCGATAGTGCCTTCTACCTGGCCGTTGATGACCAGCGCTTCGCTGGCGGACAGTTCGCCCTTGAAGCGCAGTGTCGCACCCAGGATGGACGCGGGCTCGGAAGCCACGTTGTACGAGTCAGCCATTGGAATCCCCCTTCGATAGCGTCTGGTCGAGGCGAAATTACCGTAGCGCTGCAAGACCGGGCCGGGCGCACGTCACAAAAGTGACTGCAGTAACGGTCGGCGTTCGAATCGGCGCTCACCCGATCGAGCCCGGGACGAAAATGGCCCCGCCCGGCAATGCGAGCTAGAGTCGGTGTATGGCGGATCGGGAGAAGAGCTTGGGCGAATGGTGGGAAGACGACCGCGAGCGACCGCCACCGGTGGCGGTGCCGCATACTGAGCTGTCCAACGACGCTCTACGAGGAGTCGCCGAGTCCTTCGTGCTGCGCGAGGGCACCGACTACGGCGAGCGCGATGTGTCGCACGAGGAAAAGGTCGCGCAGGTGATCCGCCAGCTGCAGCGAGGCGAGGCCCGGATCATGTTCGATCCGCTGGATTCGAGCATCACGATCGTCCTGGCAACTCAGGGCGACCGGTCGACCCGCGCTGAATGACGCTGAATTTCCTCAAGAAACCCTGCGATTCTGCCGACGACGTTGGTGACACCGGTGTAGTGGTCAGTGGCCGCTTGCGCGCCAGGCTCCATTCAGCGCTTGATGGTGCATTGCATCATTGAATGAATCGAGGTCTTCGGGAACTACGCCTTCGCGAGACTGTCATCTTGGTGTGGCAACTTGCGAACTGGGCCCGGAGGAACGCGACATGAAATACCTGATGATCCTGCCTGTCCTGGTCATGCTGATGCTTGAGCAGAAACGCGTGATACAAATCGCGACCCGGCGACTCCGCAGGGCGCGTTGATGCGTGGAGTTCGCCCGTGAATTCGTGAATCTTCGACCACGCTCGGACGGGTGCCAAGCACGATGGCGCAACCGCGGGCGCCGGCTTGTCTAGGCGGCGCTTGACGCCCACCCTATAGCCCCTGCAAGTTGGCCGGCCGGGAAATGCCTGATCTCGGCGGAAATGAAGTGCGCAGCAAGTTTCTCGGCCACGTTGCCGATCGCCGAATCGGTGACCAGCGCGATACGGCGAATGTGACGCTGGTGGTTACGAATGAAGCAGAAGTGGGCGGCCATCGCACCGAGGCTGTCCCAGCCAGGGAACGATGGCGCATCGATCACCAGGCCGGCGAGAGCGCCGGTTTCCGCGATCCAGGGGTCGGCGATCGATGCCAGCCGCGAAAAATCCGCCTTTTCCAGTGACGACACAGGACGCACGACCAGCAGCGAGCGCTCACGGTCAAGTGTCGCGTCGATCATCGGGAATTCCTCGCAGTTTAGTGCCGGAACAGGGTTGATAATAGCCCCGACGCCGGCGCGCAAGTACAGGTAAGGTATCGGGGCCGCGCTCGTGAGTGACGATGACGAGCGCTCGCGCAGATTCAGGTATTGCGGACGAATGTGAGGAGCAAGCGATGACGGGAAACGATGTGCAACGAAAAATACTGGCGGCGCTGGCCGCGGTCCGCGATTGCGCCGAGCAGATGGAGGACAGCGCCGACGGCCTGCTTCAGGCGCTGCCTGCGATTCCGATGGACGAAGCGTTGCGCACGACCTCACTCGAGACGAGTACAGGCATCAAGGACACGGCAGGTCGGGTGACGTTCGAGGTTGCGCTGCTCCAGGCACAACTCGGTGAGGGCAAGACGAATGTCGCGAGCGTAGTCCAGGCGCTGTCGAGCATGGATGCGACCATCATGGGCGCGCTCGCCTCGGCGGCCGACGTCGTGGACGAACTGGAGGTGGCTGCAGAGCGCGACGAGCGCAACGAACCGCCGTTCGTGATGATGATCGAGGCGACCGGCGTCATGCTTCAGGGCCTCGAGAAAGCGAAGGTCGCGACGGAAGAGCTGCGGGCGGCCGGCTAGTCCTGCAGTGCCTGCGCCCGCGCATACGCCGGGCGTGCCACGATCCGCTTCACGTAGTCTTCGACGACCGTGGACTTCGGCATCATCGGGCTCTGCCCGAACATTGCGAACGTCGTCCCGTAGAGAACGTCGGCCGCGCCGAATTCGTCCCCGAGCAGGTACGGCCCCTGGGACAATCGTGCGATCACGGCGTCCATGGCTTCTTCCACGGCCACCCACCCCGCGGTGCCACGCGGCACGTCCACCTTCATGAACCTGGACATGAACGCCGGTTCGAGCACGCCCGAGTAGTAAGCAAGCCACGACAGGTAGGCACCACGCCCAGGTTCGCCGACCATTGGTCCGAGATGGTTTTTCGGGAATCGATCCGTCAGGTACAACGCAATTGCCGGGGATTCGAACACGATGATGCCGTCGTCCGAAATGGCCGGCACCTTGCCGTGCGGATGAGGGTTGGCCGGATCAGCTTCGCCGCTGCCGTCCGACCTGCGTATCGTTACTGTCTGCAGCTGATAAGGTGCTTCGAGTTCCTCGAGCAGGAAAATGAAGCGTGTCGAGCGGGTCTTCGGGTGATGAAACAACGTAATCACGGGCGTTCCTCGGTCGACATCTGTGATCGTGGATTGTCCCACGAAACAATGCGTCGATTGGGCGCAGCCGCGCCAATGGTGCTGATGGCGCCGGGGATGGTAATGGCTCAGGTTGCGCGATCGCATGCAAGGAGTTGCAGGTAGATGCACGCCCAGGGTTTCAGGCCAGTTGGAAAGCCGGACGCCCGCGTGCTGGTGCTGGGTACCCTGCCGGGGCCGATGTCGCTTGCAATGAACCAGTACTACGCCCAGCCGCGTAACGCGTTCTGGCCGATCATGGGAGCGCTGTTCGGCGCGTTGCCAGTGCTGGCCTACCGGGAGCGGCTGCGTCTATTGAAGGCGAGTCGTATTGCGCTATGGGACGTCTGCCATTCCGCGTATCGCGAAGGCGCACTCGATGCTTCGATCGAGACTCAGTCGATCGTGCCGAACGACTTTGCGCGGTTCTTCAGGTCTCATCGCCGCATCCAGCTGATCTGCTTCAACGGGCAGACGGCGGGCAACCTGTATCGGCGACTGGTGCTCCCCGATCTGCTGGCGCGGGCGCAGCAGATTCCACAGGTGACATTGCCTTCGACCAGCCCCGCGCATGCGGCCATGCGGTTCGAGCAGAAGCTCGAGCAGTGGGAGATCGTGCGGCTCGAAGGCGAGGCGTAAGGGCAGCCGTCAAATCCTGGCGCTGGGCCTCTCGGCGACGCGGTCGCGCCAAGCAGCGAGGTGGACCAGTCCCTGCTCGGCGGGTTTGAACTTGGCCAGCTTGCCGAACTCGATGCCGCAGAACGCGGTGATGTCGGCGATGGTGAAACGGTCACCGGCCATCCACGGGCGGCTCGCGAGTCGGGCGTCGAATACCCGTGCAGCGTCCAGCAGCTTCGCCCCCTGCGACGCGCCGAAGTCCGGGAATTGCGGATTCTCCAGCGCGGCCAGGCCCGGATGCGTGTGCCGGACGCTGTTGGCAATCAATATCATGAAGTGCAGCTCGACCTGGCGATCGGCCATCTCGATGAACGCACGCTCCTCTGCAGTCTCGCCCATCAGGTTCGGCTCGGGATAGAGGCCCTCGAGATAGGTGCAGATGGCGCGGGATTCGGCCAGGAAACGCCCGTCGTCGAGTTCCAGCACCGGTACCCTTGCTATGGGATTCCGTGTGGTAAACGCGGCGCTCCTGTGATCGCCTGCGTTCAAGTCCAGCAACTCGCGCTCGATGCCCTGTATGCCTTTCTCGGCGATGAACATGTCCACGCGGCGGGGATTCGGTGCGCGAGGCGAAGTGTGGAGTTTCATGTGCGGATCATCTGGGCGAAGGATGGACCGAGTCAACAGCAATCCATGCCCCGGCGCGACCAGCAGGCGAGTTCGATTGCCGCCAGGGACGTGCGCTACAGGCGAGGTGACGGGTTAGGATGGTGTGCCGGGACCACGGCTCGCAATCAGCGGCGCCGGGCCTGGCTGATCGATGATTCGCAGACAGATGGAAGAGGTGACGCGCGTGACAACTGCACTGATTACCGGCGCCGCAGGCGGCATCGGCTACGAACTGGTCCGGCAACTGGCCGAGCGCGGCACGACGGTCATCGCCGCCTGTCGCAAGCCGAGCACCGAGCTTGAAAAACTGGGCGTGCGCGTCGAGGCGGGTATCGACGTCGCCACCGACGCTGGATGCGCGGCACTTGCGGCGCGTGTTGCGGGCGGACCGCTCGACCTGGTCATCCACAATGCCGGCGTGTTGACGCCGGAGTCGCTGGACGCGCTGGACGACGATGCATGTGCGCGCATCCGGTTGCAGTTCGAAGTCAATGCGCTGGCGCCATTGCATCTCTCGGCGCTGCTGGCTCCGCAACTCACCAGGGGTGCCAAGCTGGTGCTGATCACCAGCCGCATGGGCTCGATGGCCGACAACACATCCGGTGGCTACTATGGCTATCGCATGTCGAAGGCGGCGCTGAACGCAGCGGGCCGCTCGCTCGCACACGATCTTGCGCCGCGCGGTGTGGCAGTCGTCATGCTGCACCCGGGATTCGTGCAGACACCGATGACCGGTGGCCGCGGCGATGTAGACCCGGCGACCGCTGCGCGCAACCTGATCGCGCGCATCGACGAACTCACGCAGGCCAGCAGCGGCAGCTTCGTGCACGCCAACGGTTCGTCGCTACCCTGGTAACAGGCGGCGCGTCGCACTGCAAAACCTGCTAGTCTCCAGCGAGCCTGGACGCTTCAGGGTCCAGGCGTATTTCATAACCAGATCAGGGGGATATCATGCGTCTCAAAATCGCACTGGTGGCGATTGCCATCGCTTTTGGATCGAGCGCGGCAAGGGCCGACCTGGAAATCTACAAGGACTACACCGTCAGTGATGCGGTCTGGTCGGTCTCGACCATCAAGGTCAAGCCGCACATGGTCGATGCTTACCTGGAAGGCCTCAAGAAGACGTGGGTCTCGTCAAATGCGACATTCAAGTCGCTGGGTCAGGTCGAGGATTACAAGATCTACGTAAGCGACCTGCCGGAAAGTGGCGACTTCAACGTACTGCTGGTGGTCAAGTTCAAGAATGACGAGATGCTGGCGCCGAACAAGGCGCGTTACGACGCCTATATGTCCAAGTTCGGTGAGGCCCAGGCCAAGGCCGGGGCCGACAAGGCAAAACAGGACTATCCCGCGATGCGTGAGATCACGGGCGAGTACCGGTTGCGTGAAGTGACGATCAAGTAGCTGTTGCAGGCAAATTCGCCGCCATCAGGCGCGCCGATTGTCGACAAAGACCCCGGCCTGCGCCGGGGTCTTTGTTTTGCGAGGACGTCAGTACAGCAATTCCTTCGGGATGTTGCCGCCGTTCGCGGCGATCTTCTGCAGCACGGTACTGTGCAGCCAGATGTTCATCTTGGCCGAGTCACCCATCAGGCCCGCCGGGCATCCGAGCTCAGTGGTGAGTTCCTTGCGCGCGCCAAAGCCGCTGTCCAGTTCAAGAAGTTTCAGCAGGTCGACGATGGAGGTCCGCCGGTTCGGTTTCTGAGGATTGGCAGCGACCAGTCTTTCCAGGTTTGCCACCACGTCCACGACCGGAATCGCGACCGGCGGCGGCGGGGCGAGCGGGGCGACGGGTGCCGCTGGCGCGACCGGAGGCGCAACCGGCTTCGGGGGTGGGACGGTCTCGGCCTTCGCGCCGCAATGCGGCCAGGCGGCACGCGTAGTGGCATGATGTGACTCTCTCCGAGGGCGTCCGCATGGCAACGGTCGGAAAGAAGCGATCATCCCGTACCCGGGTGCGCCGAGAGGCAAAAGCAACGCCTGCCATGCGTCCGCTGCGGCCGCTTGATCGTGCTGCGATCCTTGCGCGACTCGAGACGGCGCTCGTGGACCGCGATGGCGTCGCCGGCGCGCACTGCATCCACGAGTTGTGGATGAGGAACGAGCCGTCGCTCAATATCGAACGGATGCTTGGCCTGCTGTGGCGAGCGGCGCCAGAGTCCGTGCCGGACTGGCTGCCGATGCGCTACGTGGAATGGATGGCTGCGGCGTACGAGGTGGCGACGCGCTTCGAGCGTGTCGGCCGGGGCCGGTCGAACATCTATCTCGTGCTTCTCGACTATGCGGACAGCCCGCGCGGGCCCCACGGCCTGTACGTTGGCGCGACAAGGTATTCGCCGGCCGCGAGATTCGACCAGCACAAGGCGGGAATACGGGCGGCGGGCAGTGTGCTGAAGCGCGGGCTCGAGGTGTTGACGGGTCCGGTCATGCACCTGCAGGGACTCAAGCGTGCGCAGGCCGAGGAGATCGAGGAAGGACTGGCCGAGGCGCTCAGGGCGGAGGGCTTGCTGGTCCGCGGCGGGCATTGAGCGGTCCTCGCCGAGGCAGCGCCGTCATTGCGACCGTGTCTACTACCGGGTGCGTCAGCTGCCGTGCGTGGCCGTCTCGTGCTGCCGTCGACCGGCCACGAACCACAGCAGCAACGCAAAGACAAAGCCGAGCGAACTGGCGACGCCGAAAAACTCCATCATCGGCTGGTAACCCGCTGGATTGGCGGCACTGGCGCCGGCGCGGTCATTGAGCCAGCCGGCCACCAGGTTGGCGCCGGCGATTCCCGCGTTCTGTACTACCCACATGAGACCGAGCGCCGTCCCGAACTTTTCAGCCGATACCAGCTTGCTCGCGAGCGGCCACATCACCGCGGGCACCAGCGAGAAGCTGATGCCGATCAGCACCGTTGCGGTCCACAGGCTCCAGTCGGTCGCAACCATGATCACGATCGAAACCGGCAGCAGCAGCGCTCCGAACGCCAGCATGGGAGCGTAACGACCGGTGCGGTCGCAGAGCCAGCCAAACGCCGGCGTGGCAAACATCGCCGCCAGGAAGACGTAGCTGTTCATTGCCCCCGCGGTGGCCAGGTCGAGGCCGTGCGCGTGCTGGAAATACTTGATCGAGAACGTGCTGCGGAAGGCAAGAATCACCGCGTACCAGAGCACGCAGAGCGCCAGCAGGAACCAGTAGGCGGTGCCGAACTTCAACAGGTCGCCGGGCACGAAGCGCTGCTGCGCGCGCGCCGCCCCTGCCGGCGACGTGCCGCGTACGCGAGCGTCGATCCAGCGATAGGCGAGGGCGGCCAGGAACGACGATGCTGCGATAAGCATGGCGATGACGAGCGGTGGTTGCCATCCGCGGGCGTAGGCGTCGGCGAACCATGCCGGCGACATGTCGGCGGAGAACGAGCCCGCGCGCCCGATGGCGAGTGCGAGGCCCAACGCGAAGGCGACGCTGCCGCCAGCGAAATAGCCCACGATCGCCACGGTCGTGCTGATGTTGAATGTCTCGGCGCCGATGCCGAACAGAAGCCGGCCGGCGGCCATCGTGTTGAAACCCGGCCCATACGCGGTCAGTGCGGCGCCTGCCAGGCAGACGGCTGCGGTCCACACTGTCATGCGGCCTGCACCGTAGCGATCGACGAGCACGCCGCCGACCAGGATCAGCACGATGTTCGGCAGGCTGTAGATCGCGTTGAGAAGACCAATCTGTGTGTCGCTGAACCCGCGCTCACGCTGCAGCAGGTCGGCTACCGGACCGATGGAGTCGTACACGTAGAAGTTGCCGAACATGGCAACTGCGACGAGCAGGAACACCAGCCAGGCTACGCCGCGCCCCGTCTCGAGCTGGGTCATGGATTGACTTCTCCCGCGGGCACCGCGCAGCAGTCGTTGGAATTCAATGGCAGTCACGATGCGGGCGGGGCAAGCTAGCACGGAGCAATGTTGCAATGCCAGAGGGTGGCGGCGGGCGCCTGGTCCGTCGACTTCCACTCCCGCGCGAGGACCCGGTGCTGTCGCCAGCCAGTCCGTCGCCGCGACCCCGCACCGTCGCCCGACATTCCGCCCCGGGCGTATAGTCTGGTTCGGCGCCATCGCAGGAGCCGGGCAGGCCCGGCCCCGGCGTCGGCGACTGACCGGCGTCAAGGCCAGGGGGGAACCACAATGACTTCTCGTCGAATGTCACGTGTCCTGTTGACGATATTGTCGCTTGCTGTGCTTGGCTCGAGTTTCGCGGCACATGCCGTCGAATTGAACGGCCTGAAGGGACTGGAGGGCATCTTCGGGCGTTATGCGCCAGGCGGCGACTGCAAGCGGTTGCCGCAGGTCGTGGCCGATGTCACCGGGCTGACGTTCGAGGTCGGCGGCAGGCAGGAGAAGGTGACGAACCCGGAGCAGGCGCTGGATTTTGCCGGGCCGGACTACGAGGGCCCCGACGTATGGCTGTTCCCATTCCGGCTCAAGGACGGATACGCAATCCTCATGACCTTCAACGAGAATTCGCAGCTCGGCACGATGACGATCGTCCCTCAGGACGAAGGTTATCCAGGTGGCCCGAAGCTCAGCCCGCGAAACCAGGCGCTGGTAAGCGGTTCGCCGTACAAGCGGTGCAAGTGACGAGGTACCAGGCCCGATGCAGAAAACCATCCTGATCACCGGCTGTTCCAGCGGCATTGGTGCCGCGCTCGCGCGCGAGTTCGCAAAGCGAGGGCACCGGGTCTACGCGACGGCCCGACGCCTCGAGGCGCTGGCCGCGCTGCAGGCGGACGGCATCGAGCTTCTCGCGCTTGACGTAAACGATGATTCGTCCATAGCCGCCGCATTCGACACGGTGAGGACGCAGGTCGGGCATCTCGACCTGCTGGTCAACAACGCCGGATTCTCGCAGGTCGGCGCGGTGGTGGACCTGTCCCGCGATGACCTGCGGCGCCAGTACGAGACGAACGTCATTGCGCCGGTCGCGGTGACCAGCCTGGCGATGCCGTTGCTGCGCGCGGCAGTCACGGTCAATGGCAGCGCGTCGGTGGCTATCGTCGGCAGCATCGTCGGGCTCCTCACGACTCCGTTTGCCGCGGCGTACTGCTCGAGCAAGGCGGCCGTGCACTCGCTGACCGACGCACTGCGCATGGAACTCGAGCCCTTCGGCATCCGCGTGATCTCGATCCAGCCGGGCGGCGTGCGTTCCAGTTTCGGCGACCACGCGGAGGAAGCGATCCGCCTTCCGCCAGGGTCGATCTACGGTGCGGTGGAGCGCGGCATTCGTGCGCGCGCCCAGGCTGGACAACGCGACGCAATGCCGGTCGAGAAGTTCGTCGTGCCAGTCGTTGATTCACTGTTACGGGATCCGCCTCCGCGTGTCATCCGGGGTGGCACCAACAGTGTCCGACTTCCATTGCTGAAGAAGTTGCTGCCCGCGGCGATGTTCGACGCCAAGCTATCTAAGATCTTCGGGCTCGACGCGCTGCGCTGATCGGCGCAGCTGCCGACCACGCGACTCTTCGGCCGGCATGGCGCACTCGGTAATTTCCCGCATTGCGGACGATCGCGGCCTGCGGCAGCCTTCCCGTTCCGCGCGGGTGGTACGCCAGTGGCGGCGTCGCACGAAACTTCAGCGGGACCGGGAGAATCTGCTGTTGGATGTCGAGCAGGAAACCGACCTTCGTCGAACCTATACGATGGTCGCGAGGCTGGCACACCAGGGCGTGAGCCAGGATCACCTCGAGCGCGTGCTTCGCGAAATCTACCGGCAAGGTAATGACACGATGCGTTCAGCCCTGCTGCAGTCGAACGAGGCCCTGAGTGCACTCGGCTACGGCACAGTCAGCTATCCCGATTCGCCCGCTGACTGAAACACGGTTTCCGACTGCTATTCACAGGTCACTCCGAGTTCCACCGGCTTGCACTTGTCCGGCCAGCCGAATTCTCGCCAGAATTTGACCAGCCCGATTTCGCGCATGATTTCGGCGAACCTGGGATCTCGGCGCGTCGCATCTGACTCCGGCATCCACCAGTCTGCACGCAGGACGCTGCCGACCCCGTCGCCCCCGCGGGAGCGGGCAGGGCCACCGGTGCCATCTGGTTTGAGCAGTGACGCCGGGTCCAGCGTGCCCCGGATCGTCGCCAGGCTGCCGTCCACGTCTCCGCTCATGGCCTGCACGGCGAAGCGTCCGATACCGGGCGGACCGTAGGCAGCCAGTGTCGCAAGCATGCGCGCGGTCTCGGCGTCGACGCGGTGATTCTTGACGGCCTTGACCGACATCCGGATCTGCTCGGCGCGTTCCGGTAACGCCTTGAGCCACAAGCTCTCGGCGCGATCGATATCGCCGCGCTCGCTGGCCCCGCCTCCCTGCAATGCGAGCGGCTCGGGACCTTCCCAGCCGTTCTCGCGAGCCTTGGCCGCGTATGCCTCGATGACGTCGGGTCGGTTCATGATCAGCGCTGAATATCCCACGTGCCATGCGATCAATGGCGACAATGGATCGAGTTCGCCCGCCCGCTGCCGCTCGGCCCAACCAGCCTGCAGATAGCCGGCATCGAGCAGGAAGCCGCCATACCAGTTGCGCATTTCGGGGTCAGATGGCGCACGCGCAACGGCCTCGCCGAAGTTGCGGTAGGCGTCCGCGTACAGGTTGTGCGCCTGCGCATACAGTGCCCGTACTGCATAAGGCTCGCCGAGCCCGGGATCGAGTTCCAGTGCACGATTCGCCGCGACCATGGCCTGCGACCATGCAGTCTCGCGCTCCCCATTCTCCCGGCCACCGGGACTGTTCATGCGTTGTGCCTCGAACTCGGCAAATCCCGCCTGCCACGAGGGCCGCAGCAGCAGGATGAGCGCGCGCAGGGAGTGCGCACGGGCGAAATTCGGGTCCTGGGCGATCGCTGAATTGACCAGGACCAGTGCTTCGTCCAGGTCGGTGGCAGCCTTGCGGTTTCGCAGCTTGTAGCGAGCCTGCAGGAACCGCTGCCATGACTCGATGTCCGCCGTCGGCGGCTGGCCGATCGATGCCAGGTCCTCGGCGCCAAGGGCGATCTTCAGTGCCCTGGCGATGTGTCCTGCGATATCCGCCTGAATGGCGAATACGTCGTCGACCTTCCGCTCGTAGGTTTCCGACCAAAGGTGCGTGTCCGACTCGACGTCGATCAGCTGCGCTGTAACCCGTACACGGTCGCCGGCCCGTCGCACGCTGCCCTCCACGACGTGACTGACGCCGAGCTTGCGGGCGATCGTCGGCAGATCGGCCGTCTGTCCCTGGAATGAGAACGACGAAGTCCGTGACGTGACCCTCAGGCCATCGACGTTGGCCAGCAGGTTCAGGATCTCCTCGGTGATGCCGTCGGAGAAGAAGACCTGTTCGGCATCGGAACTCATGTTGGTAAAGGGAAGAACGGCGATCGCGGTAGCGGAGCGGGCGGCCGCCTGACTCGTGATCGGAGCCGGTCCCCTGGTCGTGCTCTGATCTTCATCGGTCGCGACGGCCGCGATCGGCCGACGGGCGTCTGCTGACGGCAGGAATCGATCCAGCACCACCGTCACGATTGCCAGGACGGCAACGATGAGTGTTACAACGTTGATGCGATGGGCATTGCTTGTCCGATTCGACTCGGTGCGCGGAACCGCGCTGTCTCGCTTCAGGCCATCGGGCGTCAATTCGTACGCCCAGGAGATAGCGAGGGCGATCGGCAGGCCCAGGCCGAGCGCAAGCAGCGCCAGTTTGCCCACCCAGACGGGAAGATCGAGCAGCGAGCCGATCGTGTCGATGAACTGCAGGATCAGCCAGCTGGCCGCCACGTAGAGTGCAGCCACCCTGACGACGTTGCGCCGCTGCAATTCTCCCCAGAACGACATTTGTCGAGGATGTCTCGGCAGGCAGGAGCCCGACGGCGCCATCCTGAGGTTGTTCCAGGGCGGATGCAACTGATCGCTGGCCGCCGATGGCTGCCGTGAAGTCCGGCGTGGCGGAACCAGCCCCGCCCGCAGACCTTGCGCCCCGTCACACTATTGGCGCCCGCCGGTTTCCCTTATGTCACCTGCGCACTTAGGCTTCGCTGCGTACCAGGGCCATCCGTGGCGAGGTTGTTGCGGGCAATGCTTCGAACAAGACCAACCAAGTCCAGGCTTGCAGAGCGCGGCGACCTGCTGCTCAAGTCGCTGTCAAAGCTCCTGGGCGGGCTGCTCGCACGCCGGCCTTCGCTGCGCGCTTTTCGCGTCCACTTCGAATCGCTTTCGCTGAGCGACCAGCTGAGAGTGACCGCGGTTGCAGCAGTCACTCTCGCGCTGCTCGGCGCGCAGGTGTTCGCCACGACCTGGGATGCGTGGGCGACGCGCCATAGGGACCAGAAGCTGGCCGCGCAACTGGCAGCATCCATCTCGGAACAGGTCGAACAGCGCGGCGCCTACAACGCGCTGGCAACGTTGGCCCGTTATCCCGCGATTCTGGGTGCCGACCTGCATCTGGACTCGGGCGAGGTGCTCGAACTGTATGACGCCAAGGCGCGCGTACCAACTGCGCATGGCGGAGATCCGTCCAGCCCGGTCAACCCGGTTCCGCACGGCAGGTCCTTCCTGCAGCGGGTGATGCGGTTCTTCTGGCTGGTGCCAGACTATGAGGAATACCCGGTCGAGATCAGTAGCCGCGGGCCGGGGGTGCTGGCTGTCGTCATCGATCACCAGCCACCATGGGCCCAGGTCGGTGCGCGCATGTTGCAGACGCCATTCGTGCTGGTGTTTGGCCTCCTGATCGGGTTGTTTGCAGCCAACGGGCTCAGGCGCCAGGTCGTCGAGCCGCTTGAACAACTCGCCCGGTCCACTCGCCGTGGCGAAGCGCCGGATGAGGCTGCGGTCCATGGCGAGCATCGCCTCGGCAACGAACTCACGCAGCTGGCAGGCAACTTCAACACGCTGTCGGAGAAGGTTGCAAAGTACGAACGCGAAATGACCACGCTGCGCGTGTCGGCGCGGCGGGAGATCGCCGATCGCACCCGGGAAATCGAGGCGCGCCTGCGCGAATCCGAGGCGCAGATGCGCGCCAAGGACGAGTTCCTGGCAAACATGAGCCACGAGATCCGCACGCCGATGAACGGTGTTCTCGGCATGGCCGAACTGCTCACAGGAACGGACCTGGACAAGCGGCAGCGCCGGTACGTCGATTCGATGCGCACCGCCGCCGACACGATGATGCAGATCATCAACGACATCCTCGACGACTCGAAGATCGCAGCCGGCAAGATGGAACTGGTGCGCGAGGTCTTCGACGTGAGGGAATTCGTCGAGCAGGTCGGTGAGGTGTTCGCGGCACGCGCGGAGAGCAAGAAGCTCGAGCTCGTCTGTCGCGTCGAGCCCACGGTGCCCGCGGCGGTGATCGGCGACGTACTGCGCCTGAGGCAGGTGCTCGGCAACCTGCTGTCGAATGCGGTCAAGTACACCGAGCAGGGTGAAATCCAGATCCGAATCGGGCTTGATAACCTCGCTGACGGAGATTGCCGGCTTCATTTCGGTGTGTCGGATACCGGTCCTGGCATCGCTGAGGCAAACCAGGCCGCGGTGTTCGAGGCCTTCAGCCAGCTTGGCAATGCGCAGCGCATCGGTGGAACGGGCCTCGGACTCTCGATCGCATCGCGCCTGGTGCACCTGATGGGCGGCGAGAGTATCGAACTGCGCAGCGAACCCGGCAAGGGCAGCTCGTTCTCGTTCGTGCTGCCGTTCAAGGTTGATGCTGCCGCGCCAGCACCCGACAGCGTCATCGACGAATTCGCCGGCATGCGGGTGATGGTCGTGGACGACAGTCCCACGACCTACATGTATCTCGATGAAACACTGTCGAACTGGTCGGTTGACGTCACGGTGCTGAATCACGGCAGGCTGCTCAGCGAGCGCCTGACCGAGGCTGTGGCGCGCCGCCGTCCGTACGAGGCGGTGCTGCTGGACCACGCGCTGCCCGACGCCACGACCGCGGAGCTGCTGCGCGCCATTCGGCTCGATCCGGCACTCGCCGGCACCTGGGTCGTGCTGTTGAGCGCATTTGACTTCGATTCGTCGTACGAAGGCGCGCGCGCGATCAGGCCCGACATGTGCATCGCGAAGCCCGTGCGGCAGACGCTGTTGAAAAGCGCGCTGCGGGCGGCGCGCGAACCGCGCGAGCCAGACGAGGTCGAAGTGCGGAGCGCACCGGAGGGTCGGGAAGCCGCGCCACTGTCCGGAGGATTGCTGTCACTCGGCCTCGACGTGCTGGTCGTGGACGACAACGTGATCAACCGCGAGGTCGCGCAGGCGATGCTGGAGCGGGTAGGTTGCAGCGTCACGGTTGCGGAGGACGGCATTGCGGCGCTCGAACACGCTAATCGCCGCGCGTTCGATGCGATCCTGATGGACTGCCAGATGCCCGGCATGGACGGCTATGCAGCCACGACAGCTATCCGGCGCATCGAGGCCGACCGTGGTTCAAAGGCGACGCCAGTCGTCGCACTCACGGCCAACGTGCTGGCGCGCGATCGCAACCGCTGCATCGAGGCGGGCATGAATCACTTCCTGTCCAAGCCGTTCACCCAGGACCAGATGGTCGCGGTGCTCCGACCGGTCGCCCAGGAATTGGGCAAGCTCGTGCTGCCTGAAGCCGCCGAGGCGGCAAAGGCGGTCCAGGCAAAGCGGCCAGCTGGTGCGCCGCCAGTGGAGCGGTCCGTGGCAAGCGCGCGCCCGGCCCGATCGCCGACGGTGCCGCCAACCGCGCCAACCGCGCCGACAGCCACCGCAGCGGATGCCGACATGATGGAGCTTGATTTCCAGGCGGAACGCGACGCAGCGGAGCCGATACACCGTCAGGAGGCCGTGGCGGCCACGGCGGCGGACGAGCCGCTGCTTTCCGACACGGCGGTATTCGGCATCCTGGAAATTCCGGCGACGCAGGGCGACTCCCTCGACTCGGTGCCGATGCTCGACGCGGCACAGGTTGCGGCCATCCGCGGGCTCGGCAAGCCGAAGGTGTTCGAGCGCCTGTGCGAGCTGTTGTACACGACGGCGCCGGAGTCGCTGAAGCGGCTGGAGGCTGCCCTCGATGCAGGCGACCTGGAGGCGATTGCGGCGGCGGCCCACTCGTTCAAGTCACCGGTGAACAGCCTTGGTGGGCGTCGTCTGGCAGCACAGCTCGAGCAATGCGAACTTGCCGCTCTCGAGGCTGGCGATGCGAACGAGGCTCGACGGGCAGCCCGCGGCATGAAACAAACATATGCGAACCTGGAAGCGGCCCTGAGGGCCGAGTCGATACGCGCAACTGGAACCTGAGGCAAAACTGCATGAGCGAAGCCCGCAGCGCGATGATCCTGATGGCCGACGACGATCCGGCCCAGATCATTCTTTCGGAGGCGGCGCTGGCCGGTGCGGGATTCGTCGTACACTCCGTCGGGGATGGCGCCGATGCCGTCGAGCAATTCGATGACGTGAAGCCGGACCTGGTGATCCTCGACGTCAACATGCCGAGGATGTCGGGCATCGACGCGTGCCGCGCGATCCGGGAAAAGACCGGCAGCCGAGCACTGCCCATCCTCATGCTGACCGGCCGCAACGACCTTTCGTCCATCAGCGACGCATTCTCTGCCGGCGCCAGTGATTTTGCGCAGAAGGGCATCAATCCACGGTTGCTCGTGGAGCGAGTGCGCTTCCTGCTACGGGACCGCGACCGGCAGGAGGAGTTGCGGACCAGTCGCTCGAAGCTTCTGCTCGCGCAGAGGATCGCCCGCGTCGGTCACTGGGAGCTGACGCTCGATGGCCGTACTCTGCACGTCTCGCCGATGGTGAGCGAGGTACTCGAGGTCGATCCGGCTTTGCTCAGGAGTTTCGAGGACTTCGTCCGGATGACGGCCAGGTCCGAGCAGTTTGCACTGCGCCAGGCCTTCCTGGCCTGCGCCACCGGCGACGGTCGCTGCAGCTTCGACCATGACCTGCGCACGTCCGCGGGAACCGCCGTCTGCGTGCATCTCGAAGCAGAACTGGTCGGCGAGCCGGGCCAGCCCCAGGACGGGATCGTCATAGTGACGCTCCAGGACCTGACGAGGCTGCGCCGTGCGGAGGAGGCCGTTCGCACACTGTCCTACTCCGATTCCGCCACCGGGCTTCCTAACCGCGTGCACCTGTCGGAGCAGGTCACGGCTGCCCTGCAGGACGCAGCGGGAATGCAGGCGACCGGCGTCCTGGCGTTCCGCATTCACAACCTCGATAACGTCATGCAGGCACAGGGGCTGGAGGCCGCCAGCAGGCTGGTGGTGCGCGTTGCAGCTCGCCTGGAGGCCGAGCTTGCGACCATCAGCGACGGCGCAACCGTGCCTTGGCGCGCGTCGACTGCGGCGGTCTGTCGCACCGCAGAAGCCGAACTCGCGATGGTGCTTCGCAGCCGGGTTTCGTCGGACCACCTGGTGCAGCTTGCGCACGCGATTTTGCGCTCGCTGGCGGCCAGTCCGCCCGGCGACGACTCGGAGTACCTGCCTGGGATCAGCGCCGGCATTGCCTTCGTCAATGAGGGCGGCGATGCAGAGCAGTTGCTGCAGCAAGCCCACGCTGCGGCCGAGCAGGCCGCAGCTCCGTGGGACTTCGAGACATTCTCGACGGCGCCGCAGGCGCGATCGCGCCGGCGATTGAAGGTGGAGTCGATCCTGCGCGGGGCCATCGAGCGAGGCGACCTGACGCTTGCCTTCCAGCCACGAATTTCGATCGACGATTTCTCGCTAAAGGGAGTCGAGTGCCTCGCGCGCCTGAACCACCCCGAACTTGGCGAGGTCGAGCCGTCCGAGTTCATTCCAGTGGCCGAGAGCGCGGGACTGATCGACGGAATTGGTCGCTGGGTGCTTGGCGAGGCCTGTCGCCAGCTCGCATGCTGGCGCAAGGAATTCCAGCACGAATTCTTCGTGTCGGTGAACCTCTCCGCGCACCAGCTGCGTGACCCGAGCCTCCCGCGCACCGTGCGCGAATCGCTGGCGGCTCATGGCCTGCCGAGCAACGCTCTCGAACTGGAAGTCGCCGAGTCGGGCGTAGTCGCATTCCCCGCAGAGACGCGCGACATGCTCGACAAGCTGCGCGCCACCGGTGTGCGCGTCGCGCTCGATGATTTCGGCACGGTCTACTCGTCGTTCAGCCAGATCCGGCGGCTGAAGTTCGACAGCATGAAGCTGGACCGTTCGTTGATGGCCGACCTGTATACCGACCTCGGCGCGCAGGGCGTCACCGCCGCCGTAATCTCGATGGCCCGCACCATGCGCGTACGTTCGGTTGCGGTGGGCATCGAGGACGCGGACACGCTGGAAATGGTCCGTGCGCTTGGCTGCGACGAGGTCCAGGGCAAGTACGTCTCGCCGCCGCTCGGCCACGGGGAGTTCGAGTCATGGCTCGCCGGCGGCGGCGCAGCGGGCCTGGGCCGCGAGGGCACGCTCGAGGTCATCGACGCGCTCGAGGCGGTCGAGCGGCGAATGCGTGGCTCAGGCGGCTGACCCTGGCCTCGGTCCAGCGCAGAATTCACTTGACCCCGGCCGCTTGCTGCCGCCCTTCCTAAAGTACGAATTGCGCCGGTCGTGTCGTGCGCAATACTTGGCGGAGTACCGACGGCCGCACCGAGTCGCGAGGCAGGAAGGCGGATTGTCGTTGTGAGGCCTCGCGAGGTCCGGTACCGGCCGGCGGACACAAGGAGGCCTGTCCATGAAACCGGGAAACTTGGCATTTCGCATCGCGGCAATCGCGACGGCGGGTTTGCTGCTGACGGCATGCGGCGGCGGGGGCGGTGGAAAGAAGTCGCCTGCCAACGTGGCGCCGATCGCGTCTTTCACTGTTACACCGGATACCGGGTTGTTGCCGCTGGCGGTGTCGCTCGATGCCAGTGCGTCGCGCGACACCGACGGCACCATCGCCAGCTTCCAATGGGATTTTGGTGACGGCACGACGGCGACCGGTGCCACCGTCCAGCACACATACATCAAGACCGCTAGATTCGAGGTCAGGCTCTCAGTCACCGATGACGATGGCGCCGTCGGCAGGGCGGTTCGAGCCGTCATTACAATGTCGCCGGTGGCGGCCGGGTCCTACCTCGTCACGGAGATTCCGAAGCTTGCAGGACCATTCATCGACCCGCGGGCCATCAACAACAAGGGAGAGGTCGTCGGGTACGCGGACATCAATGCAAACGAGGACGAACACGCGTTTCTATACAGCGCTGGAGTGACAAGAGATCTCGGTGCGCTGGACGGCACCAGCAGCGGGGCGTGGGACATCAACGACTCGACCCAAGTAACGGGAACCTACGACAATGCACTGGGCCAGGAGCGCTGCTTCCTGTATCGCAATGGCAGCATGCAGCCGCTTGGAACTCTGGGCGGCTCCTTCTGCAATGCAAAGGCAATCAATGCCGCGGGAACCGTGGTCGGGCAGTCGTCCAACCTAGCTGGCGACAGCCTCTGCTTCATCTACTCGGGTGGACAGATGAGCACCATGCCCACGCTCGGCACCCCGTACTGCGATGCCAATGGGATCAGCGACGCGGGGCACGTCGCCGGGTTCTCGATCACCGCGACGAGTGACTGGCACGCCTACGTGTACCGCAACGGCACGATGACCGATATCGGCGGCAGCATCACGCCGTACGGCATCCGGGTGGACGGAATCAACGATGACGACGACGTCGTCGGGATGTGGGTCTACGGCGGCTACTCCGGATACACCGGATTCCTGTACCGCGCCGGCGTGATGGGCCCGCTGGCCGACGGGTACACGGAGCCGCTCGACGTCAACAATGCGGGGGTCGTCGCCGGTTACGCGATCTTCGCCACCGACGGGCATGCCTTCATCTGGGACCAGACCAATGGCCTGCAGGATCTCAACGACTTGATCGATCCCACGCTGGACCTGACGCTGGGCGTGATCGAGGGCATCAACGACATCGGGCAGATGACCGGCTTCGGCACTCGTGCGGACGGGTCGCCTGTCGCGTTCGTGCTGACCCCTGTCTGGTGATGGGCCGGGCGAGGTCTGCGACGGGCCGGCTGCCCGAGCGCTAGATCTCGCCCCGCTTCGCGAACCGCGCGATATGGTCGCCCGCGCGGAACGCGAGTGCCTGGATGGTCATCGTCGGCTGTCCGCGACCACCGGTGACGAAGCTCGAACCGTCGCAGATGAACAGGTTCGGGATGTCGTGCGTGCGGTGGTAGCGATCGACGACGGAGGTCTTCGGGTCGTTGCCCATCCGGCAGGTGCCGAGCAGGTGAAAGCCGACGGTCGAGTCCTCGACCGGGCCTTTCCAGACCTCCTGCGCGCCGGCCGCCTGCAGCACTTCCGCGGCGCGGTCCTGCAGGAACCTCGCGTTTGCGAGGTCGTCGGGATGGTCCTTGTAGGTCACGCGCATCGCCGGCAGCCCCCACGCGTCCTTCAGTTCCGGATCCAGGTCCACGCGGTTCGTCTCGAGCGGCAGCGAGGTGCCGTGCGTCGAGGAGATCATCGCGCGCGGCAGCTTCTCGATCAGAGCCTTGAAATCGGCGCCCCACGCGCGATCCGGCGGCGGCGCGAACAGCGACCAGACGATCGGGTTCGGGCCGATGCGCGCGTCGAAACCGCCTCCGCCGTAGAAGCCGCGCTTCGGGTCGGAGTCGTAGTAGTCGTGCACGACGCGGGTCACCTGCACGCTCTTGTACTCGTTCAGGTCGTGCTCGAAGATCGCGTTGGCCTCCGCGTACGTGTTGAACATCAGGTTCCGGCCGACGAGCCCGCTCGAGTTCGCGAGCCCGTCGGGGTGGCGGCCATTGGCCGACATCAGCAGCAGGCGCGAGGTCTCGGCGCCGTTCGCGCTTACCACCACCGCGCGAGCCTTCTGGAAGTGCTCGCGCCTGTCCTTGTCGAAGTACGCGACACCGGTGACCCGGTCATGTGCGTCGACCTCGACGCGGCTCACGTAGGATTCGCTGCGCACCTCGCAGCGGCCGGTGGCCTCCGCCTCGGGAATCATCGTGTAGAGCGTAGAGGACTTCGCGCGCATCTCGCAGCCGAAGCCGATGCAGAAGCCGCAATGGGCGCAGGCGGGGCGATCCCGGTACGGCTCCGAGGCGATGGCCATGGGCGCCGGGAACGGATGCAGGCCGAGCTTGCGGGCGCCGCGCTCGAGCAGCACGCCGGAGGACTTCACCGGCAGCGGGGGCATCGGGTACGGCTTCGTCCGCGGCGGATCGAACGGGCTGGCGCCGGCGAGTCCCGACACGCCCACTTCCCACTCGACCTTGGTGTAGTAGGGCTCGAGCTCGGCGTAGTCGATTGGCCAGTCGGCGAAGCTCGTGCCCTCGATGGATCCGAGCAGGCTGCGTTCCTTGAAGTCGACTTCGTGGAACCGCCAGTAGTTGGCCGTGAAGTGGGTGCTGCTGCCGCCAACGAGGCGCGCGTAGACGGCTGCCGGGAACCCCTGCGCGCGCTGCGCTTTTTCCGAGGCCGACTTGCGGAATGTCTGCGGATTCGTCTGCGGGCTGTTGGTGATCCCGTTGTTGAACCAGTAGTCGAGTTCGTCGTGCTTGAAGTCCGCCGCCGTGTAGCGTGGCCCCTGTTCGAGCACCAGCACGGTGTTGCCGGCCTGCGAAAGTTCGCGGGCGATCACGCCGCCTGCCGCGCCGGAACCCACGACGATGAAGTCCACCGTCTCATTCAATCCGAAAGTGCGCGTGCTCATGACTTGGCCTTCGGGTACGGTACGAAACCGGGGTAATCCTTGTCGTAATAGCCGAAGGGCGGCGACCAGACGTGCCGGTCCACGAAGCCGACCATTTTCCAGCCGAGCTTGTTCTCGTTGCCGCCGTAAGAGGGCAGTGCCAGCATGCCGGCGACGGTGAGGAAGCGCATCGTTCCGAAGAATGATGTCTTTTCGACAGTCTTCAGGTACGCGAGCTGCGCCGGCGCGTCGAGATCGGCAAACTGTCCCGAACTCGGGTGGCTGGCGGCGAATTCCTGCTGGAATGAAGCCAGGCCGGCGAGGAACTCCGGCGCGTTCTGCGCATAGATCCCCGCGTTGACGTGGTCGATGAAATACACGGCGCCAGCCTCGCGTGCACCGGGCGTGTCGCCGCTTGGCACGATCTGCGAAGCGATCGCCTCGACGTCGCGCGCCTGCGCTGGCGTGAGCACCTTGAACTCGTGGTCGATGCTGCCGGTGGCCGCCTCGTGGGCGTGCTCCGCGGCGGCGGCAATGTCGGTCCACTGGACTCCGATCCAGGCAGCGCCGATCACGCCGCCGGTCGCGCGCAGGAAATCCCTGCGCGACGTGTCATGGTTGTTCACGATCATCCCCCCGGGGTCTCGCCCCGGCGGGAGTATGGCCCAGCCCAGCCCGGGCGCCAAAGGTTTTGAGAACCGCATCGGCTCTGCGACTATTCCGGTTCCAATACCGCCTGTCTCGAGGTAACTGCAATGAGGCGAATGATATTTCCCGCGCTGTTCCTTGCTGCAGCGTTGGTCCAACCCGCGAATGCAGCGGAAATCGTGCGCCGCCAGGCCGGAAACTTTCCGATCGCGAGCACGGTGCTGGTGCCGGCGGGTTCAGAGGTCGTGTTCCTGAGTGGCACGCTGGCCGACCCCGTGAAGCCGGACGCTCCGGCGGGCAGCGCCGAGCGCCTCGGCGACACCGAGGCCCAGGTGACCAGCGTGCTCGGCAAGCTCGAGAAGGAACTCGCCGCCTCGGGCTTATCGATGTCCGACGTCGTCAAGATGAACGTCTTTCTGGTCGGCGACCCAGCCAAGGGCGGATCGATGGATTTCGATGGCCTGATGAAGGCCTATTCGCGGCACTTCGGCACGCCGGCGCAGCCCAACCTGCCGGCGCGCACGACGGTACAGGTGGTCGCGTTGCCGATGCCCGGTGCGCTGGTCGAAATCGAACTGATCGCCGCGAGGAAAACGGCGATCTAGCGGGAGCCGCTGACCGTTAACGGCTCCCGCTCAACACGGTCGCGACTATTTGGCGTTCGTCCTTGCGAAGTAGTCGCGCAGGTAGTCGATGTATGCGTCCACGACCGCATCGACCGCCTCGTCTGCCGAGCCTCCAAAAAAGCTCATGCTCAGCTCGCCGTCGAAGTTGGTCTTCAGGATCTGCTGGCCCGTCGATTTATTCGTGAATGTGGACTGGATGGTGCAGAAGGCCTTACCTGCGCCAAAACCGATGAAGTAGCGCTTCGCTCGGCTGCCCTTCTCGAAGCTGATGATCGTCCCATCGAGCACCAGCACGTCGCCGGTTGCGGAATCACCCCGCACTACCTGCTCGAAGATGCTTTCGCCGGGGTGCTCTGCCCGGTCTTTCTGAATTGCCTTGTTCAATCGGTCGGCGAACTGGTCCGCAAGACGAATGGAGTCCTCGTCCTGGAGGTTGCTCTTGAAGTCGCGGATCTCGAGGACCTTGAAGTCGCGGACGGACTCCTTCGGCGCCTCTATCACAGTGTATCGACTGGAGCCGCAGCCTGCGGCCAGCAACGCGAAGCCGATCATCAGCAGGGCTGTGCGACGTGACTTCATTGTGAGTTCTCCTTGTAGATCCACGGGAATTGCAGAATCGGGCAGACGGCGTTCGAATATGGAGGCTCGACGGCAAGCTCGGTGCGATGACCCCCATGCCCGAGCCTACGGGTCTAACCCCGCCGGCGGGTCAACGGTCGTCCGCTGTTGCGCGCGGTCGAGCCGTAATATCGCCCGAACTGTCTGCCCGGCGCATACGTATTTCCGGCAACGTGGCCCCGGGTCAGGCCAGCGTCCGCGCGTGATGTGCAATGTGGTCCGCGACGAAACTCGCGATGAAGTAGTAGCTGTGATCGTAGCCCGCATGACGCCGCAGCGTCAGCGATTGCCCGGCGTCGGCGCAGGCCGATTCGAACAGCTCCGGAAGCAGCTGTGACTGCGCCAGGAATTTGTCGCCCAGCCCCTGGTCGATGAGGATGCTGTCGAAAGACGGTTCGCCGCGATTGCGAATGATCTGCGTGGCGTCGTATTCGGACCACGCCGTGCGGTCGTCGCCGAGGTACCGTGACAGTGCTTTCAGGCCCCAGGCGCATTGCGAAGGCGCGCAGATGGGTGCGAAGGCGCTCACCGAACGGTAGACGCCGGGATTGCGCAGCGCCAGCACCAGCGCGCCGTGCCCGCCCATCGAATGGCCGAAGATGCCGATGCGTCCTGCGTCGGCAGGGAAGTGGGCAAGCACCGCCGCGCGAAGCTCATTCAGCACATAGTCGTACATGCGGAAATGCTTCGACCACGGCGGCTGCGTGGCGTCGAGGTAGAAGCCGGCGCCGCTGCCGAATTCCCAGTCGTCGGCCTCGCCCGGGATGCCGGTATTGCGCGGACTAGTGTCGCAGGTAACGAGCATGATGCCGCGTTCTGCGGCGAATCGCTGCGCGCCCGCCTTGATCATGAAGGTCTCTTCGGTGCAGGTGAGTCCCGCCAGGTAGAAAAGCACCGGCACGCTGCCGCGCGTCGCCTGCGGAGGCTGGTACACCGCGAAGCGCATCGGCAGGCCGATGGCCTGCGATTCATGCCGGTAGAAACCCTGCAGGCCCCCGAAGCAGGGATGGACGGCCAGGGTCTCGATCAATGGATGACCGCCGCTCAATAGAGCACCACGGTACGGATCGATTCGCCGCGCACCATCAGGTCGAATCCCTCGTTGATGCGCTCGAGCGGGAGAACGTGCGTGATCAGGTCGTCGATGTTGATCTTCCGGTCCATGTACCAGTCGACGATCCGCGGCACGTCGGTGCGGCCTCGTGCGCCGCCGAAGGCACTGCCCTTCCAGACACGTCCGGTCACCAGCTGGAATGGCCGCGTGCTGATTTCCTGTCCTGCTGCCGCGACGCCGATGATGATGCTCTGGCCCCATCCGCGATGGCAGCATTCGAGCGCCTGTCGCATCACCTGTGTGTTGCCGATGCATTCGAAGCTGTAGTCGGCACCGCCCCGGGTCAGTTCCACCAGGTGCGCCACCAGGTCGCCATCCAGTGTCGTGGGGTTCACGAAGTGCGTCATGCCGAACTTTCGTGCCAGCTGTTCGCGCGCGGGATTCACGTCCACGCCTACGATCATGTCGGCACCGGCCATCTTCGCGCCCTGGATCACGTTCAGGCCGATGCCACCGAGCCCGAATACCACGACGTTTGCACCCGGTTCGACTTTCGCGGTAAAGATCACCGCGCCGATGCCGGTGGTGACACCGCAGCCGATGTAGCAGACCTTGTCAAACGGCGCGTCCTCGCGGATCTTCGCCAGCGCGATCTCGGGCATTACCGTGTAGTTGGCGAATGTCGAGCAGCCCATGTAGTGATGTACGGGCTTGCCTCGGTACGAAAATCGGCTGCTGCCGTCCGGCATCAGTCCCTTGCCCTGCGTGCCGCGTATAGCGGTGCACAGGTTGGTCTTGTGCGAGGTGCAGCTCTTGCACTCGCGGCACTCGGGTGTGTAGAGCGGGATGACGTGGTCGCCCGCCTTCAGCGACCGCACGCCGGGCCCGACCTCCACCACGATGCCCGCGCCTTCGTGGCCGAGGATCGAAGGGAACAGCCCCTCCGGATCGGCGCCGGACAGCGTGTACTTGTCGGTGTGGCAGATGCCGGTGGCCTTGATCTCGACCAGCACTTCACCCGCTTTCGGGCCCTCGAGCTGTACCGTGTCGATCACCAGTGGCTGACCCGCTTCGAGTGCTATCGCTGCCCTGACGTCCATCGATGACTACCTCGGTTGATGTAGCTTCGGTCCTGACGATGCGAAAACGGCAACCCGCCGTCGTTCGCCGGCGCCTCACTGTCCAGCGTAGATCTTGACGAGATCGTAAAGGAAGTCGCGCCCATCGTAGAGTGACTGCACGCGGATGCGCTCGTTCAGACCGTGAATCCCGCCGAGGTCCGGGTCGAAGAACAGCACGCCGATGCCGTAGGTCGGGATGCCGGCAGCGCCGAGGAACTGGCCGTCCGTTGCGCCCGCCTGGAAGAGCGGCAGCAGCGGCACGCCCGGATATATTCGCGCCGCGACCTGCTCGATCGGCTTCATGATCTCGGGCGTAAGCGGAGGCGCCTTTGCAGCGGGGCCGCGGTTCTGCAGCGTCGTTACTTCAATCGCCGGATCGCCGGCGACGCGCGCCAGGGTCTGGCGAACGTCTTCGAAAGTCTCCGCCGGGTAGATGCGGCAGTTGACGTTGGCTCGGGCGCGCTGCGGCAGCGCATTCGTCGCGTGGCCGGCCTCCATCATCGTCGCGACGCAGGTCGTGCGCAGCATCGCATTCCAGGTCGGGTCCTGCGTGATCGCCGCGACCGCCTTCGCGTCGGACGGGTCCTTCACCAGCGCGCGCATGGCTTCGCCCGTCTCGCCGCCCTTGAGGTCGGCCATGCGGGTGAAGTACTCACGCGTCGCGTCATTGAGGTGAATCGGGAATTCGTACTGGCTAAGTCGCGTGAGGCCGGCCGCCAGCCGATAGATCGCGTTGTCCTTTACGGGGCGCGAGCTGTGGCCGCCGGGGTTTCGAACCTCGAGACGGTAGTCCTGGCTGGCCTTCTCGCCAGCCTGGACCGTGATCATGATGCGACGACCCTGTTCGTCCAGCGTGCCCCAGGCGCCTTCGTTCAGCGCGAAGGCCGCGTCGATCAGGTCGCGCTGCTGCGTTGCCAGGTATTCGGCGCCGTTGAATGCGCCGTTCGTTTCCTCGCCGCAGGTGAGCGCCATCTTCACCGTGCGGCGCGGCTTGTAGCCGTCCTGCAGGAAGCGCACCAGCGTATCGACCCAGATCGAGGCCATGGCCTTGTCGTCGGCAACCCCGCGCGCGTAGAAATAGCCGTCTTCCTCCACCAGCGTGAACGGATCACGGGTCCAGTCTTCGCGCTTCGCTTCCACGACATCAAGGTGCGCGAGCAGCAGCATCGGCCTCGACTTCGGGTCGCTCCCGGGGAGCACGGCGACCAGTCCACCTTCCTTCGGGTGTTCGGGCACCGCGAACAGGTGGCTGTCCTGCTCCGGCATGCCCGCCTTGCGAAGACGGGCGGCCATCTTGCCAGCGGCCTCGGTGCAGTTTCCCGCGGACAGCGTCGTGTTGGTTTCGACCAGTTCGCGAAACAGTTCCCTGTACGCGACCTGGTCCGGCCGCAGCGTTTCGGCCGCGCTGGCTGTCGTCGTGACGACGGAGAGCAGGAAGGTGCAGGCAAAGATCGCGTTGGCTTGATTTCTCGGCACGGTGGGTCCCTCGCGGATAACGGAAGCGCCTGATTCAAGTGCCGCATCCTAGCAGGGCGCGGGCACCCGCCCTGAAACCGTCATTTCCGCAGCCCGGAAACGACGACGCCGCCCGAAGGCGGCGTCGCAGCAAAAAACAGCGGAGGCCGCTGTTACTTCATCGTCACCTTGACGCCATTCGCGGAGCCGACATTGATCTGCAGGCCCTGGTTACGCGAGGTGAGCTTCATCACCACGCCGTTTTCGTTCTTCAGGTACAGCGCGCCGGCGCCCCCGCCGAGGGTCGCACTGGCATCCCACTGGGTGTACGTGCCCGGGAACTTGGAAATGTCCTTCAGATCGTAGACGTCGCCCACTGCGTCGATCTTGGTGACGCCGACGTTGGCGCCCACGGTCAGGCCGGTGAGCTTGAATTCGTGGTCCTTGCCCTTGTAGGTCAGCGTGCCGCCACCGGTGCTGCCGCCGAGGACGAGGGCGAACTGCGTCGAATCGATCTTGACCGTGCCGTCAGGCTTCTTGGCCTCTGCGGCGAGCGCAAGGCCACCTGCGAAAAATGTCGCAACCAGTGCCAGGACGCCAATAGTCTTTCGAAAATTCTTCATGGTTCAGGGCTCTCGGGAGAATTGGATTGGTAGGGAGGATGGGGGTACGTTGACCCTGCCAATCCTACATGATTCTGAGTGCAATCGAGAACGTATCCTGCCGTATTATCGGCGCATGACAACCGAAACAATGGCCGCAACCGCGGCATACATCGACGGACTCGGTACGGATACGCTGGCCAAGGCTGCGGCCTACACGACCGGTAACCATTGGCTGCTGCTCTGGTCGCTGGTCGCGAGCGCGGTCGTCACGCTGCTCATCGTGCGCTGGGGTGTGCTCGAACGGGTGGAGGCGAGGCTCGCCCGACGCGGGCCGAACCTTCGGGCATTCGTGGTCGGGATCGTGTACTTCCTGGTTTCCGCGGTGCTGATGCTCCCCTGGTCGCTGTACCAGGAATGGTGGCGGGAGACGAGCTACGGACGCACCAGCCAGCCACTGGGCGACTTCCTGGGGCAGGGTTTGCTGTCAATCTCGATTTCGGCGCTGCTCGGCGCGCTGTTCTTCGTCGGCGTCTATGCGCTGATCCGACGCGCTGGCCGGACCTGGTGGGCCTGGTCGGCCGGGCTCACGGCGCTGGCATTGTCGGCATTCATGCTTGCCGCACCTGTCGTGATCGAGCCGCTGTTCAATGACTTCAAGCCGGTGCCGGCTGGCGAGGTGCGCGATTCTCTGCTGGTGATGGCCGAGCGTGCCGGGGTACCGGCCGACCGCATCTTCGTCTACGACGGTTCGCGGCAGTCGAACAACTTCACCGCAAACGCCGGCGGCGTCGGCGGTACCGCCCGCATCGCGATTTCCGATGTCGCCTTCAAGGGCGCCTCGCTGGACGAGGTGAAGGCGGTGACCGGCCACGAGATCGGCCACTATGTGCTTGGCCACACCTGGCGCCTGGTCATCGTGTTCTCGGGCCTCGCGATCCTGTTCTTCTTCCTGGTCGACCGGTTGTTCCCGCGCTTCGCGCGCGCGTTCGGCAGCCGGGCGTCCCTGGCCGACCCCGCGGGCCTGCCGGTACTGCTGTTCATGGCGTCCTTGTTCGGGTTGCTGGCAGGGCCGGTGACGAACGGGATGAGTCGTCTTGCCGAAAACCAGGCCGACCAGTACTCGCTGGAGACGGTGGACCTGCCCGACGCGCTGGCCACGGCGCTGGTCAAGACCGCGGAGTACCGTAATCCCCGGCCCAGCCGGCTCGAAGAGTGGTTGTTCTATGACCACCCGTCGGTCGAGCGGCGGGTGCAGCGGGCGATGGAGTGGAAATCGTCGCACGCGGCCGAATGAGTCGCTCGCCGGTCAAGCGTTCCTCGCGGCCGGGTGGGCACGGTCGCGCGGCGGCGGAGCCGGGCGCACGCAAGGCGCGACCTCGGATCGTCATTGTCGGAGCCAATTTCGCCGGGCTCTCGGCCGCGCAGCGGCTGGGCCCTGGTCACGACGTAACGGTGATCGACGGAGCGCCCTGGTTCGAGTGGCGCCCCGGTATCCACGAACTCGTATCGGGCACGGTGCGTCCTGCGGACCTGCGATTGCCACGGGCGCGGCTGGTGGCGCGTGCCGGCCATCGATTTCTGCGCGCCACGGTCACCGACATCGACGCGCGTGCGGGCCGGCTCACGACGTCCGGCGGCGGGCAGGTCGCGTTCGATGCCTGCATCGTCGCGATTGGCAGTGTGGTGAACACGTTCGGTGTCGAGGGGGCCGACACGTACGCGATGCCGCTCAAAGCCGTTGACGACGGCGTGGCGATCGGACGCCGGCTCGCGACGCTGGCCCGTCGGAAGGGCAGGAAGTCGGTCGTCATCGTAGGTGGTGGGCTCGAGGGCATCGAGGTGCTGGGCGAAATCCTGCGTCGATATCGCGGCCGGGAGTCGTTGCATATCAGCGTGATCGAGACAGGCTCGCGATTGATGCCGGGTGGTCCGCGGGCACTGGATCAGGCAGTGCGCGCGCATTGTGCGGGCCTCAACGTGGAATTCATGGTCAAGACGGCAGCCGCGAAGGTGACTCCAAGTCGAGTACACATTGGTTCCGGTGGTTCGGTGCGCTCGGACCTGACGATCTGGACCGCGGGCGCTACAGCACCGGAGCTGATCGGCGAAGCTGGTCTCTCGGGCCGCAAGCAGCACTGGGCGCCCGTCCGTCGGTCGCTGCAGGGCAGCCAATTCGAGAACGTGTTCGTCGCGGGTGATGTGGCCGAATTGCGCCCACGGCTCGCGAAGCAGGCCTACTACGCGATGCAGACTGGACAATTCGTGGCCGACAACGTCGTGCGGTTCCTGGCCGGCCGCAGGCTGCGCGAATTCATCGCGGTCCCGAAGCCGATGCTGGTCGCGTTCGGCGACCTGGACACTTTCCTCGTGTCCGGCCGTTCGGTGATTGCCTCACCGACGCTTGCGACAGCCAAGCAAGCGGTCTTCCAGCTGACCATGGCCCAGTTCGACCCGCCAGTCGGTGCGGCGCCGCTGCGTGCGTTGACCGGCCGGGTCGTGCGCGCTTTGAGACGTTAGTCGGCGGCCGTCGGCCCTGGTTTCGGCAGCGCGAACTCGCCCTTCGACTCGAAGCGGTGGGTGTTGAACAGCCCGCCGTTCAACTTGCCGCTCATCTCGTAGCGGATCTGGTCCACCGGTTGCCCGTCGAGCATGCCGACGACTTGCCTCACCATTCGCAGCGCGGAAACCGTGACGGGTACAGAGATCACAGTCTCGCCGAATCCAGGCACTGCGCCGCTCTCGTCGCTGACGCCGGTAGCGAAGGTCTTGTCGAGAACGTCGAGCTGCACGTAGACTCCGGTGAACTCGATCGGCGTCTCGTTGGGGTTCTGCACCCGCAGCTTGACCAGCATGCGGAACTCCATGCCCTCGCCGGGCAATCCCTCGACGCCGGCTACGGTGACCTGCAGCGGGTCCGAGTGAGGCATGCTGGCGCAGCCAGTCAATGCGATAGCGGCAACACAGGACAGGAACAGACGTCGACTGGTCATTGCGAACGCGCCTCGAGAAGTTCTCGCTGCCGAGATTACTCGCTGCGCCGCGCCGCGACAGCTCACAACTGTCGCGGCCTGGAGACAGCCCGACTACATGCCGGCCAGCCGCTTCCCTATGATCGCCTCGGCCTCGTCCATGATGCGGTCGACCAGTTCCCGGCAGGTCGGCACGTCATGGATCAGTCCGGCCACCATGCCGCAGGACCATGCTCCGGACTCCATGTCGCCCTGCTGCATCACCTTCACGTAGGCACCGGCGACGTACTCGCGAATGTCGTCGATCGTGGTCGCTGCACCTTTTGTCTTCTCGATCTCGACGACCTTGTCGACGGCGGCGTTGCGCAGCACGCGCTCGGTGTTGCGCAGCGACCGCATGATCAGGCGGGTATCGAGCTCGGTTGCCTGGACCAGCGCCTGCTTCACGTTTTCGTGCACCGGTGCTTCCCTCGTTGCAATGAAGCGGGTGCCCATGTTCATGCCGTCCGCGCCGAGTGCCAGTGCCGCGACCAGGCTGCGACCGTCGGCCATGCCGCCCGAGGCGACGAACGGGATCTTCAGTGCCTCGGCGGCGAGCGGCAGCAGGATGAAGTTCGGCACGTCGTCCTCGCCCGGATGCCCGCCGCACTCGAAACCGTCGACACTGACCGCGTCGCAACCGATGCGCTCGGCCTTGAGCGAATGGCGCACCGATGTGCACTTGTGGATGACCTTCACGCCGTGCTGCTTCAGCACCGGCATGTACTGCTCGGGGCTGCGGCCCGCGGTTTCGACGATGCGCACGCCGCCCTCGATGATCGCCTGGATCAGTTCGGCGTACGGCGGGCTGGTGAACATCGGCAGGAAGGTCAGGTTGACGCCGAACGGCTTGTCGGTCATGTCGCGACAACGCGCGATCGCGGCGGCGAGCTTTTCCGGCGTGCCGAGCGTAAGCCCGGTGATCATGCCCAGCCCGCCCGCATTGGAGACCGCGGACGCAAGTTCGGGCAGCCCGACGAAATGCATGCCTCCCTGGATGATCGGGTGCTGGATGCCGAAGAGTTCGGTGATACGGGTCTTCATGGGAGTTCCCTGGCAGCAAGAATAGGCGCGCCATCCACGTGGAGACGCTCCGGCCATGATGTCGCCACCGCAGCGCCGCGTCCAGCGGGCGACCCGGCGCTGACCCATCCTGCGCTGCTGGTCAATCGCGCGCCAGCAGTACCTGCACGTCACCGAGCGCATGCTCCGCGAACCCCGCCTCGCAGTAGCAGAGGTAGAACTCCCACATCCGGGTGAACGTCTCGGGGTAGCCCATGGCGAATACCATCCCGAGGTTGGCGAGGAAGTTGCTGCGCCAGCGCGCCAGCGTCGTGGCGTAGTGCGGGCCGATGTCCTCCAGGTGAACAATGCGCAGGTCGCTCGACTCCGCCATTGCCTGGGCCAGCGCGCTCACCGCGGGGATGCAGCTGCCGGGGAAAATGTAACGCTTGATGAAGTCCACTTCGTCGCGCGCGCGCGCGTAGTTCCGGTCGGCGATCGTGATGGACTGCAGCAGCATCCGGCCGCCCGGCCGCAGGCGCGCGGCGCATTGACGGAAGAACTCGCCGAACTGCTGGTGGCCGATGGCCTCGATCATCTCGATCGAGACCAGCCTCGTGTAGGTCCCACCGAGGTCCCGGTAATCCTCGAGAAGGACGGTGATCCGGTCCTCGAGGCCGGCGGCCCGGACCCGCTGCTGCGCAAGCTCGAACTGGCTGCGTGAAATCGTCGTGGTCGTGACGCGGCAGCCGTGGCGTTCGGCTGCATGCAGCGCGAAGCCGCCCCAGCCGGTGCCGATCTCGAGCACGTGGTCGTCCGGGCCGAGCGCAAGCTTGCGGCAGATTGAGTCGAGTTTCGCGGTGGACGCCTCGGCAAGCGTCATGTCCGGGCGCTCGAACAGCGCGCACGAATACATCATGGTTTCGTCGAGCATCAGGCGGAAGAACTCGTTGCCGAGGTCGTAGTGCGCCGAGATGTTGCGGCGGCTGCCGGCCCGTGTATTCCGGTGCAGCCAGTGTGCGGCGACACGCAGCGGTGCCGAGGCGCGCGCAAGGCCTGTCTCCATAGCGTCGAGCGCAGCGCGGTTGCGCAGCATCAGGCGCATCAGCGCCGTGAGGTTGTCCGCGCGCCAGTGGCCGAGCATGTACGACTCGCCCGCGCCCACCGACCCGCCGAAAGCAATGTCGGCGTAGAACGCCGGGTCGAGAACGGTAATCGTGGCCGATGGGCCGGTGCCTGCCACGCCGAAGATCCGGATTTCGCCACCCTCGCGTATGCGCAGGCAACCGTGGCGGATTCCCGCGAGCTGTCCAAGCACGAGCCGGCGGGCGAGGGCCCCCAGCGGGCTCGAGCGTTGTTCGCGGCGGGACAGTTCGATCAGAGTCGTGTCGGTCATGTGGCTTTTTCTCCAGTCCGCGTGGCCGGATGGTCATGAAATGGGATGCGCTTCAGCCAGAGACGCAGTGCCTGCCAGTAGATCGCGCCGACCACCTGCATCGTCGCGAATGGGTAGCCCGCGAGTGCGCCGGCGAGGTTCGTGCCCGTCATCTCCCGGCGCTCCAGCGAAAGCGCCGCGTCGAACAACGTGTCGCCCGCCTTGCGGTTGCGCATGTGCACGGCGAGTCGCTCACCCGGCATCGAGAATCGCCAGTCGTAGTCGAGGTCCATCGGCATGAACGGCGAGACGTGGAACGACTTGCCGAAGCGGAAGCGAAGCGAGTTGCCCGATGCCTGTTCAGCATCGACCGGCAGAACGTAGGCGTGGCGCTCGTTCCACGGTGTGTTGGTGATCTCGGCGACGATCGCCTCGAGGTTCTCGCCGGGCGCGTCGTAGCAGTAATAGAAGCTTACCGGGTTGAAACAGTGGCCGAACGTTCGCAGGTGCGTGAGCAGGCGCACGGGCCCGGTGGGGCGCCGCCCTGTCTCGAGTTCGACCCGGTCACGCACGGCCTGGTCCAGCGGCATCGCTGCCTCGCCGAGGTAGTCCGAGCGCCGCAGCCATGCAACCGCAGGCCGCTTCGTGGACCATAGCCAGCGGCCACGGAACACCTGGTCGAGCTCCGCGAGGTCGAGCCACGCCATGCACATGCGGTACTCGAACGCATGCGGCACGGGCAGGTGCCGGTGATGGCTAAGCCGACCGGTATAGAGCGCGCTCTGCATGGTCCTGCTCGAAGTGCGTGACGGCATCCAGCGCGCTCACGACCCCGTCTTCGTGGAAACCGTTGCGCCACCACGCCCCGCAGAAATAGGTGCGCTCCGGGCCGTTCAACTCGCGTTGCCTGGCCTGTGCGGCGACCGACGCCGGCGTGTAGAGCGGGTGCTGGTAGACGATGCGCTTGATGACGCACGCGGCGTCGATCTCGTCGCTGCGATTCAGCGTAACCAGGAACGGGGTCGGCGAGTCGAGTCGCTGCAGGCAGCTCATGTCGTAGGTCAGCGCTGCCGGTCCGCCGCCGCCCTGCGGCAGGTGGTAGTTCCACGCCGCCCAGGCGAGCCGTCGCCGCGGCATCAGGCGCGTATCGGTGTGCAGCACCGCCTCGTTGCGCTGGTAGGGGATTGCGCCCAGTACCTCGCGCTCGGGAGCAGTCGGGTCGGCCAGCATCTCGAGCGCCTGGTCACTGTGACAGGCGAGGAAGGCCGCGTCGTAGTGCGCCGCCTCGAGGCCGCGTGCCTTGACCACCACGCCGCCCGGCACCCGCCGCACCGATTCCACCGGTGTGGCGAGTCGCACGCGATGCCGGAACGGTGCGGACAGCTTTTCCACGTAACGAGCCGAACCGCCGACGATGGTGCGCCAGGTGGGGCGGTCGCTCACGGTGAGCATCCCGTGGTTGTGCAGGAAGCGTACGAAGAACCGGGCCGGGAAGGCCAGCATCGACGCCGGATCGGTTGACCAGATCGCCGCACCCATCGGCACGATGTAGTGCTCGATGAAAGCGCGCCCGTAGCGTCCGCGCTCCAGCAGTTCGCCAAGAGGCACTTCGCCACCGGGCTCGTCCAGCAGCGCCGGGGCCTCGCGGTTGAATCGCAGGATGTCGCGAATCATCCCGAGGAACCGCGGACGCACGAGGTTGCGCCTTTGTGCGA
Source organism: uncultured Gammaproteobacteria bacterium (assembly GCA_963732375.1). GTDB lineage: Bacteria > Pseudomonadota > Gammaproteobacteria > Steroidobacterales > Steroidobacteraceae > RPQJ01. The sequence continues at coordinate 161,895 of CAVSZE010000001.1, forward strand.
ACAGTGAGTTCAGGTTGGTGCCGTTGTACTCCAGGCCGCTTGCCTCGTCCCGAACCGAGAAGCTCATGCTGCTCTGCTGGGAGGCGACTCCGAGTTCCGAGAGCAGCCGGATGAAATTCGGGTAGGTGCGGTCATTGAAAACGATGAACCCGGTATCCACCTGCCAGCTGCGGCCGGCCTGCTCGACGGTGTGCGTGTGCGTGTGGCCGCCGAGGTGGCTCGCCGCCTCGTAGAGCGTGATGTCGTGCCCGCGGTGCAGTCGGTGCGCGACGACGTTGCCGGCAATGCCACCGCCGATGATCGCGACTTTCATGCCGGCGTTCCCGCGGCGCGAACCGCGTGCCGCTCACGAATCGCGACTGGCACCGGGCGCAGGTCCCAGACCACGCCCAGTGCGGCGAGCAGCCGGAGCGCGTAGTAACTGGCGTCGATCTCCCACCAGTAGAAGCCCTGGCGCGCGGCACTGGGGTAATGGTGATGGTTGTTGTGCCAGCCCTCGCCGAGCGTAAGCAGCGCGAGCCACGGGTTGTTGCGGGAGTCGTCACGCGTCGCGTAGCGCCTGCTGCCGTAGTTATGGGCGAGCGAGTTGATGGTGAATGTCACTTGATAGACGGCGACGGTGGAGATACAGAAACCCCACACCAGCAACTGGGCTCCGCTGGTTCCGAGCCCGGGGACCGAGCGCTCGAGCCACGCGCCCAGCGCGTACAGCGACACGGCAAGCGCTGCAGGCACTGCAGCGTCGTAGCGGTCCAGCCAGCGCAGTTCCGGATACCGGACCAGGTCGGGGACCAGCGATGGCTTTGCCGGGAAGTTCTCGGTGGCGAGAAACCAGCCGACGTGGCTCCACAGGAAGCCATGCTGCCGGGGCGAATGGCCGTCGGCCGGGCGATCCGAGTGTCGGTGGTGGTGCCGGTGATGCGATGCCCACCAGATGGGTCCACGCTGCACCGCCGAGGCGCCGAGCAATGCGAACGCGAACTGCGCCGCACGCGAAGTGCTGAAACTCCGGTGAGAGAAGTAGCGGTGGTAGAAAGCGGTTATCGCGAACATGCGCAGCGCGTACAGCCCAAGCGCGACGACAACCGCGAACGTGCTTACGCCCGTCCACAGCACGCCGAGGCAACCGAGGTGCAGGATCACGAAGGGCACCACGCGCGGCCAGTCGATCCGCCGGCCCTGGCCTGGCGCGGTAGAGGGCTCCGCGACGCTGCTATCGAACCAACGACGCAGCGCAAGGCTCAGCCGGCGCATCATGGCGCGGGGTCTCCCGCGGTCGCTGCGGCCGTATTCCAGCGCTGGGGCACCTTGCGCAGCAGCGAGACGTCATAGCCCTGGTCGGCGACGAACTTGACCAGGCGCTGGTAGTCGGCGTCGGTGATGTCCGGCGTGCGCGCCATGATCCAGACGTAGTCGCGGCTGGTGCGGGCGATCACGGTCTGGCTGTAGTCATCCGACAGGTAGGCGATCCGGTAGTCGGCCTTGATCGGCCATACGAACTGCATGCCCCAGACCGCGTTCGATTCGCGGTCCACGACGAAGCCGCGCGGCGTGTAGTGGCGGGGCTTGCCGTCGAACCCACCTTCCCGGAAGGTGAATGTGGTCTCAATCGATCCGTCGGGTGCGATGCGGTAGGACTCGACTGCGTTGTAGGCATCGCGCTCGATCCAGGTCGGGATGGACGCGATGACGTACCAGTCCCCCATGAAGCGCTCGAGGTCGACCGCGCTCGCCTGGGCGAGCGGCGGCAGCGGTGTGCTCTGGCAGCCGGTGAGCAGCAGCGCGACGGTCGGTAGCAGCGCGCGCATCAGCTGCGCCCGGGATCGTCGGGCGCGACGGCATCGCGGTGCCCGGACGCGGTGGCGGCGTGCGGCGAGCCTTCGGGGCGCTCGAACAGGTAGTGGCTGACCCACCATTCCTGGCCGTTGCGGTAGCCGAACATTTCCGCGCAGGCCATGAAGAAGATGCGCCAGCGCTGCAGCCAGACCTGGGCAGCCGACTCGCCGTAAGTCCGCGCCATGACGGTCAGCACCTCGGCCTTGCGGGCGTCCACGTTGGCAAGCCACGCATTGGCGGTCTTTTCGTAGTGCCTCCCGTCCCAGCGCCAGCGTCGAATGAAACGCAGGTCTTGCTGGAACCGCGGCGCAAGTTCGTCGCTGGGCATGATGCCGCCCGAGAAGAAGTGTCGGCTCATCCAGTCCGACGGACCGCCATCGACGAACGCATACGGTGTCGAGCGATGGCAAAAGACGTGCATGAAGAAGCGCCCGCCGGGATTCAGCCAGTCGTGCACGCGGGTAAACAGCGCCGGCCAGTTGCGCATGTGTTCGAACATCTCCACCGATACGACGCGGTCGAAGCGCCGCCCGGTCGAGAAGTGGTTCATGTCGGCGGTGATTACCTGGACGTTGCGGAGCCCACGTCGCTCGGCCTCGTCGAGGATCCAGGTGCGCTGCGAATGCGAGTTCGACACCGCGGTGATGCGGCTCCTTGGATAATTCGCCGCCATCCAGAGCGTGAGCGATCCCCAGCCGCATCCAAGTTCCAGGATCGACTGGCCGTCGACGAGTCCCGCGTGCTCACAGGTTGACGCAAGGGCAACGGCCTCAGCCTGCTCCAGGGTCTCCGCTCCCGCAGGCCACCAGGCGCTGCTGTACTTGCGATGCGGTCCGAGCGCCAGCGCAAAGAAATCTGCCGGAACCTCGTAGTGCTGCACGTTCGCCAGGTGCGGCACCGGTGCGATCTCGGACGCTTGCATCGCTCGCGCGAAGGCCTCGGTGGCCAGCGATGCGGTCTCGCAGTCGCCCGCGCTGATCTCGGCCAGGCGCTGCTCGCAAAGGCGACGAATACCTGCGCGGATGACGGTGTCGGGGACGAGTCCTTGCTCGACCCAGTTGATGGCGAATCGCGTGGCCTGACTCATGGACGTGGCTTCCCGGGTGAGAGTGCAGCAGTAATCAGGCGAACGCCGTCCTCCGGCGTCGAGCCCAGGGAGGTGGCGCCGGCGGCGGTGATCGCGGCGCGATTTCGCAGCGCAGCGCCGCCACCGACGAACACCGGAACGTTGGCCTTGCGCACCAGCCGCGGCAGCGCACGTTCCAGCAGGCCCTCGGGCGGATCCACCGACAAGGAAAGCACCACGGCGTCGCAGCCGGAACGCTGGAGCGCGACTGCGACGTCGTCGAGCGGCGTGTCCGCGCCGAGCACGACAGTACGCAGGCCCGCGTCCTGGGCCTCCAGCGCAAACAGCAGCAGGCCGATCTCGTGCTGCTCGCCGGGCGCGCAGGCGGCAAGGATCCTCGGGCCGGTTGCGTATCGCATGCGGTGCTGCAGTCGCGCGCCGAGCTTGCTGCGCAGGTAGGTCGAGAAAAAGTGCTCCTCCGCGATCGCACCGGGGAGGTCCTGCCAGCGCTCGCCCAGGCGAGTGAGCAGCGGAAGGGTCATCTGCCGGGTGACGGCGTCCACGGAGTGCACGGACAGCGCGCCGTCGTAGATGCGGTCGAGTTCCGGTTCGTCGAAGCGCGCGATGGCGGCGGCCATGGCTTCGACATAGTGCTGCCAGGGTCCGTCACCAGCCGACGTACCGGTTTGCGCGGCGGACTCGGCTTCGATCACCTCGCTGACCCGGCTGATCGGCACGCCGCGTTCCATCAGCGCCAGGACACGACGGATCAGTTCGACGTGCTGGTGCGTGTACAGGCGATGTCCCTTGGGGGAGCGCAGGGGCCGGATGAGCCCGTAGCGCCGTTCCCATGCGCGCAGCGTGATGGCGTTGACGCCAGTCAGCGCGGAGATCCTGCGGATCGGGAGCTTTTCGCCTCCGGTGGTTGGCATGGGATGTGCCTGTAAGTCCGTAAAAGTGATGCAAAAATTATACGAATGACCTTTAATAGTCAAATAAAGGCATAAATAATTGTACACGATATGTACAAAGTGCCTTTACTCCCGTGCCAGGGCGCCGCTCGCGATCCCGCGTCCCGGGATCGTCGGGCCGCTCGCCATCAACCCGGCTAGACTCCCCGAATCTTCCATGTGGAGCGCGCACTGATGACCCAGCTCGTCCTCGGACTGGTGATGTTTCTCGGTATTCACTCGATTTCAATCTTTGCGCCGGGCTGGCGCGACTCCATGGTCACCCGGCTCGGGGAACTCAACTGGAAGCGGCTGTATTCGGTCGCCTCGTTGCTCGCGTTCGTGCTGCTGGTGCACGGCTGCAACGTGGCACGCCAGGAGCCAGTGGTGCTCTACCAGCCGCCGACCTGGACGCGTCACCTGGCGATGCTGCTGATGCTGCCGGTGTTTCCGCTGCTGCTTTCGGCCTATCTGCCGGGGCGTATCAAGACAGCGGTGAAACATCCGATGCTCACCGCGACAAAGACATGGGCACTCGCCCACCTGCTGGCGAACGGGATGCTGGGGGATGTGCTGCTGTTCGGCGGAATACTGGCCTGGGCGGTGCTTGATCGCATCTCCGTGGGCAAGCGCCCCGTCCGCGAGCTCCGGGCTGCGCCGGCCGGCAAGTTCAACGACTTGATAGCGGTCGTCGGTGGCCTGCTGATCTACGGCCTGTTCGTCGGCTGGGCCCACAGGCACCTGATCGGCGTCCCGCTGATGCCCTGACGGAGGCGGTTACACCGAGGCTGCGGTCGAGACCGGGGCCGACAGGCGGCGGGCGAACTTGATCCGGCCCCCGGCATGTCTCGGTTATTACGTAAATACGAATCATTTGTATTTGGAAGCGAACCTCGCTAGAGTTACTCCCGAGGTTTCGCACCATGTATGTCTGCCTCTGCCACGGTATCTCGGAGAATCGGCTCGAACAGGCGATCCGCGAGGGCGCGCGTTCGTTCGAGCAGCTCCAGTCGTGCACAGGCGTCGCCACCTGCTGCGGCGCCTGCGAGCCCTGCGCCCGGGAAATGCTCGCCGAGCAGACGCTTGCATCGAGCACGTCGGCGCTTCAGGCTTCCTGACCAGCGGGGGCCACCGGCCCTTTCACCAACGTAACTGGGAGTGCATCGCCATGAAGGGCGACGTCAAAGTCATCGCGCACCTGAACAAGATCCTCAAGAACGAGCTGACGGCGATCAACCAGTACTTCCTGCATTCGCGGATGCTGAAGAACTGGGGGTTCACGCGGATCGGCGAGCACACACGGAAGGAATCAATCGACGAGATGAAGCACGCCGATGCGCTGATCGAGCGGATCCTGTTCCTCGAGGGGCTTCCGAACCTGCAGGGACTCGGCAAGCTGATGATCGGTGAGGACGTGAAAGAGGTACTCGAGTGTGACCTCAAGCTGGAGCACATCGCGCACCCGGACCTGAAGGACGCCATCGTCCATTGCGAGTCGGTCGGCGATTTCGTGAGTCGTGAACTGCTCGAGGACATCCTCGGTTCCGAGGAGGAGCACATCGACTTCCTCGAGACCCAGCTCGAGCTGGTCGGCCGGGTTGGCTTGCAGAACTACTGCCAGTCGCAGATGGGCTGAGACGGCGCGGGGAGGACCCGCTTTACCTGGTGTCCGCCTCGAACAGGCCCTCGAGCTGCGTGGCCGATTCCTTCGTGGTCGCCATGAATTTCGTCTCGTCATCGTGCACTGCGGCCTGCGCAAGCAGGGTGGCTTCGTCGTGCTCCCGGAACCGTCGGGCCTGTGATGCCGCAGCGTCGCGTGTGGTGCCGAGCGCGACGAGGACGGCCTCAGCCACTTCCAGGCTCGAGGCGAATGTTTCGCGCCAGATCCCGTTGACTCCGGCATCCATCAACCGGAATACGTGCTGCCGATTCCGCGCGCGGGCCAGTACCCGGAGGTTCGGGAAGTGCCGAAGGGCAACCTCCGCGGTGCGCACCGACGCCTCGACTTCGTCGATGGCGATCACCAGCACCGAAGCTTGTCCGGCGCCGGCGGCGCGCAGCATTTCAAGCCTCGACGCATCGCCGTAGTAGAGCCGGTTGCCGAAGCGCCGCACGAAATCCACCTGCGCCTGGCTGATCTCGAGCGCAGTGAACCGGATACGCCGTGCCCGGAGTACCCGGGCGACAATCTGGCCAAAGCGCCCAAAACCCGCGATCAGCACACGCGGCTCCTCGGACTCGATCGTATCGAAAGGAGCGCGCGTTGAGGCCGGCTTCAGGCGCCGCGCCAGCATGTCGGCTGCTGCGATCAGCAGCGGCGACGCGACCATCGACAGCGTGACGACGATGATCAGCAGGTCCGCGTCTGCGCGCGGAACGAGTCTGCCCGACGCTGCCAGCGCCAGCAGCACGAACGCAAATTCGCCGCCACCCGCCAGCGCGATGCCGAGCCGCCATGCAGTCGCACCGTCCTGGCGCGCGAGCCGGGCTGCGATCCAGACCGCGAGCATCTTGATCGCCATGTAGCCGAGCGTCAGCGCCAGCACCTTGAGCGGGGACTCGATCAGCACCCCGACGTTGGCGGACATGCCGACCGCCATGAAGAACAGGCCGAGCAGCAGGCCCTTGAACGGCTCGATGTCCGCCTCGAGTTCGTGGCGATACTCGCTGTCGGCCAGCAGCACGCCCGCGATGAACGCACCAAGCGCCATCGACAGGCCAACCGACTCGAATAGCAGCGCCGTGCCGACGACCAGCAGCAGCGCGGCGGCCGTGAAGGCTTCCTGTGCGCCGGTGCCTGCGATGATGCGCAGTGCCGGACGCAGCACGTAGCGGCCGATTGCCACCACGACCCCTGCGGCCACGATCGGCAACACGATCGCTTTCCAGTCGAGCGACATGGAACTAGAGCCCCCGACCAGGGGCAGCACGACCAGCGCCGGCATGATGGCGAGGTCCTGGAATAGCAGCGTCGCAAACGCGGCGCGGCCGTGCCGGGTGGTCAGCTCGCCACGCTCGGCCAGCACCTGCAGGATCAGCGCCGTCGAAGACAGCGAAAGCGCAAATGCGATCACCAGCGCAGCCGGCCACGGCATCCCGAGCGCCCTGGCAGCAGCTGCGAGCACCGCAGTCGTGACAGCGACCTGCAGGCCGCCTCCGCCAAAGATCGCGCGTCGCATCACGCGCAGCCGCGATGGCTGAAGCTCGAGTCCGATCACGAAAAGCAGCAGCACGACGCCGAACTCCGCGAAGTGCAGGATGCTCTCCACGTCCTCGAAGAGTCCCAGTCCCCAGGGGCCGATCACCACGCCGGCCGCCAGGTAGCCAAGCACAGCGCTGAGTTTGAATCGCCGGAACAAAGGCACGGCGACGACCGTCGCGGCGAGGAGTACGGCGATCTGCCCGGTGAGTGTCATGGACGCTCCGTCTGTGCGCGCAGAGGCGCAACGATGGGCCAGTTGGCGGGCTGGGACAACGGCCGCTCTACCTGCCGAGGGTCAGCCGGTGCCTTGGTGCGCGGCCAACCAGCTCGCTGCCTCGGCCCTCGCCGGGAGGCCTGCGTCGGCTGAATGCCAGATCGCCACGAGTTCGGTGTACGCCGTCCTCGCGGTGGCTTCGTCACCCACTGCTGCAGCTGCCCGGGCCAGGCCGAGCAGCGATTCGACGCGCCGCGGCGCGAGTCGCAATGACCGTTCGAAGTACGCGCGTGCTTCCGCGGCCCGGCCGAGTTCGAGGAGCTGCTCACCTGCGAGTTCCTGAGGAGGCTTCACCGGTACCGGCGGCCCGTAGTCAAAGGGAACCGACTCGTAGCGCGTCGCCGCCCGCTCGACGATGCGCAATCCGCCTTCCTTGTCGCCCTGCCGGAATGCCGTCAGTCCCGCCAGCGTCTGCGCCATGATTTCGAAGTAGGCGTCCTGGTTCGGCGACTCTCCAGCCTCGCCTGGCTGCAGCACCAGGCCGACGATGCGCTCGCTCGTCGCCCCGCCCGTCGCGTAGTCGCCTCGCTCGGTGGCTGCATATCCCTCGGGAAACCAGACCCAGCCGGCTGACCGGTGCAGGCCCTTCGTATCGATGGTGATCGCCAGCGCTTGCGCGCGAGCAGCCGGGGATTCGATGACTGTGGTGGCGCGCATGAACGCCAGCGACTCGGCCAGGCCGATGGCTACCTGCTCGCCGGTCCGCGACGAGCCGAGCTTTGGGTCATAGTTGCGATCCGCCCATTCGACTGCGGCAGCGCGGCCATCATTGCACGAGGCAAGCAGCGCGTCGCCGTCATGCTGCCGACCCTGCTGGTAGTAGCCGTAGATCAGCCATTCGGCGTAGTGACCGCAGAAGGTCGCCGGCTGACCGCGCTTGAGTCGCCCGGCGTTGACGACCGCGATCGCGCGTTCGTTTGCGAGGACAAGATCGTCCCACATGCCCAGTGCGCTGAAGATGTGCGAGGTCATGTGCTGTCCATGGCCGGCCGCGGGCGAAATCCGGGCGAGCACCCGTGCCGCTTCGAGGGCTCCGCTCGCGGAGTCCGGCGAGTCCATTCCGTGAATCCAGTAATGCGTGGCGCCCGGGTGCATGGGGTTACGCGCATAGACCTCTCGCGCGATCGTCGCGGCGCGCAGGTAATTGGGCACGTTGCGCTCGCCCTGCGTGACGCCCATCAGCCACAGCGACAGGTAGAGTTCTACTTCATCGTTGCGCGGGTAGCGCGCGTTCATTTCTTCCAGGTGCGCCAGGACCCTGCGGTCGCGCTCGATCTTGTCGCCTTCGCCGTACAGCGTATCCGCGAGCGCCAGCCAGTCACGCTCGAGCGGCGTGCCCGCTTTGGCCTCACGCGCTGCCGGCGTCGCGCCGAGCAGGGCCAGGGCCGCCCGGCCGCGCGCCAAATCCTGCTGGTTCCAGAGCGGGTGTGTGAACGTCATCGCCTCGCCCCAGTAGGCCATGGCGAACGTGGGATCGATAGTTCGCGCCGCAATGAATGCTTGCTCTGCCGACGGGTATTCGAACAGGTGCAGCAACAACATGCCCCGGAGGAACTCCTGCTGTGCAGGGGCGGAACGTGTGGATGTCGGGAAGTTCACGACGCCGAGGCCAGGGTCGTTCAGGCTCGCTCCCGGGTCGACGTCGTGCGCAGGATGTGCAGCGACGGTCAGTGACCAGCAGCTCGCGGCAATGAAAAGCAGTCTGCGCATCAGGTTCACTCCGGTGGGGCAGGGCATTCAATTCAATCCGACCCTGCGGGTTCCAGCATACAGATCGAACAGCAGCAGCCTGCAGGGAATGCTGCCGTTCATCAGGGCAATGGATCGGCTCGGCTTCAGTCCGATGGCCTTGTGGGGCGACGCGCTGGCCGCGAGGATCGCCGCCTGCCAGCCGGTGAACTTCTTCTTCAGCGTGTCGCCGACCTCCTCGTACAGGCGACGGATCTCGCCCTCATCGCTGCCGATGCGTTCGCCGTAGGGCAGGTTGGTCACGAGCATCCCGCGCTCGGCGGGCGGCTCGATGTCCTGGAAGCGAGCGGTATTGAAACTGATGTAGCGCTCGACACGGGCATCGAGCGCGCTCTTGCGCGCCATCGCCAGGTACTTCTCGCTGATGTCCGACGCGAATACCGGCGCGATCGGCGCATCGAGTTTCTCGGCTCGCACCCGGTCCTGGGTGGCTCGCCAGAGCTCGCGATCGAAGTCCTTCAGCCATTCGAAATGGAACTCCCCCTTCTTGCGATGGATCTGCGGCGCCTTTCGGACCGCGATCATCGCCGCCTCGATGGCGAGCGTGCCGCTGCCGCACATCGGATCGAGGAACGGCTGCGTGCCATCGTAGCCCGCCATGATGAGTATCGCGGCCGCAAGTGTTTCCTTGATCGGCGCGGGATGTCCCGGCTCCCGGTAGCCGCGCTTGTGCAACGACTTGCCTGAGGTGTCCAGGCTCAGCATGCAGCGGCCGCGCGCGAGGTGTGCGACGACGACGACCTTCGGCTCCTCGGTATCGACGCGCGGGACCCCGTCGTCCGCGCGGCTGAAGACATCGCGAATGGCCTCCCGCACCTGGGTGATGACCTGTTTCGGCGCCATGCCGCCGCCCTCGGCGTCGGCACCCAGGCTCTCGACGAGAAAACCGTGGCGTGCGTCGAATAATTCCGGCCAGCGAATGCGCCGAGCCTGCGAGTGCAGCATTTCCGGTGTTCTTGCCGGCACCTCCTTGAGGACGCGGAGGATGCGGCTCGCGGTCCGCAGTTTCAGGTGCAGCTCGTAGTAGAGCGCGTCGTCAGCCTGGAATTCGACGGCGCGGAAGCCCGGCTTGAGACCGGTTGCGCCGAGCCCCTCGAGCTCGTGAACCAGCGCGGGCTTGGTTTCCTCAGGGCAGGTGGCGATCAGGTGCAATGGAATGCCGGAAGGGCGCCAGGGGGGGCTGGCTGACCCGTCAGGATAATACGACTCCGAGGCCCGGCGTCGAATGCAGTCGCGCCGGCCGTTGTGTCCCTATGCCTTCGCGGTCAGCGGGCCCGAGCGAGTGATCTCGCCGGCACGTCCACCGTCTTGCCCGTGCTGAAGGTCACCTGGATCGGCGCGTCGCTCGCGTTGTACGCGAGGTAAGTCTGCGCGCCGGCCTTGTCCTTGAACACCGCGTAGAGCGGCGTGTCCGCGCTGACCGAGAAGTCCGGCGCGCCCATCTCCTTGAGGCTCAGTACCCAGTAGAGCGTGCGCGTGCGGGTATCCCCGAACTCGACGCTCCCGCGGCGGTTCCACATGGCGAGCGCAGCCTTGGGATCCGCGAGCGCGAAGAACGAGACAAGCACGTCTTGCCACACATCCGCGGGCGTGCCGTCGGTTGCGCCGTGCTTCTCGTAGAACTTCACCTCGCCGGGAAGTGCGTCCATGGTCCTGCGGATGAAGGCCGGATCCGCGCCGAGGTAGGTGGATGCGGGCGTGAAGGGCAGCAGGTTGATCCCGAGGATCTGGCGCGGTTCCTCGGTCCACCAGGTGTTGTAGGCGTACTTGCCGCCGAACACCATGCTGGCAAACGGCTTGCCGAATTCCTTGGCGAGCACCTGGTGGTCGAGGTCGAACCAGTACTGTTGCACCGACGCGATCTCGCTGGTGTACAGGTAGATACCCAGGTCCCTGAGCCTGTCATTGTGCGTTGCCGCCCCCCACAGGATCAGGCCGGCCCAGGCGTTCACGGCTTCCGACGACGACTCCTGGTTGTTGCCGGCATCGAAGTCCGCGTCGCCGGAGGCCCAGGAATGGCCCTCGTACGGGTCGAAATTCCGGAGGAACGGGAAATCCGCGCGACCGCGCTCGTCGTTGGCGACGTCTGCGACGATCTTGTTGACCATGCCTCCCCACTTTTCATTCGATCCCCAGCCCGGATTCCGGAGCGCGACGTGCGCCGAGGCCATGATCCAGTAGCCATAGTGGAAGTGGTGATCGTTCATGTTGGTGACGCTGTTGTATTCCTCCGGCAGCCCGATGAACGTCCCGAGGCTCGCATCCTGCACGAAGTAAGTGGAGTGCCTGCCATCGAACCAGGCCTCCAGCTGCTTCTCGAGCAGCGCCAGCAGCGAATCGCGCGTCTTCAGCTGGCCTTCGGCTTCGGCCACGGACATCAGTTGCGCGACGGCGCCGAGCGCCTTGCCGATCCAGTACGTGCCGCGATGCGGCGTCGTGAACAGCTGGTCCGACTTCGCGTAGTCGCCGACCAGCAGGCTGGCGACGCTTTCCCTGCTGGCAGCTTCCTGGAGGCCGCTCCACAGCGGCACGACGCCGCGATAGGCGCGACTGAGCGCGAAGCTGTTTCCCGTGACGAGTCGTATTGGTCCGCGCACCGACTCGTACTGGAATAGCGACGCGGGCTTCGGCGCCACGCTCGCCCACTGGTGCGGGTACAAGCCCATCAATGTCGTCTTGTTGTTGCCCTCCTTGGCAACAGTCTCGACGCGGAATGTCGTGCGCACCTCGCTGGCTTTCTGGTCATACGCCCACTCGACGCGCGTGTCGGTCGGGAAGGCGTAGGCGACCGCGAGGAAGTCGACGAATCGTCGCCTCGCGATCGTCCGGCAGTCCGGCGACCGAGAAATAGCGGGCCGTCGCCGGCAGGTGCAGCACCAGCTCCGTCGGCTTGGCCCAGTCCCAGCTGGCACCGGTGGGCGCGAATATCGCGTACGAGTGACCGTCGACGGTAAACGCCGCGACTCGGCCGTCACCGGACGCGCTCTTCGGGTCGGACAGGACCTGGGGCGCAGAGGCGAGGCGGAAGCGCACGTCGCCCTTGCTGCACTCGTAGTAGCTGAACGGGCTGCCATGAAGCACGGTGACTTTCAGGGACTCGCCTTCGGCGGAAGCCATGCTGATCTGGGCGAGCCAGTCGGAGAATCCGGAAAGCCGTGCATCCCTGGGCTTGAACGCCAGCGGAGCGACCACGACCGCGGGCACGTGCGGGAAGCGGACCTCCACCTTCCTGCCCTTGTCTTCGACGGCGACCTGCTGCGTCGGGAGGCCCAGTTCAAAACCTTCCTCAGTCGCCCGGTAGGTCATCGGATGTGCGTGGATCGGTTGAGACCACTTCTGGAACATCACCGAGGAGTACCACTGGCTGGTCGGTGCCGCCTTGCCGAGCGCCTCACCGCTGCGGTATTCGGCGGCCGGCGGCGTCGCGTCCGCGCCGAGACCGAAGATGCCGCCCTTCGGCTTCGTGTAATACGTGCCGAGCCCGACCGCGACGGCGCCGTCGGGTGTCGAGGCGGCGGCGGGGCCTGCGGTCAACAGCAGCGCCAGGCACCCAGCGGCAACCGTGGCGACGGCGGGGCGCCGCATCAGGCGCGGCGCTGCAGGGATCGAGTCGAGTTCGCGCATGGGTTGCATCCTCAGAACTTCAGGTTCATGCCGAGAACCAGGTCATTCCCTGATCTGCTGGCGCGCGGGTCGAAGTCCCCGAACGCGGTGTTGCTCGGCATGCCCAGCGGCGCCGGACCCTGTCGCCCGAACATCACCCGGCCGAGTCCGCTGTAGACCTCGACGGTCACGCCCTTGAACATCGGGATTTCAGGCACCGTCCGGTAAACGCCGAGGTTCAGGAACGTGGCCGTATTGCTCTGGCCCCACTCGGTCGGCGTGCGCGTGTAGGCCTTGTTCATGTGGACACCGCCGAGCGTGAAAGTCCACAGCTTCCAGGCATAGGCCGCACCCAGAAACACGTCGTACTCGGTTGCGTCGTGCATCTTGAAGTCGCTGGCGTAGTTGAATCCCGGCTGGTCCCAGAAGCAGTCGCTCGCGACCGGCGAAACCGGTCCGTAGTCGCACTGCTGCTGCTGGCCAGACCACCAGTCCTGCTTGATGCCGTAGGTGAAGCTCCAGGTCGGGTTCATCCAGTACTTGCCCTGCAGAACCAGTACGTGCTGGGACGGCTTCTCGTATCCCGGCGACGTTTCGGGGCCGTTGGTGTCTCCCTGTGACCCGTAGAACGCGCCCTTCATGAACGAACTCTGCCGGCCGCCGCTGCTGTCCTGGTAGATCAACTCGACGAGATTCTTCTCGTTGCTGTACTGGACGAATATCTCGTAGAGCTTCGGCGAGGGCGGCGGAACGACGGTGGACGACGGGTTCAGCGGCTTGCGCTTGTCCGCCTGGCCGGCGGTACCCTCGAAACGGATCGTGCCGCGGCCGATCGCGAAGCCGCGGGTGGCAACCCTGATCGCTTCGGGTATCACGCCATAGCCCGCGCCGGATTCCGCCCAGGGGCTCGACAAGCCAAGTGGGTATGCAAAATCGTCCAGGCGCGTCCAGGCGCGGGAGGTCATCTTGCCGACCAGGACCGAGCCGAACTGCGGGTGCGAAATTCCGCCGTAGAGGTCGATCATGTAGTTGTCGTATATGTCCGGACCGCTGTTGCGAACGCGGCCGGCGACCATGCCCTCGAGCCGGATGGCATTGTCGAACTCGTGGGTCAGGCCGAGGTTCAACTGTGCCAGGCCCAGGTTGTGCGTGTGGAAACCCGTGTCGCCCGGCTGGTTCAGCATCGGCGTCGGCGGGTTCAGCACGCCTCGCGGGTCATATGCGGCCTTGTTCACGAGCCCGTCGCTGCAGTTGTCGCACATCCTGTACTCGTTTTTCGCGAATCCCGAGACCTCCAGGGGGCCGAACTGTTCGGCCAGCGCCGGCGCGGCCAGCAGTACCGTGGCGGCTGCCAGGGATCGACTGAAGGCGTTGATATTCACGGTGGTCTCCCGCAGCAGCTGTATTGGCAGTCGTTCGTGGGTGAGCAGCGGCCGTCGCCGGTCCGCTCGCCGATCAGGGGTAATAGCCCGCGCCCTGGTACACCGGGTCATTGCATGGGCTGCCTGCCGGGGTGCCGCACAGCGCGTAACGCGGCGCCCGTTCCCTGGTCCACAGGCCCCATCCATCGTCGATGCCCTTCCAGGCTTCGTCGAAGGCCTCGAAGAAGAACACTGTCACGGGCCCGCCCGGCGACCCGCGCCATGAGTTCATCAGGTCGTAGTACCACTTCTCGTTTACCTCGAGCGCCGCATAGCGCTCGATCTCCGAGGCCGGATTGGTCTGAACGGCCTTCCAACCGGTCTCACCGACCGTGATCGGCAACGACGCGCCGGTGCTCACCGTATCACCGGCCGCGTTCCTGTAGAGGTAGTTCGCGACCCGCGTGTAGGTGTCCTTCGCGTAGCCGAGTGACGCGTTCATCATCGCGTCCGCGCGCGCCGGGCCCGCGGGGACCCCGGTCTGCTTCCAGTTCCAGTAGCTGTCGTTCAGGATCGCGTAGCTGTGGATCGAGACGAAATCGATCAGCGGCAAAATTGTATCGGGCTTCACCGCGGCACGATCCCCGCCGGCAGCGGTCAGGCCTGCATAGAAGGTCCAGTCGTCGTCGGCCGTGACAGGCTGGGACACGGCATTGCGGACGCGCGCAACGAAGTTCTCGAGGCAGATCGTCGGCATGTACTTCGAGAAGAACGAAGTTTCATTGCCGACGCTGACGGTAACGACGTTCGGGTAGGTATTGGCCAGGGCGATGGCCCTGGCAACCTGCTCATCGCTTGCGCCGCCGTAATCGTCCTGGCACGACCCGGCGTTCTGCTGCCCTATACCGAACAGCGCAAGTCCCTGCTGGAAGCGCATTTCGGGGTAGTACTGGGCCGCGAGCCGAAGGATCTTCTCCGACACGTCGTCGGCCCCGAACAGGCGCAGCAGGTTGAAGCCGGCAGTGTGCAGCAGGCCCAGGTCCTGCACGACGTCGGTGTCGCTCGGGACCTCGCCGGCGCCGGGCCCGCCAGCACGGAACGCGCTGTAATTGACCGACTGACCGGTTGTGTAGATGGCGGGTAATGGCCTGAGCGTGAAGGTCTTGCATACGACGGCGACGTTTGTCACGTTGCCGTTCGCGATGCCCGAGTAGTTCTCGGTGCTGCAGGTCTGCCCCACCGGCTGGTCCCTGACGAGCACGCCATAGACCGAGCCATCCTGGACCGGTGCAGTGAACGTGAACGGACCGTTCGCAGTCGTCGCGAGTGCATTCTTGCCGTTCTGCAGCAGCACGACCGTACCCGTGAGACCCGAAATCGTGCCGCCGATCGTCACGTCGGACTTGCAGGACACAGTGACTGACCTGACGTTGGCGTTTGCCGTTCCCGCACCGTTGCTGATGGTGCAGACCTGGCCCTGGGGCTGCGTCCGGACCGTGACTGCGTAGGTCGAGCCGTGCGCGACCTGGAGCCCGAACGTGAACGAGCCGTTGGCAGTCACAGCGAGGGTGTCGGTGCCCGTGGTCTTCTTGCCATTCTTGCCCGTCTGCGTGATGGAGTTGAGCAGAGTGACCGTGCCTGTCAGTCCCGAGACGTCGCCGCCTACGGAGACGTACTCCGGGTGACTGTTGTAGTTCTGGCTGGAGCCGCAGGCCGCGAGTACCAGGCAGGCGCCGAGTGCGGCGACCCGGGTCACGGAGCGACGTGGCGAAGCAACGATCACCTGTATCGGACCCATCTGTATCCCCCTCATCGCCGCCGGCAGGCCCGTCCCCGGCAGATCCCGGGCGCCGTGCGCCGCGCTTGTGCTGCGACCGTGAGTATTTTGAAAGCGCTTGCAGAAACTAACGAACTGCCGCCATCCTTGTCAATGCGGTTGGCGCGGTGACGCTATAAAATCCTCGTGCGCCGCCGTTATTGCTGCGGCGCCGCACAATGAGTACGTCGCAATGAGTGCGCAGAGAGAACGTTCAGCGCTGCTGGGCGGGTACACGGAAGGCGAGGCTAAACAATGCGTCGATCGGAACTGAGGAGTCGCGTTGCAGCCGTATCGAACGGCTCGACCGTGACGCTCGAGATGGTCGCGAAGGAGGCCGGTGTATCGCCGAGTACCGTCTCGCGGATCCTGAACGGGACCGCGAAGGTCCGCGAGGCGAAGGTGAGGGCTGTAGAGGCTGCCATCGCCAAGCTCAGGTTCATGCCGAACCCCGTGGCGCGATCGCTTGCGGGCGGCAAGTCGATGAGCGTCGGCGTGGTGATACAGACCATCGACAGCCCGTTCTACGGCGAGGCACTGGCAGCGATCGAGAAGGGCCTGTTGCGTGCCGACTATTCGGCGCTGTTCGTGAGCGGGCACTGGCGCGAGGGCGACGAGCGCAGGTGCATCGACCACCTGGTGAACCGGCGTGTCGAAGGCATCATCCTGATGAACAGTTGCCTGGCAGCCCGCGAACTCGTCGACGTGTCCCAGGGCATGCCGCTGGTGCTGACCGGGCGTCACGTCGCTGGCGACCGCATCTACTCGCTCGATATCGACGGGACGCCGGGCGCGCGCCTCGCGACCGAGTACCTGGTCGGATTGGGACATCGGCGGATCGCATTCATCTCTGGGCCGTCCGACCACCTGGACTCGCTGCAGCGATACGAGGGCTACAAGGCTGCCCTGGACGCGGCGAGGATTACCGAGTTAAAGAAGCTGGTGGTGGCCGGCGACTACACGGATGCAGGTGGCTATGCAGCGATGAACAGGCTGCTCGATTCGGGAGTCAAATTCACGGCCGTTTTCGCCGCGAACGACCAGACCGCCTACGGAGCGATGCTCGCCTTGCACCGCAGGGGCCTCGCAGTGCCGCATGACGTCTCGGTAGTCGGCTTTGACGACCTGCTTATGTCGTCGTTCACGATCCCTCCGCTCACGACCGTCCACCGTTCCATCAAGCAGATCGGTGGAAGCGCGGCCGAGGCATTGATCGACCTGATCGAGGGGCGGAAGCCTGCCGCGAAGGTGCCTGCGGCCACGCTGGCGATCCGCGAGTCGACGCGACCGCTGCGGAGCTGAGTCGAGTCGTCAGCGCGCCGCGCCGGAGAGTTCCAGCCGGTTTACGAAGCTCTCGAATGCCGGGTGCCAGGCCGCGGCGTTCCGATTGAAGATGTAGTGACCGTTGTTCTTGTCGGCGGGGAGTTCCACGAACTGCCCGCGCCCACCAGCGTGGATGAAGGCCGCGAACCACTGCCTGGGGTAGACCGGCCCCCACACCCTGTCGTTGGCGCTGTACATCCACAGTGTCGGCAGCCGGTTGGTGCTGCCGTAGCCGGCGAAGGTATCCCGCATCTGGTCGGGTCGGCACGGCTCGTCGGCCCGCTTCCGGGCATCGCCGCCGTCGCCCCCGGAAATGTTGACGGCGGCAATGACGCCACGGATGTCACTTGCGGAGATTGCGATCGCAACCAGGCCGCCGAAGGATTCGCCGACGACGATCCCGTGATCCGGATCGACATAGGCAAGCCGTGCTGCGTATGCGAGGACCTGGCGTGTCTCGTCCGCCGCGACTGCCGCACCGTCGGCAAAGCGCTTGTATGCACAGGTTCCGGTGTACTCGACATCGGGGCCGCCCGAGACGCCGTAACCGACGCGCGTCGGCACCAGCACCACGAAGCCCTTCGAGGCGAAGTAGTGCGAATTGGCCGGATATGTCTGCAGGCCCATCGCCGTTCTTTCAGCCTGGCTCGCGCCGCGGCCGTGCAGCAGCACGAGGAACGGCCGCCGGTCGACGGCCGCTTCGCGGACGATCGTCACGGCGATGTCCTGCCGCAGTTCCGGTCCTCCTGACACGCGCAGCGTCACTGGAACCTTGATCGTCTGCTCGATGATCTCCGCTGAACGAGAGAGCGCGGGCGTGAGCAGCGCGGCGAGCACCAGGGCGAGCGCCGCGTGCGATGCTGCATTGCAACCGTGCCGGCGACATGCTGCGCGCGTCGGTTCGCGACCCTTGCGGCGCATGTCGTGGGATGGGGCCTCGCGTTCCGGGTCCATGGAGAGCACGGTAGCAGCTGGGCCGACGTCCGCACCATCCAGCCACTTCGCCGTTGCACGACCCGGGACTGTCGCATTGCAGCAATAATCAGCCGCCCGCTTCATTGACACGAGCGGGAAGCCTTGTGCTAGATTTGGTTTTGAAAGCGCTTTCTAATCTAGCGCCGTCGAGATGCCCGAGCAGGCGTTGCTGTAGCCTGCGCAGAGCGCCATGCGACGACTTAACTGGGGGCCGCAATGTCTCGGAAGGAGAATGCAATGACGACGTGGAACAACGTGTCGAGGAACTGGCGTGGGGTGCTTTCGCCTGCGGTGATCGGCGCGACCATGGCGCTGGCGGCTTGCGGCGGTGGCGGAGTGACGAGCCCGGCTCCCGACGATGGCGGTGGCGGTGGCGGGCCGAGCGTGAATGCAACCCCGTATACGCTCTTCGCCTCCAACTACGTAACGTACGCTTCGCAGACCAACGGCGCGTTCCTGCACTCCGTTCAGGGCGGCGACGTCTACGCGGCCTTCGGCGGCAACATCAACTACGGCTGCTTCTCGTTCAACCAGGCCCAGATGGACGCCAACCAGTTCTACGCGATCCAGGCCCAGGCGGATTCCAACGGAGGCCCGCCGAACGGCACTAATTGCCAGCCCAATTCCAACATTCCCCCGACCACGGCTGCGGACTACGCAGGGGTCTCGATCAAGGCCCCGGGGACGAACTCTCCGACCGCAACCAGCGTGGCCCCGCTCGACATCAGCCAGTCGACGACGATGCTCGTGCAAATGGGCAACATATACACGCAGGGCGATGTGCCGGGCGCAATCGGCGGCAACGCCACGGTCTTCACCGTACTGCTGAACAACGACACTTCGTTCAACCAGGACGGATCGGGACAGACTGCATTGTGTTCCTTCGATCAGACGCTCGCCACGATCGGTCGCGGTCCGACGGCGCCGCTCGGCGTGCTCAACTACGTGATTCCCTTCAGCTCGTTCACCTGCTCCAAGGGCACGATGGACACGATGAAGTCCACGGGCGTGACCACGGTCACCATCAGGTACTCGGGTGACAAGAACCCGAACCTCCAGGTCAACGAGTTCGACGTGATCGCAGTCGGTTACGTCGGCTTCAGCAAGTAATCGAAGTGACAGCCTGGCTGCAGCGCAAGTTGCAGCCAGGCGCCGCGCTCATCATGCTCGCGCCACTCCACTCCAGGTTTGTGTTCGCCTCGCGGCGCGTGATCTGCGGCCGCACAATGGGGGCAGTCAAGTGAGCGCCGAGACACGCGCGCTGGCCGCGCGGTTCCCGCGCGAGTTCGTCTGGGGCGTCGCGACGAGCGCCTACCAGATCGAGGGCGCTGCGCACGAGGATGGCCGGGGCGACTCTATCTGGGACGAGTTCTGCCGGAGGCCCGGGACCATCAAGGACGGCAGCAACGGCGATCGCGCCTGCGACCATTACCACCGGGTCGACGAGGACGTCGCGCTGATCGCGAGTCTCCACGCACACGCCTACCGCTTCTCGATCGCCTGGCCGCGTGTCCAGCCTCTCGGCGAGGGGGCATGGAACGAGAAGGGGTTCGCGTTCTACGACCGCCTGATCGACGCACTACTCCAGAGGGGCATCGCGCCGTACCTGACGCTTTACCACTGGGACCTGCCGCAGGCCTTGCAGCAGAAAGGCGGCTGGATGAGCCGCGACACGACGCTGCGCTTCGCTGAATACGCGGCCGAGGTCGGGCGCAGGTTCGGCGACCGCGTCGCTTCAATTGCCACGCACAATGAGCCCTGGGTGGTCGCGGTGCTGGGCCACGAGGCGGGCATCTTCGCGCCCGGCCTGTGCAGCCAGAAGGCGGCCATGCAGGTGGCGCATCACCTGCTGCTGAGTCACGGAATCGCCCTCGACGCGCTCCGCGCGCAGGGATGCAGGGCGCCGCTGGGCATCGTCCTGAACCAGTCGCCGATCCATGCGGCGACCGATGCGCCCGAGGACATTGCCAGGGCACGCCTCGACGACGGATTGACCATCCGCTGGTACATGGATGCGCTGCTGCGCGGCCAGTATCCGCAGGACGTATTGGATTTTCTTGGCGAGGACGCGCCGTGCGTACTTGAAGGCGACATGGACGCGATATGTCGGCCGCTCGATTTCCTCGGCATCAACTACTACACGCGCAACCTTTCGGGGACGGGCGCGCCGCTGGATCCGGTCCAGTCGGGCAAGGAAGTCACCGACATGGGCTGGGAAGTATTCCCGGCTGGCCTCTCGGAACTGCTCGAGCGACTGCGCGCCGACTACCGGCTGCCGCCGATCTACATCACCGAAAACGGTGCCGCATACGCGGATCGCCTCGTCGACGGGCGCGTGGCCGACGTCGACCGGATCCGATACCTGCGGTTGCACATCGCCGCCATGGCGGATGCGCTCGCACACGGCGTAGACGTGCGCGGCTACTTTGTCTGGAGCCTGCTCGACAACTTCGAGTGGGCGGACGGCTACTCGAAGCGCTTTGGCCTGGTCCACGTCGACTACGAAACCCAGCGGCGCACGCTGAAGGACAGCGCGCTGTGGTACCGGGCGCTGATAGGCGAACACACCGGGATCCACGCACAGAATGTCGTGGGCGCGGACGTGTGGGGGTGACGCCATGACAACCAGGAGCCGGCGCTGGAAGCTCGTCTGGAGCGATGAGTTCGACGGTGACGTGATCGACCCGACCAAGTGGGACTTCGAGCTCGGCAACGGGTTCTTCGATTACAAGAAACACGAGTGGGTTCCGGGCTGGGGCAACGAAGAGTTGCAGTACTACACGCGTGAGCCCGAGAACGCCTTCGTCAGGGACAGCTTGCTGTACATCCGCGCACTGAAAGAGCCGCTGCACGGCTGCGGCTATACGTCGGCACGCATCCGGACGCGCAAGCGCGACGGAGCGCCGCTGTTCACCAAGCGCTACGGCAAGTTCGAGTTCCGCGCCAGGGTACCGCACGGCAAGGGCCTGTGGCCTGCGATCTGGATGCTTCCCCAGGACGACAAGTACGGCGGCTGGGCCGCGTCGGGCGAGATCGACGTCATGGAGATCGTCGGCCTGCGCCCGGCCGAATACCTGGCCAGCGTCCACTTCGGGTCGCATGCACCCAAGCGCTCGCTGGTCACGCACGTGCACAAGTTCCCGGAAGGCCAGACGGTGGCGGATTTCCACGTCTACGCCGTCGAGTGGGAGCCGGGCGAGATCCGCTGGTCCGTGGACGGCGAGGTCTGGGCCACCCAATCGTTCTGGTGGAGCTGCAGCAAGACGCGCAACGGCAAGGGCATCGAGGCCCGCAGCAGTGCGGACCTGAATCCCTGGCCCGCGCCCTTTGACCAGCCGTTCTTCATCGTGATGAACGTTGCGGTCGGCGGCGACTTCCCGGGAGTTCCGAATGCGGAGACGAAGTTTCCGGCCGAACTCGTCGTCGACTACGTGCGGGTCTACGATCGCGTGGGTGGCTACGGCAAACCCGCGCCGCGCGGCAAGGGCCGTCTGCCGTACGAGAAAAAACGCTGATTGTGACGCGCCTCGCGTGGCGCTCCGGGGGACCCTGTGACAACCGAAAACTACAAGCTTTCCGTGACCGAGAAGTTCGGCTACGGGCTCGGCGACCTGGCGTCGAACATGTTCTGGCAGATGTTCGCCATCTTCATGGCGAAGTTCTACACGGACGTATTCCTGCTGGGCGCGGCCGCGATGGGCACGATGATGCTCGTCACTCGCATGGCCGACGCCGTGTTCGACCCGATGATCGGCACCATTGCGGATCGCACCGAGACTCGCTGGGGGCACTTCAGGCCCTACCTCGTGTGGATGGCCATCCCGATGGCCGCGACCGCGGTTCTCGCGTTCACGGCGCCGAGCTTCACCGGCACGGCCCGCACCGTCTACGCCTACGTCACGCTGATGATGATGATGTTCGCCTATTCGGCCATCAACATCCCGTACTCGGCGCTGCTCGGTGTGCTGACGCCGGACTCCAAGGAACGCACCAGCGTTACGTCGTACCGCTTCGTGATGGCGCTGATTCCGGTGTTCATCATCGTCAATACGGCACTGCCGCTGGTCAGGTATTTCGGCGGTAGCGACACGTCGCCGTACGGCTGGCAGATGACGATGGTCGTCTACTCGGTCTTCGCCGTGCTGCTCTATTTCGCGACATTCGCGATGACCCGCGAGCGGGTGCAGCCGCCGCCGAAGCAGGAAACATCGCTGTCGACCGACTTGAAGGACCTGCTGCGCAACCGTCCCTGGGTCGTGCTGTGCGGCGTCGGCATCGCGGCGCTGACGTTCGGAAACATCCGCAACACCGTCACCATCTACTACTTCGACTACGTGGTGCCGAACGGCAGCGGGTACTTCGGTCCGGTGATGACCACCGGTGCGGTCGCCTTCATCCTGGGCGTCATGGCGACTTCGCCGCTCGCGAAGCGCTTCGGCAAGCGAAACTTCTACCTCGTGTCGATGTCGCTGACGGCGCTGCTGACCATCGGTTTCTACTTCGTGCCGCCGGAGAACATCAAGCTGGTCTGGGCGGCAAACACGATCATCAATTTCTGCGCGGCGCCGACCGCGCCTCTCGTCTGGGCGATGTACGCCGACACGGCCGACTACTCGGAGTGGAAGTGGGGCCGCAGGGCCACCGGGCTGATCTTTTCCGCGGCGTCATTTGCGCAGAAGTTCGGGTGGGCCATCGGTGGCGCCGGCGCCGGCTGGCTGCTGGCGTATTTCGGATACCTGCCGAACGTCGCGCAGAGTCCCCGTGCCGTGCACGGCATCGTGCTGATGATGAGCGTGATCCCGGCCATTGCCGCCGTCGCCGCGGTTGCGGCGCTGTGGTTCTACGAGATCGACGAGACAATGGTGCAGACGATGTCGGCCGACCTTACGGCCCGGCGCGGACCCCAGCCGGCGGAGGAGGTCGGTGCAGCACCTGAGGTCGTGCCGCCGGGCGTTCCTGCATTCGCCGTCGTCGAGCATCCCGAGGTCGCGGTCGGTCGTTCGACGTCCGACACGCACGAGTCTGAATCGCCGACCCCCACCTGGAAGCGTGCCCCATCCGCGCCGCGCATTCCGGCGCTGGCCGGCGCCCATGCGCGAGGAGCCGGCGACCATGCGCCCGGAGCAGCGCCGCCTCCACCGACGCTTTCCCCCGAGGAACTCGCCGACCTGGCCGGCGAGTTTGCCGCCTCGCTGCACGCGGGCGTGCACGGCCTGTGCTTCAGTCCCTACCTCGAGGGCCAGGCGCCCGGTTCGATCGTCAGCGAGCAGCAGATCCGTGCACGCCTCGGAACCATCCGTCCCTACACCAGCTGGATCCGCAGCTTCTCGTGCACCGAGGGCCATGAGCAGACGCCGCGTATCGCTCGCGAAATGGGCCTGAAGACGCTGGTTGGCGCCTGGCTGGGGACAGACCGTGAAATCAACGAGCGCGAGATCGCCGGGGCGATCGCTGTCGCGCAGGCAGGGCATGCCGACATACTGGCGGTGGGTAATGAGGTGCTGCTGCGCGAAGACATGTCCGAGGACGAGTTGCTCGGCTACATCGAACGCGTAAAGCAGGCAGTGCCGGGATTGCCGGTGGGATACGTCGACGCCTATTTCCTCTTCGAAAAGCATCCGCGGGTCACGGCGGCCTGCGACGTGGTTCTGACCAACTGCTACCCGTTCTGGGAGGGCTGCCCGCGCGAAGAGGCAATCGCCTACATGCAGGCGATGTACCGCCGCACGGTCGCCGTGGCCGGCGGCAAGCGGGTCATCATCAGCGAGACGGGCTGGCCGCACACCGGCACGGCCTTCCACGGTGCCGTGCCGTCGGTGGAGGGTGCCATGCGCTATTTCATCGACACGTACCGCTGGGCCAGGCAGGACGGAGTTGAAGTCTTCTACTTCTCGGCCTTTGACGAGGCATGGAAGGTGGGTGCCGAAGGTGACGTCGGCGCCTATTGGGGGCTGTGGGACAAGGACGGTCAACCGAAATACGTGTAGATCTGGAGATCTATCCCTGATGCTCAAGCTGCCACACGGAAACGCCATCTGCTACTCGGGGTATCGCCGCGGCCAGAGCCCCGCGGACAGGGTCTATCCGTCGCTGGCCGAGATCCGCGAGGACCTGCACATACTGCACAAGAACTGGCGACTGCTGCGCCTGTACGACTGCAGCGTGCACGCCGAACGCGTGCTGGAGGTCATCAGGCGGGACCGCCTCGATTTCCAGGTCATGCTGGGTGCGCACCTGGGTGCCGAGATGAACAATTTCGGCTGCCCCTGGGGCGCCACGTACAGCGAGGAGCAGCTGGAAGCGAACGTGGCCGAGAACGACGCCGAGGTCGAGCGGCTCATTTCACTCGCACGCCACAATGACGACATCGTGTTCTCGGTGGCGGTCGGCAACGAGGCGACCGTCGACTGGACCGACCATTTCGTGCCGCTCGAGCGGATGATCCAGCATGTCCGTCGCGTCAAGGACGGCGTGCCGCAACCCGTGACGTTCTGCGAGAACTATGTGCCGTGGCGGGAAAAGCTGTGCGACCTGGTGCGGGAGCTGGATTTCATATCGCTGCACACATACCCAGTCTGGGAGTACAAGCACGTACACGACGCACTGCATTACTCCAAGGACAACTATCACAGCGTCGCGAGCCTGTATCCGGACAAGCCGGTGGTCATCAGCGAGGCGGGCTGGGCGACCAACTCGAACGGGCGCGGCATCAACCCGGAGAACTCGTCGCAGGAACTACAGGCGATCTACTACCAGGACCTGATGGAGTGGACCAGCAGCGAGCGCATCCTGACTTTCGTGTTCGAGGCATTCGACGAGCCCTGGAAGGGTTCATCGGACCCATTGGAGCCCGAGAAGCACTGGGGCCTGTTCACCGTGGATCGAGAGCCGAAGATCGTCATGCAGCAGCTCTACGCCGAACGGCTGCGTCATCGCCGGAGTGCATGAGGCCGCCCGCGGCTACGCGCGTGGCAGGTCACTGATCGATGCCGACGAGAACCACCACGGCCCGAACATGCAGCAACCGAAAACCACATTGATCATGCAGCCGTTCGACATGGTCGTGTTCGGCGGCCGGGGCGACCTTGCCAAGCGCAAGCTGCTTCCCGCTCTCTATCACCTTGACCAGGAGAACCGGCTGCCGCAAGACGGGCGCATCATCGCGGTATCGCGTGGAGGCATGAGCCGCGACGACTATCGTGAGCTGGTGAGGGAGGCCTGCGCGACTCAACTTCCCGCCGGGCAGTTCGACGAGGACGTGTGGCGCCGATTTGCGGTGCGCCTCGACTACGTCGAAGTCGATGCGACCGAAGCTTCGGCCTACGGCGCAATTTACGATGCACTCGATGGTCGTGAAGCAACAGTGCGCTGCTTCTACCTCGCGACGGCGCCGGAGCTGTTTGGTCCGATCGCGTCCAACCTGGCCGGCGCCGGGCTCGTCACGCCGGTGACCCGCCTGGTGCTCGAGAAGCCGCTAGGCAAGGATCTCGCCTCGGCGAAGGCCATCAATGCCGCTATCGGCGCAAGCTTTTCCGAGCAGCAGATCTTCCGCATCGACCACTACCTCGGCAAGGAGACGGTTCAGAACCTGATGGTGCTGCGCTTTGCCAATGGTCTCTTCGAGCCGCTGTGGAACCGTACTTTCGTCGATCACGTGCAGATAACGGTCGCCGAGACGGTCGGTGTCGGCGGACGCTGGAGCTATTACGACCAGGCGGGCGCACTGCGGGACATGGTGCAGAACCACATGCTCCAGCTGCTCTGCCTTACCGCGATGGAGCCGCCGATCACGCTCGACGACGACGCAGTGCGCGACGAGAAGCTGAAGGTCCTGAAGTCGCTGGCCCCGATCGGCGGCGCTGATGCCGCGCACCTCACCGTCCGCGGCCAGTACCGCGCGGGTGCAATCGACGGACAGCCGGTGCCCGGCTATCTCGAGGAGATCGATGCGGCTCCGGCCAGCGACACCGAGACCTTCGTTGCGGTCAAGGCCGGTGTCGAGAACTGGCGCTGGTCGGGTGTCCCGTTCTACCTGCGCACCGGCAAGCGCCTGCCCTCGCGCGCTTCGGAGATCGTCGTGCAGTTCCGCACGCCGCCGCACGAACTCTATCCGGAGAGCGCAGGCGCGATCCATCCGAACCGCCTGGTGATGCGCCTGCAACCCGATGAGGGAATTCGCCTGCTGATGATGAGCAAGCAGCGCGGACCGGGTGAGATGAAGCTCCGGCAGACCGCCCTCGACCTGAGCTTCAACGAGACATTCGGGGGGCGCAGCCCGGATGCCTACGAAAGGCTGCTGCTCGATGTGATCCGCGGCCGGCCGACGCTGTTCATGCGCGTGGACGAGTTGCAGGCGGCGTGGCGCTGGACCGACCAGATCCTGGCCGCCTGGAACCAGCAGGGAATCGTGCCCAGGTCGTACACCAGCGGCAGCTGGGGACCGAGTGCCGCCGTGGCATTGATCGAGCGCGACGGTCGCACCTGGCACGAGGAAGAGCCGTCATGACGCATCCGGTCGTCGCCGAGGTCACTGAAAGAATCCGCGCTCGCAGCGAGCCGCAACGTCGCGACTATCTCGAGCGCATCGCGGCGCACGGCGCCCAGGGAATTCGCCGTGCGCGGCTGTCCTGTGGCAACCTCGCCCACGGTTTCGCCGCGAGCAGTGCTGCGGAGAAGTCATCGCTCGCGGCCGGCGAGCGCCCCAACATCGGCATCGTCACCGCCTACAACGACATGTTGTCGGCGCACCAGCCGCTGCGGGACTACCCGGACATCATCAAGGCGGCCGCGCTGGCCGCGGGTGCGACGGCGCAGGTGGCAGGCGGCGTCCCGGCGATGTGCGACGGCGTCACCCAGGGGCGGCCCGGGATGGAGCTTTCGCTGTTCAGTCGCGACGTCATCGCGATGTCCACGGCGATAGCTCTTTCTCACGACATGTTCGACGCGGCGCTCTGCCTCGGGGTCTGCGACAAGATCGTGCCCGGCCTGCTGATCGGCGCGCTCACCTACGGACACCTGCCGGTACTGTTTGTGCCAGCCGGGCCGATGACCTCCGGGCTGCCGAATGCCGAGAAGTCACGCATTCGCCAGCTGTATGCAGAAGGGAAGGCCGGGCGCGCCGAGCTGCTCAAGGCCGAAGCCGGGTCATATCACGGGCCGGGCACCTGTACGTTCTACGGCACGGCCAACAGCAACCAGATGCTGATGGAGGTGATGGGCCTGCACCTGCCGGGCAGCGCTTTCGTCAATCCAGGCACGCCGCTGCGCCTGGCCCTTACGCATGCTGCCGCGGGGCGCGCCGTCGCGATCACGGCGGCGGGCGGCGATTACAGGCCCGTGGGTCGCGTCGTCGACGAGCGCGCAATGGTCAACGCAATGGTTGGCCTGCTTGCGACCGGAGGCTCGACCAACCACACGATCCACCTGGTAGCGATCGCGGCAGCCGCGGGCATTGCGATCGACTGGCAGGATTTCTCGGACCTGTCGCGCGTCACCCCGTCGCTGGCACGGATCTACCCGAACGGACAGGCCGACGTGAATCACTTCCACGCGGCCGGTGGCATGGCTTTCATCATTCGCGAACTGCTCGCGGCTGGATTGCTGCACTCGGAGGTAATGACCGCGTGTGGCAAGGGCCTTGCGGAGTACACGATGGAGCCATTCCTCGAGGACGGTCAGCTGCGATGGCGTCCGGCCCCGGGAGAGTCGCTGGACCGCGACGTGCTGCGCCCCGCGATAGACCCGTTCGCACCGGACGGCGGCATACGCCTGCTCTCCGGCAACCTCGGCCGCGCGGTCACGAAGGTGTCTGCCGTGAAGGCGCAGCACCGGGTCATCGAGGCGCCGGCCGCCGTCTTCGAAAGCCAGGATGCGGTGGTTGCCGCGTTCAAGGCCGGCAAGCTGCATCGCGACGTGATCGTCGTCGTGCGGAACCAGGGTCCCCGCGCGAACGGCATGCCGGAGCTGCACCAGCTCACGCCGTCCCTCGGCGTGCTGCTCGATCGCGGCCACAAGGTCGCGCTGGTCACCGACGGTCGCATGTCCGGTGCGTCTGGCAAGGTGCCGGCGGCCATCCACCTTTCGCCCGAGGCCGCTTGCGGCGGCCTTATCGGGCGCCTGCGCGACGGCGACGTGCTGCGACTGGATGCCGAGGCCGGCCGGCTCGAAGCGCTGCTCGATGCCCGCGAGCTTCTTGCGCGGGAACATCCGGCCGGAGTGGCGCCGGGCCACGACCTGGGGTTCGGGCACGAATTGTTTGCGAACATGCGCGGCGCAGCGACCAGTGCGGAGCAGGGCGCCATGACTTTCGGTGGTCCTCTGTACACGCAGCCACTGCCGGTGGCTGGCGTCGAAGCGGCGCCATGACAATTCGCCGGCTCGTTGCCGACATCGGGGGCACCAACGCGCGCTTCGCGCTGCACGATCCCTCGACGGATTCGCTCGAACGCCTGCGGGTCCTTGCGGCGGCAGACTATCCGGACATAGACACCGCCATCGACGCCTATCTCGCGAGCACTGGCGCGGCACATGTGAGCGAGGCGTGCTTTGCCGTGGCGTGCCCCGCCAGCGACGACGCGATCGCCTTCACGAATTCATCCTGGCGCTTCTCGACTGATGCCATGCGCCGCAGGCTCGGACTGGAACGCTTCGTCACCGTGAACGACTTCGAGGCGCTCGCGCTGTCGGTTCCGCACATCCCGCCGGAGGCATTGCACAGTGTCCGGCCGGGCGATGCGGACCCGACCGCGCCGAAAGTGATCATCGGTCCAGGCACGGGACTCGGCGTTGCAGGGCTCATTGCCGTCGACTCGGCGGTGGGGGGGCGGCATTGGGTGGCCATCCCGGGCGAGGGCGGCCACGCGAGTTTCGCCCCGACCGACGAACTCGAGATCGACCTGCTGAGGCACCTGTCGCAGGATCGCGAGCGCGTGTCTACCGAGCGCGTACTTTCGGGCCAGGGGCTGAGCGAGATCTTCGAATTCCTGGCTTCGCGGGGCGGCCAGCAGGGTCGACGCCTGCAGCCGTCAGAGATCACCGCACTCGGGCTCGGCGGAACTGACCCGACGGCGAGGGCGGCCCTCGATTGGTTCTGCGGCATGCTCGGCAGCGTCGCCGGCGACGTCGCGCTGACGTTCGGAGCGCGCGGCGGCGTCTACGTCGGCGGCGGCATCGTACCGCGCCTGTTGCCTGTGCTGCGGGAAAGCGCATTCGTTGCGAGGTTTCTTGCCAAGGGCCGGCTGTCTCGGATGCTGACGCCGATACCGGTTTTCGTCATCCTCGACCCATGCGCCAGCTTGCGCGGCGCAGCCTCCGTACTGATGAGGGATTGAGTCACATGCTGATCGAGTTGCTGCGGCGCTGCCGGGTGCTTCCGGTGCTGGTGATCGACGATCCTGCAGATGCGGTGCCTCTAGCCATCGCCTTGCGCGACGCTGGAATTTCCAGCCTGGAGGTGACGCTGCGGCGGCCCGGTGCCCTCGATGCGATCCGGCGCATCCTCGCCGAGGTCGATGGCGTCTCGGTCGGCGCCGGTACCGTCACGGCGATCGAACAGTTGGACCAGTTACGACGGATAGGCGCGGCCTTCGCGGTCAGCCCCGGCACCAGCGAGGTGCTCGTGCGCAAGGCGCAGGAACTGGAGCTTTCCTACCTGCCCGGCGTGATCACGCCATCCGAGGTAATGGCTGGACTCGAACTGGGCGTCGAGGTATTCAAATTCTTCCCGGCGGGCGCCTTTGGCGGCATAGGGGCGCTGCGCGCCTATGGCGATGTCTTCGGTCAAGCGCAGTTCTGTCCAACGGGCGGGATCGGTCCGGACAACGTTGCCGATTACCTTGCACTTCCAAATGTCGCCGCCGTTGGAAGTTCCTGGCTGGCGCCTGCCGACCTGGTGAAAGCCCGCGACTGGCGCGCGATCGGCGAGCGTGCAGCGGCGCTTCTCTCGCGACTCGCGCCCATCACCGGCGGCTGAACGCCGCGGAGCATTCAGGTCGGACTCCGCGCTGGCTCGCCGCCCCGAGCAGGCCTGCTGACGCGCAGCAAAGTCGGCGCGCATGGTTGCCGCTTTGCAGCAAAATTCCCGGCAGCCATTTGATTGACACCAGCGAGACAAGCTGTGTAAATTTGGCTTTGAAAGCGCTTTCGGGAAGAGGGGGTCCCGCACCGGCGTCGTCACGGGCGCACCCCTCTCCGTTGCATCGAACACCGTATTCGGAGGCATGCCGATGAGATTCTTCAAGCAGCTGACCTTGCTCGCTCTCACGATCGGCCTGGGCCTCAATCTTGCCGGGTGTCAGCCATCCGACTCGAAGGCGAAGAAGCAACCTTCGCTCGTGTCGATCGCAGTCTCGCCAGCGTCTGCGACCGTGATGCTGAGCAGCACGCAAGCGCTCAAGGTCATGGGTACGTTCAGCGACAACTCGAGCCGCGACGTGACCTCTGCGTCGAGCTTCTCTTCGTCCGCCACACCCGTCGCGCTGGTCAGCGGTGCTGGTGTGGTGACTGCGGTGAAGGCCGGAACCGCGACGATAACTGCCACTTACTCGGCACTCGGCATCACAAAGACCGCAACGTCCGCGGTCACAGTACCGGCGGCGACGCTAGTGTCGATCGCCGTGACGCCGACAGCGCCTACCGTGGCGCCGGGCGCTACACAGCCACTGACGGTCACCGGGACCTATAACGAGGGTTCGAAGGCAGTCATCGCGGTTGGATTGACGTTCGTATCTTCTGATCCTTCCATAGCCACGGTCGGCGCTTCAGGCGTGGTGGCGGGAGTCGCAACGGGAACGGCGACGATCACCACGACGGAAACCAGTTCGGGTAGATCCACGACAACGCTGGTTACCGTCAGTGCGGGCGGCGGCGGCGGCGGTGCCGGTTGCGGCACTACCGAGCCCACCTGCGCACCCGCGACGACGATCCCTGCCGATAACGTGATGATCTACAGCGACGCCGCTTCGGTCCCTGGATTCGACTCGTGCCCGAACTGGGGCCAGGCAACGATCTGCCATGGTGAAGTGACGATCGCCGGCAACAAGTCACTGTGGTACTCGGGCCTGACCTACCAGGGGCTCGACTGGTCGTCGAACCCGGTCAACGTGTCTGCGAGGGGCAAGCTGCACATCGACTTCTGGACGCCTGACCTGGCGAGCGTGAAAGTCTCCATCATCTCGACCGGCAAGGAGAGCGCCGTCACCCAGGTGCTGACCACCGCAAGCTGGAACAGCGTAGACATCGACCTCAGCAACTACACGGTGCAGGACCTGTCGGCCATCATCCAGATCAAGCTGGAATCGGCCACGCCCGGCACGCTCTACGTCGACAACATCTACTTCTGGGGCACGGCGAACGGCGGCGGAGGCGGTGGTGCCGGCACGACGATCGTAACGTTCGACGAGGTGCCGCCACCCAAGCTGACCGACTTCGGCGTCAACGGTGCGCCACCGGTCATCGCCGGCGATCCGGCCGGCGGCGCGAACCAGGTGCTCAAGGTCTTCAAGTACGCTTCGCCGCCACCTGGCTCGGAGCAGTGGGCCGGCGTGACGGTTTCGACCCAGACCGTTCCGGTCGACTCAATCCCCGCGATTCCCTTCACCGCGACCGACACGAAGATGACGGTGCGGACCTACAGCCCGGCGGTCGGTGTTCGCGTGCGGCTGAAGGTGGAAGACGCGTCCAACCCCGGCATCTCATGCGAGACGGATGCGATCACCACGACCGCTGGTGCGTGGGAGACTTTGACGTTCGATTTCGCCAACCCGGGCCTGAGCCCGCCCGTCGGCGGGGGGCCGACCTCACCGCTGGATCCAACCAAGACCTACAACAAGGTCTCGATCTTCTCCGACTTCGGTATCGGCAACGGCGGCTCGGCTCCGCTGCCTGCGGACCGCGTGTACTACTACGACGACATCACCTTCCTCGGCACCGGCGGTGGCGGTGGCGGCGGAACCGCGCCAACCAATGCGCCGACGACGGTCATCCCGGCGGGTTCGGTGACGATCTACAGCGACGCCGCCTCGGTTGCGGGATTCGACTCGTGTCCCAACTGGGGCCAGGCAACCGTCTGCAATGGTGAAGTGACTATCGCGGGAAACACGTCGCTGTGGTACTCGGCGCTGAACTACCAGGGCCTCGACTGGTCAGCCAATGCAGTCGACGTTTCTTCCAAGGGCAAGCTGCACATCGACTTCTGGACGCCTGACCTGGCGAGCGTGAAGGTATCGATCATTTCGGCGGGCAAGGAGAACGCCGTCACCCAGGTGCTGACCACGGGAAGCTGGAACGGCGTCGACATCGATCTCAGCAACTACACGGTGCCAGACCTGTCGGCCATCATCCAGATCAAGCTGGAATCGACCACGCCCGGCACGCTCTACGTCGACAACATCTACTTCTGGGGCTCGGCGGCCGGCGCGAGCTGCGGCACCACGGAACCGACCTGCGCTCCGACGACGACAATTCCGGCGGGTTCGGTGACGATCTACAGCGACGCCGCTTCGGTTGCGGGATTCGACTCGTGTCCTAACTGGGGCCAGGCAACGGTCTGCCACGGTGAGGTGTCGATCGCATTGAACAATTCGCTGTGGTACTCGGGCCTGACCTACCAAGGGCTCGACTGGGCGGCAAATCCGGTCAACGTGTCCGCGAAGGGCAAGTTGCACGTCGACTTCTGGACGCCTGACCTGGCGAGCGTGAAGGTATCGATCATTTCGGCCGGCAAGGAGAACGCCGTGACCCAGGTGCTGACCACGGGAAGCTGGAACGGCGTCGACATCGATCTCAGCAACTATACGGTGCCAGACCTGTCGGCCATCATCCAGATCAAGCTGGAATCGACCACGCCCGGCACGCTCTATGTCGACAACATCTATTTCTGGGGCACGCCGACTCCTGCAGGGTGCACTGAAATGGGATGTGCCGGCCCTGTCACGGTCCCGGTCGCCACGGTCAATGACGTGTTCGGATTCATCCTGGTGGGTGACGGGATTTTTGCCCAGGACTACATCGGCGCGCTCGAAGCCAACACTTACCATGGCGGGTGGGCAGGAGCGACGACGATCGGTGCAGCGAGCGGCGGGAGCATCGGCTATTACAACGATCCGCTGATGAGCAGCTCAGGCCAGAAGATCGACGAAGGCGGATGGGTTGCCGGCACGATCGACAACCCGGGCGGTGTGCCCAGCTTCTTCCGTTACTTTGTCTTCACGGCGCCCGGCTCGACCTTCGCCGCGTCGTACATGGGCTTGTATGCGAACTCGCCCACCAACGGCACCATTGACGTCAGCGGATACGCCAGTATCAAGTTCAAGTTGTGGGGTCCGGCGGAAATGTATGAGAAGCCGGGTTTCGATCCGGTCATCGAGATTACTCTCGCCGGGCCGGCGGTCGCTGGCTGCGCCGCAACCGGCTCGGGGGGAACCGAGATCTCCAGGACATTCACGGCGAATCAGAAGATCGGTGCGGGATCTTCCTACAAGCTGTCGCTGACCGGCTGGACGGTGAAAGGTGTCTGCGGTATCGACACGGCCGGGACCGCCGTGGCCTCGGTACTCAGCCATCTCGCGAGAGTGGCTGTGACCGTGCCAGGGAGCAGCTTCAACTTTACCAATGCCAGTGCGGCCGGACAGTACCCGACGGGCGTGAACCTCGGTCCGGTGGCCTTCACCAACAACTGACCCGCGTATTCGGCACGCGCTGAAGGGGCCGCCCACTGGGCGGCCCCTTTTTTCGTGCAGCGCCCGGCCTCATGCGAGGTAAGTTGCGATCGAGCGCGGCGGAAGGTCCGTCACGGCGCTGCCGCCGTCGACGCGTAACCTGAAGCGCAACGGCTGCTCGCTGCGGTTCATGACGACGGTGGCGACCGAGCCGTCGGGATTTATGAACGCGGCGGCCTCCAGGTCCTGCTGCCCGGTAGTACACAACACGCGCTGGGCGCCCGGCTTCACGAATCGCGTGAAGTGCCCGAGGTAGTAGTAAGAACTCTGCAGCGAGAACGAATCGGACGAGGTGTCCGCCAGGATCGGCGCGCTGCAGAAATTGCCGACGTGATTCGGTCCCCCCTGGCCGTCGAGCAGCAGGTTCCAGTCGATCCACCCCACCGTCCAGCGGTTCAGGTCGTTGATCATCGAGTGCGCGTACCGCTCGCCAAGATCCCAGGAGCCATGATGCGGGCCGCCCTCCTGGCAGCCCTCAGTGAACAGCAATTGCTTGTCCGGCCACGCATCGTGGACCTGCTGCACGTGATCGAAGCAGTCCTCGCCGTACCAGTGGAATCCCGTGCCCCATACGTAGCGCGCCGCATCCGGATCCGAGTAAACGGTGCGTGCACGCTCCACCATGAGGTCCCTGTTGTGATCCCAGATGACGATCCTGACATGGCCGAGGCCAGCCGCCTCGAGCTCGGGACCGAGGAAATCGCGCACAAAGTCGCGTTCCTCTTCGGCCGTGTAGATGCACGAGTCCCAGCTCTGCGTGGCAGCCGGCTCGTTCTGCACCGAGACGCCCCAGATGGGCACTCCCTCGGCCTCATACGCCTCGATGAATCGCGCATAACAGCGCGCCCAGGCGCCGCGACATTCGGGGCGCAGCATGCCGCCATCGTTCATCCGGCCGCTCGTCTTCATCCACGCCGGCGGGCTCCACGGCGACGCGAGCAGCTTGATCGGCCGGCCGGCGACGCGTTGCGCCGACTTGATGAAGGGCAGCAGGGCCTGCCGGTCACGGGCGATGCTGAAGCTCGCGAGCGCCATGTCGTCCGGCGTCTCGACGTGCGCGTAGTTGCCCAGCGCGAAGTCGCAGCTGCCCATGTGCACGCGGCACAGTGAATAGCCATGGCCGCAGTCCGCGTCGAAGTACGCCTCGAGCAGTTGCTGGCGCCGCCGCTCGCCGAGTGCCAGCCAGTTCACCGCCGCGGCTTCGGTGAAAGCGCCGCCGAATCCCTCGATTACCTGGAAACGGCGTTCAGTGTCCACCGCGACGGTGGGCAGGTCGGGCCCGCCGGCATCGGGCCCTGGCGCACGCTGCTCCGTCAGCCGGGCATCGCTATCGCGAGCAGTCAGGAACCAGCTGGGCGCCATGTCGGACTTCATGTGTGATGGCAACGGGTTGTGACGAACTCTGTGAAGTGAAGGTCAGCGCCGGTATCGTGTCAAAGACCGTGTACTGGACGCGCCGAGCTAACCGGCATCGGCCTGCTCGACGAGCCCTTTCTGGGTCAGGTACTCGCGGTTCCAGAACCGCGACAGGTATTTCTGCCCTCCATCGCAGAGAATCGTGACGATCGTGTGGCCAGGGCCCAGGTCACGCGCCACCCGAACCGCGGCCGCCACGTTGGCGCCGCTGGTACCGCCGAGAAACAGACCCTCCTCGCGAAGCAGCCGGTAGCCGGTGCGGACGATGGCCGGGTCGTCGATGCGGACGGCGTCGTCGATCGGGGCGCCCTCCAGGTTGGCCGTGACGCGGCCGATGCCGATGCCCTCGGTCACGGAACTCGAACCTTCGGACTTCAACGTTCCGGTCTTTACCCAGTTGTAAAGTCCGCTGCCCATCGGATCGGCCAGCACGATGCGCAGGTCGCGATTCTGCTGCTTGAGATAGCGCGACACGCCGCCCAGCGTACCGCCGGTGCCCGTCGCGCAGACGAATGCATCTATGCGGCCGTCGGTGTCGTGCCAGATCTCGGGGCCAGTGGTGGCGTAGTGCGCGTCGCGGTTCGCTGTGTTGTCGAACTGGTTGCCGCACACCGCGCCTTCGATCGCGGCGGCAACGCGCGGCGCGAACTTCTGGTAGTGATTCTCGTCGGAATATGGCACGGAATTGACCACCTGAACTTCGGCGCCGAGCGTGCGCAGCAACGCCGCCTTCTCGGGCGACTGGTTGTCAGGCATCACGATCACGCAGCGGTAGCCACGCGCGTTGCAGAGGTACGCAAAGCCGATGCCGGTGTTTCCCGCGGTGCCCTCGACCAGCGTGCCGCCGGGTTTCAGCAGACCTCGGCGCTCGAAGTCCCGGAGGATGCCGAGAGCCGCACGGTCTTTCACTGAGCCGCCGGGGTTCAGGAACTCCGCC
The DNA here is from genome assembly GCA_963732375.1 of uncultured Gammaproteobacteria bacterium. GTDB lineage: Bacteria > Pseudomonadota > Gammaproteobacteria > Steroidobacterales > Steroidobacteraceae > RPQJ01. The sequence continues at coordinate 198,119 of CAVSZE010000001.1, forward strand.
TTGCCCAGGATTTCGCAGCCGGTCTCGTCGCTGAAGCTCCGCAGCCGTATCAGCGGGGTGTGGCCGACAGTGTCGGCGAAGCCATTGCGAATGGTCATGGGTCTCCGGGCATGGGGGAACGACCGGGTCATTCTAGCGGCAAGGAATGCTACATACTTCGCGGCCACGCCACCGAGGACGGGTCCGACCATGCCGAACAATGCTTTCGATGTAACCATTGCCGAGGCCCTGATCGGCATCGATACGCTGTGGGGCGGTGACGTGATGAATCCGTCCGGCGTCGGCCGCTTCATCGCGGACTGCTGGTTTTCGGACCAGCCGTTGCCGGCGGCCTATTCGCATCCAACGGCTGCAGCATTACGCGCGAACGGTGGTGTCGGTGCGTCCGTGCCCGATCGATCGTCGATCAAGGCATACCTCGCGGCAGTAGACGTTCGCGGCAGCATCCAGCAGCTGCTCGCGCAGTCCCGTGCCGAGCCTGGCTGGCGCGGCGCATACATCGAAGGGCTCGGGGCGTGTTGCGAGGTGATGTGGCAGCTTGCGATGGAAATCGTCGGCGAAGGCCCCCCGGTCGCCTACGAGCACTGCGTGCGTACGATCACCGGCCGCGCGCCGGAGCCGTCGGATCCGGAGGCAAAGCGCACGCGTGTCATCGAATTGCTGTTCGCGGCCGGCTATGCGACTGGGGGCGATACGGCCTCGCTGCTGTCGGCCGTGGATGCCTGGCGCGCCGACCGGCACGTGCCGGGAAAATCGATCGCGGCGCTGGGCGATGCGTTCGTCGCCTACTACGACGCGCTGTCGACCCGTCACCTGCTGCCACACCTGCCGATGGAGTTCGAGCGCGTGCCGCGTGCGAACGTGCGGTTCCTCGCCATCGAGAACGCGTGGTTCTCCGGGTCGATGAATTACCTGGGTCACGCACGCCGACCTGACGGCTCGCCCGAGTACGAGGCGACCTACGAACTGAACGCCGCGCTGCAGATCTCGGTGCCGGAGTTCCAGCAACTCGTCAGCCACGAAGTCGTGCCCGGGCACGTGACGACGTTCGCCTACCTGCAGGACCTGTTCGTGCGCGGCCTGGTCGGCTTCGAGGCCTCGGTGCTGACAATGAACACGCGGGCGGCCGTGCTGTTCGAGGGCATCGCCAACAACGCCATCCTGATTGCGCACGACGTGATCGAGCCCGCGGACCTGCCGGATCGCGACCTGGAACTCGGTGTGCTGCTCGCGCTGCTGCAGGACGACGCGAAGAACCACGCATCCTGGCTTACGTGGCACGAGCAGCGCCCGCAGCAGGAAGTGGCCGCAACGCTGCGCCGGGACTTCCTGGTTTCGGACGAGCGCGCCGACAAGCTGTCAGGCGCGTGGGGGCGGCACCCGTTGCTTGGGCGCATGTACCTGCCGGCGTATCGGGCCGGCACGGAACTGGTCGCACAGTTGCGCCGCGATTACGCGCCCGGCGAGGTGTTGCCGGCGCTCTACGGAGTGCGTGGCCTGGTGGATTCTTTCACCTTGCCGCGGCTGCTGGCAGGGCAGTCGCCCGGAGCCTGACCGGGCGGACAACCGACGGACGGTTATCTGGCCGCCCTGGACCTCGGCGGTCGGGACCTGTTCGGCCGGCAACACAAGGAGTCAGGCGCCGACGCTGCCGCGCAGTTGCTCCAGCGCGATCATGCGTTGTATGGCATCGAGCTCGAACTCGTCCTTGCCCAGTTCGCGCAGGCTCGACCAGCCGTGGCGAAGCTCCTTGCCGAGTGCGTCCGGCAGGTTTCGCAGCCAGCCTTCGATGCGCAGGTCCACGAACTCGCGTTTTTCCTCGAGTGTCAGTTCGCGCGCGAGCAGCAGTCGTGACGCTTCCTCGGCATCGACCATCGTCTGCAGCAGCGGCCAGCGCTCGCCGGGCCGTTCGGCGCACAACGCAGCAAACGCGACGCTCGATGTCTCGCGGATCAGTTCCTCCTCGCGCGTCGTCTGGCTCTCGTGCTCCTTTGTCTCGTCCCAGCTCTCGGAGTCCTCGGCGACGTACCGCAGGTACTGCATCGCGAACAGGCAGGTGGGCGCCACCAGTTCCTCGCGGGTGCGCGCATCGACCCACAGCGCTGCGGCCGCGCGCAGGCAACGCCGGGCCGTCGTCTCGGCCAGCTTGCGCCCGAACACCAGGCCCGCCGCTTCCTTGACGAAGCAGGGCAACTCGCTCGCGATGATCTCGCGATATCCAGGCACGTGACGCTCGAGCAGCACGGCGGCGCGCCTGTCCAGTACCGAAAGGTCGCTGGTCACGGCCGGCAGTCCCAGCGTCGTGCAGGCGAGGTTGTAGACGATGGCCCTGGGCAGCGTGACGCCCTCGGGCCAGGCATCGCGCAGGTCGCGATCGTCCGGGAGCGACTTACCGCCGCCCCATTCCGCCGGATACGAGGGGATCGAGCGTCCGTAGTTGGCGGAGCCCGTTGCACGGATGCGCACGCGCGTCTGCGGCACGAGGCTGCCGAACGGCGCGAGCAATGCAGCGATCCTGAGCAGCGACTCGGTGTGCGCCTCGATCCCTGCCTCGAGCAGTCGGGTCATCGACTCGGTGTCGGCGACCGGGAACGTGGGTGCCTGGCGACCTTGCAATGACCGGGCCGCCACGCTGGAGCGAAATTCCGCGGCGAGGCGCGATGCCTGCTGCGGCGCGTCGGCACGGATGCCCTGCATCGTGACACCGTCGGCGCGGGAGAACTGCGCAATGACGCCAGGGTGCGCGGGGTCGAAGCCGCCGCGGAACCCGGCACGGCCGGCGCCTATCAGGAACCTGACTTTCGGCGCGGGCTCGCCGAGTCGCCTCGCGCGTGCGGCGAGGCGGCGTTCCGCCTCGGCGCGACCGGCCACGGCCAGCGTGTACGCGGCATCGGTGGCGATCTTGCCGCTTTGCAGCGCGGTGTCGGACATCGCCACGAACACGCGGACCAGCGCTTCCGGGCGGTCGAACGAGGTGCGGAAAGTGTCCGGCGTCGGCAGGTCTTCGACGCCGAGACCGCGCTCGAGCGCACGGTAGAACGATTCGAGCAGGTCGGGCAGGTGGGCGAGGGCGCCGACGTTTTCGCACAACGGCACCAGGCGCACTCGCTTGAGCCGCCCGAGCATGTCACTGCGTCGATCCGGCGGCACGCGGCCCGCGAGGAAAGAGTCGAAGCGTTCAGATGAGCCGTCGAAAAGTCCCGTAATCGCCTGCAGGTACATCGAGCCTACCTTCACTACGGCGCCAATTTCTGCGCTGGAATTCACCTGCGGGACGGAAATCTCGTAGATGGCGTTCTGCTTCGGCTTTACGCCGACGCGTTCGCAGGCCAGGTGGAACAGCACGTTGGCCCGTGCGATGGAGGCTAGGATCTTCGCGACCTTTTCCTCGTCCTGCTCGAGGAACGGGTTCGGCACCCGCGCGAGCAGGTGCCGGTCTTCGCCAGGCACGATGCCGAGACGCAGCAGCGCGAGCACGACTTTTTCCGGGACGTCGAGCCAGTCCGGGCTGATCTGCCGTCCCTCCATGTCCAGCAGCACCTCGCTGCAGGGCCCGACCAGGTCGTCGATGTTCTCGTAGAACTCGTCGCGTGCCTCCATCAGCGGATTCCACTCGATGTGGGTGAGCGCGAGGCGTGCGCGGTCGGCGCCCTCCGGCGCGGCCTGCAACGCGCGCTCGAGCTGCGCTGCGCGGTGGGCGGTGGAGTCGGGGTGCTTGGTGCCTGTCAGGCGCAGTTCCTCGTGGCGCGGATTCTCGAGCAGGCGGCGCCTCGCCTCGGTGAATTCCTGCGGATCGAGGCCGTCGAGCGCGTCGTAGCCGTCGGTCGTGCAGGTGCTCTCCCACACCGCATCCCTCGCCGAACGCGGCACGACAGCCGTGACCGCCGCGCAAGAGCCGAGGCGCCCCTGCTTCTCGATGCGGGCACGCACGCGGTCCATGAATACCGCCAGTTCCTTTACGTCCTTCGAGCCGTACGAGAGGCGCTGCCAGGTGCCGTAACGGTCGGCGCCTGCGCCGCCGGCGAACGCGGCGAACGGAATGCCACCGACGCCGCCGGAGAGCAGCAGCTCGAAAGCGTCGATCGAATTGCGCACGATGGCTTTTTCATGCACGCCGTTGCGCAGGCGGTCGAATGGTTCGCCGACCAGCCCTGGAAAAGCCAGCGGCGAGTAGAACGTGCCGCCGAAGTCGGTGCGTTCGACGCCGAGCGAGGCGATCTCGTCTACCGCCTTCAGCATGTAGTCGCGTCGCTCGCGCATGTAGGGCGATGGCCGCCGCAGCGCTGCGAGAGGACTCTGCAGCGCTGCGAGCGCCCAGTCCTGCGCCAGTGTCGATGGCGTCGCGACCAGCCACGCCGAAAGATTGGCGAGGATCTCGCGGGCACGCACACCGTTGGCGCGGATCTGGTCGGAGATGACCATCCAGCAGGCGCGCGCGCCGGTCGATGCGCCGAACATGTCCATCTTGGACAGGCCCGACAGCGACACCACCCAGTCGCGCCATTCGGGGCAGGCAAATGCCGGGTTGACGAACCAGCCGACGTAGTCGAGGCGCTGGTAGACCGAGTCGTAAAGCACATAGCAGCGGTGCTTCACCGCGATCCGCACCAGGTCCTCGACCAGCGCGCGGGGATAGACGCGGCCCGTCGGATTGTGCGGGTTGTTGATGATGACGGACGAGATTCCGCCGCCGGCCAGCAGTCGATCGAGCTCGTCCGGGTCCGGCAGGAATCCGGGGGCAGTGGTCGGCAGCTCGACCACGGTCTTGCCGGCTCGCTGGATAAACCAGTCGTATTCCCAGCTCGGGCGCGGCACCACGACACCCGACCCGTCGGCACCGAGTACTTCGAGGACGATCGCGAGGCCGGCACGCGTTCCCGGCGTGAACAGCACCTCGTCCGGCTGGAAGCGCACATCCGAATCCGGGTAGTCGAGGAGCCCGTCGCGATTGAAGAAATCCGCGACCTCGCTGCGCACGTCGATACGGCCGACCGCCGCACCATAGCTGTGCACGGTGTTGCGGGTGATGCGTTGTGCGGCGCGGACGACCTCCGGATGTGGTGCGAAGTCGGCGTTCTTGTAGTCGCCCTGGGTCAGGTCGAGCGCGCCCTCCTGTTGCACCCGTCTCGCGAACAGGCGCACGAACGGCTCTGGAGTGGACAGCGCGCGGGCGGAAATGGCTGCCGGGGGCAACGGCGCGCGCACGGCAGTATTCGACTCAGATGGCATGACTGACCCCGCAAAAACCCGTGCCGGCCACCCGGGACGGGGTCGGCGGACGAAAGAGGGCACCATTCTGGCGGGGCGAAGTGCCGCGGGACCATCAGGGTCTTAGCGGTCGCTGAACGTACATTCCGCGACCGCGGGCCCGGCGCAGCTTCGGCCAGGCCCGGCCGCGGCCGGCCGAACATGCCTCCGGCGACCGCAGGGGGAAGGCGCGGTCCGCAACTGCGAACCGCGCCGCGTCGTCAACCAAGCTCGACGGGGACGAAGATCCTCGCGTCGCCGCGCTGGACCAGCAGCGCCACATGATCCTTCGAGCTGGTCACGGCCTTGCGCAGGTCCGCAACGCTGCGGGTCTGCGTCCCGTTCGCCGACAGCACGATGTCGCCCGGGCGAATCCCGGCCTCGGCAGCCGCGCCGTCCACGTCCTCGACGACCAGGCCCTCGCCGACCTTGGCCTGGCGCTGCTCGTCCGGCGACAGCGGTCGCACCATCAGCCCGAGGCGACCGGATTCCGGCTGGCCGGCATTGTCGGCCACCGCCTCGTCCTTGGGCGCTTCACCGAGCTTCACGCTGATCTCACGGGTGGAACGGTCTCGCCACACCTTGAGCTCGACCTCCTTGCCCGGCGCGACGGCGGCGACGATCGAGGGCAATTGCCCCGCGGACTCGACCTGCTGGTCGCCGAAGGCCAGGATCACGTCGCCCGCCTTGAGGCCAGCCGCTTCGGCGGGTCCGCCACTTTCGACGTTCGACACCAGCGCGCCGCGCGGAACGTCTAGCCCGAACGACTGTGCCAGCGCCTGGTCCACGTCCTGGATGCCGACGCCCAGCCGGCCCCGCGTCACGTGGCCGCTGGCCTGCAGCTGGCGGCTCACGTTCATCGCGACGTCGATCGGGATCGCGAAAGAGATGCCCTCGTATCCGCCCGAGTGGCTGTAGATCTGCGAGTTGATTCCGATCACTTCGCCGTTCAGGTTGAAGAGCGGGCCGCCCGAATTGCCCGGATTGACGGCGACGTCGGTCTGGATGAATGGCACATACGAGTCGTCCGGCAGGTTGCGACCGAGCGCGCTCACGATGCCCGCAGTGACCGAGTTGTCGAAACCGAATGGCGCGCCAATCGCGACCACCCACTCGCCGACCTTGACCGCACCCGGCTGGCCGAGGCGCACCGTCGGCAGGTCCTTGGCGTCGATCTTCACCACGGCCACGTCGCTCGCCTCGTCCTGGCCGAGCACCTTGGCCTCGAATTCGCGGCGATCCTTCAGCTTGACAGTGACCTTGTCCGCATTTGCGACGACATGCGCATTGGTCAGGATGATGCCGTCCGACCCGACGATGAAGCCGGAGCCCTCGCCGCGCATCGGCATTGAGCCGTGCGGGTTGCCGGGCATGCCGCGGAAGAACTGCTGCGTCGGGTCATCGGGTCCGAAACCCGGGAATCCCGGAATCGACGGCATCTGCATCCGGGCAGACGTCTTGACCGTGCCCTTGACGCTGATGTTGACGACCGCTGCGCCGTACTGGTCCACGAGCGCGGTGAAGTCCGGAAGACCGTAGCGGCCGGCGACGGATGTTGTCGCTGCGGTGGATGCTGACGCAGGCGAGGTGACCGGTTGCGCAGCGGCACGTTCCTCTGCGTGCGGCGCCGTACCGTAGAGGTACAGCGCTCCCGCGGGCAGTGCCACGAATGCCGCACCTGCGATTGCCGCCAGCCACGGCCGGCGTAGGGGATTGGTCGAGTTCATGCTGCGTCCTCCGATGCATCCAGCGCGCGGTGGGCCGGTCCCGCACCGCGTCGCCCGTGCATCGTCAGGTACGAGACTTAAATGACCCTTAACCGCGCAGTGCGGCAGGGAACACCACGCGCACGCAAAGCCCCAGCCCGTGGTCCCCAGGCCCGAGCTCGATGCTGGCCCCGTGTCGCTCCGCGATCGCCTTCACGATCGAAAGCCCGATGCCGCTGCCGGCCGTGGCCGTGCCGGAGACGCGGTAGAAACGGTCGAACACCCGCTCATGCTCAGAGGCGGGAATCCCGGGTCCCGAGTCTCGTACCTCGACCACGGTCCGGGTGCCGCTCCCGTCCGGCTCCCGCAGCACGGCGACGTCCACGCGGCCGCCTCGCGGCGTGTACCTGGTCGCGTTGTCCACGAGGTTGCGCAACATTGCGCCGAGCGCGTCGGCATCGCCCTGAACGGTCACCGGCTCTGCGCCGGTGATTCCCAGGTCGATCTGCCTGGAATCCGCCAGCGGCAACAGGGCCGTCACGGTGTCGCGGGCCAGCTGGTCTAGGGCCACGGTGTCCGGCGCGACGGCCGCCGGGCGCTGGTGCCGGGCCAGCGTCAGCAGCTGTTCGACCAGCCGGGTTGCGCGCGTCACGCCTGCCCCGAGCTGGTCCACTGCCTCACGGCGCCCGGTCTCGGAGTCCGCCGATGCCAGTGCCTGCATCTGCAGGCTGAGTGCCGTGAGCGGCGACCTGAGCTCGTGTGCCGCGTCGGCGATGAATGCGCGCTCGTGCTGCAGCGTGACCGACAGCCGGGAGAGCAGGTCGTTCAGTGCGTCCACCAGGGGCCGGACCTCGTCGGGCAGCCCGTGCGCCGGCAGTGGCTCGAGGGCATCGGGGCTGCGCGCGCGGACCGAACCTGCCAGTGCTCCGAGCGGTTGCAGCGAACGGCCGACGATCCACCAGATGAGCAGCGCCAGCAAGGGCATCATCACGCCGAACGGGGTGAGCGTACGCAAGGCCAGGCGGGCCGCGCGCTCCTCGCGAATCTTGAGCGCCTGGGCCACCTGGATCACGTGGCCGTTTGCCACCACGCCGAATACCCGCCAGCGCCCGGCCTTTGGCGAGTCCACTGTTGCGAAGCCGAGCGTGGTCGCGACCGGCAAGACTGCCGTCGGCTGCGAGACGTAGACGCGCTGCCCGTCGAGCGACCATACCTGGACGACGAAGTCGTACTGGGGCACTTGCTGCGGCAGGCCCTGGGGCGCGGCAAAGCCGTATGCCTGGTCGCGCAGCAGCAGCGCGGTCTCGCGCAGGTGGTAGTCGAAAAAGGCATTCGCTTCCGCGAGCGCATTGCGATAGATGACGAAGCCGCCGGCGACGCCGACCAGCAGCACGGCACCGAGCAGCCAGGCGAGCAGGCGGGCGCGCAGCGAGTTCATGTGGCTGGCGGCACCCGGTAACCGACGCCGCGTACGTTCAATACGAAGTCGGCGCCGAGCTTGCGGCGCAGCGAGTGGATATGCACCTCGACCACGTTGCTGCCTATTTCCTCGTTCCAGCCGTACAGGCGCTCCTCGAGCTGCGCGCGTGAGAAGATCCGGCCGGGATGCTCCATCAGCGCCTGCAACAGCGAGAACTCGCGTGCGGACAGCGGCACGTCGTTGCCGTCTCGCCGCACCTCGTGGGTGGCAATGTCGAGTGTCACGCCGAGATGCTCCATGACCGGCGAGGCCCGGCCTTCGTGTCGGCGCAGTACTGCGCGGATCCGGGCAGCGAGTTCGGAGAGTTCGAAAGGCTTTACGACGTAGTCGTCGGCGCCGGCGTCGAGTCCCTCGACCCGGTCGGTGATGGCGTCGCGCGCGGTCATGATCACGACCGGCAGGACCGAGCCCCGTTGACGCAGGCCCTTGAGTACCTGCAGTCCTTCCTTGCGAGGCAGCCCGAGGTCGAGCAGGCAGAGATCATAGGTTCCGACGCCGAGCGCGTGCTCGGCGGCGCTGCCGTCCTGGACCCAATCCACGGCGAACCCCTGCTGGTGCAGTCCGGCGCGGACCGCTTGTCCGATCATGGGGTCGTCTTCTGCCAACAGGAGCCGCATGGCCGTGCGCCGCTCTCCGCAACCCGGGGGCCGTCAGGATGAATGACCCGCTCGCCGGGTTCAATGACAGGCGCGGATCCGGTCGCCGCCGCGGCCCGGGAGTCATCGCTCCGGCTGCGCTCCGTGCCGGCAATGGCTGCGGTACGATTGGGTCAGCATGGCGACGAAACGCAATCACCGCGGCAAGCGAGCGCTGGCGCACCGCTATCGCTGGGAAGGCTACGACGACGAAGAGCTGCTGGCGATGCGATTCTGCGACCTGCGGCTCCGACTCCGCGACAGCGAGGCGTGGGCGGCGATCGCGACGTTGTACGCCGCACTCGAGCGACGTGGCCTGCGGTTCCGGCCGCAGGTGTGGCTTGCAGAGGAGTGGTTCTCGCCCGATGGCGTGCCCGGCATCGCCGTGCCCTTCTACCTCGTGCACCCGCGGCTGCAGCAACTCGAGCGGCGCTGCATGGGCGAAGTCGAGGGAGGCAGCCGCAAATGGCTCACGCGCATCCTGCGCCATGAGGCGGGGCACGCCATCGACACCGCTTACGCCCTGCGGCGCCGGGCGGACTGGAGGCGTGTGTTCGGACCGTCTTCGCAGCCGTACCCCGGCGACTATGCGCCGCGGCCAAGCAGTCGCAATCACGTGCTGCACCTCGGCCACTGGTATGCGCAGAGTCACCCGACCGAGGATTTCGCCGAGACATTCGCCGTCTGGCTGCAGCCGAAGGCACGCTGGCGGCGCGACTATGCGGACTGGCCCGCGCTGCAGAAGCTCGAGTACGTGGATGGCCTGATGGCGGAGATCTCCGGCCGCCTGCCGGTCAATCGCGATCGCAGCGTGGTCGAGCCGCTCGCAAGCAGCGAACGAACGCTGGCGCAGCACTACCGGCGCAAGGCGGCGTCGTATCTTCGCTACGACAGGCGCTATGACCGCTGGCTGCGCCGGGCATTCGCCGCAAGGGAGGCGCGCTCCAGGCCGGTATCGGCCGCGCGCTTCATTCGCGAAATCGAGCCGCAGCTCAGGAGGCTGCTGGTGCGGCGTTCGCGGCTGCATCCGTACCTGGTCGATCATGCGATTGAGACCACCGTCCGCCGCGTGCGCGAGCTCGACCTCGTGCTCAGGGCGCCACGACGCGAGAGCAAGCGCCGCGTCGTGCGGCTGCACGAGCGCGTGGTGCTCGACGTGCTGAAGCGCAACCGGGAGAACTACGCTTTATGAGGAGACGTCGCATCCTGCTGATGGTCCACGAGACGCTGGTGCCGCCAGACGATCTCGCCGGACTCACCGAGGCGGACATCGAGGAGTGCCGCACCGAGTACAACGTGATGTCCGTGTTGCAGAATCTCGGGCATCACGTGCGCGTGGTCGGCATCGGCGACCGCCTCAACGAGCTGCGCGAAGTCATCCGCGACTGGCGGCCGCACGTCGTATTCAACCTGCTCGAGGAGTTCTCGGGCATCGTCTCCTACGACCACTACGTCGTCGCCTACCTGGAGCTGATGCGGCAGCCCTATACCGGCTGTAATCCGCGCGGCATGATGATCTCGCGCGACAAGGTGCTCACCAAGCGGGTGCTGGCCTCGCATCGCATCCCGACGCCGCGCTTCCAGCTCTTCCCGCGGGGCCGTCGCTTCCGCGAGCCGCGTCGCCTGCAGTTCCCGATGTTCGTCAAGTCGGCAACCGAGGACGCGTCGCTGGGCATCTCGCAGGCATCGGTCGTCGAGGACATGGACCGCTTGCGCGAGCGCGTCGAGTTCATCCATGACCAGACGCGCAGCAGCGCGCTGGTCGAGGAATTCATCGATGGGCGTGAGCTGTACGTCGGGGTGCTAGGCAATGACCGGCTGACGGCGCTGCCGGTGTGGGAGATGAACTTCGGGACCTTGCCGCAGGTGCAGTCGGCGATCGCGACCCGCAAGGTCAAGTGGGACGGCGGCTATCAGCGCAAGCACGGAATTTCCACCGGTCCTGCCCAGGGCCTGTCATCGGCCCAGGTCGACGCGATCGGCCGGCTCGCCAAGCGCATCTACCGCGCGCTGGACATGAGCGGCTTCGCGCGCATGGACCTGCGGATGAGGCCCGATGGCAGCCTGTTCGTGCTGGAGGCCAATGCCAATCCCAACCTGACCTTCGGCGAGGACTTCGCGGAATCGGCGGAGGTGGCGGGCATAAGCTACGAGGGCCTGCTGACCCGCATCGTCAACCTGGGTCTGTCATACCAGCCGGAATGGCGCTTGTTCGAGAGTTAAGAAACGACATTTCGCAGATAACAGGATGACCATGAAGAACATCACGATGCAGGTCAATCGCGCCTCGCACGCCGAGACGCGCCTGCGCGAGAGCGACATGCCGGGGCTCGCGCCCGGGCAGGTACGCTTTCGAATTGAACGCTTTGCAGTGACTGCGAACACGGTCACCTACGCGACCACGGGAGACACGCTCGGATACTGGGATTTCTTCCCCACCGGCGATGTGGGCTGGGGTTGCGTACCTGCGATGGGCTGGGCTGAAGTGATCGAGTCGCGACACCCGGAGGTACCAACCGCTGGTCGTTACTACGGCTGGTACCCGATGGCGCGCTACGTGGACATGACGGTCACTCCGACCGCGGACGGACTGCGTGACGACGGGCCGCACCGTGCCGCGCACGCGCCTGTATATCGCGCCTATACGGTCACGGACCGCGACGTGTTCTACCAGGCCGGCATGGACGCCGAGGATAGGCACGCCCTGCTGCGCGGGCTGTTCATCACCGGCTGGCTGGCCGAGGACTACTTCGCCGACAACGACTGGTTCGGCGCGCGGCGGGTACTGGTGCTGTCGGCCTCGTCGAAGACCGCGATCGGATTCGCGCGTTGCGCAGACGCGCGGCCGCAGATGGAGGTGATCGGCGTCACCTCAGCGCGCAACCACGCCTTCGCGCACGTTCTCGGTTGCTACGACGAGCTGGTCGAGTATGGAGGCATCGCGGCGATCCCGGCCCGCACGCCGCTGGTCTCGATCGACATGGCGGGCAGCGGGCCGGTGCTGGCTTCGGTGCACACGCATTTCGGCGAGCAGCTGAAGCATTCGATGGCCGTCGGCCGCAGTCATCACGATGCGCCGTCGCGCAGCGGCTCGATGCCGGGGCCGAAGCCGGCGTTCTTCTTTGCACCGACGCAGGTGAAGAAGCGGGTGCAGGAATGGGGGCTGCGCGGCTACCAGCAACGCACGGCTGCCGCCCTGGTCGACTTCGTCGACTGGAGCCGCGAGTGGCTCCAGGTGCAGCACTCTCGTGGCGCTTCGGCGGCTGCGGTGACATGGTGCGAGGTCCATGCCGGGCGTGCCGAGGCCGGCACGGGCCACGTCGTGTCGCTCTGGGACTGACGCAGTCGCGGCATCGGGACACTGGTTGTCCACATCCTGTCGCCTGCGAGGACAGGTGCGTCGGCGGGAATTGCGTGTGGGGGAAGGTCGTGCTGGCCGGCAATTGCGCAGCTACCGGCGTTCCGGCGTATATTCCGACCGCTGTTAACGTGGAGCGCGATCATTGGAGCCGCAGTTCAAGTACCGCGCTTTCATCAGCTATAGCCACGCCAACGAAGATTGGGCCAAGTGGCTGCATCGCAGCCTCGAAACCTACCGGGTGCCGAAGCACCTCGTTGGGCGCGAGACGGCGTTCGGGCCGGTTCCGGAGCGGCTTGCGCCCGTGTTTCGCGATCGTGACGAACTCGCGACGGCGACCAATCTAGGCGAGACGCTGACCCGCGCACTCGAGCAGTCGGCATTCCAGGTCGTGATCTGCTCGATGGCCGCGGCAAAGTCGCGCTGGGTTAACGAGGAGATCCTGGCTTTCAAGCGGCTCAGCCGCGAGCACAGGATCTTCTGCCTGATCGTCGACGGCGAGCCTGGCGCATCCGCGGTCGAGGCTACCGCGGACCAGGAGTGCTTCCCGAACGCGCTTATCTACACGATGGGTGCGGATGGAGAACTCACTGCCACGCGCAGTGAACCGATTGCCGCCGACGCCCGGCCTCAAAAGGACAGCAGGCAGGACGTCAGGTTGAAGCTGGTCGCCGGGATGCTCGGCGTCGGCCTCGACGAGTTGAAGCAGCGTGAGGCCCAGCGCAGGCATCGGCGGATGATGTTGCTGGTCTCGGCGTCCGTCGCTGGCATGGCGATCACCTCCGGACTCGCCGGTGCCGCGTGGCTGGCGCGCAATGAGGCGGAGCGCGAGCGCGTGCGCGCGGAGTCAGAAGCGGAGACCGCGCGGCAGACCACGGACTTCCTGGTCGGCCTTTTCGCCGTCTCCGACCCGAACGAGGCACTCGGCAATTCCATCACCGCGCGCGAAATCCTCGACAAGGGTGCGCAGAAAATCAACCTGGAACTGCGAACGCAGCCGGCGATCCAGGCGACGCTGATGGAGACCATGGGTACGGTCTATACGAGCCTGGCTCTCTATCCGCGGGCCGAGTCGCTGTTGGAGAGCTCGTTGAAAAAGCGCCGTGAGCTCTTTGGCGAAGACAGCATCGAAGTCGCGCAATCCGCCGAGAAGCTCGGCGGAGTCCTGACGCTGATGGCCGACTACGATCGCGCCGAGCCGATGTATCGGGAAGCGCTGGCCGTTAGGCAGAAGCAGCTCGGGCCGGAACACGTCGATATCGCGCGCAGCATGTACCAGCTTGCCGACCTGCTCGAACGCAAGGGCGAGTTCCAGGAGGCCGAGCCCTTGTATCGGAAGGCGCTGGCGATGCAGCGCAAGCTGCTGGGAAACAACACGGTCGAGGCGGCCAAGAGCCTCGAAGGACTTGCGCTGAACCTGTACGACCAGGGCAAATACGACGAGGCGCTGCCGGCCATGCGGCTCGCGGTATCGCTGCAGCGGCAACTGCACGACACGCCGCACACGGACCTTGCCGAGGCGTTGAACAACCTCGGCTTCGTGCTGCAGGCCGCGGGCGAGTACCAGGAAGCCGAGGCGCTCTACCGGGAAGCTCTGCAGATGAAGCGTTTCCTGCTTGGCGAAACGCACACCGAGATCGCGATGGGCCTGAACAACATCGCGAGCGTCCTGTCCGACCAGAAGAAATTCAGGGAATCCGAGGCGATGTACCGCGAGGCAATCGCCATGCAGCACAAGCTGCTCGGCAACGACCATCCCGACATCGCGCTTGCGTTGAACAACCTGGCGTTCGTGCTGCACGACGAGGGCAATACGGCCGGCGCACTAGAAATGATGCGCGAGTCGCTCGAGATGTACCGGCGCACGCTCGGGGCGGAGCACCCGTCGATTGCCCGCAGCATGAGCAATCTCGCGATGTGGCAGTTGGAGGGCGGCGATTACGCATCGGCCGAACCTTTAATTCGCGAGGCGGTGCAGATGCGCCGCAAGCTGTTGGGCAACGAACACACCGATGTCGCGGCCAGCCTGACGTTGCTTGCGGCTCTGTTGGTCGACACCGGTCGATTCGAGGAGGCGAGGGCAGCGGCGACCGAAGCCCGCGCGATCTGCCTGCCGGCCCTTGGCGCCAGCCACCGGCGGACGGCGGCCGCCACAAGCGCCGAGGGCGCGGCGCTGGCCGGGCTTGGACACACGTCAGACGCCGAAACGATGCTGCTGGAAGGACTTGCGGCGCTTCGGGCCGACGCGGGGGCCGTGCCATTCCAGGTGGCCAACGCCGCCCGCTGGACAGCCGACTACTACAGGAAGCAGGGGAACGCGCAGCAAGCGGCAAAGTACCAGGCCATGTTGCGGGGTGGATGACGCCCTGAGCTTCCGGGCGCAGTCCCAGCCAGCGCCCAAGACCGGTCGCGCGCGAATTGGTTTTAAATGTAATTACATAATCCCGGTCTCGGCGTACGTACTTGTACGTGCATCCGTGCTAATCTCTGGACCGATTCCAGCGTGCATCGTTCGAAGCCCGATCTTGTGGTGCAGGTCCTGCCATTCAGGTACGCCGGCGAATCGCAGCAACAAGAACCAAGAACAGTACGCCGCAAGTGAACCTTACTTGCGTGACCAAAGGGGAAGAGAAATGAAGACGAGAATCAGTCTATTGATCGGTCTCACGACATTGCTGGCCATGGGGTCTGCAGGTGCGACATCCAACCCGGACCCGATCTGCCCGGAAACGCCGGTGGCCGCGGATATCAATCCGCAGACCGGACACTATTTCCAGATTTACGCGTCAACCGGTGTCAGCTGGTCCGATGCCAACGACTGTGCTGCAGGCAAGACGTATTCCGGCGTTCCCGGCGTTCCTGCGGTTCATGGCCATCTGGCCACCATCACGTCTTCCAGCGAGGACGCGTGGGTCGATGGCTTGCGAGCTACAAAGTCTGGCCTTGGCCAGGTCTGGGTCGGCGGCTTTCAGGCGCCAAACTCGTCCGAGCCGGGTGGTGGCTGGGGTTGGGTGAACGACGAGGGCCCGTTCCCCGGTGACAACAATGGGCCGGCCTACGCCAACTGGAACAGTGTCGAGCCGAACAACTCCAGCAATGTCGAGAGCCACCTTACGCTCGGACGTTACGGCCCTGGCGGCGGCTGGAACGACGAAGGCGTGGCCCCAGACTCGATCGCCGGATTCATCGTCGAGTACGACGTTCCGCGGCCAGCGGAATGCCAGGGTAGTCAATGCCAGACGATCAAGGGCCAGTTGCTGACCATTCCGCCGGAATGGATCAACAGCAATACTGACACGATCAAGTTTTCCTCTTATGAGTTCACCGATCCTCGAGTCGCTGCCGGCAAGTGCGGCGTCGAGTCTTTGACCCTGTTCGGGGTCGCTTACGGCAAACCTGAATTGCGCATCCCGGCGTACTTGTGCGGTTCGCCGAAACTGGTCGTCGTCGCAGTTGACGGCAGCGACCTCGATTTCACCACGGGCACGGTGTTGATCGAGAACGAGACGGCAACGGTGCTGCCTGGGAACAACCCAGCGCTGGTGTGCAGGGACACGGTCGGCCCGCACTATTACCCGGACCCGAATATCGATCCTCAATTGCAGGACGTGGTCGTTTACCAGACCACCGATCCGAAGAGCATGCTGGAGAACCCGCTCACGAATCCCGGCGGACCGCCCACCACGGATTCGCAGTTCATCGGTGCGGCGAGCGAAGTCACCAACGGATGTGGCAGTTCGCGCGGCACGGGCAAGGAAACCTCCTACTTCGTGGTTGGCATGCACGTGGATTTCGGTGCCATGGGCTCGACCCCGGCAGGGAGCCACGACCGGTTCGTCGCGCTCACGCGCTACAAGCTCACGCTGCTGCAGCAGTCGGTTGCCGCCGCCAGGTCGGCAGGTGCGTTGAGGCCCGGCACGTCCGTGATCATGGAAGGGTTGGTCGCGCTCGCGATTCGCAGGCTCGACCGGGGGGACCCAGTAGGTGCTAGGTTGCTGGTCAAGCAGTTCCTCAATCTGGTCAATGCGGTCCGCTACACGCCGGTGGCGTCGAACAACTACAACGGCGAGCACCTGATGCGCGGCACCAACATCGAGTTCACGCTGCGGGTGAAGGTCATACCTTACGCGCCGTGATCGAGTGATCGAACCTGTCGCCGCCCGGCCGCGGGCGAGCGACTGAGGATTTGCAGCGCGCGGCCAACCGTGGCCGCGCTGGAGATCCGCGCACAACGAAGCCCGTGGCTCGAAGCACGGGCTTCGTTGTTCCTGGTGTACTCTCTCTTCCGAACGTTGCAATGAAACCGGGGAGACTCGATGCCGGATCAAGCAGCCGCCGAGCTGCCCAAGCTTCGCTCTGAGATACCCAGGGGTTAGGGTTCGCGCGTGGTTTCAGGCCTGCTGCTTACCGTCCTGGCGATTGCCTACGTCGGGCTGTTGTTCGCCGTAGCCTTCTACGGTGAACGAAAGTCTGTTTACCCGGGCCGTGCGCGGCTGCGTCCCTATATCTACAGTCTCGCCCTCGGCGTCTATTGCACGACATGGACGTTCTACGGTGCGGTCGGCACGGCCGTCAGCGGCGGGTGGGCCTACCTGCCGATCTACCTGGGACCCGTGCTGCTGTTCGTGTTCGGCACGCCGCTACTCGGCCGGCTGGTTGCGATCGCGCGCGCCCACAACACGACCTCGATCGCCGACTTCATCTCGGCGCGCTTCGGCAAGAGCCCCGCGCTCGCCGCGCTGGTCGCGATCATTGCGCTGATCGCGTCCGTGCCGTACCTGGCGCTGCAATACAAGGCTGTCGGCGCCGGTATTGATGTCCTGACCGGCTCTGCGGGGCAGCACCCGGCGTGGTTTGCCGACACCGCGCTGTGGGTGGCGATGTTGATGGCGCTGTTCGCCATGCTGTTCGGCACCCGCCGTCTCGATGCCACGGAGCACCACGAGGGCGTGATGCTCGCGATTGCGTTCGAGTCGGTCGTCAAGCTGCTCGCGTTCGTCACGATCGGGGTTTTCGCCGTACTGAACCTGGGGGGCGCGCCGGCCATCTCCCACACACGTCTCGGGGACATCGGCCAGATCGTCAGCCCCGACTTCGTGGCTGCGACCGTGCTTTCTGCGGCTGCGGTGCTCTGCCTGCCGCGCCAGTTCCTGGTCGGGATCGTCGAGTGCGCCGACCCGGCCGACCTGCGGAAGGCGCGCTGGCTGTTCTCGGGCTACCTGGTGATATTCACGCTTCTGGTGATCCCGGTGGTGCTCGCGGGACTCGGCGCCAACCTCGGCGCCAACCATCACCCGGACTCATTCGTGCTGACGCTGCCGATGGAGCGCGGCGCGACGGTTGTGGCCGTGCTGGTGTTCCTGGGCGGATTGTCCGCAGCGACGGCAATGGTGATCGTTGCGAGCATTGCGCTCGCGACCATGGTCACCAATGATCTCGTGATGCCGGCACTCTGGCGCAGCCGCTGGCTGCACCTCGATCGGAGCGCGGATGTCGGCCGGCTGGTGCTGTGGCTCCGGCGCGTGACGATCCTGCTCATTGCGCTGCTCGCGTACGCGTACCACCACAACACGGCGACTCCCGCGAGCCTTGCGTCGATCGGACTGCTCGCCTTCGCGGCGGTCGCCCAGTTTGCGCCGGCGATCGTCACCGGTCTTTACTGGCGCGACGCGAGCCGTGAAGGTGTGTTCTGGGGACTCGCGGCCGGATTTGTCGTATGGCTCTACTCGCTGTTGCTGCCCAACCTGCTGGCCGGTGGCGTGATCGGCTGGCCGCTGTTCGAGCAGGGCCCGTGGGGCATTACCTGGCTGCGGCCGCAGACCCTGTTCGGCATCGAGGTCATGAGCCCCGTGATACGGGGAGCGATGCTCGCGCTGGCGACCAACATCGCGGTACTAGTCCTGGTGTCGCGAGTGCGCGGCGTTTCACTTCGGGACAGGATGGCGGCCACGTCTTTCCTGCGTGGAGGTATCCCGGTAGCGGGTGTTGCGGCCGCGGGCGGGGCACGAGTCGGCGACCTGCTGGCGGTGATGGAGCGCATCCTCGGCGTGGACGGCGCTGCACGGGCGCTCGAGGAGTACCACGTGGGCCTGGGCCGGCCGGTCCCGGCTGCGGGCGAGCCTGCCGACCGCGGCCTGCTGCAATACATGGAACGCGTGCTCGCCGGCGCGATCGGCGCTTCCTCGGCGCGCCTGATGTTCACGCACGCGATGGCGGGACGCGGCATTCCTCCGGAGGACGTCGCCGAATTGCTCGACGAGACGTCGCAGGAACTGCGTTTCAGCCGCCAGTTGCTGCAGGCCACGATGGAGAACGTATCGCAGGGAATCGCCGTGGCAGACGCCGACGCGCGTATCGTCGCGTGGAACCGCTGCTATCTCGAGATGTTCGGCTATCCCGACGGCATGGTGTATGTCGGTCGGCCCGTCGCCGACCTGATTCGCTGGAACGCGGAGCACGGCGAATTCGGCGACTCCGATCCCGGGCCGCAGATCGCGAAGCGCCTGGCACACATGAAGGCCGGCACCGCCCACGTCACGCAGCGCACCCGCCGCAACGGCCACGTGTACGAGATCCGCGGCCAACCGCTGCCGGACGGCGGGTACGTGACCACCTATAACGACATCACCGAGTTCAAGCGCACCGAGCGGGCGCTGCTCGAATCGAAGCTGACGCTCGAGCAGCGCGTGGAAGAGCGTACCGGCGCGCTCCAAGCTGCGCTTGTCGCCCAGCAGGAGGCCAAGTTGCAGGCCGAGGAAGCCAACGCGACCAAGACGCGCTTCGTGGCCGCAGCGAGTCATGACCTGCTGCAGCCACTCAACGCGGCGCGGCTATTCGCCTCAACGCTCGCCGAGCGGAAGGACGATCCGGAGGTCGTCGAGATTGCAGAGCGCATCGACAGCTCGATGCGCGCCGCCGAGGAAGTCCTCGACGACATGCTCGACATCGCCCGTCTCGAGAGCGGAACGATGCGGACGGACATCGCGGATTTCTCCATGGACGAGATTTTCGAGGACATCGAGCGGCAGTTCACGCCGCTCGCAACGCGGCGCGGGCTGCGGCTGCGCGTCACGAAGCCGCGCTGCCGCGTGCGGAGCGACCGCGTGCTGCTGCGGCGGATCCTGCAGAACCTCGTCTCGAACGCATTGCGCTACACGCAGCGCGGGGGCGTGCTGGTGAGCTGCCGGCGTCGCGGCCAGTCGGTCGAACTGCAGGTGTGGGACACAGGACCCGGCATTCCGGAAAAGCACCAGCGCGCGATCTTCGACGAGTTTCGCCGGCTTGAACGACCGTCGCCGTGGGGCGAGAAGGGTCTCGGACTCGGACTCTCTATCTGTCACCGGATGGCGCTGCTGCTCGGTCATGAACTCGGCGTGCGCTCGAATGTCGGCCATGGCTCGGTGTTCAGCCTGCGCGTCCCGCGCAGCAGCGCCACGGAACCGCCAATCGCCGTCGTCGTTGACGAGGAGCGGTCTGGCACGCCCGCCACGCTGGTAGGCCTCACTGCGCTCTGCATCGACAACGAACCCGAGATCCTCGCCGGCATGAGCGCGCTGATGTCGCGCTGGGGGGTGCGAGTGCTCACGGCTGCAGATGCCGCCGAGGCGCGGTCGGTCTTTGGCCAGCAGCGGCCGGACGTGATCCTCGCCGATCACCGGCTCGGCGATGGCGAGATCGACGGCCTCGACCTGCTGCAGTCGCTGCGGCGTGCAGGCGTCGAGCCCGTGCTCGGCGCGCTGATAACCGCGGATCACAGTCCTGCACTGGCGGAACGTGCCCGCTCGCTGGGATACCCGGTACTGCGCAAGCCCGTGAAGCCGGCCGCGCTGCGCGCGTTGCTCGGGTCGATGGCATCGCAGCGGCGGTCGGCCGGTGCGTCCGATCCGGGCTGAACTACTCTGAGTCCTCGGGCGGCGGCTTGACCCCCGTGCGGTCCGTCGCGAGCCGACCCGCGGCCAGCACCGCCTGCGTGCGGGTGGCAACGTGTAGTTTGCGCAGTATTGCGGTCACGTGCGCCTTTACGGTGGCCTCGGAGACGTCCAGGTCGTAGGCGATCTGCTTGTTCAACTGTCCGGAGCACAGCGCACCGAGCACGCGGAACTGCTGCGGCGTGAGATCGGCAATACGCCGCGCGATTTCGAGGTCCTCGTCGGTATCGTGCGTGTCCCGGGGCGGGTGAAAGCCGGGCGGCGTGTATATTTCCCCGGCCAGCACCGCCTCGATCGCCTTGCCGATCTGGCCCGCTTCGGTGGACTTCGGGATGAAGCCCTGCGCCCCGTAGCGGAGCGCTGCCGCAATCGTCTGCGGATCGTCATCCGCAGACACGATCGCGACCGGCAGCCCGGGCCGGATGCCGCGCACGTGCGCGAGCGCACTGAACCCCTGCGCGCCCGGCATGTTGAGATCCAGCAGCAGCAGGTCGGCATCGGGCTCTGCCTCGATGGCCGCGAGCAGGGTAGCGACCGAATCAGCCTCGACGAAGCCGGTGCCTGGTTGGCGTCGCCCGACCGCGGCCTTGAGCGCTTCGCGAAATAGCGGATGGTCATCGGCCACGATGATCTGCAGGGTCATGCGCACGAGACTACACCGAGGGGTCCGGCCGCGCCGGTCGCGTTCGACCAAAGGCGTATTTCGCCGCCGCGACAACCGTCGCAGGATCGTGCCTACGTCAACCCGGGGGAACGCCATGTCCGCACAGAACCACCGCAACCCTGTTCTTCGCCGCCTGGTCGTCGCGACGCTTTCGCTCGCGGCCATGGGCGCGTCGGCCAGCGTACTGGCCCAGTCGACCGATACGTCGGCCAGGGAAGCCGCGCTCGAGGCGCGCGTCGCCGAACTCGAGAAGATGGTCAACGAGTTGGTCAAGGAGAAACAGGCGCCTGCGCCGGCCGCGGCTCCCGCAGCAGCGGCTGCGCCGCTCCCGAAGGGGGCGCAGCCCGTGCAGAGTGTCTCAATCCTGCCGAATGCCGCGCCGGGCACGTCGCTCTATGTCACGGGCTACGTCAAGCTCGATGCGAACTGGACGGACACGCCGGACGGTGAGCTCGCCAATGCCGCCTCCGGTCGCGATTACTACGTGCCGGGCCAGACTCCGATAGGTGGGAAGAGTGAGGGCACCGACTTCAACGCCCTGGCCAAGCAGAGCCGCTTTATCGTCGGCACCAATACGCCGCTCGAGAACGGAGACAAGGTCACGACCCACTTCGAGGTCGACTTCTACGGCTCGGCGCTCGGCACGCAGAACGTATCGAATACCTATGGTGCCGTGTTGCGGCAGGCCTTCATCCAGAGCAATCACTGGCTGGTCGGCCAGGCCTGGTCCACGTTCATGGACGTCGGAGCGCTGCCCGAGGCCGTGGACTTCATTGGACCGACGGATGGCGTGATCTTTATCCGGCAGCCGCAGGTGCGTTACACGACCGGTGGCTTCTCGTTCGCGGCGGAAAACGCGCAGACGACGTTCACGACGGTCAACGACGTTGGTGTGGTCACCACCACGGGCTCGAGCGATGACGGTGCGTTCCCGGATTTCATCGGTCGCTACACCTGGAAGGGCGACTGGGGCAGCGTGACGCTGGCCGGCATGGCCCGTGAACTGGTGTACCAGAACAAGCCGAGCACCGGCGCCTCGACAGACGCCTCGACCTGGTCGGCGGCTGTCGGCTTCACCGGCAAGTTCAACACATGGGGCAAGGATGATCTCCGCTTCATGCTGCTCGGCGGCAACCTCGGACGTTACGCAGGCCTGAACTTCACCAATGACGTCGTGCTGAATTCCAACGGCGACTTCGACACGATCGACGGCTTTGCAGGCTACCTGGCCTACCGTCACTTCTGGACCGAGAAGATGCGCAGTACGGCGTTCTATGCTGTCGGAAGCTACAACAATCCCAACGTCCTCAACGGATCCAACGCCAACCAGGCGAGCGAGAGCTGGTCGCTGAACTTCTTCTACTCGCCGATCCCGAAGCTCGACATCGGCGCGGAGTACCGCTGGGCTAAGCGCGAGCTCGAGAACAACGACAACGGCACCCTGAACCGAGTCCAGTTCACGACGAAGTATTCGTTCTAGGCTGCTGTACGACGGGGACATTCTCCGTTTCTGCGCCCATGCGCAGAAACCGGAGAATGTCCCCTTCTTCATGTCGAGATCGGCCACCAGTGGGCTTCCTGGCTCATCCTTTGGTCGAATGCCTGTCCGTTGCCGGCACGGTCACTGGCTATACTCGGCCAGGACACAAGCCACGGTGGTGGTCCATGGCATACGACCCGAACAACGTCTTTGGACGGATCCTGCGCGGCGAGATTCCAGCGCACAAGGTGCATGAAGACGCGCACACGCTGGCATTCATGGACGTGATGCCGCAGTCGCCCGGTCACACGCTGGTGATCCCGAAGTCCGACGCCGAGAACCTGTTTGAACTCGCCCCGGAATCGCTGGCCGCGACCATCCTCACGACGCAGCGAGTTGCCCGCGCGGTGAACAAGGCATTCGACCCGCCCGGTATCCTGATCGCGCAGCTTAACGGCCTGGGCGCCGGCCAGAGCGTTTTTCACATTCACTTCCACATCATCCCGCGCTTCGAGGGGCTCGACCTCAAGCTGCACGCGCGGGAACTGGCGGATCCGAAGGTCCTGGCCCAGCAGGCCGAGAAGATCCGGGCCGCGCTCGACTGAGCGGGCCTCACTACGAACGAGGCACGGGGAATCCAGCATGACGACGCACAAGGTGTACAAGGTGCCCGCGGAATTCGCGGCGCAAACGCGCATCACCCACGACCAGTACCGCGCTCTCTACGCGGAATCGGTGCGCGACCCCGAGGGCTTCTGGGGGCGCATGAGCCAGCGTATCGACTGGGTCAGTCCGTATCGTCGGGTGAAGGACGTCAGCTTTGACGTGAACGACTTCCACGTCCGCTGGTTCGAGGGGGGGCGGCTCAATGTCGCGGCCAACTGCCTGGACAGGCAGCTGGCCACTCGTGGCGACAAGACCGCCATCATCTGGGAAGGCGACAGCCCGAACGAGAGCGTGCGTATCACCTACCGCGAACTCTACTACCGGGTCTGCAAGCTTGCCAACGCGCTCACGTCGCTCGGCGTGCAGAAGGGCGATCGCATTACGATCTACCTTCCGATGATTCCCGAGGCCGCCGTTGCGATGCTCGCATGCGCCCGCATTGGAGCCATCCATTCGGTGGTGTTCGGCGGCTTCTCGCCGGACTCCCTCGCGGGCCGCATCGCAGATTGTGCCTCGAGCGTCGTGATCACCGCGGACGAGGGCGTCCGTGGTGGAAAGAAGGTGCCGCTCAAGTCCAACGTCGACCTGGCGTTGAGCTCGCCGGGCACGGATTCGGTGAAGCATGTGCTGGTGGTGAAGCGCACCGCGGCGCCGGTTCCGATGTACGAGCGAGACATCTGGTACAGCGAACTCGTCGACGGCCAGTCGGAGACCAGCGAGCCCGTCGCGGTGGATGCCGAGGATCCGCTTTTCATCCTTTATACCTCGGGTTCTACGGGCAAGCCGAAGGGCGTTTTGCACACCAGCGGCGGCTACCTGGTGTACGCGTCGCTGACGCACGAGGCCGTGTTCGACCTGCGCGAAGACGACGTCTTCTGGTGCACGGCCGACGTCGGCTGGGTGACCGGCCACAGCTACGTCGTCTACGGGCCGCTGGCAAACGGCGCGACGACGCTGATGTTCGAGGGCGTGCCGAACTATCCCGACGCGGGCCGGTTCTGGCAGGTATGCGACAAGCACCAGGTCACGATCTTCTACACCGCCCCGACGGCGCTGCGGGCGCTGATGCGCGAGGGAGATGCACCGGTGAAGCGGCATTCACGCAAGTCGGTGCGCCTGCTCGGCACGGTCGGTGAACCGATCAACCCCGAGGCCTGGGAGTGGTATCACCGCGTGGTCGGCGACGAACGCTGCCCGATCGTGGACACCTGGTGGCAGACCGAGACCGGCGGGATACTGATCACCCCGCTGCCAGGCGCGATCGACACCAAACCGGGCTCCGCGACACAGCCATTTTTCGGCGTCCAGCCTGCCATCGTGGATGCCGAAGGCAAGGTGCTTGAAGGGGCCTGCGAGGGCAACCTCGTCATTACCGACAGTTGGCCCGGGCAGATGCGCACCGTGTACGGCGATCACCAGCGCTTCATCGACACCTATTTCAGGACCTACCCAGGAACCTACTTCACCGGCGACGGCGCGCGCCGCGACGAGGACGGCTACTACTGGATCACCGGGCGCGTCGACGACGTGCTGAACGTCGCCGGGCATCGTCTCGGCACGGCTGAGGTCGAGAGCGCGCTGGTGGCACACCATCTGGTCGCCGAGGCGGCCGTGGTCGGCTGCCCGCACGACATCAAGGGGCAGGGTATCTATGCCTACGTCACTCTGAACGTGGATGCGACTCCGACGGAAGAGCTGCGCAAGGAACTCCGCGACTGGGTGCGGCGCGAGATCGGCCCGATCGCAACGCCGGATTTCATCCAGTGGGCGCCCGGTTTGCCGAAGACCCGCTCCGGCAAGATCATGCGCCGCATCCTGCGCAAGATCGCGGCCAACGAGCACGAGCAGCTGGGCGACATTTCGACACTCGCCGACCCGTCCGTGGTCGCCAGCCTGGTCGTAGAGCGGATGAACCGCTGAGCGCCCCCTCCCGGCGGTCCGCCCTGCGACCAAGGTCGTAGTGGCCGGAACCGCCGCGGACTCCTCCATCTACGACCAATGTCGCAGTGGGCCAGTGCGGGCCCACTGCTAGATTGCGTGCAACCCTAGACCGGGGAGGAGGGAATCACAATGACTCGAGAAAGAAGACTGGAATACTGGAAGCGCAATCTCAGGATCGTGTTCGGACTGCTTTCCGTCTGGTTCTTGGTCTCGTTCGGCTTCGGCATCCTGCTGCACGACTGGCTGGATAACTTCCGTATCTATGGCTTCAGGCTAGGCTTCTGGTTTGCCCAGCAGGGCTCGATCTACGTGTTCGTCATCCTGATCTTTGTCTACGTCAACATCATGAACAAGCTCGACATCGAGCACGACGTTCACGAAGACTGAACCAAGAAAACGAATCCAGGGGACACAAATATGTCAGTTCTAACGTGGACCTATCTGCTGGTGGGCGCGAGCTTCGCCCTCTACATCGGCATCGCGATCTATAGCCGCGCGTCCCACACGCGTGACTTCTACGTCGCCGGCGGCCATGTGAGCCCGCTGGCCAACGGCATGGCGACGGCCGCCGACTGGATGTCAGCCGCGTCCTTCATCTCGATGGCGGGCCTCATCTCGTTCATGGGTTTCGACGGCGCCGTCTACCTGATGGGATGGACGGGTGGCTACGTGCTGCTCGCGCTGCTGTTCGCGCCCTACCTGCGCAAGTTCGGCAAGTTCACGATCCCCGACTTCATCGGCGATCGCTACTACTCTGATACGGCACGGCTGGTGGCCGTGGTGTGCGCGATCTTCGTCTCGTTCACCTACGTGGCCGGGCAGATGCGCGGCGTCGGCATCGTCTTCTCGCGGTTCCTCGAGGTGCCGATCAATCTCGGCGTCGTGATCGGCATGGCGATCGTGTTTTTCTACGCGGTGCTCGGCGGCATGAAGGGCATAACCTACACGCAGGTCGCGCAGTACTGCGTGCTGATCTTCGCCTACATGGTGCCGGCTATCTTCATCTCCATCATGCTTACCGGCCACACGCTGCCGCAGCTCGGCTTCGGCGGTGAAATCACCGGATCGAGCACCTTCCTGCTCGACAAGCTCGACGGGTTGAGCACGGAGCTGGGATTTGCGCCGTACACCAGCGGCGGAAAGCCGCTGATCGACGTGTTCTGCATCACCGCGGCGCTGATGGTCGGCACCGCAGGCCTGCCGCACGTTCTCGTGCGTTTCTTCACTGTGCCGAAGGTACGTGACGCACGCAAATCAGCTGGCTGGGCGCTGCTCTTCATCGCCGTCCTCTATACGACCGCCCCGGCCGTGGCGGCGTTCGCCCGCTACAACATGATCCAGACCATCAACGGTGCGGACGGCGCAGGCGCGCTCTACAGCGAGGCGCCGAGCTGGATCACGAACTGGGAGAAGACCGGCCTGATCAAGTGGGAGGACAAGAACGGCGACGGTCGCATGTTCTACGCCAAGGACGACCGCAACGAGATGACGATTGACAAGGACATCATGGTGCTTGCCAATCCCGAGATCGCGAATCTTCCGGCCTGGGTGATCGCGCTGGTGGCGGCCGGCGGCCTGGCGGCGGCGCTGTCTACGGCGGCCGGCCTGCTGCTGGTGATCTCCTCGGCGATCTCGCACGACCTGTTGAAGAAGGTCGTGATGCCGAACATCACCGAGAAACAGGAGTTGCTCTACGCGCGCCTGGCGGCCGGCTTAGCGGTCGTGATCGCGGGCCTGCTCGGCATCTACCCGCCCGCATTCGTCGCACAGGTGGTGGCGTTCGCGTTCGGCCTTGCAGCTGCCTCTTTCTTCCCGGCGATCCTGCTCGGGATCTTCGACAAGCGCGCGAACATGCCGGGTGCCGTGTCGGGCATGATCGTGGGTATCGTGTTTACGGCCAGCTACATCATCTACTTCAAGTTCGTGAACCCGACGGCCGGTGCCGACCAGTGGTTCCTGAAGATCTCGCCCGAGGGGATCGGCTTCGTCGGCATGCTGCTAAACTTTGCAGTGACCTACACGGTGAGCCACCTGACGGCTCCGCCGCCGGAGCACATCCAGCACCTCGTGGAGGACATCCGGATCCCGCGCGGAGCGGGAGCGGCCACCCCCCACTGAGGCTGCGGACCGCAGCGACAACCGGGGCGGTCCTCGCGGGCCGCCCCGTTTTTTTTGAGCCCAAGAGCGCACTGACGTGAGCCGACACGACCAGGAATTCGACTTCTCGACGCCGCCGTTCAACCTGCTCACGGCGGACCAGGCCGGCGAGCTCGGCGCGCGCATGGACATCGAGTTCGTCCCCAAGGGCACGACCATTCTCGAGGCCGGCCAGGGCTCGGAATTCGTCTACGTGATCCTCAAGGGCGAGGTCGTGGCGACGGAGGCGGGCGAAGGCTACACGCGCGTCTTTGCCGAGTTCGGCGCGCACGACCTGTTCGGCACGACCGCCTCGCTGACCGGCCGCGCGCGCTACACCTACGAGGTCATCGAGGACACCCTGGCCTGGACGATCCCGGCTGCAGCGTTCCGTGCGGCGGTCTCGGCGAACGGTCGCTTCGCCGCGTACTTCCTCGAGTCGCTCGCCAAGCGCAGCGTCGAAGCCGAGCGGTCCGGCGCTCCCACGGACCTGGCCGAGATGATGCTGACGCGTGTCGGCGAGGCGCTGCTCGCTGAGGCGGTCACGGTGCCCGATGACTGCCCGCTCGACGAGACGACACGGCGCATGCGGGACCGGCGCGTCGACTGCGTGTTCGTCGAGGGGTCGGCCGGTCTCGGCATCGCGACACGCACCGACCTGCTCGAGGCGATAGCGTTGGGGCGGCGCTCGCTGGAGCAGCCAGTCGGCGGGATTGCGAGCCGCCCGGTCGTTAGCTGCGATACCTCTGATCCGCTGTTCCAGGCGCTGGTGACGATGACCCGCGCCGGAATCGAGCGCATCGCGGTGCTCGAGGACGGCGAGCTCAAGGGTACGCTCGGACTCGCCGAGCTTCTCAGCCACTACTCCAGCCACTCGCACGTGATTGGTCTCCGCGTCGCGCGAGCCGAGACCCGCGCGGAGCTGGGCGCTGCCGCGCGGCAGGTCAACCAGCTGGTCCGTACGCTGCACGCCAACGGCGCACGGATGCAGTACCTGGCCGACCTCGTGAGCGCGGTCAACCAGCGGTTGCTGGCGCGCCTGTTCGAGTTCTGTTTTGACGTGTCGTTGCGCGATCGGGTCTGTCTGCTGGTGCTCGGCAGCGAGGGGCGCGGCGAGCAACTGTTCAAGACCGACCAGGACAATGCGCTGATGCTTTCGCGCGACGTGGTTGACGAGGACGTGGCGGGCGCCGCGCAGGCGTTCAGCGAAGGACTTGCCGAATTGGGCTACCCGCCGTGCCCGGGCGGTGTGATGGTCTCGAATCCGCAATGGCGCGGGGACGAAACGGCCTGGCTTGGCCGTATCGATGCCTTGCGCGGCAACACCACGCCGCAGGCGCTGATGCGAGTGGCGATCATGCTGGATGCGCGCGTCGTTGCCGGTGACGCGAAGCTCTTCGCACCAGTTCGGGAATCGCTGTTCAGCTTCGGCCAGGACGAGGTGTGGATGCATCACTTTGTGACGCCGGCGCTCGAGTTCCACACTCCGCTCCGGATGTTCAGCGGTCTGCTCGGCCGCAGCGCGCCCGTGGACGTCAAGAAGGGTGGCATCTTTCCCGTGGTGCACGGAGTGCGCACACTCGCGCTGCAGCACAGGCTGTCCGATGCCTCGACCTTCGAGCGCATCGACGCGCTGATTGCCGCCGGCGCGCTGAGTGCGACGCTCGGCGCGGACCTGCGGCAGGCGTACGCGATCATGCTCCGGCTTCGGCTCGGGCAGCAGATCGAGGCGGTGAACGAGGGCGAGCTGCCGGGCAATACCGTGCGGCTCGACGCGCTGCGCCGCCTCGACCGCGACCTGCTGCGCGACGCGTTCGGCGTCGTGCGCGAATTCCAGCGCTCGCTGTCCTCGCGCTTCGGCCACGGCCTCTGAGCATGGGGTCGCGCCGGTGACTCCACTGCGCCGCGGAGTCCGCAGGATCTGGCGGGCGCTGCGGCCGCCGGCATTGCCGCGGGTCGGCGAAATCGTCTCGCTGGACCTGGAGACGAGCAGTCTCGATCCGAAGACTGCGGTGATCCTGTCGATTGCGGCAGTGCCGATACGCGAGCGGCGCATCCTGCTCAGCGACACATTCGAACGCAAGGTGGCGAGCGATGCGCCGGTGGACCGGGAGGCCGTCAAGTATCATCGGCTGCGCCCGGTGGATGTCGCGCAAGGTGCGACGGCCGTGGATGCCGCCGCCGACTTGGTCGAATGGCTCGGGGACCGACCGGTGATCGGTTACTGCACGGGCTTTGATTGCGCAATGCTCGACCGGGTGCTGCGAGATGGCGGGCGAAACGGATTCGAACCTGACCGCTTCGATCTGCGCGACTTCTATCGCCGCGCCATCCTGCGCAGCAATCCGGAGGATTCCCCGCCACGTGCGCTCGATGAGATCCTCGCACGACTGGGTGTTCCCGTGGTGGCGCGTCACACGGCGCGCGGGGACGCGACTGCCGTCGCCATGGCTTACCTTCTGCTGTCGAAAGACCGCCACTAGCGCGGCCGGGTTGCACGGATGGTCAGCGAACTTCGGGACGTACGGGATTTCCTCGGTCGGCATGCGCCGTTCTCCTCCCTTCCTGGCGACGTCCTCGATCGCCTGCCTCGTTCGCTGTCGGTCCGCTATCTCAGGCGGGGGTCGGAATTTCCACCGGCCGACGCCGACAAGGCGAACTTCCATGTCATCCGCAAGGGTGCGGTCGAACTGCGGGACGATGCCGGGCACCTGGTCGAGAAACTCGCGGAGGGCGACTCACTCGATGCCGGCGCCGTGGATGCCCGAAACGGAAGGAACCTTTTCGGGATCACGGTCGAAGACACGCTGGTATACGTGCTCCCATCGGCCGTCCTCGCGGGGCTGAGAAAAGACCACCGGGCGTTCGACGACAGCTTCGAGACCTCGATCCGCGAGCGGCTGCACCGGGCTCGTGAATCCGCACACGATGCGCCCCAGGTAGGGGGCAACCTGCTGCGGCTCGGCGTCGGGGATCTCATCGTGCGTGAGGCCGTGACCGCCGACGCCACGATGAGCGTCCGGGATGCGGCACGCCTGATGACCCGCGAGCGCGTGTCGTCGCTGCTGGTCCTGCGCGACGGCGAACTCGAGGGCATCGTGACCGATCGCGACCTGCGCATCCGCCTGGTGGCCGAGGGCCGCGACGGAGCCACGCTGCTCCGCGAAATCATGACGCCACGCCCGCATACGATCCCGAGGAGCGCCTCGGCGTTCGAGGCGCTGATGGCGATGAGCCGGCTGCGCATCCACCATCTGCCGGTCGTGGACCGCGATGGCCTGCAAGGGATGGTCTCGACTCACGACCTGCTGCGCGCCCAGGGCGCGAATCCGCTGTACCTGGCCGACCGGATCCGGCGCTGCGCCTCGATCGAAGAACTGCGGCAGGCGGCGGGTGAGGTGCGGGAGCTTCACGTCCAGCTGGTAGCGGCGCACGCGAGCGCCCGGCAGCTCGGCCAGGCCCTGACCTCCGTGTGCGATGCGGTCACTCGTCGATTGATCGAGCTGGCCATTCAAAGGCTCGGGGAACCACCGGTCCCGTTCGCCTGGGTCGCCACGGGCTCCCAGGGTCGAGGTGAGCTGACGCTGCATTCGGACCAGGACAACGCGATCATCCTGGGCGACGACTTCGCATCGGACCGGCACGGCGAGTACTT
Source organism: uncultured Gammaproteobacteria bacterium (assembly GCA_963732375.1). Lineage (GTDB taxonomy): Bacteria > Pseudomonadota > Gammaproteobacteria > Steroidobacterales > Steroidobacteraceae > RPQJ01. The sequence goes on from CAVSZE010000001.1 coordinate 229,015, forward strand.
CGCCGCGCTGGCGAGCGCGGTCAACCAGGGGCTCGACGCCAGCGGTTACGCACTCTGTCCAGGCGACGTCATGGCTTCGAATTCCCGGTGGCGTCAACCGCTGGCCGTGTGGCGAGGCTACTTCACCGCCTGGCTCCAGAAGACCGATCACGAGGCCGCGATGCTCGCGGCCAACTTCTTCGACATGCGCACGATCTGGGGTGAGGACGAGCTCAGGCAACGGCTGATGGCGCAGGTCCTGCCGCGCTGCCGCGGCGAGAAGGTATTCCTGTCGTACATGGCGAGCCACGCGCTGGGGAACCGGCCGCCGCTCGGGTTCTTTCGCAATTTCGTGCTGGTTCGTTCCGGGGAACACGAGGGTGCCGTGGATCTCAAGCGGCACGGGTTGCTGCCGATCGTCGACCTGGCGCGTGTCTATGCACTGGCGGGAGGTGTCGAATCGGTCGGAACACTCGAGCGACTGCAGGAGTCGCTCGCCGCGGACACGCTGAGCGAGGAGGGTTCCGAGAATCTTGCGGCGGCGTTCGAGTTCATCTCCATGATCCGCGCGACACACCAAGCGGAGCAGCTGCGCGGTGGCGGTGAGGTGGACAATTACGTCATGCCCGAGGCGCTGACGACGATGGAGCGGCGCCACCTCAAGGACGCATTTGCAGCGATTGCCACGCTGCAGGACGCAGTGCGCGCCGCACACAGCGACCGGCTGCCGCAGTGACGCTGGACTCGCTGCTGCCGATCAACTTCCGCCGGCGCCGGCGTGCACGCTCGGCACCGCCGGGACCCTTGCGTACTTACTACGGACAGCCTCTGCCGTCGGGCGCCTGCGACTGGCGGAAGGTCGAGTTCCTGGCCCTGGACCTCGAGACCACCGGCAGCGACCCCGTCGCGGACGAGATCGTCTGTGCGGGCTGGGTGCAGATCAGGGGCGGTGCAATCGACCTCGGTACTGCGACCCGGCGGATGGTGCGGCCCTCTGGACCCATGCCCGAGGCAAGCGCCGTCATCCATGCCATCACGGACGACGAGGCTGCGCAGGGCGAGCCGCTAGGCGCAGTCCTCGCGGACATCCTGGGCGCACTGGAAGGGAGGGTCCTGGTCGCGCACTACGCGAGGGCGGAACTCGGGTTCCTCGATGCCGCGTGCCGGCGCTGCCTGGGCGCCAGCCTGCTCACGCCGGTAGTCGACACGCTCCAACTCGCGCGCCGCAGGCACTCGAGGACGGGACGGGCACCGGTGCGGGGTGAGTTCAGGCTCGACGCGCTTCGGATGCAATACAACCTGCCCGGACACCAGATGCACGACGCATTGAGCGACGCGATCGCGACGGCGGAACTGTTCCTGGCGCAGGTGGCCGCGCTTTCGGCGGCAGGTCCGCTGGCCCTGCGCGCAATACTGACCCGCGTGTGAGGCGTCGTCGTTTAACGGGGCGGCGAGGCACTCGCCGTGCGGCTGCGCGGCGGCCTGCGGGCGAGCGAAACAATGGCGGCCTCGCCCGCGATGGTTGGCCTATGACCGCTGCTCCAGGTCCTCAAGCCGCCGGGTAAGCTCGGCGATCTTGTGATCGCGCTCCTCGATCGCCGCCGCCACGTCGGCCGCCTCGAAACGCTGCGGAATGTGCTGCGGGCAGTTCGCGTCCCACGCGGACACCGTGAAGACGATTGCCTGCTCCGGGCGGGCCTTGTAACCCTCGGGCATCAGGGATCGAACGAGATCCGGGTCGTCCTCGACCACGCGAGACTCTCCCCAGATCTTGATGCGCTGGCGCTGCGCGTAGTCGATCAGGAACAGGAATGCCTTGGGGTTCTCGGCCAGGTTGCCCTGCGAGATGTACTGACGGTTGCCGCGGTAGTCGGCGAAGGCAAGCGTTCGCTCGTCGAGCACGCGCAGGAACCCGGGCGGCCCGCCGCGATGCTGGATGTAGGGCTGTCCGTCCGCGCCGGCCGTGCCAAGGAAGACGCTCGTCTGCGCCGCGACGAACTCGGCGAGGTCGGGGGTGATCGTCGTCGACCAGCCCCGCCCCGCCTCCATTCGCGCATACGATTCGCGCGAGCCCTTGCGCTCCTGGATCGCCTTCACCACGGGTGTGAAGGCGATGTCGCTGGCGTATGTGCGATCGCCGGTCACGCCGCGTTGCGCGCGCGGGCGACGGGAAAGTCGATCGTGGTCTGCGCGACCTCGTTGACGTAGTTCGTGAGCGTATTGAGCGCCACGTGCAGCACGATCTCGACCACGTCGGCGTCCGAGTAGCCGGCGAGCTTGACTGCAGCGAGGTCGGCGTCCGAAACGTGGCCACGCCTGTCGACCACCCTGGTCGCGAACTCGACCGCCGCGGCCGCCTTGGCGTCGGTCGACGTGCCGTCGCGATTCGCGGCGATCTCGGCGTCGGTGAGGCCGGCCATGTTCTTGCCGATGAACGAGTGCGCGGACGTGCAGTACCCGCAGCCGTTGTACTCGGCGACGGCGAGGGCGATGCGCTCGCGGGTGCGCGCATCGAGCGAACCCTTGCCCAGGGCGCCGCTCAACCCGAGGTAGCCCTCGAGCGCGGCCGGGCTGACGGCGACGAGGCGGAAGAGGTTCGGCGCGCTGCCGAGCTTGGCCTTGACGCCCTGCAGCAGCGGCTGGGAGGCGGCCGGAGCGGTTTCGACGGTGGCGGGGAAGTTGATGCGGGACATGGCGGTGATCTCCTGGGTAAGTAGCTGGTTCGTCTGGGGCAGCGCAATTGCTGTCCACGGGGCACAGTGTGCATTAGGGTGGATTAGGCGATAATATGGCCTAAAGACAATTAATAATTGCAAGAAAGGCAATAATTGCATGGATCGATTTTCCGCAATGAAAGTCTTCGTGACCGTGGCCGATGCCCGCGGATTTGCGCCGGCAGCCCAGCGGCTCGGCATGTCGCCATCCGCGGTGACCCGGCTGGTGGCGGGGTTGGAGGAAATGCTCGGCATCCGTCTGCTGCAGCGGACGACGCGCTCTGTCACTTTGACCGACGCCGGCGCTCGCTACCTGGAGAGAGCACGCCGCATCCTCTCCGAAGTCGAGGAGGCGGAGGATTCGGCCCTGGCTGAGCGCACCCGACCCACCGGGCGGCTCGTCGTCTCGGCGCCTGCCATGTTCGGCCGTCTGCACGTGAGCCCGCTCATGTGCCGCTACCTGACCCTGAATCCGGAAGTCGTCGGCGAACTGACGCTGTCCGATCGCATGGTGAGCCTCGTAGAGGACGGCATCGATCTCGCCGTGCGCATCGGGAACCTGGCGGATTCGTCACTCATCGCTCGCAAGGTCGGGTCGACCCGCCGGGTGGTGGTTGCTTCGCCGGTCTATCTCGCGAAGCACGGCGAGCCGGCAATACCGCAGGACCTGGTCCGACACCAGACCATCCAGTTCAATCCGCTCGCAAGTACTCCCGACTGGTCATTCAGCGAACACGGCGACGAGCTTCGCGTGCCGCTCGCCTCGCACTACGTCACCAACAGCGCAGACCCGGCGCTATGGCACGCCGAGCACGACGGTGGGCTGACGCTTGCACTTTCATACCAGGTGGCGGACGCCGTGAAGGCAGGCCGCCTGCGCATCGTGCTCGAGGCGTTCGAGCCGCCCCCGCTGCCGATCCACTTCGTGTATCCGTCATCGCGTCTGCTCTCCGCCAAGGTACGGGCGTTCATCGAACTGGCCGCGGCTACCTGCGATTGGCGGTTCTGACGCATCGGTCGCTGGTACCGCGACGCCTGCGATGAGACCGCCCCGCAGCCAAATGCGCATGCTCATCAAGGCAGGCACGCCGGTCCGGCAGCGGCGACAGCCGCCTATTCTTCGTGAGCGTGAGCCTTCTTGAGGAAGTCGTCGGTCACGCCTTTCGTGTGGCACTTCGAGCAGAACGAGCGCTCCGGGATGACCAGCCCAGCGGCCCGGGCCTTCACCGGGTCCTTCATCACTGCATTCTTCGAGTACTCGCTACCCGGGCCATGGCAGCTCTCACAATCCAGTGGCGGCTTCCGGGCGGCGTGCGCGCTCTCGGACCACGAGGCGAACTGCACATCGTGGCAGGTCTCGCAGTTGTCGTTTCCGACGCGGCTGAGCCCGGGCTTCGTCGCGGCAACAGCGACGGCCCCTCCCTTGTCCACCACGGCTGGAGCTGGCGCTGCAGCTGCCGCAGTCACGGTTGTCGCGGCGGGTGCCGGAGCAGAAGCGGCGACGGGAGCAGGCGCTGGAGCTGAAGTAGCGACGGGAGCGGGCGATGGGGTTGCGGCCCGAGTCGGTGATGGCGCCGCTACTTCGACGACCGGCGGAGGCGGCGGTGAGGTCGCCGCGATTGCAGCAGATGGCGCTGCGCCAGGCTGTGCCTGAGCGACTTCGGCCGGCGTGGCGTTGCTCGAGGCCTGTTCTGGTAGCGCGGCGACCGTGCTTTCTGCAGATGCGGGGACCGGAGCCACCTGGCTCGGTGCCGACTCGGTTTGCGCGGTGGGCGCAGCAGCCGCCGATTGGTCGGGCGGAGCAGACGGCGAGCCGCAACCGGCAACCAAAAGCGCGATACACATCAGTGCGCCGCCCAGTTCCTTTTTCTTCATCACGGCCTGTCCCTCCATATTGACGCCCTCATGAAAGGACGTACCTGCATCGTACACGCTTGCACGGCCGGCCTCGTCAGCCACCGAGTGCAATGCGAATCTGCTCGAGCGCGGCTGGGTCCTCGATGGTCGTCAGATCGCCGGGGTCGCGGCCCTCGGCCAGCGCCTGGAGGGACCGTCGCAGCAGCTTGCCTGACCGTGTCTTCGGCAGCAGCGTCACGAACAGTACTCGACTGGGCCGCGCGATTGCGCCGAGCTGGCTATCCACCACGGCCATGATTTCCTTCTCCTGTTGGGCGCGACTCGCTTCGGTATTGAGTTTCGAGGCGTCCTTGACCACGGCGAACGCCAGCGGCATCTGTCCTTTGACCGGATCTGCAACACCGACCACGGCGACTTCAGCGATGTTTGCGTGTGCCTGGATCGCTTCCTCGATTTCGCGCGTGCCGATGCGGTGTCCGGCGACATTGATCACGTCGTCCGTTCGACCAAGGATGAAGGTATACCCTTCCTGGTCACGCACGCCCCAGTCAAATGTGGAGTACAGCAACTTGCCGGGAAAATCGCTGAAATAGGTCTTCACGAAGCGCTCATCGTCGCCCCACACGGTCGTCATGCATCCGGGCGGCAGCGGCGGCGCAATCGCGAGCACGCCCTTCTCGCCGTCAGTCGCTTCGGCGCCATCCGGCCCGCGCAGCAATCTCAAGTCGTAGCCATAAACCGGAAAGCCGGGACTGCCGTACTTGACGCGCGCAGGCTCTATTCCTGGCGCCAGCGACAGGATTGGCCAGCCGGTCTCGGTCTGCCAGTAATGGTCGATGACCGGCACCTTCAGCGCGTCGTGGATCCAGCGATGCGTCGGTTCATCCAGCGGCTCGCCGGCAAGGAACAGATTGCGCAATGACGAGAGATCGTATTTCGTCATGTAGGCCGGATCCTGCTTCTTCAGCACGCGTATCGCGGTCGGCGACGAGAACATCACGCTGGCCTTGTGGTCGGCGACGATCTTCCACCAGATGCCGGCGTCGGGACGGATCGGCAGCCCTTCGTAGAGGATCGTCGTCATGCCCTGGATCAGCGGGCCGTAGACGATGTACGAATGACCGACCACCCAGCCCACGTCGGAAGTCGTGAACATGGTTTCGCCGGGCTTGCCGCAATAGATGTATTCCATCGAGCTTGCCAGCGCCACCGCATAGCCACCCGTGTCGCGCTGCACGCCCTTGGGCTTGCCGGTGGTACCCGACGTGTAAAGGATGTATGAGGGCTCGCTCGACTCCAGCCAGGTCACCGGCACCTGCGCAGTGGCATGCTTGCGTGCGAGTTCGGCATAGTCGAGGTCACGTCCCGGTACCGGCTCGAAGCTCTTGTCGATGCCGCGGTTGACCACCAGCACTTTCTGCGGCGGGAACTTCGCAAGCCGGATGGCCTCGTCAACCAGCGGCTTGTAGTGGATTGCCCGGCCGCCGCGCAGCCCGGCGTCCGCGGTGATGAGCAGTTTCGGCTTTGCATCGTCGATGCGCGTGGCACAACTCGCAGACGCAAAGCCGCCAAACACGACCGAGTGCACCGCACCCAGGCGCGCGCAGGCGAGCATCGCAAACGCGGCCTCGGGAATCATCGGCATGTAGAGCAACACGCGATCACCGCGGCCCACGCCCTGCGCTGCGATGATCGCGGCGCACCGGTTCACCTCGGCGTGCAGTTCGCGATAGGTGAAACTCTTCTCTGTGTTTGTTTCGGTCGAGATGTAGACCAGTGCCGGCTGGTCGCCGCGTGTCGCCAGGTGGCGGTCGATCGCGTTGTGGCAGAGGTTTGTCTGCCCGCCGACAAACCACCTGGCGAATGGCGGGTTGGTGTAGTCGAGCACCTGGTCGAATGGGCGGTGCCAATCGATGCGACGGGCTTCCTCGGTCCAGAACGCGTCGCGGTCGCTGATGGACCTGCGATGGAAATCGGCATTCGCACCCATAACCGCCTCCTGTGGTTGGCATGGCGCGGCGTGTATGTTCGGCCCACGAGGCCGCGCACCGGAACATTATCGCCCCTCCAAATTCGCATAGGGCCATCAAATAGTCTTAATCGTGGCCCGACAGTCGCGCGGAAGGAGGCCACCCCTTACATGCCAGCGCCGAGGCGGCACCCACGCCGCATGCCCGCGATTGCGGTGTCGTAACGCCGTTCGGGGTCAAACCATGCCCAAAGCACCATCCGGGTCGGTGAATTACCCGACGACGTCGGTCGCGGTACTGCGGTGGACCTGGGTCCGGCCGGAGCACCCGGATCCATGGCGTCGCGACCCGAAAAAGCCTCCGGCCCAGGTTGAGCCTTATCCCGCTGAGACGATATCGGCGCGCGATCCGGCGGATCTCAAGACCGTGCAACAGGCCAGTCTGGAGCAGAAGATGCAACAGGCAGGCGCCGGAAACGGGGCGTTGGGACACGATTCTGGATCGCCTCTTGGCTATCAAAGTTGCTGTTGCCGAAAGCCCCAAGGTTCACAACGTGCGCACTGATCTACATAATCGGGGCCTGGGTGCATTGGAATCCCGAGAAATTCTCGGTGGCAGTATCCACGGCAAGTACACTACCGCGGTGCGCTCACGACAATACAGGCGGTCAGCGCCAGTTCAACTGTGATGGCATGACTTACGGCACCACCTGCACCATGAGACCAGCGGCTTTTGCTGGCATCTCATGAGGGCCCTCCAAGCTCCCTGTGCGTCAATCATCGTTCCGACCAGGAATCGACCGCATCTCCTGCGTCAGGCCCTGGCGTCGATCCTGGCGCAGACCAGTCCTGATTTCGAAGTCGTGGTGGTTGACGACGGGTCCGCCGGCGAACACCTGGCGGCGATGCGCGCACTGGCCGCGGAACTGGATCCACGATTTGTGTTCCTATTTCGCGACCCGGGAGAATCCCGGCATGGACCGGCCGCCGCCCGCAATGCAGGAGTCGTGCGCGCGCGCGGCCGATACGTGGCATTCCTGGACGATGACGACTACTGGTGCGACCCGAATCACATTGAGAAGGCATGCGAATGCCTGGCCCGGCGCCCGGATCTCGATATCTACATCTGTAATCAGGTTGCGAAGCGGAACGAGCAAGTCGTCGTCGAGCATTGGCTACCCGACCTGAACCGCGTGCTTTCGAAGCGCAACCGGATCCTGGATCCGGACATCTACGAAATTCACAGACGCGACCTGTTACAGGCCGGGGGCATCGGATTCGCACACGTAAACATGTGCATGATACGGCGCGAGTTGGTGCGATCGATCGACGGATTCTGGAGCGAGGCGAACTACGAGGAGGACCTGGATTTTTTCCTTCGCGTCGTGGACAAAGCCGAGCGATTTGCATACAGGTCTTCGGTCGTTTCAGTGCAGACACTGCGCGGTCGCAGCGCAGTGGGCGGCCTCTCATCGATTCAGGATGAATCCAAACGCCTGAATCGAATGATGGTCTGCCAGCATGCGCTGCTGCACTGTGCCAGGGCCGAAGTCCGGGCCTACGCGCGACTCCTGCTTGCGGGTACGTTGAAGACGCTGACCAAAGCCTCCCTGCACGCTGGCAGGGTCGGGCAAGCGCGCGACCTGGCGTCGCAGGCAGCTGCGATCGACCGGTCCCTGCGCTGGAAGCTCATCGCGCTGTATCTCAGGCTGCGGGCAGCGTGGAGCCGTGCATGACGTCGAGTCTGGAGACATGAAAGCGCTGGTACTCGATGCAAATGCCTCGGCCGCGGTCGCAGTGGTTCAGTCACTCGGCCGCGAAGGGCTCGACGTACATGCCGTCGCCCCCGAGGCCTGCCTGGCACACAAGTCGAGATACGTCTCGCAGGCGATACTGCGCCGTAGCACCGGCGACCCGGCGGACCTGGTCGACTGGATGAGGCGCCGGGACGCCAGCGAAAACTATGCATTGATTGTCCCGACCGCCGAACGCAGCCTCCGCACCATGCAACTCTGCGCGGATGACGACCCGCTCCGGCGAAAAGCCGTACTTGCTCCTCCTGGGAGTATCGAGGTCGCGCTCGACAAGGTCGAGACCTGGGAACTGGCCCGCCGCCTTGGAATACCTGTTCCGGATTCGTACACGATAGACGCACTGCACGCGGGACCGGAAGCCATCGCATATCCCGTGGTTCTCAAGACCACGCACAGCCAGGTACTCCGCGAGGGCAAATTCACCTACGCCGCGGCCTGCATCGCCCGCAACAATGCCGACCGCGAAGCGTTCCTGGAGACGTGGCTACCCTACTCGAAGGTCCAGCAGCAGCGGTACTTCACTGGCCGGGGGTGGGGCGTGGCCTGCCTCTACGCCGGCGGGGAACTGCGCTGGCACTTTGCGTACGAAAGGCTGCACGAGATGCCCCTGACCGGGGGCGCGAGCAGCTATCGGCGGTCGGTCGAATGCCCGCCACAGTTGCTCAACGCCGCCAGGATGCTGCTCGACGAGTTGTCGTGGCACGGCGTCGCCATGGTGGAGTTCCGCGTGAATGCCGCGGGCGAGTTCGTGCTGCTGGAAGTCAATCCCAGGTTCTGGGGTTCATTGGCATTGGCGCTAAGGTGTGGCGTGAATTTTTCCGTGGGGCTTCTGCGAATGGCCACTGGTGGATACCCCGGCCGCCAACCCGACTACAAGACGAACCAGTACATGCGCAGCCTCGCGACTGACCTGGAATGGATGCACGAAAACTGGCGCGCCGATCATGACGACGCGTTGTTGCTCACAAGCGATCGGCTTGGCAGCGTCACTGAGTGGACGCGACCGCTCCTCGGTGTCGAAGGCTGGGACCACTTCGATTCCAGGGACATCAGGCCCGGGCTGGCCCAGATCTCATCCGTATTGCTGCGATTGTGGCGCGCCTTTACCGGGCGAATCGAGGATGCCCTGCAACTCGCGGAGATGCGGATATGCCACCGGCGAAATTTGCGTCGCCGCCGGGCGGATTCCACGGCGGTACAACGGCTGCTTTTTCTGTGCCACGGCAACATCTGCAGAAGCCCCCTCGCGGAGCAATTGGCCCGGAAGCAGTTCCCGCAGTGGGAGATAACATCCAGCGGGTTTCATGCGGAAACCGGGCGACAGACTCCGGGGCGAATCCAGCGGATCGCGCGCGAGACTGGCGTTGACCTCGCCGCTCATCGATCGCGGTGCCTCACACCGGAACTGGTCGCCTCGGCCGACTACCTGATCATCATGGACGCGGCCAACTACCGCGACCTGAAGCGACGCTTCCCGCGGGCGACCGAAAAGGTGCTGTTCCTGGGCATGTTCTGTCGCAACGCGACCCTGACGATTCCGGACCCGCTGAACCTCGATGAATCCGCGGCGAGATCCAGCGCGGCTCAGATCCAGGAGGCGCTGACGGGATTAAGGGAGTGGTTGCAGGCAAAGGTCTGAGGAGATCGGGGCAGCCCAATGCCAACCGAGAGCGGCGAGTCGAGCAGGCCGCAACTGCTCACGCAGACTGCAGCTTGAATACCGCGAGGTGATCCATCCTCGGGGATACGAAGGTTCTCCACTGGGGATCGTGATCTATGGTTTCGATGCCACCGTCTGCCACCACCAGCAGATTTCCGTCCGGCGATAGCTTCACCCCATGCGGGAAGACGAATGATTCGCGGATTACCTGCAGCGGCGTTTCGAACGGATCATTGCTTTTCATGTCGTATAGCAGGACACAGCCGCCCTCTGCATCAGTGACCGCGGCATAATTCCCGCGGACATCGACATTCTCCAATCGGCAAAACCTGCGTTTGATCGTTTTCCAAAGCGGCTTGCGAGTGAAGCGTCCCTCTTGATCGATGCCGAAGATCGCGATTCCGTTCCGGCTGCTGCCACCGCGTCGTCCGAAGCTGACCGCGTTCTTGAGGCGTCTAATCGCCTTGCGTCGCCACCCCATGAGTTCGGACTGAATCGTCACGTAGACCCGATCGCCCGCCTCGTTGTAGCTGAGTCCCTTGGCATCGCCGTAGGGAGAGAACCAGCGCTCCTGCATGTCCAGCGGACCGATAATCCGACCATTTTCGTCATCGTAGTCATAGCTGACGAGCGCGCCTTCTTTCCCTGGCCCCTCACAGTAGGTGACCACCAGTCGGCTGCCGTGCAGCGCGATCGAATGGCCCGCCGCCAGGTGAGAATAGGGCGTCGTATACGATTGCGTGGGCGTGCCTGAGTCGTCATCGAGCCTGAAGATTCGAAACTCGGCCGGAAACGGCGCCTTGTTGGCGACGATAAGGTGTTTCTCAGTGAGCAGCATGCCGTGAGGTCTGTTCAGCGTCGCACCCGGATTCCGGAACACCCTGATGATAGAGAGGGTTCGCGCGTCGTAGATCCTTACCTCATTGTTGTATTCATAGGTTGCGCCGAACATCTCCCCACTGGGATGGAAGGAGACTTCGTTAATCATACTGGGCGCACTGTCGTTCAATATCCGCTTTACCAGGGTGAACATGTAGTGAACCTAATTATTGCGGTGACGATTTGGGGGCCGCGCATTTTTGGGGCACTGGGAGGATAGGCACCCCCCGCGATCCGAGTCAAAGCCCGTTTCCACCTGCGCGATCGTACGGCGCAGGTCCCATCACCGCATCCCACTGGCCGGTTACATAATCTCGTCCCGTCGGTCGAGCACCGTGAACTGCTCTTCGAGATGTGGCGGGAGATCGGCCGGCTGCGCGAGCGGCGGCTGGGCTCGTTCCGGCTGGGGCGCACACGGGCACGCCGGCGCGCTGGTCGAGCTGGATCCGATCACTTGACGCTCATGGTCCCGCGCGTTACACGGTCTTCATGCTCAATCTCAAATCGTTGCTGACGCGCGAGGAACTCGCGACCATCAATGCGAAGCTGGATGCCGCGACCTGGGTCGATGGCCGCGAGACCGCCAGCGGGCCCACTCGCAAGATCAAGAACAATCTCCAGCTGGGTAGCGAAGACCCGCTGGCGCGCGAACTGGGCGAAGCGGTCAAGGCCGCGTTGCTGCGCAACGACCTGCTCCTCGCGGCGGCGTTTCCCGACAGGGTGGCGCCGGTGCGCTTTGCCGCGTACCGCCCGGGCATGACCTACGGCTGGCACGCGGACCTTGCCCACATGCGCTTCGACGCAATGATCGTGCGCGCCGATGTCGCGTGCACTGTCTTCCTCGCACAACCAGAGACCTACCAGGGCGGCGAGCTGGCCATCCGCTTGCCGGTGGGCGAGCTGCGGGTAAAGTTCCAGGCCGGCGACGCCGTCGTCTACCCGGCCAACGACCATGCACCGGGTCGAGCCTGTCACATCGGGTACTCGCCGAGTCGCCCTTACCTGGATCCAGTGCCTGATACCGAAGGCGGAGCATCGCGAACTGCTGTTCGAAATGAGCCAGGCCGTCAGGCGGCTGCGCGAGCGCGATCCCGAGAACGAGGATCTCGTAAGGCTGAACGTCGTCTACCAGAATTTCGCGCGGCTGCTTGCCACCTGAGTTAATGATCCTGATCAGCGGATGCAGGCTCGAGCCCGCGGTGTCGCCGGTCACCGCCGCCTTGACAGCAGATTGCTGGAGCGGCACGATGAAAGCGCTTTCAATCATGGGGGAACGGACCCGCGTCAGGCAGGCCAGCCGCCCGGTTTTCCGCCCGGCGAAGCACTTGAGCGATTGTACGCGCGAATCCGGCGAGCATACGGCGACAGGGCGAGGAATCGCATGCGCGTCTGTGCGCGGACGGTTCGCCGGGTCCGATAGAAAAAATGAATATCGTTGAAAAGCCCGTGCCGACCATCGACGAAGTATCCAGGCTCACTGGCGTCTCGCCGGCGACCACGAGGGACCGGCTCGTTCCCGCGTGCGAGTTCGTGTCGTTGGAAGGGGAGGACTACTGCCGCATCGGCGCCGTCGAATCGCTGCCGCCGTTCCTGATGAACCTCCCGACCGACACGGACCTGTGGATGTTCATCTCCTCGACGGGCGGGCTCACGGCCGGCCGCCGCGACCCGGACGGCGCGCTTTTCCCGTACGAAACGGTTGACCGGTTGCACGACGCCCACTGTCAGACGGGGCCAATCACGATCGTGCGCTGGCAGCGCGGGGGGTCTGCGCCGCTCGTCTGGGAACCGCTGGCCCCGGTGGAGATCGCGGGTCGGGCGGTTGAAAGATCACTCAGCAAGAGCACGCTGGGAAATCGGCTGGTGTTCGAAGAGATCAACCACGAGGCGGGGCTCGCGTTCCGTTACCGCTGGGCCGGCAGCGACGAGACGGGCTGGGTGCGCACGGCCACGCTTACCAACGCAGGACGCGAGCCGGTTGCCATCACGCTGCTCGATGGGCTGCGAAACGTCCTGCCGAGCGGCGCGCCGCTTGCCCTCTACCAGAGGTCGAGCTGCCTCGTGGACGCGTACAAGCGCGTGGACGTCGATCCGGAGTCCCGGCTCGGGATTTTCTCGCTGACTGCCAGGATCAGCGATCGACCGGAGCCCGCCGAGGAACTGCGCGCCAGCACCGTCTGGTGCTGCGGGCTGCCCGACTTCCGCGTGGCGTTGTCGCAGGATGCACTCCGGGCGTTTCGCCGCGGGGATGCGCTGCACGGCGAGCACGTGCTGACCGGGCGGCGCGGGAACTACCTCGTCAGCTCGACGCTGACGCTGGAACCGGGAGCCCGGATCAAGTGGCACATCGCCGCCGATACCGGGCGCAGCCACGTCCAGATCGCCCGCCTGCGAGCCCGCCTGCGCCAGCCCGAGGGCGTGAGCTCCTGGGTCGATGAATCACTTCAGGCGGCGAGTGATGGCCTGCGGCGCATCGTGGGCAGCACCGATGGCATTCAGCTCACCGGGCGCGCCGTTGATTCCGTTCACCACTTCGCCAACGTGCTGTTCAACGACCTTCGGGGTGGCGTGTTCGTCGAGAACTATTCCTTCCCCAGGGCCGACTTGGCCGCGTTCCTGCGGGCGCGCAACCCGGAAGTCGCGGCGCGGCACGCCGGACTCGTGGCCGCGTTGCCCGCCGCGCCCACTGTGACGGACCTGCACCGCGCGGCTGAGACGACGGGCGACGCCGATCTACGGAGACTGTGCTTCGAGTACCTGCCGCTCTGCTTCGGCCGCCGGCACGGGGACCCAAGCCGTCCGTGGAACCGCTTCTCGATCAGCGCGCGGAATCCGGATGGCACGCAGTCGTTGCACTACGAGGGGAACTGGCGCGACGTGTTCCAGAACTGGGAGGCGCTCCTCCTCGGCTTCCCCGGCTTCCTCCCGAGCGTGATCGCGAAGTTCCTGAACGCCTCGACCGTCGACGGCTTCAATCCGTACCGAATCACCCGCGACGGCGTGGACTGGGAAGTGCCCGATGCGCTGGATCCATGGGGCGGCATCGGGTACTGGGGCGATCACCAGATCGTCTACCTGCTCAAGTTTCTCGAATCCCTGCGGCGCCATTCCCCGGGCCGCCTCCAGGAACTACTCGCGCAGCAGATCTTCAGCTATGCGGACGTTCCGTACCGCTTGAAGCCCTACGCCGAAATGCTCGCGAATCCCCGGGCCACGATTTCGTTCGACGAGGTCCGGGCCGCGAGCGTCGCGGAGCGCGTGGCTGCGACTGGCGACGACGGCAAGCTGGTTCAAGCGGCCGACGGAACCGTCTACCACGCCAGCCTGCTCGAGAAGCTCATCGTCCCGCCGCTCTCCAAGTTGTCGAGCTTAGTGCCCGACGGCGGTGTCTGGATGAACACCGAGAGGCCCGAGTGGAACGACGCGAACAACGCCCTCGTCGGCAACGGTCTCTCGGTGGTCACCCTGTGCTATCTGCGGCGCTATCTCCAGTTCGTCGACGAACTGCTCGCCGCCACTCCCGGCGCGCGGGCGCCAGTTTCGGTCGAGGTCGCGGACTGGTTGCGACGGGTGGCGGGCATCCTGGACCGATACCATGCGACGCTCGCGGCGGAGCGCGTGGACGACGCAACGCGCAAGCTGATGATGGACGAGATGGGCGCCGCGTTCGATTGCTACCGCCAGCGCGTCTACGCGAACGGCTTCTCCGCGACGACGATGCTCGACGCGGACGAAGTGCTCGCCTGGTGCCGAAGCGCCCGCGACCACGTCGATCACGCAATCAACGCCAACCGCCGCAGCGACGGGCTATACCACTCCTACAACCTGCTTGCGATCAGCGCGGACGCCACCCGGGCCGCGGTGCAGCCGCTCGGTGTGATGCTCGAGGGACAGGTGGCGGCGCTGAGCTCGGGGCTCGTGGGCCCGTCGGAAGCCACGGACTTGCTGGCGAGCATGTACACGAGCCCTCTGTACCGCCCGGACCAGGACAGTTTCCTGCTGTACCGCGAGGAGACGCTGCCGACGTTTCTCGAGCGCAATGCAATCCCGGACGCGAAGGCCCTCGGCGTGCCGCTCGTGGGCGAGCTACTCGCCGCGGGGGATACCTCGATCGTCGAGCGCGATGCCGACGGTGTGCTGCGCTTTCATGGGGACTTCAGCAACGCCCGCGACCTGGAGACGGCCCTCGACGGCCTGCAACGGCGCGAGCGCTGGACCCGGTCCGCTGCGCGCGACCGGCGGGCGCTCATCGACCTGTTCGCGGAGGTCTTCGGTCATCGAACATACACCGGGCGCTCCGGAACGATGTACGCATATGAAGGCCTTGGCAGCATCTACTGGCACATGGTCTCCAAGCTGCTGCTCGCCGTCCAGGAAGTGGCGCTTGGCGCGTACCGGAGCGGCGAGGACGCGACCGTCTGTGCGGAACTCGCGCGCGCCTACTATCGGATTCGTGGTGGCCTGGGTGTCGAGAAATCGGTGCGCGACTATGGTGCGTTCCCGACCGATCCATACTCGCACACGCCCCGGCATGCGGGGGCACAGCAGCCAGGCATGACCGGACAGGTCAAGGAGGAGATCCTCACCCGCTTCGGCGAGCTGGGGGTGCAGGTGCAGGACGGCATCGTGGGATTCGATCCCCTGCTGCTGAAGCGGTACGAATTTGTACGCGAACCCGGCACCTATCGGTTCTTCGATCTCGGCGGTGCCGCGCGATCGCTCGATGTGCCTGAGGGCGCGCTCGTATTCTCCTACTGCCAGGTGCCGGTCGTGTATCTGCTGACCCGTGACGAGGCCTGGATCCGCGTCACCGCGGGCGACGAAGTCGCGACCGAAACAGGGGGCTGCCGGCTCGACGCTGCCTCAAGCCACGCGTTGCTCACGCGGCAGGGCGGGATTTCGCGCATCGAGGTGGGGATTCCGGAGTCGCGACTCTTCGAGGGCTGAGCGTGAGTTTGATCGCGCCGGTCACTCGCGCCTTGCACGTCTCTGATCAACTGCCAGCGAGCTGATGGCGCTGAAGCAATCGCAGGCGCAGCTGCGGGGGCTTCAGGCAGTGTATGTCAGCGGCGCGGCGGCGCACTCGTGGGCGGGTGAGGACGGCCAGATTTCGACGAGACGCGCCGCAGCCGCCCGCGTCTCGGGTTCGCCGAGAGGGGATTGCTGAGCAAGTGCTGGTTGCCAGCGTTCGAGCCACAACTGCAACATGAACACGGACCAGAGTGCGTTCGCGTGGTTGGCACGGCCGGAGCGGTGCTCACCGAGCAACTGCTGCACGGCAGCGACGTTCACCAGGCCGTGCCGGCCGAGGCGCACCGGCGCCAGCAGCTGGTCAGTCGTAGCGGCCAGCGATCCGTTCAGCCAGCTGGCGATTGGCACGCTCAGCCCGCGCTTGCGCCGATCGATCAGGTCGCGTGGCAGCCACTTGCGGGCCGCTTGCTTCAGGATCCATTTCGTCGTCCAGCCGCGCACCTTGAACCGGGGCGCAATGCCGAACGCGAACTCGCTCAGGGAGTGATCGAGGAACGGTGCGCGGCCCTCGATGGAATTCAGCATCGTGGCACGGTCCATCTTCACCAGCAGCTGGTCAGGCAGGTAGGTGCGATAGTCGAAGAGCATCGGGCCGACGCGCGAATCCAGTCCGAGATACTCGTCGATCAGGGGCTTGATCCATTCGTCAGCGTGCGCCGTATCGAGGCCCACCGTGTTGCCGCCCGATCCGAACCACCGCATGTGGCGCTCGGGCCAGGGCAGGTCGAATCCCCGGACGAACCGCTTCAGCAGGTACTCGATGCTGACTTTCTGGTCCGATACCGGCAGCGACTCGACGGCTCGTCGCATTCCGTTCTTTACGAAGAGCGGTGCCCTGGCCAGGCGTCCGGCGATCTTGTGGCCCAGGTAGGTGGGATAGCCGCCGAACAGTTCGTCGGCGCCTTCCCCGCTCAGCACCACGCGCACATGTTCGCGCGCTGTTTCCGAGAGCAGGAAGGTCGGCAGCACTGCCGGATCGCTGATCGGCTCGGCGCATTGTCCGGTGACGGATCGCAGCGCGTGCAACAGGCGTGGAACTCCGCAGTCCACCTCTACGTGCCGCGTGCCGCTGAGCCGTGCGCTTTGTGCGGCCCACTTACCCTCGTCGTAGCTCTCGGCGTCGAACCGCGCCGTGAACGAGGTGATCTGATCGCGCCCTCCGGCGTCAGCTGCGATGGCGGCAATCAGCGAGGAGTCGAGGCCGCCGCTCAGGAAGACGCCGATCGGCACGTCCGCGGTGAGCTGGCGACGTACGGCCGCACCGAGCAGGCCGCGCAGTTCCTCGATTTCGTCTTTCGCAGGGGCCGTACGCGTACGCTCCACGAATTGGCGCGGATTCCAGTAGCCATGCACACGCAGTCCGGACGCGTCGATGACCAGCGCAGTGCCGCTCTCGACGCGCCGGATGTTCGAGAACAGCGTTCGGGGTTCGAGGGGGTAGCCGAGGCGGAGGTATTGCGACACCGCTGTCTCGTCCACCGAGCGGTCCAGGCGGGGGTGCTCGAGCAGGGCCTGTATCTCGGAAGCGAACCAGATCTCGTCGCCGATGCGCGAGTAGAACAGAGGTTTCTCGCCGGCGCGGTCACGTGCGAGCACCAACATGCGCTTGCGGGCGTCCCAGAGCGCGATCGCGAACATGCCGTCCAGTTCGCGGAATACGTCCAGGCCGAGTTCGAGATACGCGGGAAGGATCGTCTCGATGTCGGTGCGGGAGCGGTAGGCGTAGTCGGGGAAGCGCCGTCTCAATTCCCCGGCGTTGTAGATCTCGCCATTGCAGGCGAGCCATGTCTCGCCGTCAGGCGTATGGAAGGGTTGGTCGGCCTGCTCGGTCGGGTCGACGATCCGCAGTCGGCTCGCGCCGAGCGCGCAACGGCTCGAGCGCAGCAGTCGAGCGCCGTCGGGTCCGCGGTGATGCAGCGACGCAGCCATCGCCGGGAAGAGTCCTTCGTGAGCCAGCGCGTTTCCGCTGATTCTCACCGCGCCGAAGATTCCGCACATGATGCTACTCCGTCGGGCGGGCCGCTGGTTTGCAGGGCCCGTAAAGTGCGTACCTGCGGTCGGTCGCGGCGAGCGGCAGGCCCGCCTCGCTCAGTCGGCCGGCGGCGGTCGTATTCGTCAGCTGCACTACAAAGAAGGTCGGTTGGCGGCAGTCGGCCAGCACGCCTTGCCACCAGTCGGAGTCGTGCAGCGTCGACGAGGGTGCGGCGAGCAGCTGGTCGAACATCGCGCGCACGTAATTGCTGGTCGTCTCGGCGCCGTTTGCGCTCGATAAATCGATCGGCGCGCGCAGGTAGAACGGCAGCGCCGTCGGGAACGCGCGTATGCCGACGACGACCGGGTGGTCCGGAGACTGCTGCAGGATGATCGTCGCCAGGCGCCGCGCCGAACGGTCCTCAGCGACGGCCCTGAGCAGTGGCCCGGAAGCGAATCCTGCGACGATCATGGGCAACGAAAAAATGGCGACCAGGGCAGCACCGCGCGGTCGGGCGGCCAGTCCCAGCGCGCCGGCCGCCACGGCGGCCGCGCCGTACACCCAGAGGAAGGTGCGCGCGGCTGACAGGGGCGTCGCGTCCAGCCGCACACCGGCGGGAACGAAGGCGGCAACGCCGATAGCCGCCAGGCCCAGGAGCAGCAGCATTACCGACCCCGATGTCCGGCCGGTCGGCGCTGGCTTTGATTCGTCGAGCATGAATACAGCGGCGAGCAACGCGACCGCGGGCACCAGCGGCAGCATGTAGTGCGGCAGCTTCGAGCGGGACAGCGAGAACAGCACGAATGGCACGATCACCCAGAGCACCAGGTACACGATACGATTGTCCAGCGGCCTGCGCGGTCGCTCGCGAAACATCGTCCACGCGCCGGCGACGGCGGCGCAGATCCACGGAAGCGACCCCGCGATCAACACCGGGACGAAGAACCAGAACGGCTGCGTCCTGTGCAACTGGTCGCTCGACACCCGTGCCCAGGTTTCGGTGACCAGCACGTAGTGCAGGTATCCAGGCAGCGCGTGCGACATCTGCACGACCCAGGGGGCAACGACCATGGCTGCGACGACGATGGCGGGCAGGTACAGAACCGCGCCCACCGCCCGGCGGCGCAGGGCGTACGGGATGCCCGCCGCGAGCGGGATCATCAGCGCGACGGGTCCTTTGGTGAGAATGCCGAGCCCGATGCAGGCCCAGGCTGCCAGCGACCAGCGCCGCCAACCCCCGGCGGCAGGGGCCGCCGAGCGGTCGGCGGCACGCAGTTCTATCGCAAAGTACAGCCCGATCAGCGACCCGACGACCAGCGTGGAAAACAGCGCATCGAGGATGACGACGTGCGCCATGCCGAAGACGAGCGGGGCCGAAAGCATCATGGCCGCGGCGCCGATACCGACACGGGCGCCCCAGAGCCGCCGGCCAAACCAGCCGATCATCAGTGCCGTGAGGATCGTGGAGACCAGCGACGGCAGCCTGGCGGCGAACTCGTCTTGCCCGAAGGCATGCAACGACGCCGCGACCGCGGCGAAATGAAGAGCGGGCTTGTCCACGTAGGGCAGCCCGTTCAGATGCGGGACTACGTAGTTCCCACTCGCCACCATCTCGCGCGCAACCTCGGCGTTGCGACCTTCGTCCGGCTGGAACAGCGGGTAGCTGCCCAGCCAGGCCGTCATGGACGCCAGGACGAGAAGGAACCAGCACGCGACGAAGATGGCCGTGGTGCGGTTCGTCGGCGTGGTGGCAGGGGCGGCAGGATGAGGTGGCGCTGTCATGGAATGTGTTCCGGTTCGGGCAGGACGCATTGCCGCGCCGAAACGCGGCGACGTGTCAGATCTGGCGCAGCTCCACGCTCTTGAGCACGGCGGGCAGGGCAGAGTCAAGGGTGTCAAGGATGCCACGGGCCTTGGCCAGCGTCGAATCGTGTGACTCGATTCATGGCGATCGCCGCCCAGTCCGACGGGTACCAGTCCGTATCCAGCGCTAGACGGGGCGTCCCGCAGAAATCATTGGCGGACTGGACGACCGTCCCGGGTGACGGGACGGTCGGTCCCTGGTAGTCCCTACAGCAGCGGCACCAGCAGCAGCGCCACGATGTTGATGATCTTGATCAGCGGGTTGATGGCCGGGCCCGCTGTGTCCTTGTACGGGTCGCCCACGGTGTCGCCGGTCACGGCCGCCTTGTGCGTCTCGGAGCCCTTGCCGCCGAAGTTGCCTTCCTCGACGTACTTCTTGGCGTTGTCCCAGGCGCCGCCGCCGGTGCACATCGAGATCGCGACGAAGAGGCCGGTGACGATCGTGCCGATCAGCAGCCCACCTGTAGCGCGCATGCCGGCGCCAGGGCCCATCAGGAAGTTCATGCCGAACACGACGACGACCGGCACGAGGATCGGCAGCAGCGACGGCACGATCATTTCCTTGATCGCCGCGCGCGTGAGCATGTCCACGGCCCTGGAGTAGTCGGGCTTGCCCGTGCCCTCCATGATCCCCTTGATCTCCTTGAACTGGCGGCGCACTTCCACGACCACTGAGGCCGCGGCACGACCCACGGCTTCCATCGCCATGGCGCCGAACAGGTAGGGCACCAGGCCGCCGATGAAGAGGCCGATGATCACGGCCGGGTCGGACAGCGAGAACGCGACCATTTCACGACCCGTGGCGAGCAGGTGACTCTCCAGGTTGTTGGTGTAGTCGGCAAACAGCACCAGCGCCGCGAGACCGGCGGAGCCGATCGCGTAACCCTTGGTGACGGCCTTGGTCGTGTTGCCGACTGCATCGAGCGCGTCGGTGACCTTGCGCACTTCCTTCGGCAGGCCGGCCATCTCGGCGATGCCGCCGCCGTTGTCGGTGATCGGGCCGTAGGCGTCGAGGGCGACGATCACGCCGGTCATCGACAGCATGGCGGTCGCGGCGATCGCGATGCCGTAGAGGCCGTCGAGCTGGAATGCGCCCCAGATCGACGCACAGATCGCGAGCACGGGCAGGGCGGTCGACTTCATCGAGACCGCGAGGCCCGCGATCACGTTGGTGCCGTGGCCGGTCTGCGAGGCAGCCGCCACGTAGCGCACAGGCGCGTACTCGGTCGCGGTGTAGTACTCGGTGATCACGATCATCGCCGCCGTCAGCGCGAGGCCGATCAGCGAGCAGTAGAAGAGGTTCATGCTGTCGGGGCCCAGCATCGTCTTCGTCACGAAGTAGAATGCGACCGCCGCAATAACACCTGAAACGATCAGCCCGCGATACAGTGCGTTCATGATCTTGCCGCCGTCGCGCGCCTTCACGAAGAAGGTGCCGACGATCGAGGCGACGATGGACACCGCGCCGAGCACCAGCGGGTAGAGCACCGCGTTGGGGCCGAGCGACTGCATCGTCAGGCCAGCGAGCAGCATCGTGGCGACCACGGTGACCGCGTAGGTCTCGAACAGGTCCGCCGCCATGCCGGCGCAGTCACCCACGTTGTCGCCCACGTTGTCGGCGATCACGGCCGGGTTGCGCGGGTCGTCCTCGGGGATGCCGGCTTCCACCTTGCCCACGAGGTCGGCGCCGACGTCGGCGCCCTTGGTGAAGATGCCGCCGCCGAGTCGCGCGAAGATCGAGATCAGCGAGCCACCGAAGGCGAGGCCGACAAGCGCGTGCAGCGACTTGTCTGTGTCGCCGCCGGTCAGGTTCAGCATCACGCCGTAGTAGGCGGCGACGCCGAGCAGGCCAAGGCCCACGACCAGCATGCCGGTGATTGCTCCGCCGCGGAACGCGACCTGCAGCGCCGGGTCGAGGCCGACGCTTGCCGCGTGCGCGGTGCGCACGTTGGCGCGGACCGACACGTTCATGCCGATGTAGCCCGCGGCGCCCGAGAGGATGGCGCCCACCGCGAATCCGCCGGCCGTGTGCCAGCCGAGCGCTAGCCCAAGGACAACGAACAACACGGCGCCGACCATGGCGATGGTGCTGTACTGGCGGTTCAGGTAGGCCTTGGCGCCCGCCTGGATGGCCGCAGCGATTTCCTGCATGCGGGCGTTGCCGGCGGGCTGAGCCACGATCCAGCGTGCGGAAAGGATGCCGTACAGGATCGCAAGCACGCCTGCGCCCATCGCGAGCAACAGCGCGAAGTTAGTGGTCATGTCGAACCTCCAAACGAGGGTTTCCCTGGGATGAATCCACGACCGGGAGGGCTCTCACGTCCCTTGCCCGGCCGCCAAAAAAGGCGCGGGACTATACCACAAAGGGCTGTTTTAGCTTCTTTCGGACGGCCTTGTTACGCAGCACCACGTACTGCGGCAGGCCGTCCTTGTACGGGGGGTAATCCTCGCCCTTGATCAAGGGGGCCAGGTAGCGGCGGCCCTTGGCGGTGATGTGGAACCCGTCGGGGGTGATGTAGTCCCGCGGCAGCATCTTCTCCACGTTGGCGACCTTCTCGAGCGGGGCAATGCCGATCTTCCAGCGGTAGGGCTTCTGCGAGGTGCGAATAATGGCCGGCATCACTGCGTGGTGGCCCTTGAGCGCAAGCTCGACCGCGGCCTTTCCGACCGCGTAGGCCTGTTCCACGTCCACCTTCGAGGCAATGTGGCGGGCGGCGCGCTGCAGGTAGTCGGCCACAGCCCAGTGGTACTTGTAGCCGAGCTTTTCCTTGACGAATTGCGCCACGACCGGGGCCACGCCGCCGAGTTGCGCGTGGCCGAACGCGTCGCGGGTGCCGGCGTCCGCGAGGAACTTGCCGTCGGCGTTCTTCACGCCCTCGGAAACCACGATGGCACAGTAGCCGTATTTCTCCACGCATTCCTTCACTCGGGCCAGGAACCGCTCCTCGTCGAAGGCGATCTCCGGGAACAGGATGATGTGCGGCGAGTCACCGGCTTTTTCCGCGGCAAGGCCGCCGGCTGCGGCGATCCAGCCCGCGTGACGACCCATCACCTCGAGTACGAACACCTTGGTCGAGGTGCGCGCCATCGAGGCGACGTCGAACCCGGCCTCACGGATCGACACCGCAACGTACTTGGCGACCGAGCCGAAGCCCGGACTGCAGTCGGTGATGGGCAGGTCGTTGTCGACGGTCTTCGGAACGTGGATGGCCGTGAGCGGGTAACCGAGTTTCTCGGCCAGCTGCGAGACCTTGAGGCAGGTGTCGGCAGAGTCGCCGCCGCCGTTGTAGAAGAAATAGCCGATGTCGTGCGCCTTGAAGACCTCGATCAGCCGCTCGTACTGCGCAGGGTTGTCCTCGAACTTCTTGAGCTTGTAGCGAGCCGAGCCGAAGGCGCCCGACGGCGTGTGGCGGAGTCCTCGAATGTCGGACGCGCTCTCCAGGCCCGTGTCGACCAGGTCCTCGGTCAGCGCCCCGATGATGCCGTTGCGCCCCGCATAGACCTTGCCGATCCGTTGCTTGTGCTTGCGGCAGGTCTCGATGACTCCGCAGGCCGAGGCATTGATCACGGCGGTGACACCGCCCGACTGGGCGTAGAAGGCATTGCGCGGGGGGGTCTTCGACTTCATGAGAACTCCGAAAGTGCTTTGTTATCGGCCACTTACGCTTGTCATCGGATCGCCTAGCATACCGCACCGAGGGGACATTCTCCTTTTTTGCCCCGCCGCATCCCGTGGTGGCCGCGAAAAAGGAGAATGTCCCCGCCGGCACCAACATCCCGGATTGGCGGGCGCGGCAGATTTCGGTAGGGTGCCGCCTCCCAACCCGCTCCTTGGACACCAATGATGAGACTCGTACTGCTCGGAGCACCCGGTTCAGGCAAGGGCACGCAGGCGCAGCGCTTGCGCGACGATCGCGGCATCCCCCAAGTTTCCTCGGGCGACCTGTTGCGTGATGCGGTTGCCCGCGGAACGGACCTGGGCAAGCGCGCCAAGGCGGCGATGGACGCCGGCGAACTCGTGTCGGACGAGATCGTGCTCGGCCTGATCCGCGAGCGCCTGGGTCGCCCCGACGCCGCGAAGGGCTTCATCCTGGACGGCTACCCGCGCAACGTCGCCCAGGCCGGTGCGCTCGACGCACTGCTCTCCGAAATCAGCCAGCCGATCGACGCCGTGGTCCTGATGGACGTTGACCAGACGGCGCTGGTCCGTCGACTCACGGGCCGGCGAACCTGTCCTGTCTGCGGCAAGGTATTCAACGTGTATTACTCGCCGTCGACCGCCGGCGACCGCTGCGACAATACCCACGAGGGCGAGGCCCCGCTGCTGGTGCAGCGCGCGGACGACAAGGAAGACGTGATCGCGAACCGCCTCAAGGTCTACGAGGGCCAGACACAGCCGCTGGTCGAGCACTACCGGTCGCGCGGGTTGCTGAAGGTCGTCAACGCCGACCAGACGGTCGAGCAGGTCTACGCCGACTTCCTCCGCGCCGCCGAATAGGGTGAATAGGGGACATTCTCCTTTTTCCAGGAGCAGGAGCCTGAATACAAGCGCTTAGGGTCTGTCCTCCTTCGTCCGAAAAAGGAGAATGTCCCCTATAGAAAAGGAGAATGTCCCCTACTTGGCGGCCAGCAGCTTTTCGCCGATAACGGCGCGGCGCCAGCCGCGAAGTACTGCCGGCTCGCCGCGGTCGGGAAACACCAGCGCCTCGACGTCGCGCCGGGTGCAGAGCACCTCCGGGCCCAGGCCCAACGCGGCGGCCTCGTCACGAACCACCTGCTGAAGCCTCGCGACCAGCGCGTTTTCCGCCGGCGTCGGGCGTCTTCCAATCTGCTCGACGCCGATCGTGCCTGCGGAGTCCACCGCAGTAGCGATGAGCGCGAGCAGCTCGTCGCCACGCTTGCGGACCACTGAGGGCTGCAGCGCCCGGACCGCCTCGAGATCCGCGGTGGTTCGTGGCGACATTGAAGCTAGCGCGTAGATCACCTCGTCGGTCAGGATCCAGCCGCGCGGCTTGTCGGCCTCGATCGCCCGGCGCTCGCGCCACTCCGACAGCGACCGTGCGACGGCCTGTTCGCGAGGTTTCAGGCGACCCAGGCCCTTGAGTCGCCGCCAGGCGTCCCCGGGCTCGGTCCGGTACAGCGAGGGTTCCTCAAGTGCCGCCGACTCCTCCGCGAGCCACGTATCGCGACCCTTGGCCGCGAGCTCGGCCCCGAGTTCCGTATGCAGCGCAAGCAGGTGATGCACGTCGTCCGCCGCGTAGGCCAGCTGTTCCGGCGTGAGCGGGCGCCGCGACCAGTCGGTCCGCGTCTGCCCCTTGTCGATCGAGTGCCCGAGCTGCCGCGAGACCAGCTCCGCGTAGCCGGCCTGCGGGGGAAAGCCGAGCATCGCCGCCGCGACCTGGGTATCGAACACCGGTGCGGGTACCGGCCGGCCGCCGAGCTGCAGCACCTCGAGGTCCTGCCGCGCAGCGTGCAGGATTTTCAGTTTCGAGCGGTCCGCAAGCAGCGCGTAGAACCCCTCCAGGTCGAGCCCGGCCAGCGGGTCGACCAGGAAGCAGTCGCTGTCGGTGGCTGCCTGCACCAGGCAGAGCTGCGGGTAGTAGGTGCTCTCTCGCATGAACTCCGTGTCGATCGCGAGGCGTGCGGCCGACTGCAGCCGGAACACGGCCACTTCTAATTGTGACTGGGTCGTGACCAGCGTGGCGTCGCGCATGACTCCGGATACCTGCGTGTAGAATTGCGGCTCCCAGGCCGCCGCATCCACATCGTGCAGCAGTTCCTCAGGATCTTCATCGACATCGTACTCTGGCGGCGGGGTCCACAGGACCTGCCGGCCTCCGGACTGCTGCTGGCGATAACTCTCGCAGCCTATGTGCTGGTGGGCGTCGTGCAACTCGCACTGCTCGACGAGCCAGTCGCGACCTGGCTCGTGTACATGGCGGCGGATCCGGCCCTGCTCACCTTGTTCGTGTGGCTGCTGCTCCGGCTCTACGGCCACCCGGAGCGCTTCCAGCAGACGGCGACCGCGGTGCTCGGCACCGGCGCGCTGCTCGGCGTTGCGCTGTACCTGCCGCTGCAGATCCTGGTAACCGGCGCCGGGGTCGGTCCGGCCTCGCCGGTTGCGCAGGTATCGGCACTTTTCCTTGTCGTCGTGTTCGTGCTCGTCACCGGACGCATCCTCAAGCTCGCGACGGGCGCGAGCCTGTTTACCGGCATTGCCGCCTCACTCACGTACTTCATCGCCATCAACGCGCTGGTCGGCGCGGTACAGGGCACGGGTAGCTGAACATGCACCTGCACATCGTCGGCATCTGCGGCACGTTCATGGGAGGGATCGCTGCACTCGCGCGAGCCAGTGGCCACCGTGTCACGGGATCCGACCGCTCGGTCTATCCGCCGATGAGCACGCAGCTCACGTCACTCGGTATCGACGTGATCGAGGGCTACGGGGCGGACCAGTTATCGCTCGCCCCGGACGTGTTCGTGATCGGCAACGTGATGAGCCGTGGCAATCCGCTGGTCGAGGCGATACTCGACAGCGGCCGCCGGTACGAGTCCGGGCCGGAATGGCTGGCCCGCAACGTGCTCGCGGGACGATGGGTGCTCGGCGTCGCCGGTACGCACGGCAAGACGACAACCACGAGCCTGCTCGCGTCGATCATGCAGCACGCCGGGCTTGAGCCGGGATTCCTGGTGGGCGGCGTGCCGCTCGACTTCGACGTGAGCGCGCGGCTCGGGGGCGGCAGTCACTTCGTGGTCGAGGCCGACGAATACGACACGGCGTTCTTCGACAAGCGCGCCAAGTTCGTGCACTACCGCCCGCGCACCGCGATCCTGAACAACCTCGAGCACGATCACGCCGATATCTACCCAGACGTGGCATCGATACAGCGGCAGTTCCACCTGCTGCTGCGCACGATCCCGGGAAACGGCTGCATCGTGATGAACGGCGCGGACCGCAATCTCGAGCAGGTGATCGAGATGGGCTGCTGGACGCCTGTGCAACGTTTCACGTCGCAGGTGTCGTCCACCGCGGATTGGCGCGTCGATGCGGATCCCGCCTCGGCCTGGGCGCGCTTCTCCGTGCACCACGCCGGTCGCCACGTGGGCGACGTCGAGTGGGAATTGCTCGGCCGCCACAACGCCGAAAACGCGCTCGCCGCGCTGGCAGCGGCCAACCACGCGGGCGTCGAGGTGCAGGCTGGAATCGAGGCGTTGAACCGATTCCGCGGCGTGCGACGACGACTGGAGGTGAAGGGCACCGTGGACGGCGTGGTCGTCTACGACGACTTCGCGCATCACCCGACGGCGATCGCGAGCACGCTCGAAGGTGTGCGCCAGAAAGCGGGCGCGGGCCGCGTGATCGCGGTGCTCGAGCCGCGCTCGAACACGATGAAGCTCGGCACGCACAAGGCCGCGCTGGCGGAGTCGCTGCACGATGCGGATCGGGTGTTCGTATACAAGTCGCCCGAGGTGAAATGGGACGTTGCGGACGCAATGGCGCCGCTCGGCAGTCTCGCAATCGTGCACGAGGGTATCGAGTCGCTGGTGTCGGCACTGGTCGCAGAGTCGCGCGCGGGCGACCACCTGGTGCTGATGAGCAACGGCTCGTTCGGCGGCCTGCACGAACGGCTGCTTGCGGCATTGCGGGCGCGAGGCGCGTGACCGCAGCGCCGAAGTTCCTGTTCGTCCCGGTGTCCGGGCCGGGTGGCGCCGGCGAGTACTACCGATCGCTGGCCGTCGCGAGAGCGGCCGAGCGCCGTTGGCCGGGATGCGAGGTGCGGTTCGTCCTGAGCCGCGATGCCGGTTATTCCGGCGAATGTCCCTATCCGGTCGTGCACGTTGCACGCTCGCCAACCTACGAGACGCGCGAGGTCGTGGCGATCCTGGAGCGCGAGCGACCGGATGTCGTCGTATTCGACAGCGCGGGTCGCGCGGAGCAGTACCGTCGCGCGAAGCAACTTGGCGCAAGCGTCATTTTCGTGAGCTCCCGTGCGACCACGCGTCGCAAGGGTTTCCGCTTGCGGCGCATGCGCTGGATCGACCAGCACTGGATCGTCGCGCCGCGATTCGCAGCTGGTGGACTCAGCTGCCTCGAGCGGCTGCGCACGCGTCTCGCGCCGCACTGCGAAATCGTGTTCCTCGATGTCCTGCACGAGCCCGTGGACGAGGCGGGTACTGCCGAGCTGCAACGATCGCTCGGCATCGAGCCTGGAGCCTACGTGCTCGCCTGTCCGGGCGGTGGCGGAGTCTTTGGCGGCGGACCGGATGCCGCGCAGGTGTTCTTCGACGCGAGCATGAAACTTGCAAGCGGTTCGGGCCTGGTGGTCGTCGCGGTGCTGGGGCCCCGATTCGTGCCGCCGCAATCGCTGCTGCCCGGCGTTCGAATTCTTGCCAGCCTGCCGAACACGCAGCTGATGGGCATGCTGCGGGACGCTCGCGTCGGCGTCGTCAATGGCGGCAGCCTGCTGCTGCAGGCGATTGCACTCGGTGTGCCTTGCGTGGCGGCGCCGATATCGGAAGACCAGCCCGCGAGGATCGCGGCCTGCGCCGCGCAGGGCCTGGTGCGGCCCGCGGCGCTCGAAGTCGTGTCGATCGTCCAGCAGACGACTGCGCTGCTCGCCGGCGATGCGCGTGAGACCCTGCGGCGGCGCCTGCAGGGGTTTGCACTGGCGAATGGGCTCGATCTCGCGGTCGACTCGCTTACGCGCGTCCTCGACCGGCGCGCCGCGCGTCCGCGCCAGCCCGGCTGATCGTTCCGGCCAGCCGCGCTAGCCGCGGATCTTCGCGAACACCCGTCGCGCGGCGGCAATCGTCGCGTCGATCTCGCGGTCACCATGGGCGGCCGAGACGAATCCAGCCTCGAAGGCCGACGGCGCGAGGTACACGCCTTCATCGAGCATGCCGTGGAAGAAGCGCTTGAACATCTCGACGTCGCAGGTCGTTGCCTCGGCGTACGTCGTCACTTTCCCGGCACCGGTGAAGAACAGTCCGAACATGCCGCAGACGTGGTTGGTGGTGAATGGAATGCCGGCTGAACCGGCGGCTTCCCGCAGCCCTGTCACCAGGCGATCGGTCGTCACCGCCAGCTTCTCGTGGAAACCGGGCACCGATAGTCCGTCGAGCGTCGCGAGTCCGGCAGCCATCGCCACGGGATTTCCCGACAGTGTGCCGGCCTGGTACACCGGGCCGAGCGGTGCGATGTGTTCCATGATCTCGCGGCGCCCGCCGAATGCGCCGACCGGCATGCCTCCACCGACAATCTTGCCGAGCGTGGTCAAGTCAGGGCGGATGCCGTAGAGCTGCTGCGCGCCGCCGCGAGCGACGCGGAATCCCGTCATCACCTCGTCGAAGATCAGCACGGCGCCGTGGCGCGTGCACTCCTCGCGCAGCGCTTCCAGGAAGCCGGGCACCGGCGGTATGCAGTTCATGTTGCCCGCGACCGGTTCGACGATGACACAGGCCACTTCGCCGCCGAATTCGGCGAATGCCGCGCGTACCTGCGCTGCATCGTTGTAGGTGAGGGTCGTGGTGTACGCCGCGAGTTCGGGCGGAACACCGGGCGAGGTGGGTACGCCGAGCGTCAGCGCGCCGGATCCCGCCTTCACCAGAAGCGAATCGGAGTGGCCGTGATAGCAGCCCTCGAACTTGATGATCCTGTTGCGGCCCGTGTAGCCGCGCGCGAGACGGATCGCGCTCATCGTTGCCTCGGTGCCCGAACTCACCATGCGTACGAGTTCGATGGATGGTACGAGTTCGATGATACGTCGGGCGACCACCGTCTCGAGCGCGGTCGGTGCGCCAAACGACAGGCCGTTCTCGGCCGTCTGCTGCACTGCACGGATCACTGCCGGGTCCGCGTGCCCGAGGATCATCGGTCCCCACGAACCGACGTAGTCGATGAACTGCCGGCCGTCGGCCGACCAGACGTACGGGCCCTTGGCCTTCTCGAAGAAAATCGGCTCGCCGCCGACGCCGCGGAACGCTCGAACAGGCGAATTCACGCCCCCGGGGATGACTTTGCAGGCTTCGGTAAACAGGCTCAACGTGGGGCTCCAGCGGGTCGTGAGGATTGCGTAGTCTAGCAAGCGATCTCGACATCCCCGTACCATCCGACATCGTCAGGGGCCCGGAGGACCGCGTGAAGCATTCGACTGGACTGCGCCGCATCGCGGCAGGGGTCGGCGAAGTCGCCGTTTCACCCGGCAGGTTGGGCCGTTGAGTCCCCAGCCACTTGCCTACCTGCTTGCCATGGTGGGCAGCGCGCTCGGCGGCGGCGCGCGCCTGTACGTCTCGACACTGGTGGCGCGGGGCCTGGGCACGCAGTTTCCCTGGGGAACGCTGGCGGTGAACCTGCTCGGCTGCCTGGTGGTAGGCGTGATTCGGGGCGATGTTCTCGCCGCCGGGGCGCATTCACGATTTCCAGGACCTCCGGGTGTTCCTGGTCGTGGGCATGCTGGGCGGATTCACCACGTTCTCTGCGTTCTCGCTGGAAGCGCTGCTGCTGGTCCAGCGTGGCGCCGTGCCTGCGGCGCTGGCCTACGTCGGTGCGTCGCTGGTGGGCTGCCTGTTCGCGGCGTGGCTCGGGTTTTTTATCGCCAGTGCGGCGCTGCGCTGAGCCCGTCCTGCTGGAAGTGCGCGCCGCTGGCACCGCGCGGCACCGGGGCGCTACTGCTGCGTGACCGTGTAACCGCGCTGCCGCAGCAGGTCCACGACGCTGTCGGGGCCGACGAGGTGCATTGCGCCCACGACCACGAGGTAGTCGTCCCGGTCGTCCAGCAACGCGGCCAGGCGACCGACCCAGGCGCGATTGCGATCCACGGTGAGTCTCCGGTACAGGTCCGGGAATTCCTCGTATTCACCCGCCAGCAGTCGCGCCAGCGCTTCCGTGTCGCCGGTTCGCCAGGCGCGCAGCAGGTCCGCGAGCTCGTCGTCGAGTTGCGCTGATTCATCCAGTGTCATCACGAGAAACTGCTTCTGCTGCGCGAGCGGCATGCTGGCAAGCATCTGGAACTGCTGTGCGGCGGTTTCGAGGCCCTCGATGGGCTTGTGTTCCTCGATCGCGCGCGCGGCCAGTGTCTGCTCGATGCCGAATTCCGGCGAGAAACCGCGCTTGGCGAGTTCGAGGTCGAGCAACGCGATGGCCACGAACCAGGGCGCGAAGGCGTCGAGGGCCTCGAGGTCGATGCCGGATTTCTGCGCTCGTTCGTTGATCGAGGCGTAGTCACTGCCGAGCACGCCCTTGAGTGTCTGGCCCTCGGGCAGCATGGCGGCCTGCTGCATTTCGGCGACCATCGACAACGGATTCGACCCGGGATCGTCGAGGTCGATTTCCATCACCAGTTGCTCGGCGTCGTCGAACGCACGCTCCGCTGCGGCGGGCAGCGCCGCGTCCCCGGGCTGAAGAACGTGGACAGACCCGAGCAGGTAGACCGTGTTCTGGCGTCCCTCGACGGTCCAGAGGATGCTGCGGTCGCGGGCCATTCCGGCCGTGGGCAGGGCGAGCGCGAGCG
The DNA here is from genome assembly GCA_963732375.1 of uncultured Gammaproteobacteria bacterium. GTDB lineage: Bacteria > Pseudomonadota > Gammaproteobacteria > Steroidobacterales > Steroidobacteraceae > RPQJ01. The sequence goes on from CAVSZE010000001.1 coordinate 260,266, forward strand.
CGACCAGCAGCAGCTTCGCGGCGGTCCGCAGGGCTGGTCCTATCCTGTGCGCGGGGATTGGTGGAGGCATGCGAACATTGTCCATGTTCCGGGCCACAGGATCACCAGGGGAACCCAAATGTCGACCCGCTCGATTTCGCTCACCGACGCCCTGTACGACTACCTGCTGGCCGTCTCGCTGCGCGAGACCGAAATTCAACGGCGGCTGCGCGAGGAAACCGCGGCCAACCCGATGTCCCGCATGCAGATTTCGCCCGAGCAGGGGCAGTTCATGGCGCTGCTCGCGCGGCTCATCGGCGCTCGACGCTGCATCGAGGTCGGCGTGTTCACCGGCTACTCGTCGCTGGCCGTGGCGCTGGCACTTCCGGCCGACGGAAGCATCGTCGCCTGCGACGTGAGCGAGGAGTGGACGGCAGTGGCGCGCCGCTACTGGGCCGAGGCCGGGGTCGCGCGCAAGATCGACCTGAGGCTCGCGCCGGCGCTCGAGACACTGGACTCCCTGCTCGCGGCCGGTGACGGCGGCAGCTTCGACCTCGCGTTCATCGATGCCGACAAGACGAACTACCTTGGCTACTACGAGCGTGTGCTCGAACTGTTGCGACCGGGCGGGCTCGTGGTCATCGACAACACGCTGTGGAGCGGCCGGGTCGCCGATTCCGAGGTCGCCGACGCAGACACCGTCGCGCTGCGGCACTTCAACGAACGCCTGCACCACGACGACCGCGTGGACCTGAGCCTGCTGCCGGTCGGCGACGGCCTGACACTAGCTCGTCGAAGGTAGGGGACATTCTCCTTTTCGGAGGGGACATTCTCCTTTTTCCATCCCTGAGTCCAAGTGTGGACGGCCGTTGGAAAAGGAAAAAGGAGAATGTCCCCTCCGAAAAGGAGAATGTCCCCATTCCCCTAGTACCTGTACTGGTCGGGCTTGTAGGGACCCTGCACCGGCACGCTGATGTAGTCGGCCTGCTCCTGCGTGAGCTCGGTGAGCGCCGCGCCGACCCGCTCGAGGTGCAGCCTCGCAACCTTCTCGTCGAGGTGCTTCGGCAGCACGTAGACCTGCTTGTCGTACTTAGCGCCGTGCTGGAAGAGCTCGATCTGCGCCAGCACCTGGTTCGTGAACGAATTGGACATCACGAACGACGGGTGGCCGGTGCCGCAGCCCAGGTTCACCAGTCGGCCCTCCGCCAGGATGATCAGGCGGCGCCCATCCGGGAAGACCACGTGGTCGACCTGCGGCTTGATGTTCTCCCACTGGTATTTCCTCAGCGAGGCAATGTCGATCTCGCTGTCGAAGTGCCCGATGTTGCAGACGATCGCCTGGTGCTTCATGCGGTACATGTGATCGTGGGTGATCACGTTCAGGTTGCCGGTCGCGGTGACGAAGATGTCGGCCTTGTCACAGGCCTCGTCCATCGTGACGACCCTGTAGCCTTCCATCGCCGCCTGCAGCGCACAGATCGGGTCGATCTCCGTGACCCAGACCTGGGCGGACAGCGCGCGCAGCGACTCGGCCGAGCCCTTGCCCACGTCACCGTAACCGCAGACCACTGCAACCTTGCCCGCCACCATAACGTCGGTCGCGCGCTTGATCGCATCAACCAGTGACTCGCGGCAGCCGTAGAGATTGTCGAACTTGGACTTGGTCACGGAGTCGTTGACGTTGATCGCCGGGAACGGCAGCGCGCCGCGCTTGGCCGCCTCGTACAGGCGCTTCACGCCGGTGGTGGTCTCCTCGGTGACGCCCTTGATCGCGGCGAGCCGCGTCGAGTACCAGCCCGGCTGCGTCTCGAGGCGCTTGCGGATCGAGGCGTAAAGGAAGGTCTCCTCCTCGTTGGTCGGCTTCGACACCAGCGACGGGTCCTTCTCGGCGCGCGCGCCGAGCATCAGCAGCAGCGTCGCGTCGCCACCGTCGTCGAGGATCATGTTTGCCTGCTGGCCGTCCGGCCACTCGAAGATGCGGTGGCTGAATTCCCAGTATTCCTCCAGCGACTCGCCCTTGTAGGCGAATACGGGCGTGCCGCCCGCTGCGATCGCCGCCGCGGCGTGATCCTGCGTCGAGTAGATGTTGCAGGACGCCCAGCGCACGTCCGCGCCTAGCGCCTTCAGCGTCTCGATCAGCATCGCGGTCTGGATCGTCATGTGCAGCGAGCCCGCAATGCGGGCGCCTGCGAGGGGCTTCGCGCCCTCGAACTCGCGGCGGGTCGCCATCAGGCCGGGCATCTCTGTCTCGGCGATGGCCATTTCCTTGCGGCCCCAGTCGGCAAGCGACAGGTCGGCTACCAGGAAGTCATGGTTCTTTGCGGAAGCAACAACGGCGTTCATCGATCGGTCCTCTCGTTGACCGTGATGGTCCGGGCCAGGAATCGATGTGGATTCGCTCGCCCGACCTGCACGGAGGTCAGCGAGCGCGGTTGGGATGGTCCCAAGTGCCTGAGCCTGGCGGACGGGTGTCCGTTGCAGCGCTCCTCAGGCGACGGCGCAATTGTGCCCCGGCCGGGCTCGCGGGGCAAGAACAGCGCGGCATGCTGGACCGCGGGCGAAGCGCGAGACGCAGTGCGGCTGGGCGTGGGGCCTGTCCCGGCTTCGCCCGGAAATATGCTCGCCGGAACAGGCCCCACGCCCGGCCGCTACCTGGCGCTATCTGCAGCGACCGACAGGACGTCGACCGGATCCTGTTCCGCGAGCATGTTTCTTCGCGAGCAGGAACAGGATGCGGGCGGCGTCCCGTGCCAGCGATGCGGGCGGCGTCCTTTGCCAGCTATACGCCCGCGTCCTTGCGCAGCGCCTCGGCCTTGTCGGTCTTTTCCCAGGTGAAGGCCGTGAATGCCTCGCTCTTCTCGACCTTCTTGCCGCCGATGTATTCCTTCCACTTGTAGGTCATGTGGACGGGCTCACGGCCGAAGTGGCCATAGGACGCGGTTGGGCGGTACATGGGGTGCACGAGGTCGAGCATCTTGACGATGCCGTAAGGGCGCAGGTCGAAGTGCGCGCGCACCAACTGCTCGAGGCGCGACTCGTCGACCTTGCCGGTACCGAACGTGTCGATCGTGATCGAAGTCGGCTCGGCCACGCCAATCGCATACGACACCTGTATTTCGCAGCGATCGGCGAGCCCGGCCGCGACCAGGTTCTTCGCCACGTAGCGCGCCGCATAGGTCGCGGAACGGTCCACCTTCGACGGGTCCTTGCCCGAGAACGCACCGCCGCCGTGGCGGGCCATGCCGCCGTAGCTGTCCACGATGATCTTTCGGCCCGTGAGCCCGCAGTCGCCCACCGGCCCGCCGATGACGAAGTTGCCGGTCGGGTTGATGTGGAAACGGGTGTCCTTGCCGAGCCATTCCTTCGGCAGCACGTGCTTGATGATGAGTTCCATCACCGCCTCGCGCAGGTCCGGGAGCTTCACGTCCGGATCATGCTGAGTCGAGAGCACCACGGCGTCGAGTCCCACGACCTTGCCCTTCTCGTAGCGGCAGGTCACCTGCGACTTTGCGTCGGGGCGCAGCCACGGCAGCAGGCTGCTCTTGCGAACCTCGGCCTGGCGCTCTACGAGGCGGTGCGCGTAGCAGATCGGCGCGGGCATCAGCGATTCGGTCTCGTTCGACGCGTAGCCGAACATGAGCCCCTGGTCGCCGGCGCCCTGTTCCTCGGGGTTTGAGCGGTCCACGCCCATTGCGATGTCGGGTGACTGCTTGCCGATGATGTTCAACACGCCGCAGGTGCGACCGTCGAACCCGACGTGCGAGGAGGTGTAGCCGATATCAACGATGACACCACGCACGATCTCCTCGAGATCGACCCAGGCCTCGGTCGTCACCTCGCCGGCGACGATCGCGACGCCGGTCTTGACCAGCGTCTCGCATGCCACGCGGGCCTTCTTGTCCTGCGCAAGCATGGCGTCGAGGACGGCGTCGGAGATCTGGTCGGCGACCTTGTCCGGGTGGCCTTCCGACACCGACTCCGACGTAAAGAGGTAACTGTCTGACATCTCTGGATTTCCGGTCGCGCTAAGGGATCGCGAAGTATCGCGTGGTTATCCGCGACTTTGCAAACCGACCACCCGGGGGGCGAAAATACCCGACTATCTCGAGGGTTCAACATATGCCGACTCGCAGGCAACTCGCCAACGCGATCCGTGCCTTGAGCATGGACGCCGTCCAGAAGGCCAATTCAGGTCACCCGGGCATGCCGATGGGCATGGCGGACATCGCCCAAGTGTTGTGGGCGGACCACCTGAAGCACAACCCGGCGAACCCCGCGTGGGCCGACCGCGACCGCTTCGTGCTGTCGAACGGCCACGGATCGATGCTGCTCTATTCGCTGTTGCACCTGACCGGATACCCGCTGGGCATCGAGGACCTGCAGAACTTCCGGCAGTTCGGATCGCACACGGCCGGGCATCCCGAGGTGGACCTGCACCTCGGCATCGAGACGACGACCGGTCCGCTCGGCCAGGGCATCGCCAACGCGGTTGGCATGGCGTTGGCGGAGAAGATCCTCGGGGCGACCTTCAATCGTCCCGGCCACGAGATCATCGACCACCGCACCTGGGTGTTCCTCGGCGACGGCTGCCTGATGGAAGGCGTGTCGCACGAGGCCTGCTCGCTCGCAGGCACGCTGGGGCTCGGCAAGTTGACCTGCTTCTACGACGACAACGGCATCTCGATCGACGGCGAGGTGCACGGTTGGTTCACCGACGACACGCCAAAGCGATTCGAGGCCTACGGCTGGCAGGTGATCCCCGATGTCGACGGGCACGACCCGGTTGCGGTCGAGCGGGCGATCGAAGCGGCGACAGTCGATACCACGCGGCCGACGCTCATCTGCTGCAAGACCATCATCGGCTGGGGTTCGCCGAACAAGCAGGGCACCGAAGCCACCCACGGTGCGGCGCTGGGCGAGGCCGAAGTCGCGGCGACGCGCGCCAACATCGACTGGCCCTACGAACCGTTCGTGATTCCCGACGAGCTGAAGCGCGCCTGGGACGCGCGCGAGCGTGGCGTGGAGGTCGAGCGGGACTGGACGGCGAGGCTCGCGGCCTATCGCAAGGCCCACCCGGAACTCGCGGCCGAACTCGAGCGCAGGCTCGCCGGGCGGTTGCCGGAGGGCTGGCAACATGCACTCGCCGAATTCGCCAGTGCGGCGCAGGAGAAGCTGGCGGCAGTGGCGACTCGATCGTCGTCGCAGCAGGTATTGAACGTGCTCGGCGTGGCCATTCCCGAGATGCTCGGCGGGTCGGCCGACCTGACGGGATCCAACAACACCAACCACAAGGGCTCGAAGGCGGTCACGCACGACGACTTCACCGGCAATTACCTGCATTACGGCGTGCGCGAGTTCGGCATGACGGCCATCATGAATGGCGTGTCGCTGCACGGCGGATTCGTCCCGTATGGCGGCACCTTCCTGGTGTTCTCCGACTACGCGAGGAATGCCGTGCGCATGGCGGCGCTGATGAAGCAGCGCGTGATCCTCGTCTACACGCACGACTCGATCGGGCTCGGCGAGGACGGTCCCACTCACCAGCCCGTGGAGCACGTCGCGAGCCTGCGCTTGATCCCGAACATGTGCCTGTGGCGTCCCTGCGATACCGTCGAGACGGCCGCTGCCTGGGCTGACGCGATCGAGCGCCGTGACGGGCCGACCAGCCTGATCCTGAGCCGACAGGCGCTGCCCGTGATGGCCCGCAGCGCCCGGCAGGTCGCGGACATCGCCCGCGGCGGCTACGTGCTGGTGGACTGCGAGGGCAGGCCCGACTGCGTGCTGATCGCGACGGGCTCGGAAATCGGGCTGGCGGCCGACGCGGCGAAGGTGCTGTCGGAAAGCGGCCGCAAGGTGAGGGTCGTCTCGATGCCCTGTACCAGCATCTTCGACACACAGCCGCAACAGTACCGTGACAGCGTATTGCCTCCGGGCGTGCCGCGGGTGGCCATCGAGGCCGGTGTGCGCGACGGGTGGTGGCGCTACGTCGCCGGGAACGGGGCAGTCATCGGCATGGACAGCTTCGGAGCCTCGGCGCCCGCGAAAAAGCTGTTCGAGCACTTCGGTTTCACGCGCGAAAACGTGATCAAGACAGTGGAAGGACTGCTTCAGTCCTGAGCTACAGGTTTACTTTCCGGGAGGCAAGCACATGACTATCAAGGTTGGCATCAACGGGTTCGGACGCATCGGCCGCATGGTGTTTCGCGCGGCGGCGCGCGATTTCAAGGACATCGAGATCGTCGGCATCAACGACCTGCTCGAGCCGGACTATCTCGCCTACATGCTGAAATACGACTCGGTGCACGGGCGCTTCAAGGGCGACATCACGGTCGAGGGCAACACGCTGGTCGTCAACGGCCGCAAGATCCGCCTCACCGCGGTCAAGGATCCGTCGGAGCTCAAGTGGAATGAAATCGGCGCAGACGTCGTCGTGGAATCCACGGGCCTTTTCCTCACCAAGGAGACCGGTGAGAAGCACCTGGCCGCAGGCGCGAAGAAAGTGATCATGTCGGCGCCGTCGAAGGACGACACGCCGATGTTCGTGTTCGGCGTCAATGACAAGACCTATGCCGGCCAGGCGATCATCTCGAACGCCTCCTGCACGACGAACTGCCTGGCGCCGGTCGCCAAGGTGCTGAACGACACCTGGGGCATCAAGCGTGGCCTGATGACCACCGTGCACGCGGCGACCGCCACGCAGAAGACCGTGGACGGCCCGTCGAACAAGGACTGGCGCGGCGGTCGCGGCATCCTGGAGAACATCATCCCGTCGTCCACCGGCGCCGCCAAGGCCGTCGGCAAGGTGATCCCGGAGTTGAACAAGAAGCTCACCGGCATGGCCTTCCGCGTGCCGACGTCCGACGTATCGGTGGTGGACCTGACGGTCGAGCTCGTGAAGCCCGCGACGTACGAGCAGATCTGCGCCGCGATGAAGGCGGCCTCGGAGGGCCCGATGAAAGGCGTGCTCGGCTACACCACCGACAAGGTGGTCGCGACGGATTTCCGCGGCGAGAGCTGCACGTCGGTGTTCGACGCCGGCGCGGGCATCGCGCTCGACGACACCTTCGTCAAGGTCGTGTCCTGGTACGACAACGAGTGGGGCTATTCCTGCAAGGTGCTGGAGATGGCGCGGGTGATCGCCGAATAACCGGCTGGTTGCACAGGGACAGTCCGACGCATAACAGGTGGAGAAGACCATGGTGAGTGTGGTTCGCATGAGCGATGTCGACCTCAAGGGAAAGCGCGTGCTGATCCGCGAGGATCTCAACGTTCCGGTGAAGAACGGCGTCGTGACCAGCGACGCCCGCATCCGCGCCTCGCTGCCGACGATTCGCGCGGCCCACGCTGCGGGCGCGCGTGTCATCCTGATGTCGCATCTCGGTCGTCCCGAGGAGGGCGTGCCCGCGGAGGAGTTCTCGCTCGCGCCGGTTGCGGCGCGCATCTCGGAGCTGCTCGGCCTCAAGGTGCGTTTCGAGCGCGAGTGGCTGGACGGCGTGGCCTGTGAGCCGGGCGAGATCGTGCTGGTCGAGAACGTGCGCTTCAACAAGGGCGAGAAGAAGAACAGCGACGATCTCGCGAAGAAGATGGCGGCGCTCTGCGACGTGTACGTGATGGACGCGTTCGCTACCGCGCACCGCGCCGAGGCCAGCACCAACGGCGTGGCGAAGTTCGCGCCGGTGGCCTGCGCCGGCCCGTTGCTCACCGGCGAGCTCGAGGCGCTCGAGAAGGCGCTCCACGATCCGAAGCGGCCGCTGGTCGCCATCGTCGGCGGCTCGAAGGTCTCCACCAAGCTCACGGTGCTGGAGAACCTGCTCGGCAAGGTGGACCGGCTCATCGTCGGCGGCGGCATCGCCAATACCTTCCTCGCGGCGGCGGGATTCCCGATCGGCAAGTCGCTGCACGAGGCGGAGATGATCGGCATTGCTCGAGGACTGCTCGAGCGCTCGAAGGGCGCCGGCGTCGAGATTCCGCTGCCGAGCGACGTGGTTGTGGCGGACGAGTTCTCGGCCACCGCGGAGGCGGACGTGAAGCCCGTCTCTGCCGTCGGTCCGAACGAAATGATCCTGGACATCGGGCCCGACACGGCCGAACGGTTCGCATCCGGGCTCGAGGGCGCGGGCACGATCGTGTGGAACGGACCGGTAGGCGTGTTCGAGTTCGACCAGTTCGGCGAGGGCACGCGCGTCATCGCACAGGCGGTCGCGCGCAGTTCCGCGTTCTCGATCGCCGGCGGCGGCGACACCATCGCCGCCATCGAGAAATACGGCGTCAGCGGGGACATCTCGTACATTTCGACCGCCGGCGGCGCTTTCCTCGAGTTCCTCGAGGGCAAGAAACTTCCGGCGGTGGAAGTGCTCGAGGCGAGGGCAGCGCAGGGCGCGCCGGGGACTGTCCCCTCCTAGGGGACTGTCCCCTCTTAGGGGACTGTCCCCTCTTAAGGGACTGTCCCCTCTTAAGGGACTGTCCCCTCTTAGGGGACTGTCCCCTCCAAAGAGCAACAGGCGCCAGGGACAGTCCCCTGGCGGGGACAGTCCCGGGCGTCGCTAGCCACGACGCCTCATTTTCCGCACTATCCGGCAACTGCCAGTCACTGACACCGCTACCAATGCTCCGTAGAACCAAGATCGTCGCCACCCTGGGTCCGGCCACTGACGCGCCAGGCATGCTCGAGGACGTCATCCGCCGAGGCGCGGACGTCGTGCGCGTCAATTTCTCCCACGGTACGGCTAGCGACCACCGCAAGCGCGTCGAGGGCGTGCGTCGTGCCGCGTTGGCCGTGGGCAAGCACGTCGCCGTGCTCGGGGACCTGCAGGGTCCCAAGATCCGGATCGAGGGATTCGCTTCGGGTGCCGCGGTGCTCACCGAGGGTGAACCCTTCGCGCTGGACCCGGCGATCGGCGCGCGGGATGGCACCGACCGGGCCGTCGGCATGACCTATCTCGGCCTCGCGCAGGACGTCGGGCCGGGAGACGAGTTGATCCTCGGCGACGGGCAGATCGAACTTCGCGTCGTCGGCGTCGAGGGGCAGCGGGTGGCGTGCGTGGTGATCACCGGCGGCGAGCTTTCCGACCACAAGGGAATCAACCGGCGCGGCGGCGGCCTCTCGGCGAAGGCGCTCACCGACAAGGATCGCGAGGACGTACTGCTGGCGGCGTCGCTGGACGTGGACTACCTGGCGGTTTCGTTCGTGCGCCAGGCCTCGGACATAGAGGAGGCGCGGGCTTTGCTCACCGCTGCAGGCAGCGATGCGCGCATCGTTGCAAAGATCGAGCGCAGCGAGGCCATTCCCGTGCTCGAGCAGATCATCAAGGCCAGCGACGCGGTGATGGTCGCGCGTGGCGACCTCGGCGTAGAAGTCGGCTACGCACAGCTCACCGGGCTGCAGAAGCAGATCCTGCACCTGGCCCGCAGCCTCGATCGCGTCACCATCACCGCGACGCAGATGATGGAATCGATGATCCACAGCCCGGTGCCGACGCGCGCCGAGGTATCGGACGTGGCCAATGCCGTGCTCGACGGCAGCGATGCGGTGATGCTCTCGGGTGAATCGGCCGTGGGAAAGTACCCGAGCCGGGCGGTCGAGGCGATGGCCGAGGTCATCGAGGGCGCGGAAACCTACCAGCTGGCCCACACCCGCGGTCGTGACAACATCGAGGGCCGTGTCGCGGAGTTTGCTCGGGCCATTGCGCACGCGGTGATGTTCACAGCCAATCACATGGAACTGCAGGCCATCGTTGCACTGACCGAGTCCGGTTCGACGCCGCTCTACATGTCGCGCATCCGTTCGGACATACCGATTTTCGCGTTTACCCCCCACGAGCGCACGCAGCGCCGCGTGGCGCTGTACCGAGGCGTCTATCCCATCCCGTTCGATATCGTGCACACCGAGCCGGCGAAGCTGTATCGCGCGATCTCGAAGGAACTGCTCGATCGAGGCCACGTGGGACTCGGCGACGAGCTGATCCTGACGCTGGGCGAGCTGTCGGGCGTCTCGGGCGGGACCAACACCATGAAGCTGCTCACGGTGGAGCAATAGCCGCGGCTGCGGCCGGAGGAGCCTTAGTGACTGGAAAATTCGAAGGCACGGAGCGCTACGTCGCGACCGAGGACCTGATGATGGCGGTCAATGCCGCCGTGACGCTGGCCAGGCCGCTGCTCGTAAAGGGCGAGCCGGGCACCGGCAAGACCCAGCTCGCCGAGGAAATCGCCCTGGCGCTCGGCAAGCCGCTCTACCGCTGGCACATCAAGTCCACGACCAAGGCCCAGCACGGCCTCTACGAATACGATGCTGTCTCGCGCTTGCGCGACTCGCAGCTGGGCGAGGCCAAGGTCCACGACATCGGCAACTACATCGTCAAGGGACGGATGTGGGAGGCGTTCGACAGCGCCGAGCAGGCGGTGCTGCTGATCGACGAGATCGACAAGGCCGACATCGAGTTCCCGAACGACCTGCTGCTCGAGCTCGACCGCATGGAGTTCTTCGTCTATGAGACCCGCGAGCTGGTGAAGGCGCGGCACCGGCCGATCGTGGTGATCACCAGCAACAACGAGAAGGAACTGCCCGACGCGTTCCTGCGTCGCTGCTTCTTCCACTTCATCCGCTTCCCGGATGCCGAGACGATGACGCGAATCGTGGCGGTGCACTACCCGCATCTGAAGCGCGAGTTGCTTGCGGAGGCTCTGAACGCGTTCTACAGGCTGCGCGAGGTGCCGGGGCTGAAGAAGAAGCCCTCGACGTCCGAGCTGCTCGACTGGCTCAAGTTGCTGCTTGCCGAGGATGTGCCGCCAGAGGCCTTGCACAGCGATGATCCGCGCAAGAGCCTGCCGCCGATGTACGGAGCGCTGCTGAAGAACGAGCAGGACGTTCACCTGTTCGAGCAGCTGGTGTTCCTGCAGCGGCGGCAGCAGAACCGCAGCTGAGGAGTGCCGCCATGAATCGCGCCGCGCGCCTAGCCGGGCACGAGCCATGCTGACGCGCTTCTTCTTCACGCTGCGCGAGGCCGGTATCCCGGTGTCGCTTACCGAGCACCTGACGCTGCTCGAGGCGCTCGAGGCGCGTGTTGCAAGCCTCCGCGTGGACGACTTCTACTGGCTCGCGCGCGCGGCGCTGGTGAAGGACGAGAAGTTCTTCGACCGCTTCGACCGCGCGTTCGCCGCGCACTTCAAGGGCATCGAGCAGGCGTTCGCCTCGATGGAGAAGGCGCTGCCCGAAGACTGGCTGCGCAAGCTCATCGAGCGCGACTTCACCGAGGAGGAGAAAGCGCAGATCGAGGCGCTTGGCGGCTGGGAGAAGCTCATGCAGACGCTCGAGGAGCGACTGAAGGAGCAGCAGGGCCGGCACGAGGGTGGCAACAAGTGGATCGGCACCGGCGGGACCTCGCCGTTCGGTCACGGCGGCTACAACCCCGAGGGGATCCGCATCGGCGGGCCCGGTGGGCAGAAGCGGGCGGTCAAGGTCTGGGAACGGCGCGATTACCGCAACCTCGATGACACGGTCGAGCTCGGCACGCGCAACATCAAGATCGCGCTCAGGAAACTTCGCCGCTTCGCGCGCGAGGGGGCGGCGGACGAATTCGACCTGGGCGGCACCATCGACGCCACGGCCCGCAACGCGGGGCTGCTGGACCTGAAATTCGTGCCCGAGCGGCACAACGCGGTAAAGGTGCTTCTGTTCCTGGACGTGGGCGGCTCGATGGAGAGCCACGTACGGGTGTGCGAGGAACTCTTCTCGGCGACGCGCAGCGAGTTCAAGCACCTCGAGTATTACTATTTCCACAATTTCATTTACGAGTCGGTGTGGAAGGACGGGCGACGACGCCATTCCGAGCGCACGCCGCTCGCCGAGATCCTGCGAACGTATCCGCCCGACTATCGCGTGATCTTCGTCGGCGACGCCAGCATGAGCCCGTACGAGATCATGCAGCCGGGAGGCAGCATCGAGCACTGGAACGACGAGGCGGGTGCAGTGTGGATGCGGCGACTGACGCAGCGCTTTCGTCGCCATGCCTGGCTGAACCCCGAGCCCGAGGATCGCTGGGACTACACGGCCTCGATCGAGATCGTCCGCCAGCTGCTGGAGGACCGGATGTACCCGCTGACGCTGGCGGGACTCGACCTCGGTATCAAGGCGCTGAAGAACTAGGGGACATTCTCCTTTTCGGAGGGGACATTCTCCTTTTTCCCTTCTTTCGGAAGCAGGCGCCAGGCACCTGTTTTCGAAAAAGGAGAATGTCCCCTCCGAAAAGGAGAATGTCCCCTAAGTCGGTGCCTGGCACCTATTTTCAGCTGGCCTTGTCAGCCGCCTTCAGCGCCTTCAGGTCGTCGAGCACGACCTTGGAGTGGCCGTCCGGGTCCACGGTCTCGTAGCGCTTCGCAATGCGGCCCTGCGGGTCGATGATGAAGGTCTCGCGGTGCGCCATCTCCATTACGCCCATGTAGGTCTTGAGCACGCCGTATTCCTTCGTCACCGCCTTGGTCGGGTCGGCCAGCAGCGTGAACGGCAGGCTGTGCTTCTCCGCGAATGCCTTGTGGTCGGCTACGTCGTCGACGCTGACCCCGAGTACCACGGCGCCTTCCTTGTCGAAGGCGAAGATGTTGTCGCGGAAGGCGCAGGCTTCGGTCGTGCAGCCCGGCGTGCCGTCCTTCGGGTAGAAATAGAGCACCACCCACTTGCCCTTGTAGTCCGAAAGGCTGTGCCACTTGCCGGCCTGGTCCTGGAGCTTGAACGGCGGCGCCGCGCTGCCGGCCGCCGGTGCGTCTGCAAATGCCGGAATCGCGAGCGCAAGCAGGGCCGCGAACACAGGTAGCAGGCGGATCGATGTGACATGCGTCATGCGGGTCTCCAGTGCGGGCGGAATCAAGGTCGGCGCATGACATACTAGCCCCGGGCCAGCACCCTGTCAGCGAGGGCGCAGATTGCCAGTCTCGACGTCGGAAACCAACTACCTGTTCCTCGAGAACCGCGAGGCGCTCGTGCTTGCGGGAGGCGGTGCGCGGGCGGCCTACCAGGTGGGTGTGCTCGGTGCGATCGCCGACTGGCTGCCCGCCGACGCGGCCTGCCCGTTCGAGGTCCTGGTGGGAACTTCGGCCGGGGCACTCAATGCGGCTACGCTGGTCTCGCGCGCCGTGAGTTTCCGTGAAGGTGTGGATGTGCTCGAGAAGGTCTGGGCCGGGTTCCACCTGGAGCAGGTCGTGCGTGCCGATCCCGTAACGACGCTGCGGGGCGGCCTCCACTGGGTCCTGTCGATGATGTCCGGGGGCTGGTTGCTGTCGCCACCGCGCTCGCTGCTCGACACTTCGCCGCTGCGTGAACTGCTGTTGCGCACGATACCGATGGAAGGCATCCGGGCCAGCATCGAGGCCGGGCTCGTGCGGGCGCTGGTCGTCGCGACCACAAGCTATTCGACCGGGCAGGCGGTGGCTTTCTTTGACGGCGCTCCCGAGGTAGAGGAGTGGTCGAGAGTGCGTCGCGCCGGAGTGCGCCGTCGAATAGACATCGACGTGCTGATGGCCAGCTCCGCGATCCCGTTCATCTTCCCGGTGGGCAAGGTTGACTCCGACTACTACGGCGACGGCGCCATGCGCCAGCTCGCGCCTCTCAGCCCCGCGGTGCACATGGGCGCCAACCGCTTGCTGGTCGTCGGCACGCGTGCGGAAGCCGCGGCGTCGCCCGCGGACGGATTCGTAGACCGGCCGCCCAGCCCCGGGCATCTGCTCGGCTTCGTGCTCGACTCGCTGTTCACCGACGGATTGTCCATAGACCTCGAGCGCTTGAGGCAGATAAACGGGATCCTGCAGTCGGAGGGGGCCGGCTCGGTTCCGGGCCGCCGGCCGATCGAGGCGCTCGTGATCGAGCCCAGCGACGACCCGACGGCGCTCGCTCGCCGGCACCTGCGAGCAATGCCTCGCAGTGTGCGCACGCTGCTCAGGACGATCGGCGCGCTCGAGGCGCGCGGCGGGCTGCTCGCGAGCTACCTGCTGTTCGAGTCTGCCTACACCTCGGAGCTGATGCGCCTTGGTCGCGCGGATGCCCAGGCGCGACGCGCGGAGATCGAGGCGTACCTGGTCGGGTAGGGTGCTACTCGTGGCGGCGGCTGGCCAGGTCGCGATGACGCACCAGCGCCTGCCCGAAGCTTGCGTTGAAGTGCGCGGCCAGCTTCTCGGCCAGGTACACGGAACGGTGCTGTCCGCCGGTGCAGCCGACTGCCACCGTGAGATAGCTGCGATTCGAGCGCACCAGCGACGGCAGCCAGCGTTCGAGGAAGCCGGTGATGTCGGCGAGGAATGTTGCCGCTTCGTCCTGGCCGTCGAGGTAGCGGGCGACGGGCGCGTCGCGACCGGTGAGGTCCCGCAGCGAGGGCTCCCAGTAAGGGTTGGGCAACGCCCGCGCGTCGAATACGAAGTCGGCGTCGTCGGGAACGCCGTGCCGATAGGCAAACGATTCAAAGAGCAGCGACGGTCCGGTGACCGGGCGCTCGACCACGCGCGCCCGGATCATCTCCCGGAGGTCGTGCACCGAGAGCTGTGACGTATCGATGGTCAGGTCGGCTGACGTTGCGACCGGCGCGAGCAGTCGGTGCTCCTGTTCAAGCGCTTCCTGCAGCCCCAGCCCTTCGCGGCTGAGCGGGTGACGACGCCGCGTTTCGCTGAAGCGCTTCAGCAGCACGTCGTTGCTGGCGCGCAGGAACAACACGTCGCAGCCGATGCCGCTGCGCCGCAGTTCTGCCACCAGCCTGGGCACGTCGGCCAGGTCCTCCGGCCGGTTGCGCGCGTCCACACCGACCGCCGTGAGCCGGTACGAGGGCTCGCTGGTGCGTACCGTGTAGGCGATGAACCCGGGCAGCAGGCCTGCGGGAATGTTGTCCACGCAGTAGTAGTCGAGGTCCTCGAGCATGTTGAGCGCCACGCTCTTGCCGGAACCGGAGAGGCCGCTGACGATGACGAGGCGCATAGTTCAGTCTGGCCTCGCGTGGCGTCGTTCGGAGGAAGTGGCCAGCCCCAGCGCCTCGCGATACTTGGCGACCGTGCGCCTTGCCACTTTCACGCCCTCGGCGGACAGGGCCTCGGCGAGCTGCGCGTCGCTCAAGGGCTTGCCCGGCGTCTCTTCCGCAATCAGCTTGCGGATACGGGCGCGGATCGCGACGGAAGAGACGTCCTCGCCGTCGGCGCCCGACACATGGCTCGAGAAAAAGAACCTGAATTCGAAGATGCCGCGCGGCGTGTGCATGTACTTGCCGGTGGTCACCCGTGACACCGTTGACTCGTGCAGGCCGACGGCCTCGGCAACGTCGCGCAGGATCATCGGCTGCATGGCCTCGTCGCCTTTCTCGAGGAACGCGACCTGTCGCTGCACGATCGTGCGCGCCACCTTGAGCAAGGTCTCGCCACGAATCTCCAGGCTGCGGATCAGCCAGCGAGCTTCCTGCAGCTGTGCGCGCAGCGTCGCGTAGTCCTGCGACCGCGTCACCAGCCCTGCGTAACCCTGGTTGACCCTGAGGCGTGGAACCGAGGCAGGGTTTACCTCGACGATCCAGCCCTGTGCGCTGCGCCGTACGAACACGTCGGGGACGATGTACTCGGGCGGCGCGCTTTCAAATGCCGCGCCCGGCCGCGGACTGCAGCCGCGGATCAGCGCAACGGCCTCGTGCATTGCGTCCTCGTCCACGCCGAGTCGTTTCGTGAGGCCCGCGAGGTCGCGGTCCGCAATTTCCTGCAGGTGCCCGCCGGCGATCACGAGCGCGAGTTCGCGGCCGGGCGTGGCCGGCTCGAGCTGCGCAAGCTGCAGGCTGATGCACTCGGCCACCGTGCGGGCCCCGACGCCGGCCGGGTCGAGCGTCTGCAGGAAGCCGAGCACGCGCACCACGTCCTCCTCCGAGACCGGCAGGTCTGCGCTGAGGCTCTGCGCGATGTCAGCCGGCGCCTCGGTGAGGTATCCGTCGTCGTTGAGCGCGTCCACGAGCGCCTCGCCGATCCACACTTCGCGCGGATCGAGGCTGCTGATCTCGAGCTGCCAGATCAGGTGCTGGTGCAGGTTGCGGTCGCGGTCGTCGGTGAATTCGAGCGGGCGATCGTCGTCGTCCTGGGATCGGCCGTCGCCGGACGGCGTGGAAGACTCCGACCACGGGTCTTCCATCTCCACCACGATCTCATCGGGCTGCGGGCCGTCGGCCTCGCCGTCGTCAGCGTCTTCGCCGGCGGGCGCCTGCTGGTCGAGCGACGAGAGGTCGATCTGCTCTTCCTCCTCGGCCTCCAGCATCACGTTGCTTTCGAGGGCTTCCTGGAGCTGGGCCTGGAGCTCGAGCACGGGGAGCTGCAGCAGCCGGATCGCCTGCTGCAGCTGGGGCGTCATCGTCAGCTGCTGGCCGAGCTTGAGCTGAAGGGACGGCTTCAGCATCGTGCTACAGCCTGAAGTCCTGGCCGAGGTAGACCTCGCGCACCTGCTGGTTGGCGAGGATCTCCTGCGCCGACCCGGCCGCAATCAGGCTGCCCGCGCTCACGATGTACGCGCGGTTGCAGATTCCCAGCGTCTCCCGCACGTTGTGGTCCGTGATCAGCACGCCGATGTTGCGGGTGCACAGGTGCCGGATGATGCGCTGGATGTCGTCCACCGAGATCGGGTCCACGCCCGCGAACGGTTCGTCGAGCAGGATGAAGCGGGGTTCCGCCGCGAGCGCCCGGGCGATCTCGACGCGCCGCCGCTCGCCGCCCGACAGGCTCATGCCGACGTTGCCGCGGATGTGACCGATGTGGAGCTCGTCGAGCAACGCATCGAGCGCTGCCTCGCGCGCCGCATCGTCGTCCAGGTCGTCGCGGACCTCGAGGATCGCGCGGATGTTGTCCTCGACCGAGAGTTTGCGGAACACCGACGCTTCCTGCGGCAGGTACCCGAGTCCGAGCCGCGCGCGACGGTACATCGGCAGGCGCGTGATCTCGCGGTCGTCGAGGAAGATGCGCCCCTCATCGCAGGGTACCAGCCCGACGATCATGTAGAAGGCAGTGGTCTTGCCAGCGCCATTGGGTCCGAGCAGTCCGACCACCTCGCCGGCGTGGACCTCGAGCGAGAGGTCCGAGAGGACCTTGCGGGACCGGTAGCGCTTGCCCAGCGCCTCGGCGCGCAACACGCTCATTTCGGTGCTTCCGGTTTCGTTCCCTGCTGTCCGTCGACAGTCCCGCCGGTCTCGCCGGCTTTTCCGCCCTTGCCTGCCTTGCCGTCCTTTTCGTCCTGGGCCTTCGGATTGATCGTGATTCGCACGCCGCCCGGTACGGTTCCCCCGGGGTTGGCCATGACGCGCTGCTGGCCTACGTCGTAGATCAGCGTATCGCCCTGTATCACGTTGTCGCCGTCAGTGAGCCAGGCAGCACCGGTGAGGCGCGCGGTGCCCCGCTTGAAATCGTAGTCGATCGTGTCGCTGTGGCCCCTGGCAACCTGCTTGGTGTCCTTGAGCTTCTGCTCGAACTCCGCCGGCGATCCGCGGATCACCGCGCTCGCAATCTCCTTGTCGCGGAACGTCACCACGGCGCTCGATGCCGTGAGCTTGCCGTCGGGCACGGTGACACGCACGTCGCCGGCGAACGTCCACTCCGAGTTCTCGAAGTTGAGCCCCGTGGCGCTTGCCTCGCCGGCCTCGATCTGCATCGGGCCCTGCGTGATGCGCACCTGCTGGAAATGCAGCTTGTTCTGCTTGTAGTCGAAGTCCGAGGATGCCGCGACCAGGTCGATTGGTTCCTTCGTCGGGCGCGGCAGTGTCGGGGTTGCCGCTGCCGCCACGCCCGCGGCGAGGCAGCACAGTATCGCCACCGCGGCACGGTGGTACGAGTGATCAGGGGGTGAAGCGGCCATTGACGTTTGATTCTAGCCTGAGGGTTCCTGCATTCAACATCGCCCGCAGCCCCCGGGCGTTCAGGTCGTGGGCGCCAACTCGAATTGAGACCGGTTCCGCGGTCTGCACGACGCCGTCGTCGATGTCGTAGTTGACCTTGTCCGTGCGGATCACGGCACCGCCGCGGTCCGCGGCCCCGGTGATCGTGACGTCGCCAGCGAGGAACAGGCTCTTGCGATCCTCCGGCATGCTGGCATTCAGTGCCGTCAGGTGCCAGTTCCCGAGGTCCTTGGCCAGATAGTCGAGCGTGACGTCCTTGAACTGCACGCTCTGGTCTCCCAGGTTCTGCTCGATTTCGCGCGCGTGCACGACGAGCCGCGGCCGCCCGTCTGCGCCCATTTCGGTCATCGTGGCGTCAGTTGCGAAATAACCCCGAGGCGCGGCAGCCGGGCCGCGTTCCACGTCCGAATCGTCCCAGTCACCGACCAGGCCGTACAGCATCGCAAGCGCCGCTGCTACGGCCGCCAGCGCGACGACACGATCGGTCAGGAAGCGCGCGCGCTGATGAGGAGGTCGCATACTTCCCGTACCGCGCCACGACCGCCAGCGGCGGAGGTGACCCAATGAACCACGGGTCCGAGCGCGCCGTGTGCGTCCGCCACGGCTATCGCCAGGCCCGCATTTTCCAGCATCGGCAGGTCGGGCGTGTCGTCGCCGACACAGGCGGTTTCCGCCGGGGTTACGCCGAGCGTGGCCATCAACGTGGAGAGAACGGCCGCCTTGTCGCCCACGCCCTGGTGGACGTGAGCGATGCCGAGCTCGGCAGCGCGGCGCGTCACGGCGGCCGAGTCGCGCCCGGAAATGATGGCGACGTTCACTCCCGCGCGCTGCAGCGCCACGAGCCCCGAACCGTCGCGCACGTGGAAGACCTTGAGGTCCTCGCCGCCGGCCGACATGTAGATCCTGCCGTCGGTGAGCACGCCGTCCACGTCCAGCACCAGCAGCCGGATTCGTCGAGCCCGTTCGCGCAGTTCGTCCACGGCTACATCACCCCTGCGCGCAGCAGGTCGTGGACGTTCAGCGCACCGACCAGCCTGCCTGCGTCGTCGACGACCGGCAGCGCGGTAATGCGGTGCTCCTCCATCAATCGCACGGCCTCCGCTGCGAGCATCCGCGGCTTCGCGACCTTGCCGCCTGCCGTCATCACCTCACGCATCGTGGTCGAGTGAATGTCCACCTGGCGGTCCAGCGTGCGGCGCAGGTCGCCGTCCGTGAAGATGCCGAGCACGCGGCGGTCGTCATCGACGACGGTGGTCATGCCGAGGCCTTTGCGGCTCATCTCCAGCAGGCCGGCGCTGAGCAGCGTCCCGGGGCCGACCGCGGGCAGCTCTGCTCCGCTGCGCATCACTTCGTCGACGTGCATCAGCAGGCGCCGGCCGAGGTTGCCGGCGGGGTGCGAGCGTGCGAAATCCTGTTCTGTGAATCCACGTGCCTCGAGGACCGCCACCGCAAGCGCGTCGCCCATTGCAAGCGCCGCAGTGGTGCTGGCGGTCGGGGCGAGATTCATTGGGCAGGCTTCGGCCGCGACACTTACGTCGAGCGTGACGGTCGCGTAGCGCGACAGCGTCGAAGCACGGTTGCCGGTGAGCGCGACCAGTGGCACGCCGAGGCGCTTGATCAGCGGCAGGATCGTGATCAGTTCGGCGGTCTCGCCGGAATTCGACAGCGCGATCACCACGTCGCCGCCAGTGATCATGCCGATGTCGCCGTGGCTGGCCTCGGCCGGGTGCAGGAAGAACGAAGGACTCCCTGTGCTTGCCAGCGTCGCGGCGATCTTTCGCCCGACGTGCCCGGACTTGCCCATGCCCGTGACCACGGTCCGGCCCGCGCAGCCGAGCACCAGGCGGCAGGCCGTCCCGAATTCCTCGCCGAGCCGCTCGGCGAGCGCCGCAACGGCCTCGGCCTCGGTCGCGAGTACGCGGCGTCCGCGGGCAATGGAAGGATCGGAAGGCTCCATGGGGCGGAGTGTACTATCCCCGGCCGCCGGATCCGCGACCTCAGCCGGCACTGCCGCTCGTTTCCTGCGGTCCGCGCGCCGGGCGGGTTAAACTGCCGTTTTCCCCAGCGAGCCCTAAATCCCATGACTGCAGACGAGGTGACCCGGTTGATCGAGGCGGGGCTTCCCGCGGCGCGGATCCAGGTCCTGACGGACGACGACACGCACTTCGAGGCCGTGGTGATTGCGCCGCAGTTCGAGGGAAAGCGTTCGCTGCAGCGGCACCAGCTGGTGTACGCAGGACTCGGGGCCCTGATGGGCCGGGAAATCCACGCGCTGTCGATCCAGGCCTACACGCCCGAGGAGTGGCGGGCTGCGGGCGGCGGGGAAGGCCTGGCCTGACGGGAGCAACCCTTGGACAAACTCCAGATCCGGGGCGGCGTGCCCCTTGATGGCGAAGTGCGCATTTCCGGCGCAAAGAACGCCACGCTGCCGATTCTCGCCGGTGCGCTGCTGGCCGACGGCCCGGTGACCATCGGCAACGTGCCGCACCTGCAGGACGTCACCACGATGATCGAACTGCTCGGCCGCATGGGTGCGAGCGTCACCGTGGACGAGCGCATGCGCATCGAGGTCGACCCGCGCACCGTGCGCGAGACCTTCGCGCCCTACGACCTGGTGAAGACAATGCGCGCCGCGATCCTGGTGCTGGGTCCGCTGGTGGCGCGGCATGGCTCGGCAGACGTGTCGCTGCCCGGTGGATGCGCGATCGGAGCGAGGCCGGTCAATATCCACGTGGCCGGGCTGCAGGCCATGGGCGCCGAGGTCCACATCGAGAACGGCTACATCAAGGCTCGCGCCGGACGACTGAAGGGCGCCCGCATCGTGCTCGAGACCGTGACTGTCACGGGCACGGAAAACCTGATGATGGCAGCCTGCCTGGCCGAGGGCCGCACGATCCTCGAGAACGCGGCGCGTGAACCGGAAATCGTGGACCTCGCGCAGTTCTTGAATGCGATGGGCGCGAAGGTGTCCGGGCACGGCACCGACACCATCTACATCGACGGCGTGGAGTCGCTGCACGGCTGCAGCTACGACGTGCTGCCGGACCGGATCGAGGCCGGCACCTACCTGGTGGCCGGCGCGATCACCGGCGGTCGTGTCCGCGCGCGTGGAGCGCGGGCGGAGCACCTCGACGCGGTGCTGGCGAAGCTCGAAGAGGCGGGCGCGGACGTGGTCCGCGGCGACAACTTCGTCGAGGTGGACATGAAGGGGCGGCGGCCCCGCTCCGTGGACATCCGCACGGCGCCGCACCCGGGATTCCCGACCGACATGCAGGCGCAGTTCGCAGCGCTGAACACCGTGGCCGACGGCGTCGGGACCATCGTCGAGACGATCTTCGAGAACCGCTTCATGCACATGCTGGAGATGCGTCGCATGGGCGCCGAGATCCGGCTCGAGGGCAATACGGCCATCATCCGCGGCGTCCCGAAGCTCACGGCCGCGCCGGTCATGGCCACCGACCTCCGGGCATCCGCCAGCCTGGTCCTGGCCGGGCTGGTCGCCGAGGGCACGACCGACGTCGAGCGCATCTACCACATCGACCGCGGCTATGAGTGCATCGAGGAGAAGCTGCAGGGGCTCGGGGCGCAGATCCGGCGGCTGGGCCGGATCCGGAAATAGGGAGCCGCTACCGGCGCTGCGCGATCCGCTATAATTCCCCGCTGCCCGCGGTGGTCTCACTCAGTCCGCCCCCGGCAAGCGACCGTATCTGCCGAGGAGAGTGCTGGATGACCGAAGAAGTCGATGCGGGCAGGCGTCATTTCCTGACCGTAGCCACCGTCGCGACCGGGGCCGTTGGCGCCGCGTTCGTTGCCGTACCGTTCCTAGCCTCCTGGAAGCCCAGTGCCCGCGCCAAGGCGATGGGTGCGCCGGTCGAGGTGGACATCGGCAAGCTCGAGCCGGGCGCGATGCTCAAGGTCGAGTGGCGCGGCAAGGCGATCTATGTCGTCAACCGGACGCCCAAGATGCTCGGCGAGATCGATGGGCACAACGAGCGGCTCCGCGACCCGGATTCGAACGAGTCACAGCAACCGGCATTCGCGAAGAACGCCGCCCGAGCGCTCAAGCCTGAGTTCCTGGTGCTGGTGGGAGTGTGCACGCACCTCGGTTGCGCGCCGCTCGACAAGTTCACGCCGGGTGACCCGACGGTTTCCGCCGACTGGCCGGGCGGCTTCTTCTGCCCCTGCCACGGCTCGAAGTTCGACCTGTCGGGCCGCGTCTTCAAGGACGTTCCGGCGCCGACCAACCTGACGGTGCCGCCGTACCACTTTGTGAGCGACACGCGGATCCTCATCGGTGCTGAAGCGGGGAACGGATGATGGGCAGCAACAACCAGACCGTCCGCACGGACAGCGGCCGCCTCGCGGCGCTGGTCAACTGGATCGACGACCGGTTTCCAATGACCGCGCTCTGGAAGTCGCAGGTCTCCGAGTACTACGCGCCGAAGAACATGAATTTCTGGTACTACTTCGGCTCGCTCGCGATGCTGGTGCTGGTGATCCAGATTCTGACCGGCATCTTCCTGACGATGAACTACAAGCCCTCCGCGGCCGAGGCCTTCGGTTCCGTCGAGTACATCATGCGCGACGTCGAGTGGGGCTGGCTCATCCGGTACATGCATTCGACCGGCGCCTCGTTCTTCTTCATCGTCGTCTACCTGCACATGTTCCGGGCGCTGCTGTACGGGTCGTACCAGAAGCCGCGCGAACTGCTGTGGATCTTCGGCATGGTGATTTACTTCGCGCTGATGGGCGAGGCGTTCTTCGGTTACCTGCTGCCCTGGGGCAACATGTCCTACTGGGGCGCACAGGTGATCGTGAGCCTGTTCGGCGCCATTCCCGTCGTCGGCGATTCGCTCATGGAGTGGATCCGCGGCGACTTCTTCATCTCCGACGTCACGCTGAACCGCTTCTTCGCGCTGCACGTCGCCGCGCTCCCGCTGTTGCTGGTGTTCCTGGTGATCGCGCACCTGATGGCGCTCCACGAGGTCGGCTCGAACAATCCCGACGGCGTCGAGATCAAGAAGGTCAAGGGACCGGACGGCATTCCGCTCGACGGCATCGCGTTCCACCCGTACTACACGGTGAAGGACCTGGTCGGCGTCGGCGTGTTCCTGATCCTGTTCTCCATGGTCATCTTCTTCGCGCCGACGATGGGCGGCTACTTCCTCGAGCACGCCAACTTCGAGCCGGCCAACGCGCTGCAGACGCCGCCGCACATCGCCCCGGTGTGGTACTTCACGCCGTTCTACGCGATCCTGCGCTCGGTGCCGAACAAGCCGCTCGGCGCCGCACTGATGGGCGTCGCGGTGCTGTTGTTCGTGTTCCTGCCATGGCTCGACCGCAGCAAGGTGAAGTCGATCCGCTACCGCGGGCCGATCTTCAAGTTCTTCATAATCGCCTTCGCGATCAGCTTCCTGGCGCTCGGCTACCTCGGCATGCAGCCGGCGACCCCGACCTACACGATGGCGGCGCGGGTCTTCGCGGTGGTGTATTTCTCCTTCTTCCTGCTGATGCCGTGGTACACGAGCATCGACAAGACCAAGCCCGTGCCCACGAGGGTCACCTACCATGCGCACTAAGCTTCTAGTCCTCCTCGCCGCGCTGGTGCCGGCCGCCGCGTTTTCGGCGGGTGGCGAGGTAGTGCTCGATCGCGTCAGCGTGGATGCGTCGAACAAGCCCGCGCTGCAGCGCGGCGCGCGCAACTTCGTCAACTACTGTCTCGGCTGCCACTCCGCCAAGTACGTGCGCTACAACCGCATGGCCGCGGACATCGGCATTTCCGAGCAGCAGCTGATCGACAACCTGATGTTCACCGGCGAGCGGCCGCACGACACGATGCGCATCGGCATCGATCCGGAGCAGGCCAGGCGCTGGTTCGGGGTCGTGCCGCCAGACCTCTCGCTGATCGCGAGAGCGCGCGGAACCGACTACCTCTACACGTTCCTGCGCGCGTTCTATGCCGACCCGTCCAGGCCGACCGGCGTGAACAACATCGTGCTGCCCGGCACCGCGATGCCGCACGTGCTGTGGGGCCTGCAAGGCGTGCAGCAGGCGGTGTGGGAAGGCCACCCGGACGCGCAGGGCAACGTGCAGAAGCAGTTCAAGCAGTTCGAGCTCGCGACGCCCGGCACCATGACTCCGGCGGAGTTCGACGCATTCGTGCGCGACACGGTCACGTTCCTCGAGTACATCGGCGAGCCGGCTCGCCTGCAGCGGCAGTCGCTGGGTTTCCCGGTGCTCGCATTCCTTGCCTTCTTCACGCTGCTCGCCTGGGCGCTGAAGAAGGAATACTGGAAGGACGTCAAGTAAGGGTCCGGGGACAGGAGGGGACATTCTCCTTTTTTCGTTTCTGATGCCTTTCCATATCCGACGGCACGCCGGGGAAAAGGAGAATGTCCCCCTTGTGACTGACGCGCCATGATGACGCTGTTCTCCCGTAGGGACGATCCGCGCAGCCACCGCGTCCGGATCGTCACGGCGGCCAAGAGCCTCGAGATCCTGATCGTCGAGGTCGATCCGTCCCGGCCGCCCGAGGACCTGATCGACCTGAACCCGTACCAGTCCGTGCCGACGCTGGTGGACCGCGAACTGGTGGTCTACGAGGCCGGCATCATCTGCGAGTACCTGGACGAGCGCTTTCCTGCGCCGGCCCTGTCGCCGGGCGATCCGGCGGGGCGCGCGCAGGCGCGCGTCGCACTGCACAGGATCGAACTCGACTGGTACGCGCTGGTCCCCGAACTCGAGTCGGCCGAGCGCCGCGACCAGCAACGGGCCAGGCGGCTGCTGCTGGAGAGCATCGTTGCGGCCGAACCTCTGTTCCGCATCAAGTCATGGTTCCTGTCAGAACACTTCTCGCAACTCGACGCGGCGATCGCGCCGATGCTCTGGCGCCTGCCGCGCTGGGGCGTGGAACTACCGCCTGCCGCGCAGTCGGTCGAGCGCTACGCGAGGCGCGTCTTTTCCCATTCTGCATTCGGTGCGAGCCTGAGCGAGGCCGAGCGGGAGATGCGGATTTGAAATCGCGCCGGCCCTACCTGCTGCGTGCCATCCACGAGTGGATCTGCGACAGCGACTGCACGCCGCACATCGTCGTCGATGCCGGCATGTCGGGCGTAGAGGTGCCGCGGCAGTACGTTCGCGACGGCAAGATCGTGCTGAACGTCAGCTGGAACGCGACCGCGCAGCTGGTGATCGGCAACGACGAGCTCAGCTTCAGCGGCCGCTTCGGCGGCTCGAGCATGATGGTCCGGGTCCCGGTCGGGGCGGTGCTCGCGATCTATGCGCGGGAAACCGGCCAGGGAATGATTTTCGCGGATGAAGAAGGCGGACCCGGACCTTCGCCTCCCGGTAGTACGCAGCCGCCCGCCGGAGGGCCGCCTGAAGGCGCTCCGACCGAGCCGCCGCCGAAGCCGGCCGGTCCCCGCCCGAAGCTGAAGGTGGTCAAGTAGGCAGTTCGAGCCGCGGGCGGTAATCGCATGCCGCGAGCCTGCTTCCCGACGGGCATCAGAGCCTGAACGCGTCGCGTATCCAGTGAATCTCCCCGTGCCCCGGCGCGTCGCCGTCGATCGCAACGACGTCGAAGCGTGCCGGCATGCCGCGATACTCTCGGCGCGTGAGCAGCAGGTGCCTTGCCGCGAGCGCGAATCGGCGCTGCTTGCGGGGTCCGACGCTTGCTGCGGCGCCGCCGAAACGGGCCGAGCTGCGCAGCCGCACTTCCACCAGCACCAGCGTCGCACCCTCCTGCATGACGAGATCGATTTCACCGCCGCGGCATCGGTAGTTGCGCGCGAGCAGCCTCAGTCCCGCGGACTCGAGATGCGCCAGCGCGGCGTCCTCACCGCGGCGGCCGACACTGGTGGTCGTCTCAGGGCGCACCGGCGGGCGGCGCCGCGATCGAGGCCGCGGTCTGCGATGTTCCGTTGACGATTTCCGCCCAGTCGAGGTCGCGCTGCACGCGTCCGTCATCGCCGATCGTGAGCCGGCCGGTAAGGCCGTCGATCGGAGTCCCGATCCGGCCCGACCAGATGCCGGCCGCCAGCAGGGCGGCGTCGTGGCCGAACGCGTAGAACCGAATGCGGCCGCGACCGCTTGCGACCCACTCGTCGTGCAGCACGGTCCAGAGCAGCGGCGCGCCGTCACCGCCGTGCAGGATCCACGGGAACTCCGGATACTCGAGACCGTCCATGTCCGGGGCGGACAGCACGCTCGGGTCCCACGCGTCCGAGGTGGCGTATACCGGAAGCGCGTAGGTCATCTGGAAACGGAGTTGCGGGACGAGCGCGCGCGCGGTGGCTGCGCTGGCCGCGACGAAGGCGAACTGCGGGCCGTCGCGCGACTCAACCGTCGCATTGCGGTTACCCGAGCTGTCCGCGGCCCCTGAGTAGCGTCCCAGCGCCTGTCGCAGCGGGCCGGAAAAATCACGGGACCCCGTGTCGTAGTACTGGGTGGACAGCAGCACGCCGCCGGCTGCCTGCAGCTCCGAAGTGAATGCAGCGTAAATGCGCTCGCCCCAGGACGTGCGTGGAAACAGCGCGATGCCGTGCGTGTGACCGTGCGCTACGATGCGACGGGCAGCGGCACGGGCTTCCTGCTCCGGGTCGAGCGTGAATTCGTACATGAACGCCGGAACCGTGCCTTCGCCATCCTGGCTGTTGAGTACCATCGTCGGCACTGGCATCGACCGCGTTGCCACGAGCTTGGCGACGTCCTCGCGGGTCAGCGGGCCGACCACGATACTGGCCCCGTCGGTGACGGCGTTGCGGTACGCCAGCTCGGCGCCCAGTTCCGCGCTGTCGTAGACCAGCACCCGGGGTGCCGCATCGCGTTGCGCCAGCGTGGCCGCGATGAATCCATCCCGCACCGCCTCGCCGATCGACCGGAGCTGGCCCGACAGCGGCAGGATCAGCGCGACCGTCGCAGGGCCCTGTCCCGGCCGCAGCGTGGGCCGGAATCCGGTCGCGGCCGCGGCCGCGGCCGCAGCCGCAGCCTCGACATCAAATTTCGGCAGCAACTTCGATCCAGGATGATCGGGATGCCGCGCCTGCCACTCGACCGAGCGCCGCGCGGTCGCCTGTTTGTCCTGGTTCGCCTCGGCGAGGATCTGCGCGAGCTCGACCCAGCCGCTCGTCTCCGCCGGCGCGCCGGCTGGCATCGTTTCGGCGACCCCGGGTCGCTGCAGCTCGCGAACCAGCAGGTGGTAGTTGTCGGAGCGCGCCTCGGGCGTGCTGAGCAGCTGACCTCGCTCCTCGAGCGTGCGGACACCTTCGAGCGGCTTTCCGAGCAGGAAATAAGCACGGGCCTGCAGCAGCAGCAGTTCCGTCGCCAGCGGCGCCGGCCACGGCCCGGGCACGGCAGCCAGCGCGAACAGTGCCGCATTGCCGTCACCCTTCGCAAGCGCGAGTTCGGCCTGGATCCGGGCAAGCAGCACGGCGTCGTCACCGCTTGCGCGGCCGTCGACCTTGCCCAGCATCCTTTCGGCGTCCGCGTTGCGCCCCGCCAGCAGGTACTCGCGCGCCGCGAGCAGCGTGGGTCGCGTGTCCCAGGCGCGAAAGAGGTGCCTTGCCTGGCTCTCGTAGGCTTTCGCGGCTGCCTCGTGTTGCCCGCTGCTTGCCAGGCTTTCGGCTGTCTCCCCGTTCGTGGCTGCGTATGTGGCGAGCGGCGACAGGCTGGCGGCGGCAATCGCGATCGCCGCGGCGAAAAGCAGCGCTCGAACTTGCCGGCCGTGAAGGCTTGCGTGCAGCATGGGGCCCCGGGGACTACGCGTGGCGAACGAAGCAATGGATTCTATAGCGGGGCCGCGGCCCGGCGTACTGTTCCTCGTGGCGACCCCGATCGGCAACCTCGGCGATCTCGGGGCTCGGGCGCGCGACCTGTTGCGTGACGCGGACCTGCTGCTCGCCGAGGACACGCGTCACACGGCGCACCTGCTGCACGCCAGCGGCGTCACGCGGCAGGCGGGCGCGATCGAGTCCCTGCACGAGCACAACGAGCGCGAGCGGGTGCCGCGCATCATCGAGCGCCTCAAGGCGGGTGCGAGCGTCGCGCTCGTGAGCGACGCAGGCACTCCGACGGTGAGCGATCCCGGCGCGCCGCTGGTTCGTGCGGCAATCGAGGCTGGCATCGAGGTCGTGGCCGTGCCGGGCCCGTGCGCGATCATCGCGGCGCTCTCGACATCGGGCCTGCCGACTGACCGATTCACGTTCGAGGGCTTCCTGCCCGCCCGTGCGTCGGCGCGGCGCAAGGCGCTCGAGCGGCTTGCCGCCGAGCCACGCACGCTGGTGTTCTACGAGGCGCCGCACCGTCTCCAGGAGACCCTCGACGATCTCGCGCGAATACTCGGCGGGGACAGGCCCGCTGCTGTTGCGCGCGAGATCACCAAGCGATTCGAGACCACCTATCGCGGCGTACTCGCGGACCTCGCGCTGCGTGCCGCGCAGGACGCCGACATGAACCGCGGGGAGATCGTGGTCGTGGTCCAGGGCGCGCCCGAGGCGGGGCCGGCTGACGCCGGCGATGCCGACCGCGTGCTGCGCGCGCTGCTCGGGGAAATGCCCATTTCGCAGGCCGCGAGGCTGGCGGCGAAAATCACCGGCCGCCCGCGCAAGGAACTCTACGACCGGGCGCTTGCGCTTGCGCCGAACGAATGAGGCCGGCGCGCAGCCCGCGGGCGCTATACTTCGCGTGGGAGTCGGCCAGGCAACCGCTGCGGGATTTCGCAGAGGAAAGTCCGGGCTCCATAGAGCAAGGTGCCAGGTAACGCCTGGGGGGCGCGAGCCCACGGAAAGTGCAACAGAAAATAAACCGCCTATGTCGGCGCAAGCCGGCAGGTAAGGGTGAAACGGTGCGGTAAGAGCGCACCGCGCCGGTGGCAACATTCGGCGGCACGGCAAACCCCACCTGGAGCAAGGCCAAATAGGGAAGCGTGCGGGTCGCAGGATCCGCACCCGCTGCTCGCGGGGGCTTCCGGGTAGGTCGCTCGAGGCGCGCGGCGACGCGCGTCCCAGATGGATGGTTGCCCTCGACAGAACCCGGCTTATCGGCCGACTCCCACCTTCTTGACGATCATGAAAATTGACTCTTGTCAATAGGCTTGGTTGCGCTTACCTGCACACTGTGCCCAAGCGAGTGCGCCGCCTTATATCCCACCCTGTCCCACCAAGCGCCAGGCGCACGATCGACCCCCCGGTCGACCCCACAGGGGCCGCTGCATCCCACCCGTGCCTCCTTTGATTGCAATGGCTAATCGCGATCTGGCACCTCGGCCGGTTGAATGCTCGCTTGCCGCGCGAGCTCTCCCACGCATTCGATCTTCTAAGGTCATTTTCAGGAACATTCAGTAAGCGATTGATTAAAGTGAGGATAGTCGCTGAAAATCGCTGTAAAAGGGTTCGATTTCGCCGCTAAGTCGCTGTGCCTCATGGAAAAATCTTTACCTGGGGCGTTGACTCCCCGCGCGCGCGCGACCTATATTCGCGACCGGTGGGACAAAGTGGGATGAAATGGGCTGTCGGCCCATCAGCGAGCTAAAAATGTTTCGGGGCGCCAACAAAGTCACTCTCGACGCCAAGGGGCGGATGGCCATGCCTGCGCGATACCGGGACACCCTGGTCGAGCGCAGCGAGGGCCGTCTGGTCGCGACCGTCGATCGTGCGGACCGATGCCTCCTGATCTACCCGCTCCCGGACTGGGAAGAGATCGAGCGCAAGCTCATGCGGCTGCCGACGCTGAATCCACAGGCGCGTCGGTTGCAGCGGCTCATGGTCGGTCACGCGACCGACCTCGAGCTCGATTCCCATGGCCGGGTGCTGGTGCCGCCGAAACTGCGCGAGTACGCGGGACTCACGCGCCAGGCAATGCTGATAGGCCAGGGCAGTCGCTTCGAACTCTGGGACGAGCAGCACTGGAACACGCGTCGCGAGGCCTGGCTGCAAGCGGGTGAGGAGACAGGCGACCTGCCTCCAGAACTCGAACAGCTGTCGCTCTAGGCGGCGCCGTGGCGGAACACACGCCGGTACTTCCTGACGAAGTGCTGGCCGGGCTCGCGGTGCGGGCCAACGGTCGGTACTGCGACGCGACGTTCGGGCGCGGGGGCCACACGGCTGGAATCCTTGCGGCGCTCGGCCCCGGGGGGAGGGTGATCGCAATCGATCGTGACCCGGACGCGATCCGGGCGGGCCGGGTGCGATTCGCGGATGAGCCACGTCTCACGCTGGTGAAGGGGTCGTTCGGCCAGCTCGAGGAGCTGGTCCGGGCGGCGGGTATTGAAGGGCAATTGGACGGCGTGCTGATGGACCTCGGGGTCTCTTCGCCACAACTCGACGAGGCCACGCGCGGCTTCAGTTTTATGCAGGACGGGCCGCTCGACATGCGCATGGACAATGAGGCGGGACAGGGTGCGGCGCAGTGGCTGGCGCGTGCGGGCGAGCGTGACATCGCCGCGGTGCTGCGCACGCTCGGCGAGGAGCGCTTTGCGAACCGCATCGCGCGCGCGATCGTCGCGGCGCGGGCCGTCGAGCCGATCGCCCGCACCGCACAGCTCGCGGCGATCGTCTCCGCGGCAGTGCCGACGCGGGAGCCCGGCAAGCACCCCGCAACCCGCACGTTCCAGGCGATCCGGATCCACGTGAATGGCGAACTCGAGGCGCTGCAGGCGGCGCTGCCGCAGGCCGTGCGCCTGCTCGCGCCCGGTGGCCGGCTCTGCGTCATCAGTTTCCACTCGCTCGAGGATCGCATTGCAAAGCGCTTCATCCGGCGCGAGGAGCAGGGCGATCCCGTGTACGCGGGCCTGCCGCAGGTTCCGCCGCACGCCCGTCCGCGACTCGCCCGGGTCGGCCGCGCGACGTACGCGTCGGATGCCGAGGTGGCGGGAAATCCCCGCTCCAGGAGCGCGGTGCTGCGCGTGGCTGAAAGGGTCGCGGCATGAGCACGAACGCCTGGCGAGTCGCCACCGCGCTGCTCGGCCTGGCCGTGCTCTGCTCCGGGCTGGGCGTGGTCTATGGCAAGCACGAGGCTCGCAGCCGCTTCAGCGAACTGCAGCGCCTCACGCGCGAACGCGACGATCTCGACATTGAATGGGGGCAGCTGCAGCTCGAGCAGAGCACCTGGTCGGCCAACGGGCGGGTCGAGAACGTCGCTCGCGACGACCTGCACATGATCATCCCGCAGGCGAGCGACCTGCGCATCGTGCAGCCGTGAGACGCAGCGCCGCCAATGACCGCAGCGCCGGGGGCTACCGCTGGCGGCACTGGCTTGTCCTCGGGATGCTCGGCCTCGCCGGCGCGTCGCTGGTCGCGCGCGCTGTCTACCTGCAGGTGATCGACCAGGCCTTCCTCGAGAAGCAGGGCGACGCACGCATCCTGCGCAAGGCGAAGCTCTCGGCCAATCGCGGCATGATCCTCGACCGTAACGGCGAGGCGCTTGCCGTCAGCACGCCGGTCGATACGGTGTGGGCGGATCCCCGCAAGCTCGCGGAGGCGCCGCAGGATTTCCCTAAGCTGGCGAAGGCGCTGGACCGCGACCCGCAGTGGCTCGCGCGCCGGGTGACCAGCAGCCTCGATCGAGAATTCATCTATCTCGTGCGCCACATGCGCCCGCAGGACGCCGCGCGCGTCAGGGCGCTCGGCATTCCCGGCGTGGACACGCTGCGCGAGTACCGACGTTACTACCCTGCGGGCGAGGTCACCGGCCACCTGCTCGGGTTCACCAACGTGGACGACGTCGGGCAGGAGGGGCTGGAACTCGCCTACGACCAGTGGCTCGGGGGCGTCTCGGGCGAGAAGATCGTCATGCGCGACAGCCTCGGTCGCACCATTGAGGACATCGAGCGCCTGAGCGCGCCGCGCCCCGGCCAGGACCTGCGCACCAGTATCGACCTGAGGGTGCAGTACCTCGCGTACCGCGAACTCAAGGCGGCGGTGCAGGACAACAAGGCGCGTGCCGGCACCATCGTGGTGCTCGACATCGCCACCGGCGAAGTGCTGGCCATGGTCAACCAGCCGACCTTCAACCCGAATGACCGTGAGCAGTACGCGGCATCGCGCTACCGCAACCGCACGACCAACGACTTCCTCGAGCCAGGCTCTAGCATGAAGCCGTTCATCGTCGCGGCGGCAATGGAGACCGGTCGCTATCACGCCGACACGCTGATCGACACGTCGCCCGGGATGATGCGCGTCGGCATCAAGACGGTGAAGGATCACAGCAACCTCGGCACCATCGACGTCACCACCGTGCTTGCCAAGTCGAGCAACGTCGGGGCGGCGAAGATCGCGCTGTCGATGAAGCCGCAGCAGATGTGGAGCACGCTCGACGCGCTCGGCTTCGGACGCGTCACCGGCTCCGGCTTCCCCGGCGAGTCCACCGGGATCCTCGCCGGCTACGAGCACTGGCGCCCGATCACGCAGGCGACCATGTCCTATGGCTACGGCCTGTCGGTGACGCCGCTGCAGCTTGCGCAGGCGTACGCGATCCTCGGGGCGGGCGGCGTTCGCAGGCCCATCAGCCTGCGCCGCGTTGACACGCCGCCGGCGGGCGAGCGGGTGATGCCGGAGGCCGTGGCAACGGAGCTGGTGCGGATCCTGGAGAGCGTGGTTAGCAACGCTGGCACCGCGCGTCGCGCAGCCATCATCGGATATCGCGTTTCCGGCAAGACCGGCACCGCGTGGAAGGCCTCGCAGACTGGTGGCTACTCGACCAACAAGTACCTCGCGATTTTCGGCGGCGTCGTGCCCGCCAGCAATCCGCGGCTCGCGGCCGTGGTGATCATCGATGAGCCGAGCGCTGGTGCCTATTACGGCGGCGACGTCGCAGCCCCGGTCTTCTCGTCGGTGATGTCGGGCGCGCTGCGCCTGCTCGCGATACCGCCCGACGACCTGCAGCGCATGCCGGCGACGACCCTCGTCCAGGCGCAGGACCCGTGGTGACCCATGGCCAGACCGAAGGGATGAGCGTCGTGGCAGAGGCGGATTCCATGCCCGGCTACGAGGCGTCGCTCGTGTCGCTGCTCGCCGGCGTCGCGCAACCACTGCGCGACCTCGTGGTTACCGGCCTCACGATGGACAGCCGGCAGGCGGTCGCGGGATGTGCGTTTCTCGCCTGCCAGGGCCGCGGCGGGCACGGTATCTCGCACGCTGCGGCCGCCGTCGAGCGCGGCGCCGTGGCCGTGCTGTTCGAGCCGGTGCCGGGGCTCGAGCTGCCGGTGCTGCCCGCGCACGTCGCGGTTCAAGCGATTCCCGGGCTCGGGCGCCGGGTGGGCGAGATCGCGGATCGCTTCTTCCGCCGGCCGTCGTTGGACCTCGAGGTCGCGGGCGTCACGGGCACCAACGGCAAGACGACCACGGCATACCTGCTCGCCCAGGCCGCGGAAGCAGTCGGGCGCAAGGGTGCATATCTCGGAACTGTCGGGTTCGGCCGCCCGGGCGCGCTCGCCACCGCGGGGCTCACCACGCCCGACTGCGTCACCGTGCACCGGCTGCTCGCCGAGGCGCGGGATTCCGGGGCGAAGACCCTGGCGCTCGAGGTCTCGTCGCACGCGCTCGACCAGGGCCGCGTGGACGCCGTGCGCTTCGACACGGCGGTGTTCACCAACCTGACGCGCGACCACCTCGACTATCACGGCACGCTCGACGCCTACTTCGAGGCAAAGCAACGCATCTTCCACGCGCCTGGCCTGCGCCGCGCGATCGTGAACGTTCGCGACGAATTCGGCCGGCGGCTGGCCGATGCGCTCGATCCCGCGGTGGAGCCGGTGTTCTTCTCGACCTCGAACGACGTGTGGGCGCCGCATGGCGCAGCGTGGATACGCCTGCCGGAGCTGCGCGCCACTGCCGCGGGACTCACGCTGCACGTGGAGAGCAGCTGGGGCGCGGGCACGCTGCGTTCGCCGCTGGTCGGCGAGTTCAATGCCGAGAACCTGCTGGCCGTGCTCGGAGTGATGCTCGGCTGGAAGATCCCGTTGCAGCGCGCGCTCGTGGCGCTCGCGAGCTGTGTGCCGCCGCCCGGGCGCATGGAGGCCTTCGGTGGCGGCGCGCAGCCGCTTGCGCTGGTCGACTACGCCCACACGCCCGACGCGCTCGGCAAGCTGCTCGACGCGGCGCGCATGCACACGCGCGGCCGTGTGCATTGCGTGTTCGGCTGCGGCGGCGATCGCGATCCCGGCAAGCGCCCGATGATGGGGGCAATCGCCGAGCACGGCGCGGACGTGGTGATCGTCACCGACGACAACCCGCGCACCGAGGACTCGCGCGCGATCATCGAGCAGATCCTTGCCGGCATGCGCGACCCAGGCGCGGTACAGGTGATCGCCGACCGGGCCGAGGCCATCCACCACGCGCTCGCCGACGCGGACGCGGGCGACGTCGTCGTGATCGCGGGCAAGGGTCACGAGGAAAACCAGCTCGTCGGCGGCGAAGTGCGGCCGTTCAGCGATCGGCAGGTCGTGAAGGACGCGCTCGGGAGCGAGGCATGATCCGCGACCTCGCCGAACTCGCACGCGTGACCGGCGGCAGGCTCGAGGGCGCGAATGTCGCGTTCGACGCCGTGTTCACCGACAGCCGCACGCTCGAACCCGGCTCGCTGTTCGTGGCGCTCGTCGGCGAGAAGTTCGATGCCCACGACTTCGTCCGCCAGGCCGCGGAGCGCGGCTGCAGCGCCGCGCTGGTCAGTCGTCCGGTCGAGGCGGTCGTGCCGCAGGTCGTGGTGCCCGATACGCTTGCCGCGCTCACCGCGTTCGCGCGGGCGTGGCGGGGCGACTACCGGGGCACCGTGGTTGGCGTCACCGGCAGCAATGGCAAGACCACGGTCAAGGAAATGACCGGTGCGATCCTCGGCGCGTGCGGCCCTTGCCTGGTCACGCAGGGCAACTTGAACAATCACATCGGCGTGCCGCTCACGCTCACCCGCCTGCGGCCGGAACACACATACGCAGTAATTGAGATGGGTGCGAACCACCGCGGCGAAATCGCGCACCTGGCTGCGATCGCCCGCCCCGACGTCGGCCTGGTGATCAACGCCGGGCCTGCCCACCTCGAGGGATTCGGCGGCATCGAGGGCGTCGCGCGCGGCAAGGGCGAGATGTTCGAGGCGCTGGGAAGCAACGGCTCCGCGGTGATCAACGCAGATGACCGCTACGCCGGATTCTGGCGCGGGCTCGCCCGCGCTGCCGGTCGCGTGGTGACTTTCGGCATGCGCGAGGAGGCCGACTTCGCTGCATCCAACGTGGCCGAGCGAACCGTGGACCAGGGCTTCATCACCGAATTCGACCTGAAGAGCCCGCAGGGCAGCCGGCGCATCTCGATCGCGCTGTCGGGCAGTCACAACGTGATGAACGCACTGGCGGCCGCCGCGGCCGCGTCCGCCGCGGGTGCCAGCCTCGAGGCGATCGCAATCGGCCTGGCCTCGATGCAGCCGGTCGCGGGCCGCTTGCGAATGCGCGCCGCGCTGAACGGCGCGCGGCTCATCGACGATTCCTACAACGCCAACCCGGGCTCGGTGCGCGCGGGTCTCGAGTCGCTTGCGAAGTTGCCGGGCCAGCACTGGTTGGTGCTCGGTGAGATGCGCGAACTCGGCGCGGACTCCGATCGGCTGCATGCGGAGATGGGCGCGCTTGCGCGCCAGAGCGGCGTGAGTCGACTGCTCGCGATCGGCGACGAGTCGAGGCACGCGGTCGAAGCTTACGGCGTGGGCGGCCAGTGGTTCGCCGGCGTCGACGACCTGATCACGGTCGCGCGTTCGGACCTCGGCGAGGACGTGACGGTGCTGGTCAAGGGATCGCGGTCGAACCGGCTGGAGCGCGTCGCGGACGCGCTTGCGGCGGACGGCGGCACCGCGAGCGCAGGAGGCCACTAGCATGCTGCGCCATGTCGCCGAGTGGCTCACCCGGTACTACTCGGGCTTCAACGTATTCAGCTACCTGACGCTGCGCGCGATCCTCGCGGCGCTGACCGCGCTCACGATCTCGTTCGTGGTCGGGCCCGGGATGATCCGCAAGCTCGCCGAGCGGCAGGTCGGCCAGCGCGTGCGTTCCGACGGCCCGCAAAGCCACCTGTCGAAGGCCGGCACGCCGACGATGGGCGGTGCACTGATCCTGGTGGCGATCGTCACTGGCACGCTGCTGTGGGCCGACCTCGCCAACCGGTTCGTGTGGATCACGCTCGCGGTGACCGTGGCGTTCGGCCTGATCGGCTTCTGGGATGACTACCTGAAGCTCGTGGTCGGCGACTCGCGCGGGCTGATCGCGCGCTACAAGTACTTCTGGCAGTCGGTGGCCGGCCTCGGCGCCGCGTTCGCGCTCTACCTCACCGCGCACACGCCGGCGGAGACCACGCTGATCGTGCCGTTCTTGAAGCACTTCGTGCTGCCGCTCGGGCCGCTGTTCGTCGTGCTGTCGTACTTCGTGATCGTGGGCTCGAGCAACGCCGTGAACCTCACCGACGGGCTCGACGGGCTCGCGATCATGCCGGCGGTGCTGGTCGCCGGCGCGCTCGGCGTGTTCGCCTATGCCTCCGGCAACGTGGTGTTCGCCAACTACCTCGCGATTCCATACATCGCCGGCGCGGGTGAGGTGCTGGTGATCTGCTCGGCAATATTCGGCGCGGGCCTCGGGTTCCTCTGGTTCAACACGTACCCGGCCCAGGTGTTCATGGGCGACATCGGCGCGCTGGCGCTCGGCGCCGCGCTCGGCGTGATTGCCGTGATCGTTCGCCAGGAAATAGTGCTTTTCATCATGGGCGGCGTGTTCGTGATGGAGACCGTCTCCGTCATCCTGCAGGTGGGCTCCTTCAAGCTGCGTGGCAAGCGCATCTTCCGCATGGCGCCCATCCACCATCATTACGAACTCAAGGGCTGGGCCGAGCCGAAGGTGATCGTGCGCTTCTGGATCATCACCGTGATCCTCGTGCTGATCGGGCTGGCGACCCTGAAACTGCGATGAACGCGCACTCGAACAGCGTCACGCCGCTCGAGCCGGGAACACGGGCCCTGGTGCTCGGCCTCGGCCGTACCGGCCTCTCTGCCGCTCGCTACCTGCATCGCAAGGGCCTCACGTTGCGCGTCGCCGACACGCGTGCCGAGCCGCCCGGGATCGAGGCGCTGCGCCGCGAACTGGACGGGACCGAGGTCCGCACCGGACCCTTCGACGACGCGCTGCTCGACGGCGTGTCGCAAGTGGTCATCTCGCCCGGGCTTTCGCTGCGTGAACCGGTCGCGGTCGAGGCGGCGAGGCGGGGGCTGCCGGTCGTCGGCGACATCGAACTCTTCGCGCGCGAGGCCCGCGCGCCGGTGGCCGCGGTCACCGGCACCAATGGCAAGAGCACGGTGACGGCGCTGATGGCGGAGCTTGCGACCGCGGCAGGGCAGGCGGCAGTGGCCGGCGGCAACCTGGGCGAGCCTGCGCTCGACCTGCTGGAGCGCGCTGCTCCCGACCTGTACGTGATCGAGCTGTCGAGCTTCCAGCTGGAAACGACGCACTCGCTCCGCACCGTGACAGCCGCGGTGCTGAACGTCTCGCCGGACCACATGGATCGCTACGAAACGCTCGCCGACTACGCGGCGGCCAAGGCGCGGATCTTTGACGGCTGCGAGACGGCCGTCGTCAATGCCGACGATCCGCTGGTTCGCGACATGCCGCGCGAGGGCCAGCGCGTGCTTTCGTTCAGCCTCGAGGATGCGGGCGCGGATTACTGCTTGAGCGGGGGCGCGCAGCCCTGGCTCGCCTGCCGCGGCGAGCCGCTGCTGCCAGTCTCCGCAATGCGTCTCACCGGCCGGCACAACGTGGCAAATGCGCTTGCTGCGCTCGCGATGAGCGAGGCGCTCGACCTGCCGCGCGCGCCGGTGCTCGACGCGCTCGCGGCGTTCGGCGGTCTGGAGCACAGGGCGCAGTGGGTCGCGGACGTGGCCGGCATCCACTTCGTCAACGATTCGAAGGGCACCAATGTCGGCGCCACGGTTGCCGCCGTGTCGGGCACGGACGGGACAATCGTGCTGATCGCAGGCGGCGACGGCAAGGGCCAGGATTTCGACGCGCTGCGCGAAGCGTTCCGCGGCAAGGTGCGCCACGCGGTGCTGATCGGTCGCGATGCCCGGAGGATTGCGGCTGCGCTCGACGGCGCATGCAGTACGGAGATGGTGGCGGACATGCCGTCCGCGGTCCGCGCCGCGCGCGCCGCCGCGCAGCCGGGCGACACGGTGCTGCTCTCGCCGGCCTGCGCGAGCTTCGACATGTTCCGTGACTACGCGCACCGCGGCGATGAATTCGCCGCCTCGGTGAGAGGTCTCGCCGCATGACCGCCACCGCCATGTCCTACGCGCGCTCCAGCGGCCAGCCGCGGCGTTTCGTTTTCGATACCTGGGTGGTCGGCACCGTCGCGACGCTGCTGCTGATCGGGCTGATCATGGTTGCCTCGGCGTCGATCGGTGTCTCCGATCACGAGTCGGGCAACCCTTTCTTCTACTTCGAGCGGCAGCTGCTGTACGTAATGATCGGACTGGTCGCCGCGTTCATTGCGATGGCGATCCCGACCAGCGTCTGGGAAAAGCACTCGAAAGTCCTGCTGGTTGGCGGTTTCGCGCTGCTGGTGCTGGTGCTGGTGCCGGGTGTCGGGCACGTGGTGAACGGCAGCCGTCGCTGGGCGCGGCTCGGGTTCATGAACTTCCAGGTATCCGAACTCGCCCGCGTAATGCTGCTCACGTACCTGTGTAGCTACGCAGTGAGGCGCGCGGAGGACCTCTCCGCCAGCTTCCAGGGATTCATGAAGCCGGTGGCCGTGCTGGGCGCGGCGGCGCTACTGCTGCTGATCGAGCCGGACTTCGGCGCGGCGACCGTGCTGATGGCCACCGGACTCGCGGTGCTGTTCCTAGCGGGCGTGCGCCTGCACCACCTGCTGGTGCCGGTCGTCGGCGGCGTTGCTGCGATGGGGATGCTGGCGGTGACCTCGCCCTACCGGTTGCGCCGCCTGATCGCGTTCCTTGATCCCTGGCAGGACCCGTTCGACAGCGGCTTCCAGCTCGTGCAGTCGCTGATTGCGATCGGGCGCGGCGAGTGGTTCGGCGTGGGGCTCGGGTCGAGCGTGCAGAAGCTTTTCTATCTTCCGGAGGCGCACACCGACTTCGTGTTCGCGGTCCTCGCCGAGGAGCTCGGATTCGCGGGCGTCTGCGTGGTGATCGGGCTGTTCGCGGTGCTTGTCAGCCGGGCTCTCGCGATTTCGCGCCGGGCCGCCGATGCAGGGCTGCAGTTCCAGTCCTACCTTGCCGCCTCGATCGGCATCTGGCTCGGTCTCCAGGCCTTCGTGAACATCGGCGTCAACATGGGCCTGCTGCCGACCAAGGGCCTGACACTTCCGCTGCTGTCCTACGGCGGCAGCAG
The DNA here is from genome assembly GCA_963732375.1 of uncultured Gammaproteobacteria bacterium. Lineage (GTDB taxonomy): Bacteria > Pseudomonadota > Gammaproteobacteria > Steroidobacterales > Steroidobacteraceae > RPQJ01. The sequence continues at coordinate 299,482 of CAVSZE010000001.1, forward strand.
CATGCTGGTCACGCTCGGCGTGCTCGGCCTGCTGCTGCGGATCAACCACGAGACGCAGTCGGCCGATCGGCCCGCGGCGGCATCGCGCGAGGTGCGTCGCGCATGACCCGTCCGACGGTAATGATCATGGCGGGCGGCACCGGCGGACATGTCTTCCCGGCGCTCGCGACCGCGCGCGTGCTGCGTGAGCGCGGCTACGACCTGGTGTGGCTCGGCACTCGCCGCGGAATCGAGGCGCGCCTGGTGCCGGCCGCGGGCATTGCGGTCGAGTGGCTGAGCGTGAGCGGCCTGCGAGGCAAGGGCATCGGTGCGTTGCTCGCGGCGCCGTTCCGGCTGGCGATGGCGCTGATCCAGGCGCTACGCGCCGTGCGGCGCCATCGGCCCAGCGTGGTGCTCGGCGCGGGCGGCTTCGCTTCCGGGCCGGGCGGCGTCGCCGCCTGGCTCACGCGCACGCCGCTGGTGGTGCATGAGCAGAACGCTGTCGCGGGCCTGACCAATCGCCTGCTCGCGCGCATCGCCGATCGGGTGCTGGAGGGATTCCCGGGCAGCTTCGGTGATGGCGTGAAGGCCGAGCGGGTCGGCAACCCCGTGCGTCGCGAAATTGCGAACGTCCCGCCGCCGGAGCGCCGCTACGCGGGGCGCGAAGGTCCGGTGCGCCTGCTGGTGTTCGGCGGCAGCCAGGGTGCGGCGCGGCTCAATACCGTCGTGCCCGCGGCGATTTCCGAGCTTCCCGAATGGCTGCGTCCGGAGGTGCTGCACCAGACGGGCGCGCAGGGCGCCGAGGAGACGGCAGCGGCCTATCGCGCGCGCGGGATCGTGGCGGACGTGCGCGCCTTCATCGACGACATGGCGGGCGCCTACGGCTGGGCGGACCTCGCCGTGTGCCGTTCGGGCGCGCTGACGATCGCGGAACTCGCGGCTGCGGGCGTCCCGGCAGTCCTCGTGCCGTTCCCTGCGGCCGTGGACGACCACCAGACGCGGAACGCGCAGTACGTGGTCCGCGTCGGCGCAGCAGTGCTGCAGTCGGAATCGGGACTGACGCCGGTGTCGCTCGCGGCGAAGCTTCGCGAGTTGCTCGAAGCCGGCCGGCCGCGGCTCGAGCGCATGGCGCGCGCTGCGCGCGCCGCCGCCATCACCGACGCGGACGTGCGACTTGCCGATGCCTGCGTCGCGGCGGCGGGAGGTGCGGCATGAAGGACAGGATGCGGCACATTCACGCCATCCACTTCGTCGGCATCGGCGGCAGCGGCATGTGCGGCATCGCCGAGGTGCTGGTCAACCTGGGCTACTCGGTGCAGGGATCCGACATCAAGGCCGGCGATGCGACGCGACGGCTCGAGAAGCTCGGCGCGAAAGTGATGATCGGTCACCGCGCCGAGAACATCACGGGCGCCGACGTCGTCGTCGTTTCGAGCGCGGTCAACCAGCAGAATCCCGAGGTCGCGAAGGCTCTCGCGCAGCGCATCCCGGTCGTGAAGCGCGCCGAGATGCTCGGCGAGCTGATGCGCTTCCGCTACTCGATCGCGGTTGCAGGGACGCATGGCAAGACCACGACCACCAGCCTGGTGGCAAGCGTGCTGGCCGAGGGCGGCGAGGACCCGACCTTCGTGATCGGCGGGCGCCTGAAGAGCGCGGCCTCGAACGCGCGCCTGGGTGCGGGCCGCTACCTGGTCGCCGAGGCGGACGAGAGCGACGCGTCGTTCATGCACCTGCAGCCGATGATCGCCGTCGTCACCAACGTCGACGCGGATCACCTCGGTACGCACGGCGGCGACTTTGGCCGGCTCAAGTCGAGCTTCGTCGAGTTCCTGCACAACCTGCCGTTCTATGGCCTCGCCATCGTCTGCGTCGACGACGCCGAGGCGGCGAGCCTGGTGCCGCTGATCGCGCGTCCATACCTTACCTACGGGTTCGACGAGCCGGCTGACGTGCGTGCGGTGAACGTGACGCGCCGCGGCGGACAGTCGGTGTTCGACGTGCTGCGCCCGGGGCGCGACCCACTGGCGATTTCGCTCAACCTGCCAGGCCGGCACAACGTGCTGAACGCGCTCGCCGCGATCTGCGTCGCGACCGAGCTCGAGATCGACGACGGCGCGATCCAGCGTGCGCTCGATGGGTTCCAGGGTATCGAGCGACGCCTGCAGTGGCTCGGGGACGTCGACGTCCCGGCCGGGCGGGTCACGCTCGTGGACGACTACGGTCATCACCCGACCGAGATCGCGGCGACCATGGAAGCGGTTCGGCAGGGCTGGCCGGACCGCCGGGTGGTGCTGGTGTTCGAGCCTCATCGTTTCACGCGCACGCGCGACCTGCTCGACGACTTTGCGCAGGTGCTGTCCGGCGCCGACGCGCTGGTGGTGGCCGAGGTCTACGCCGCGGGCGAGCCGCCGATAGCGGGCGCCGACGGCAAGGCACTGTGCCGCGCGATCCGCTCCCGTGGCCGCGTCGAGCCGGTGTTGCTCAAGTCGCTCGACGAGCTGCCCCAGGCGCTCGCAGACCTCGCGCGGGACGGCGACGTCGTGCTGACGATGGGTGCCGGCAGCATCGGCGCTGCTTCGCACGAATTGCCCGGCGCACTGGCCCGGATGGCTGCGGACAGGGGGCGCGCATGACACTACCGCCAACCCGCATCGAGGATCCGCGCGACTTCGGCCGCGTCGCCGTGCTGATGGGCGGCACGTCATCGGAGCGCGAGGTCTCGCTGGATTCTGGACGCAACGTGCTCGAGGCACTGATCGGCCGCGGCGTGGACGCGGTCGCGGTGGACGGCATCCCCGCACTCGTCGCCCGCCTTGCCGGTCCGCCGGACCAGCGCTTCGACCGCGTATTCAACATCCTCCACGGCAACCGCGGCGGTGGCGAGGACGGTGTGCTGCAGGGCCTGCTCGAAGCCCTTGGTGTCCCGTACACGGGCTCCGGCGTGCTCGGCTCCGCGTTGTCGATGGACAAGATCCGCACCAAGCAGGTGTGGCAGTCGCTCGGGCTCCCGACGCCGGGCTATGTGCGCCTCGAGCGCGGCGACGATGTCGTGGCCGCCGCGCACAAGCTCGGCCTGCCGGTGATCGTGAAGCCGGCATGCGAGGGATCGAGCGTCGGCGTCAGCCGCTGTTTCAAGGACGCGGATCTCGCCGCGGCCGTGGAACTTGCCGCCCGTTACGAGGGCCCGCTGCTGGTCGAGCAGCTGATCGAGGGCGACGAGTACACGGTCGCCATCCTGGGCACCGAGTCGCTGCCCTCGATTCGCATCGTGCCGGCGGGCGAGTACTACGACTACCACGCCAAGTACGTCGCAGCGGACACGCAGTACCTGTGCCCCGGCGCGACCGGCGCGGTCGAGCAGGAATTCGGCAGTCTCTCGCTGGCGGCTTTCCTCGCGGTGGACTGCAGCGGCTGGGGTCGCGTCGATTTCATGCGCGACCGCTCGGGACGTTCGTGGCTGCTCGAGGTGAACACCGCCCCCGGCATGACCAGCCACTCGCTGGTGCCCAAGGCCGCGCGCAATCGCGGCATCGAATTCGACGAACTCGTGTGGCGGGTGCTCGAGACGAGCCTCGCGCGACCGATTCCGGGGGCCGCGTGATGCTGGCATTCTGGAAAAAGCGCAATCGCCGGCAGGCCCGCAGCGGAACCGCGGCTCCCGCGCCGGCCGTCAACTGGCGCGTGGCCGGGATCGCGGCCGGCGTGGTCGCGGGCTTCGCCGTGGCCGCGCTGCTGCTGCTGCTGGCGCTCGATCGCCCGGTGCACCGCGTGCTCGCCGAAGGCGCATTCCAGCGAGTCTCGCCGCCGGAAATCGAGAGCGCCGTCGTCGAGGTCGTGCACGGCGGGCTCGCGTCCGTGGACCTCGACCAGGTCCGCGACAGCATCCAGCGTATCGAATGGGTGGACCGGGCCGTGGTGCGTCGCCGCTGGCCGGATGCCATCCGGGTCATCGTCACCGAGCAGGTGGCGGCCGCGCGCTGGAACGAGGCGGGCCTGTTGAACGCGCGCGGCGAGCTCTTCATCCGCAACGCGCGCTATGTGCCGCCAGAGTTGCCGCTGCTGCAGGGCCCGGAAGGCAGCGAGGGCGCCGTTGCCCGGCTGTACCTCGAGGCGCAGGGCCGCCTGCTCGAGGCGGGACTGCGCCTGACCGGCGTGCAGCTCGATGAGCGCGGCGCGTGGCAGCTCGAGCTTGCCAACGGCGTCACCGTGAGGCTGGGGCGGCAGTCCGTCGACGAGCGTCTCGAGCAGTTCATCCGGCTCGCGAGCCCGCTGGTCGCAAAGCGGCTTGCCGAGATCAGCTACGTGGACATGCGCTACACAAATGGATTCAGCGTCGGCTGGAACTCCCGTTCCGCCCTCGCCGTCGCTCCGCAGGAGGTCGCGACACCCGATGGTTAAAAAGACTGAACGCAACATGATCGTCGGGCTCGACATCGGCACATCAAAGGTCGTGGCGATCGTCGGCGAGCTGGGCCTGGACGGGACGATCGAAGTCGTGGGCCTGGGCTCGCATCCCTCGCGCGGCCTGAAGAAGGGCGTGGTGGTCAACATCGACTCGACCGTGCAGTCCATCCGGCGCGCGGTGGAGGAGGCCGAGCTGATGGCCGGCTGCGAGATCCACTCGGTGATCGCCGGGATCGCCGGCAGCCACGTGCGCTCGCTGAACTCGCACGGAATCGTCGCGATCCGCGACAAGGAAGTGATGCAGGGAGACGTCGACCGCGTGATCGACGCCGCGCGGGCAGTGGCGATACCGGCCGACCAGAAGATCCTGCACATCCTTCCACAGGAATTCATCATCGACTCGCAGGAAGGCATCCGCGAGCCGATCGGCATGTCCGGCGTCCGCCTCGAGGCGAAGGTGCACATCGTCACCGGCGCCGACAGTGCCGCGCAGAACATCGTCAAGTGCGTGCAGCGCTGCGGCCTCGAGGTCGAGGACATCGTGCTCGAGCAGCTGGCCTCGAGCTTTGCCGTGCTCGCCGACGACGAGAAGGAGCTCGGCGTGTGCCTGGTGGACATCGGCGGCGGCACGACCGACATCGCGGTGTTCTCCGGCGGTGCGATCCGGCACACGGCGGTGATTCCGATCGCCGGAGACCAGGTCACCAATGACATCGCGGTCAGCCTGCGCACGCCGACGCACCACGCCGAGGAACTCAAGGTTCGCTACGCCTGCGCCTTGTCGCAGCTCGCGAATCCCGACGAGACGATCGAGGTGCCGAGCGTCGGTGACCGACCGGCGCGCCGCCTTGCGCGCCAGACGCTCGCCGAGGTCGTGGAACCGCGCTACGAGGAACTGTTCGCGCTGGTGCAGGAAGAGCTGCGGCGTTCCGGCTTCGACGAGCTGATCGCCGCGGGCGTCGTGCTGACGGGCGGCAGCGCAAAGATGGAAGGCGTCATAGAACTCGCCGAGGAAGTCTTCCACGCCCCGGTGCGGCTGGGACTTCCGCAGGGCGTAAGCGGGCTGGTGGACGTGGTGAGGAACCCGATCCACGCGACCGGTGTCGGCCTGCTGCTGGTCGGACGCGAGAACTACATGCGACAGGGCAGGAAGGTGCCGGTCGGCAAGGGCATGCGCAGCGTCGTGGAGCGCATGAAGGACTGGTTCCAGGGAAATTTCTGACGGGCGCGGGTCAACGGTTACGGGTGGAAGGGAAGAGGTTGGCGGAGAAAGGTTGGCGAGGAACGGGGCGGAGAGTCTTTATTTTCTGGCGGAAGCCGCCGGCATGGCCGGCTTCCACGAAGCACTGATTACTGGTCATTAGTCACTTCTTATTCGGAGCAGCAAAAAATGTTCGTACTTGCAGACACTGAAAACCAGGGGGCCGTCATCAAGGTCATCGGCGTCGGCGGCGGCGGCGGTAACGCGGTGACCCACATGGTCAGTTCGGGGATCGAAGGCGTGGACTTCATCTGCATCAACACCGATTCGCAGGCGCTGAAGCACTCGAAGGTGAAGATGAGCCTGCAGATCGGCTCGAACATCACCAAGGGACTGGGCGCGGGCGCCGACCCGGAAGTCGGGCGCCAGGCCGCGCTGGAGGATCGTGACCGCATCGTCGAAATGGTCGACGGCTCGGACATGATCTTCATCACCGCCGGCATGGGCGGCGGCACCGGCACGGGCGCCGCGCCGATCGTGGCGCAGGTTGCCAAGGAACTCGGCATCCTCACGGTCGCCGTGGTCACCAAGCCGTTCGAGATGGAAGGCAACAAGCGCCTGGCGCTCGCCGACCAGGGCATCGCCGAACTCGGCAAGTACGTGGACTCGTTGATCACGATTCCGAACCAGAAGCTGCTGACCGTGCTCGGTGGCGACACCACGCTGCTCGACGCGTTCAAGTCCGCCAACGAAGTGCTGCAGGGAGCGGTGCAGGGCATCGCCGAGCTGATCACCCGGCCGGGCCTGATCAACGTCGACTTTGCCGACGTGAAGACCGTGATGGCCGAGACCGGCATGGCGATGATGGGTTCGGGCAGGGCGACCGGCGAGAACCGCGCGCGCGAGGCGGCCGAAGCCGCGATCTCGAGCCCGCTGCTCGAGGACGTGAATCTCTCGGGCGCGCACGGCCTGCTGATCAACGTGACGGCCGGCATGGACCTGCGTACCAGCGAGTTCCACGTCGTCGGCGACGCGATCAAGCAGTATGCGTCGGAGGATGCGACCGTGGTCGTCGGCTACGTCATCGACCCGGAGATGACCGGCGAGATCCGTGTCACCGTGGTTGCCACCGGCATTGGCCGGCCGGCAGCGGTCCGTGGGCTCCCAGTGCGCGAAGCGCCGAAGGTCGAGGTGGTCGCGGGCGGTCGCGCGAATCGTCGTCCGGCGGAGAGCTACGCCGACTACGAGACACCCGCCAACCTGAGGCGGCGCCAGCGCGCGGTCGGCGACGATCTTCGTGCCGACGCTAGCGGCGAGACGTACCTGGACATCCCGGCGTTCCTGCGGCGCCAGGCGGACTGAGGAAGGCTGCGCGACCCCGCTGCGCAATCGGCGGGGCGGCAGGCCAGGCTGGCGGGCGATACTCGTGCCGCCAGCAGTCCTTTTGACAGGCCCGAGGAGCGGCAAGAATGTTATTTGCAATCAATATGTTAAGTTGCTCCGGCGGTCCTGTGATATCCTTCCGCGCTAACAATTCTAGGGGACGCGCACCAGGCGCGGCTACGACCCCGGCATGCTGAAACAGAGAACGCTCAAGAACTCGATCCGTGCGACCGGCGTCGGCCTGCACACGGGCAAGAAGGTGCTGATGGTGCTGCGGCCGGCTCCGGCCAACCACGGCATCTGGTTCCGTCGCACCGACCTCGACGTACCGGTGGACATCCCGGCACGCGCAGAAAGCGTCGGCGAAACGACGCTCGGCACGACGATCGTGAAGGACGGCGCCAAGGTCTCGACCATCGAGCACCTGCTCTCGGCCCTCGCGGGCCTCGGCATCGACAACGCGATCATCGAGCTCTCCGCCGGCGAAGTGCCGATCATGGACGGCAGCGCGGGTCCCTTCGTGTTCCTGCTGCAGTCGGCGGGCATCGAGGAACAGAATGCGCCGAAGAAGTTCGTGCGCATCCTGAAGAGCGTCAAGGTCGAGGACGGCGAGAAGTGGGCTCGCTTCGATCCTTACGACGGTTTCAAGGTTAACTTCGAAATCGAGTTCGACCACCCGGTGTTCAAGCGCCGCTCGCAGGTCGCGTCGATGGATTTTTCGACCACCACGTTCCTGCGCGAAGTGAGTCGGGCGCGCACCTTCGGGTTCATGCGCGACCTCGAGTACATGCGTTCCCACAACCTGGCGCTCGGCGGCAACCTCGACAACGCCATCGTCCTCGACGACTACCGGATCCTGAACGAGGACGGCCTGCGCTACGAGGACGAGTTCGTGAAGCACAAGGTGCTCGACGCGATCGGCGACCTGTACCTGCTCGGCCACAGCCTGATCGGCGAGTTCAGCGGTTACAAGTCGGGCCACGGCCTGAACAACCTGCTGCTGCGTACGCTCATTGCGGACAGCGCCGCGTGGGAAGACGTGACGTTTGAAACGCTGCAGGACGCGCCTATTTCGTACGTGGCGGCCGCCGCGGCGACGGCGTGACCGCTACTTCGCCGTCTTCGTCTCCCGCCCCCGAACCCGCACCCTGATCTTCCCGGCTACCGGCTCGCCGAGTTCGGCGAGCTGCTGCTTCATGCGCGGTCCCGCGTAGCGGACGCGAGCCGTCCACGCAGCCGAATCGACGATGATTACCAGGTCGTCGTCGCGTCGGACGGCCGTGACCACGTGGGCTCCGAGTCCGCCGGGCAATTCGCGCTGGACGATGGTCGTCAGCAAGTCAGCTGCGGCTGCACGCTTGGCGAGCTGCTCGAGCCCGAGGTTCGAGCCGCCAAACAGGGGCTTCAGCGTGTTCGCCATGCGCAATGTATTGTATATAAAAAGCTAATTATTAATTGCCAGCCGCGGACGGATCCTTCATAGTGTGCGGCCTATCGGCTGGGTGGGTCTACCTTCCGGGCGCCGACAACGAAGACGTCGGCGGCGGGTTGGTGCTTTAGCCCTTAATCGGGCGCCTGGTTCGAATCGCCGAGTAGCGTTGCCCACTAAAACGGGCGACGACTGCTCTGACATCGGCAGCCACGGGGTTCTTTGCCGCGATGAAATTCACGATCGTTTCGAGCCGCACCGGAAAAGTGCGGCAACTTGACCTGTCGCGTCCAAGAGTCCTGGCACTGGTGGCCGGAATCGGGCTGCTGGCCGTTTCGTTGCTGTTCGGGGCTGGCGTCTCGATCGGCCTCTTTGTCGGCGGGCCGATGGAGAGCGAGCAGTTTGCAAGCACGCTGGATCGCCAGCGCTTGGACATCGAGGCAGCGCGTGGTCGGCTGCAGGGCAACGTGGATGCGCTTGCCTCGCGCGTCGGGATGATGAACGCGCACCTGATCCGGCTCGACGCGCTCGGTCGACGCATCACCACTCTCGCCAATCTCGACGGCGGCGAGTTCGATTTCGACAAGCCGCCGCCGGCCGGCGGTCCCGAAGGCGGCGAACTGCCGTCGGGTTCGGCGCAGGTGCCCGAGCTTGCGATGGTGCTCGACGCGCTCGAGAGCCAGCTCGCCGACCGCGAGCGCCAGCTGACCGTGCTCGAGAGCCTGATGTCCACGCGCCAGCTTGGCGAACGCATCCTGCCCGGCGGCCTGCCGGTGATTGGCGGCTGGATTTCGTCGCACTTCGGTTTCCGTTCCGACCCCATCAACGGGCACACCGCATTCCACAATGGCGTCGATGTGGCGGCGGATCCGGGCAGCCACGTGATTGCGACCGGTCCCGGAATCGTGTCTTTCGCAGGGTTCAAGACCGGCTACGGGAACGTGGTTGAAATCACCCACCCGACCGGTTATGTCACGCTCTATGGCCACAATTCCCGCAACCTCGTCCGCGAGGGCGACGCCGTCCAGAAAGGCCAGGCGATCGCGATCATCGGCAGTACGGGCCGTTCGACCGGCACGCACGTGCACTTCGAGGTCGAGCGCAACGGCCGGGCGGTCAACCCGACACCGTATCTGGGGAGCTGATCCCCGGGGGGGCGAGTCGAAGCCCGGAGGGAGCCAGGCCGCTTGTGGCTGCCGATTTCGACCTCACTATCCGCTAAATGCCGGCCGCTTTGATGTAAAATTCACGGCTTTCCCCGCAGTTTTCTTACTGGAGCCCCAGTGGCTAATTGGCTCGCCCGAATCCTTGGTAGCCGCAACCAGCGGCTCATCAGCCAGTACAATGGCATCGTCCGCAAGATAAACGCCTTCGAGCCCGCGCTGCAGGCGCTCTCTGACGCGGACCTTGCCGACAAGACCCGGCAGTTCCGCGAGCAGCTGGCCGCGGGCAAGACGCTCGATGACGTGCTGCCCGAGGCGTTTGCGGTGGTCCGCGAGGCATCACAGCGCACGCTCGGCCTGCGGCACTTCGACGTGCAGCTCATCGGCGGCATGGTGCTCAACGCCGGAAAGATCGCGGAGATGCGGACTGGCGAGGGCAAGACGCTGGTCGCGACACTTGCCGCCTACCTGAACGCGCTGCCGGGCACCGGCACCCACATCGTCACGGTCAACGAGTACCTCGCGAGCCGCGACGCCGAGTGGATGGGCCCCATCTTCCGCTTCCTCGGGCTCACCGTGGGCGTGGTCAAGGCCGGCCAGTCCGCCGACGAAAAGCGCGTGGCCTACTCTTCGGACATCACCTACAGCACGAACAACGAACTCGGCTTCGACTACCTGCGTGACAACCTCGCGTTCCGGCTCGAGGACCGCATGCAGCGGGCGCTCGCGTTCGCGATCGTCGACGAGGTGGACTCGATCCTGATCGACGAAGCGCGCACGCCGCTGATCATTTCAGGCCCTGCCGAGGAAAGCACCGAGCTCTATACGCGCATCAACGAGCTCGTTCCGCGCCTGAAGGCGCAGGACTCCGAGGAGGGCGAGGGCGACTACTGGGCGGACGAGAAGGGCAAGCAGGTCCACCTGTCGGACGACGGTCACGAGCACGTCGAGGACCTGTTCCTGAAGGCCGGGCTGCTGCAGGAAGGCCAGAGCCTCTACGACCCGTCAAACATCCGGCTGATGCACCACCTGAACGCGGCGCTCAGGTCGCACGCGCTCTACCGCCGCGACGTCGAGTACATCGTCAGGAACGGCGAGGTGATCATCGTCGACGAGTTCACCGGTCGCACGATGCCGGGACGTCGCTGGTCGGATGGCCTGCACCAGGCGATCGAGGCCAAGGAACGCGTAAACGTGCGCGAGGAAAACCAGACGGTCGCCTCGATCACGTTCCAGAACTACTTCCGCATGTACGCCAAGCTCGCCGGCATGACGGGCACCGCGGATACCGAGGCGTTCGAGTTCCAGGAGATCTACGGGCTTGAGGTTGCCGTGATCCCGACGCACCGTCCGATGGTCCGCGACGACGCACCGGACCTCGTCTACCTGACGCAGAAGGACAAGTTCGAGGCGATCATCGAGGACATCCGCGAGTGCTCGAAGCGCCGCCAGCCGGCGCTGGTCGGCACGACCTCGGTCGAGACGTCGGAGCTGCTGTCGGGCGAGCTGACCAAGCAGGGCATCGCACACGAGGTGCTGAATGCCAAGCAGCACGAGCGCGAGGCGCACATCGTCGCGCAGGCCGGCCGCCCTGGCGTGGTGACCATCGCGACCAACATGGCAGGCCGCGGCACCGACATCGTGCTCGGCGGCAACCTCAAGGTCGAGCTCGCGCAGCTCGAGAATCCCGACGAGGCGACGGTCGAGCGCGTGCGCGCGGAATGGCAGAAGCGCCACGAGGAAGTCGTCGCCGCCGGCGGCCTGCACATCGTCGGCACCGAGCGCCACGAATCGCGTCGCATCGACAACCAGTTGCGCGGCCGCTCGGGCCGCCAGGGCGACCCGGGCTCGAGCCGGTTCTACCTGTCGCTCGAAGACAACCTGATGCGCATCTTCGGCGATCCCGATCGCACCAAGCGCTGGCTCACGACCGCGGGCATGAAGGAAGGCGAGGTGATCGAGAGCCGCATGCTCTCGCGCCAGATCGAGCGCGCCCAGCGCAAGGTCGAGGCCTACAACTTCGACCTGCGCAAGAACCTGCTCGAGTACGACGACGTCGCGAATGACCAGCGCAAGGTGATCTACCAGCAGCGCACCGAGATGATGGCGGCGGAGAGCATCTCCGACGCGGTCACGGGCATACGCGAAGAGGTCGTGAACGGCATCATCGACCAGTACATTCCGCGCGAGAGCGTGGAGGACACATGGAACCTCGACGGGCTCGCCGAGGCGATCGCCCGCGAGTTCCTGGTCGAGGTGCAGCCAAAGGACTGGCTTGCGGCGGACCACGAGATCGCCGAGGCAGGCCTGCGCGAGCGCATCGTCAAGGCTGTCGAGGCCTCTTACCAGCAGAAGGTCGAGCAGGTAGGCGTGCCGGTGATGGCGCACCTCGAGAAGGCCGTGATGCTGCAGGAGATCGACAAGCACTGGCGCGAGCACCTCGCGGCGATGGACTACCTGCGCCAGGGCATCCACCTGCGCGCCTACGCGCAGAAGAACCCGAAGCAGGAATACAAGCGCGAGGCGTTCGAGCTGTTCGGCGCGCTGCTCGACCGCATCAAGCACGACGCGATCTCGCTGCTGTCGCGCCTGCAGGTTCGCAGCGAGGCGGAGATCGAGGAGCAGGAGCGCGAGCGCGAGCGCCAGATGGCGCGCCAGCTGCAACTGCAGCACGCCGCGCCGCAGTCGGTGATCTCGAGCGACGCCGGTCCGATCGGGCCCGAAGAAGCAGCCAGCGGATCCGCCATGCGCTTGGGAGGCCCTTTTGCGGGCGGCATGCCGGGCGCGCCCGAGGGCGTCACCCCGGTGGTGCGCGATGGCCGCAAGGTCGGACGCAACGAACCCTGCCCCTGCGGTTCAGGCCGCAAGTTCAAGCACTGCCACGGCCAGATCGCCCGCGAAGCATAGGGCGTAGGGGACATTCTCCTTTTCGGAGGGGACATTCTCCTTTTCGTTTCGGAGGGGACATTCTCCTTTTCCCAGGCGTTCACGATGCGTAACGAATTGGTTGCTCGCGAAAAGGAGAATGTCCCCTCCGAAAAGGAGAATGTCCCCTATCTGGAGGTCGTGGCCGGCGCGCTGTTCGACGCCGAGGGTCGCGTGCTGATCGCCCAGCGACCAGAGGGCAAGGCGCTGGCCGGGCGCTGGGAATTTCCCGGCGGCAAGATTGACCCGGGCGAGGAACCCCGAGCCGGACTCGCGCGCGAACTGCGCGAGGAACTGGGCGTCGAGGTTCACGACGCCGAGCGCCTCGTCCGTTATTCGCATGCCTATCCCGACAGGGTCGTGCGCCTCGACCTCTGGCTCGTCACGTCGTGGAGCGGTGATCCGCGCGGGCTGGACGGGCAGGCGCTTAAATGGGTGCGGCCCGATCACCTCGCCTTCGAAGACATGCTGGAAGCCGACCATCCGATGATCGACGCGCTGCTGGAGCGGGATACCGACACGGGTACGCGATGAACGCGCGCTGAACGCGCTGTGACAGCGCGTCGGCAGACAAGGAGTTCTCGCCCCCCGTCATGCGCGCCACGTGCACCAGGCGTGGATATGGCGAGGCTCCGGCCCGGCCTCAGGCGTTCAACGGGGGCTCGCCGGAACCGTCTTCCTCGTTCGCCGTCGATGAGATTTCCTCGCCCGGTATCACGTGCTTCTCGGCGATCCACGCGCCGAGGTCGATCAGCTTGCAGCGGTCGCTGCAGAAAGGCCTGAACGGCGATGCCTCGGACCATTCGACCGGGCGCTGGCAGGTTGGGCAGAGAACGGTCGGCATCGCTCTGGTCAGGCGCTGCCGCGCCTCAGGTGCAGATCGACAGCGTGAAGTGAACGTCCTCCGCCGCCTGGACCGGCCGATTGACCGGATCCTGCCAGTAAAGGAAGCGGATGCTGCAGCGGTGATGGCTGCCGCTGATCTCGGGGTAGATCTCCGTCCCGGCCGGCAGCGAGATGCGGATCATCTGCGTCTGGACGTCACGGTCCAGCGACAGGTGGAACACGCCGCCCGGCGCAACCTCGTGGCGCGAGCGCGCCTGTTCGCGCGTCATCCACAGCAGTTCGCCGACCGCGTCGCCGAGCGGACGGATGATCGCCAGCCAGCGCGAGAAATCCGCGCCGCGTATCTCATCCGGAAGGTTGAGCCAGTGCGTGTAGTTCGGCAGGTCGAACTCGCAGGTGCCGCCGGGGATCGTGCTGCGGTGCTTGATCGCGTTCAGGAACTCGGAATCGCGCAGCGGCTGCATGAACAGCGCGCCCACTGTCGCGAGGGCCTCGCGCATGCTGTGCAGCTTCGTGAGCAGCACCCGCAGCCTCCCTGCATCGACACCCGGCCGGCTGTTGAACGCCGCGAGTTGCGCCATCTGCCGCTCGAGTTCCTTCAGCACCTCGCCGCGAACATCGCCGCGTTGCGTGACGGTGAGGATCTCGAGCAGCGCCGACACCGCGGCGCGGGTCGACCACGGATCGGCCTTGGTGTGATGGTGGACCGCCTGCTGGTACAGGAAATCGAGGCGCAGGAAACTGCGCATCCGCTCGTTCAGCGGTTGCTCATGGAAAACCATGCGGGTAGCCGGCCCCGCCGAGGGCGTCATGGCCTCGTTCGCATTCATCCGGGTATTCTGCTCTACGGCGTCGGAGCCGCACAACCGCGGCGGGACGTGCGGGAGGGGACATTCTCCTTTTCCCGGTTCCGCCTTCTTCTCCGGCTGCTGCTGGGAAAAGGAGAATGTCCCCTGCTCGACGTGTTTCATGGCCCGGCCAGCCTGCGGTATTTCAGGTCCAGGCCCGCGACCGCTCTGCGGAGTTCGTCCGCTGCGCCTGTATTGCAGATCACGTCGTCTGCGAGCGCCAGCCGTGCGGCTCGGGTCGCCTGCGCGTTCAGCGATGCCTCGGCCTGCTCGCGAGTCACGCCGTCACGCTGCACCAGGCGTTCGACCTGCAGTTCCTCGGGCACGTCCACCAGCAGCACACGGTCCACGTGGTCGCGGCGGCCGCCTTCGGCAAGCAGCGGGATGACGAGCACCTGGTAGGGTCCTCCGCCGGCGAGCGACTGCCGTGCCATTTCGGCGCGTATCGCCGGGTGCAGGATGGCTTCGAGACGGCGCCTGGCATCCGGGTCGGCGAAGATGCGCTCCCGCATGCGGCGGCGGTCGATCCGGCCCGTGGCATCGAGGACCTCGGTGCCGAACGCGGCGACGACCTCGGCGAGTGCCGGCTGGCCCGGCTCCACCACCTCGCGCGCGATCACGTCGGTGTCGATCACCGGCACGCCGAGCGCTGCGAACAGGTCGGCGACCGTGGACTTGCCACTGGCGATGCCACCAGTGAGTGCGACGCGGAACGGAGCGGGACTCACCTGGTCGTTCCCGCGGCGCCGGTCAGTGATCAAGGCCGGAGACGTGCAGGTATCCACCGACGATCTGTGGGCCCCACATGAGCGCGATCCAGCCGGCGGCGGCGAGATACGGGCCGAAGGGAATCGGCGCATTGCGATCGCGGCCGCGCACAACCATCAGCGCGATGCCGACCACCGCGCCGGTGAAGGCCGACAGCAGGATGATGAGCGGCAGCATCTGCCAGCCCATCCACGCGCCGAACGCGGCGAACAGCTTGAAGTCGCCGTAGCCCATACCTTCCTTGCCGGTGAGCAGCTTGAACGCCCAGTACACGAGCCACAGGCTCAGGTAGCCGGCTGCCGCGCCGATGATCGCCGACCACGGATCCACCGGGATGGAGAGCGCGGGGCCTGGCTGCCACACGAGGCTTGCCAGCAGGCCCAGCCACATCAGCGGCAGCGTGATCACGTCGGGCAGGATCTGGTGGTCGAGGTCGATCACCGTCAGCGCGACCAGCGCCCAGGTGAAGACCAGCGCCGCGATCGACTGCCACTCCCAGCCGTAGCGCCACACGACCGCTGCAGAAAGCAGCGCGGTTACCAGTTCCACGATCGGGTAGCGGGGGGAGATACGCGCACTGCAGCTCGCGCATTTGCCGCCGAGCATCAGGTAGCTCAATACCGGGATGTTCTGGTGCGCCTTGATCCTCGCGCCGCAGTGGGGGCAGGCAGAGCGGGGGACGACGAGGTTGTAGGGCCGGTCGGGCTGTGCGACGGTCGCGCCAGTTCCGAGCATCTCCTCCGCCTGCTCATGCCACTGGCGATCGAGCATCACCGGCAGGCGGTAAATCACCACGTTCAGGAAGCTGCCGACCAGCAGCGAGAACAGGAACGCGCTGCCGACCAGCAGCGCGGTACCCGAACCGAGGACGTCGAACAGCGTCAGATGACCGCGCCCAGCTTGAAGATCGGCAGGTACATGGCGATGACCAGGCCGCCAACCAGCACGCCCAGGATCACCATGATCAGCGGCTCGAGCAGGCTCGAGAGGCCGTCCACCGCCGCGTCCACGTCGGCTTCATAGAAATCGGCCACCTTGCTGGCCATCTCGTCCAGCGAGCCCGATTCCTCGCCCACCGCGATCATCTGCACGACCATGTTGGGGAACAGCCCCGTGTTGTCCATCGCGCGCTGCATGCGCATGCCAGTGGATATCTCGTCGCGCATCTTGAGCACCGCGTCCTGGTAGACGATGTTGCCGGTGGCGCCGGAGACCGACTTCATCGCCTCGACCAGTGGCACGCCGGCGGCGAACATCGTGGCCAGCGTGCGCGCGAAGCGGGCGATGGCGGCCTTTCTCAGGATCGGGCCGATCACCGGCACCTGCAGCGCGGTGCGGTCGATGAACTGGCGCATCGGCCTCGAGCGCTTGTAGAAGTAGCCGAAGGTGAACGCCGCGGCAGCCACCAAGGCACCGAGATACAGGCCGTTCGCCTGCATCCAGCGCGACATGTTGATGACCATCTGCGTGAATGCCGGCAGGTCCGCGCCGAAACCCTTGAACAGGCTTTCGAACTGCGGAATCACGAAGATCAGAAGGATGATGGTCACGATCACCGCGACCGCGAGCACCGCGGCCGGGTAGAACAGCGCCTTCTTGATCTTCTTCTTCAGGGCCTCGGTCTTTTCCTTGTAGGTGGCGATCTTCTCGAGCACCGCCTCGAGGGCACCGGCGTGCTCTCCTGCCTCGACGAGGCTCACGAACAGGTCGTCGAAGTACAGCGGATGCTTGGCCAGCGCCTGGTTCAGCGCGTTGCCGGTCTCGATGTCGGACTTGATGTCCAGCACCAGCTTCTGCACGGCCGGCTTGTCATTGCCGACGCCGATGATCTCGAAGGCCTGGACCATCGGGATGCCGGCGTTGAGCATCGTCGCGAGCTGGCGGGCAAAGACGGCGATATCCTCGGCCGTGACCTTGCCCTCGCCCTTGAAAAGCTTTCTTTCCTTGCGAACCCGCATCGGCGCGATGCCCTGGCGTCGCAGCGATACGCGCAGGTCGAACTCGTCCCTGGCGAGGCCACGGCCCTTGACGCGATTGCCCTTCCTGTCCCTACCTTCCCAGACGAACGGGAACTGCTTTGCTGCGATCGATTCGGCCATGTCTTACCTGCCTGTTCCGCTCAATCGACGGTTACGCGGTTGATCTCTTCCAATGTCGTGATGCCGTCGCGGACCTTCTTCAGGCCCGCCTGTCGCAGGCTCCACACGCCCGCGCGCGCGGCCGCCTCCTTGATCTGCAACACGTTGCCGCCTTCCATGATGATGCGGCCGATTTCCTCGGTCACCGGCATCACCTCGTAAAGGCCGGTTCGGCCCTTATACCCGTCCGTGCAGTTGCTGCAACCGACCGGTCCGAAAATCTGGATGCCGTTCGCGATTTCTTCCGCACCGAAACCTTCCTTGGCCAGCGCGTCGTCCGGAACCTCGAGCTTCTTCTTGCAGTTGTTGCAAAGCCGGCGCGCGAGGCGTTGCGCGATGATCAGGGCCACGGAGGTCGCGATGGCGTAGGGTTTCACGCCCATGTCCACCAGGCGGGTCAGCGTTTTCGGGGCGTCGTTGGTGTGCAGCGTCGAGAGCACGAGGTGACCGGTCTGGGCGGCCTTGATGGCGATTTCCGCCGTCTCGAGGTCGCGGATTTCGCCGACCATGATGACGTCCGGGTCCTGGCGCAGGAACGCCCTCAGTGCGCCGGCGAAGGTGAGGCCGACCTTCGGGTTGATCTGCACCTGGTTGATGCCGGGCAGCATGATTTCGACGGGGTCTTCGGCCGTCGAGATGTTGGTGGACTCGGTGTTGAGGATCGAGAGCCCGGTGTACAGCGACACCGTCTTGCCACTTCCGGTCGGGCCGGTGACGAGGATCATGCCGTGCGGACGCGCGAGCGCGTCCATGTAGTGCTTCTTCTGGAAGCCCTCGTAGCCCAGCGAGTCGATGCCGAGCATCGCACTCGACGAATCGAGGATACGCATCACGATCTTTTCGCCGAACAGCGTCGGGCAGCTGCTCAGGCGGAAATCGATCGAACGGCTCTTCGAGATCTTCATCTTGATACGACCGTCCTGCGGGACGCGTCGCTCGGCGATGTCGAGCCGCGACATGACCTTGAGGCGTGCCGCGAGCTTGATCGCGAGTTGCACCGGCGGGTTCGCAACCTCCTTCAGCACGCCGTCGAGTCGGAAGCGAATGCGGTATGAGCGCTCATAGGGCTCGAAATGGATGTCGGAGGCGCCGCGGCGGATGGCGTCGAGCATCACCTTGTTGACGAAGCGAACGACAGGAGCATCGTCAACGTCGGAGCGGTCCGCGCTGCCGCCTTCGGCTTCGTCGTCGCCCGCGCTGGTCTCGAGATTTTCCATCTCGAAGTCGCCGTCCGCGAGCTCGGGCATCGAGGTGTCCACCTGCTCGAGCGCGCGGGCGAGCATCTGCGTGAGCTTGCCGTCCTCGACGACGACGGCCTCGACCGATAGGCCGGTGGCGAACTTGACCTCGTCCAGCGCGTGCAGGTTGGTCGGATCGGAAATACCGAGGAACAGTTTCTTGCCGCGCTTCACCAGCGGCAGCACGTGGTGCTTGCGCAGCAGCTTGTCGCTGACGACCCGAATGGTGTCGATGTCCGGGTTGATGGCGTCGAGGTCGAGCAGCGGGGCGCCGAACTCCTGCGAGGCCGCGATGGCGATCTCGCGCGCATCGGCGATGTTGTGATCGACCAGGTAGCTGACGACCCCGACTCGGCGCTCCTTGGCCGCCGCAATCGCCTCCATCATGGCGCCGTCCCCGACCAGCCCGTCGGCAACAAGCCGCTGCGGCAGGCCCTGCAGGGCGCTCGGGGTCTGGGACACCGCGAATTCATTCATAGGGCAGACACAGGGCTGGCCACGCGAGCCGTCCGTAAATGGTGGCTGTCGACGGTAGCAAGGCTAGCAAATGTTAAGTCGCAGCGGGTCAATAACGGCCCCGCGGCCAGCAAATTTTGTGCCTTGCGACACATTTGCCTCGGAGAGGCCCCCTGGCGGGCGCGAGCGGCGGGCACAAAAGGAAGCCCCCGCACGAGGCGGGGGCTTCGGGAGCGATCCCGGGCATCCTTGCCCGGACTGCAGTCGACTGCTTACGGACGGCAGGACGACGGCATGTACTTGCCGTCGAGATCGGTTGTTGCAGCACCCGCCGCCGACGTGCCGGCATCCCAGCCCGACGGATCGGTAGCCTTACCACACTTCCAGATCACATCGCCGTTCAGGCTGGCGCCCGGGGTCAGGCCGATCTTCTTGCCGGTGACCTTGTCATTGACCTCGTGGCCGTAGGTGACCGTGATGCCACCATTAGCGACCGTGATGCCATTGACGTACTTGCCGTTGATGGAGGCCGACGAGCCGAGACCGGCTGCGCTATTGTTTGTGGGCCAGGTGCCCTTGTTGGCGTAGTACTCGGACACCGAGGCTTTTGCGGCCGAGGCCATGGTGAGGCCTTCCGAGACCTGTGACCGGATCACGTAGTCCTGGTACGCCGGGATCGCGATGGCGGCCAGGATGCCGATAATCGCGATGACGATCATCAATTCGATGAGGGTGAAACCCTTCTGCATGGACTTGAGCATTGCGGACTCCTTGTTGATTCAACGAAACAGCGGCACGCTGCCTGCACCCTGATAAAGCAACATTCGTGCCAGATAGTCCTGATTACCAAAGGTCATTGTTTATAAAGGGATTATCTGTCGGGCTGCGCGCTCTCGCTGCGTCGTGGCATCGCTGCGTGCGACACGAATTGTCGGTATGTGACAAGAAGTGGCGGCTACGAGCGAGCGTCCGCGTTGGCGCTGGCAGTACTCCCATTTCGTTCCTGATTGAGAACCGGTTTGCAGTCAGCAAGCCGGCCGTCGGTTAACAATAAGATGGCTATGATGCGCCGCCGTTGAACGGTTCGGTCGACCATCCGGGTTGCCATGCAGGTGATGTAGGTATGAGTGAGCAAGGGAAGACTGCAATTGCGGGCCTGCTGCCTCCGCGCGATCGCCTGGTGCGCGGAGCGGTAATCGCCGCCGCGCTGTGGATCTTCTTTCTGGTAGTGACGGCCTACACGTCCGCTGCCAGCCTGCTCGATCGAATTGCGTCGACGGACGTCATGCGGGCCGCATCGTCGGGGTCCTGGACGGAGAAGGTCGTGTGGGAAGCGGCGGTATTCCTCATTACCCAGGTCCTGTTGCACCTCATGTTCGCGGGCCTTACGTGGGTGCTGGCTTGCGCGACAGCTATTTTTTCTCCGAATGCGCGGGCCAAGTTCGGGCGAATCGTGGTCGGCTGGTTCTGCGTGCTCGCGGGTATTGCGCTCGTCTACAACGCGCTGTGGTATCCGCGCACGTTGATCGGGGCCTACTACCATGACGCTGTCGCCGTTCCTGTCGGCCCATGGCATCTCGGTCAGGTGATTTACTTCGCCGCGTTTGTACTTGGCGCGCTGGTGCTGGCGCGCGCTGCCTTGGTGCTTTTCATGCGATCTGACCGGATCGTACGGCGGCGGTCAGTCTGGGCAGTGTCTGCAGTCGTTTCGCTGGCCGCTGCTTCACTGATGTGGACTGCAAGTCGATCGGGAGTCGCGGCAGCTTCTGCTGCCGACCGGCCCAACATCATCATCCTCGGAATCGACTCGTTGCGACTTGAGCAACTGCGACGGTTCGGCGGCACGGGCGTAACGCCAAACCTTGATCGTTTCCTGGAGAAAGCTGACCTGTTCTCCGACACGACGACGCCGGTTGCTCGCACCTACCCATCCTGGGTCGCGATCCTGTCGGGACGCTCGCCGACCGCCACTGGCGCCCGATTCAACCTGGCCGAGCGCTCGAGCGTTAGTGCAAATCCCACGATCGGGGATGTCGTGACGAAGGCCGGATACCACACGGTCTACTCGACCGACGAAGTCCGCTTCGCAAACATCGACGAGACCTACGGCTTTGACCAGGTCGTTACGCCACGGATTGGCGCCTCTGATTTCATCATCGGGACATACAACGAGCTGCCTTTGGCTTCGATGGTGATCAACACCAGGCTCGGCAAATGGCTGTTCCCGTTCTCGTACGCCAACCGCGGGGTCGCGACGATGTTCGAGCCGGAGACCTTCGTGGAGCGCCTGGATGCGGAGGTTTCGTTCGACAAGCCGACACTCTTCATATCGCACCTGACTGCCGCCCACTGGCCCTACTACACGGCCGACACGCCATTCGGAGTTTCTTCGCCCGTGTCCGATGAAGACCGGCCCCTGTACAGGATCGGCTTGCAGACCGCGGATCGCATGTTCGGCGAGCTTGTTGCGGTACTTGAGCGGAAGGGCGCCTTGCGCAACGCGCTGGTCATCGTGTTGTCGGATCACGGTGAGGCGCTGAACCTGCCCTCGGACTCGTTTTTCGACGATACGTTCAGGGTTAAGGGTATGAAGTCGCCTCTGAAAATGGAGACCACCGGCCACGGCCAGAGTGTGCTGTCGAAGTCTCAGTATCACGTTTTGTTGGCATTTCGGGCATTTGGCCCGACTCAGGAGATCGGCAACGACGGCCGGGAGTTTGATTTTCCCGTAACAGTCGAGGACATCTCGCCTACCATACTTGCGTACCTCGGCATCGGTGGCGACCCGCTACAGGCTACCGGTCAGTCGCTGCTGCCGATGCTGGAGTCGGGGCACGATCCGGCCGGCGTCCAGCCAGAGCGCATTCGCTACACTGAAACGGACCTGAAAGTCTTGCCCACGCCGAACGGAGGTGTCGATGAAGCGGGCACGGCTCGGCAGAATGCGGCTTTCTTCGAAGTGGATGCGAAGACCGCGCGGCTGCACATTCGATCCGAATATGCCCCATTGGCGATCGCATACAAGGAGCGCGCGGCGTTTACCAGGGACCAGCTGCTCGCGGCAATGCCCGCGGGCCCGTACGAGCATCAGTATCTCTACTTCGACTTCCCGCAGAAAAGCGGACGATTGCTGCTTGCAAGGCCGCTGGATGATGAGCCAACTGCGCAGCGTCTATGGGACGCGATGCAGGATCACTACAAGGGTGAACTGCACAAGCCCGTCGCCACCACCCCGGCTGACTGGCCGAGAATTGGCGAAGAGTGGGAGAACTTCCTGGAAGTGCGGCGGAAGGAAAGTGAAAGCAAGACGACTGCGCTTGGTGTCAGTTAAGCCGGGCGATCGTATCGGCGCGAGACGTTATCTGGCGGTCTTTGTCGTCGGCGCGGAACGCACGACAATTGTGGCAATCGACAGTTCAGCGTGTCAGGCAGGGCTAGAAATCACCGGCAGGTTGATTGGAGCAGGAGCCTGAACAGTGAGCAATGAAGGGATTCTACGCAAAAAGATCCCGCCCAATATCATCTGGCTGATTGCCGCTTTTGCTTTGGTCCTTTGCGGGAACTATCTGCAGGCGCGGGTGCATCTCAACCACGACGTCTCCTGGATCGCGCACTCTGCGAGGTGGTTGCTGCGGGGGCAGCATTTCGGTACCGGTGTCCTCGACCCGAACCCGCCAATGGCTTGGTTCTTGTCCATACCTGCTGCCGCCCTCGCGGAACTCGGACTCATGCGGGAGCCGTCCGCAGTAAGGCTCGTGTTTTGGGGCTACTTTGTCCTCAGCACGGCACTGTTGTTTCGTGTTCTGTCGGATGTCGACGCTCGCGAACAATCAGCATCGACCGGCTGGAAGCTGGCATTCGTTCTCGTAGCAGCGCTGGCTCCCGGGTTCAGTTTCGGGCAGCGCGAGTATGCTTCGGTGCTCTTCGCGATGCCGTATCTCGCGTCTGCGGCCGTGGGCCTAGGCGGGGCCAAGGGTCCTAGAACGTCGATTCGAGTGGCCGTTGGATTCCTGGCCGGGGTCGGTTTTGCGATCAAGCCGTATTTTCTTGCGGTGCCGATACTTGTTGAGGTCTTGCTTATCGCGAGGCTCGGCTGGCGGTCGTTGTTCCGAACCGAAATTGTCGTACTTGGCTTGACCATCCTGCTGTACGTCGCGTCGGTCCTCGTTTTCGCGCCGCAGTATTTGCAGTTCACTGTGCCTCTGATGCGATCCGTCTACTGGGCATTCGAAACGGTGGGTGCGGAGGTCCTCATCAAGAGATTTGCCATCGTGGCGCAGCCGGCGCTCTACGGTGCCTTGATCGCGCTGCTGGCGAGATGCTGGACCAGGCAGCACACCGTCATCCTGCTCGGTGGACTGGGATACACGTTCAGCTATTTCATCCAGGCGAAAGGCTTCGTCTACCATGCCTATCCGGTGCTGGTCTGCGCCTGCGTCTTTCTCGGGGTTAGTCTCGCGTCCAGTCTGAGTCAGGTTTGGAGTACACGGCAAACGTCGCCTCGATGGATGTCCTATGCACTTATTCCAACGTTGATACTGTTGTCATTGCCTCCGGTGAAGCAGGTTCACGATACTGTCGTGAACTGGTATGCCGAATACAACATTGCCTGGGGACGGACTGGTGTCTATCGTGATGTGATCATCTCGGTCGTTGACCGGCTCGCTCCATCGCCGAAGTCCTATTTTTTCGCGTTCAGCACGCACCCCTTTCCGGGCTTTCCGACCGCGTCCTACACAAGAGCCGACTTTTCGGGCAGGTCCGCTGCCCAGGGTATCGTCGCTGCGTACGCACGGAGAGATGAGGTTACAGATCCCATCCTCGAGGCCAGCATAGTTCGAGCCGCGCATCTTCAGCGCCGAATGGTCGTGGAGGATTTTGAACTTCGTCCGCCCGCCATCGTCTTCGCGGAAGGATCGCGCAGTCGCCTTGGAACCAATGGCCGTCCGTTCGATGACCTGGCGTTCTACCTGGAGGATCCCCTGTTCAGGCAGATCTGGAGCGCCTACGAGGAGTATCCGCCGATTGGTTCCCTCAGGGTGTTTGTACGCCGGGGAGGGCAGCCGAACTGACGCCGTGCGTCACGTCACTTTCTCGACAAAGTACCGCGGGCGCCTCTTCGTTTCCATATAGATCTTGGCGACATACTCGCCGAGTATTCCGATAGACAAAAGTTGGATTCCCCCCAGGAAATAAATCGGCACCACGGACGATGCCCAACCGGGAATTACTGCCTTCATTACCAGCGTTCCGTAAATAATGAATACGATCATCGCAAAGCTGAACGCTGACACCAGAAATCCGAGGAGCGTAATCAATCGAAGCGGCACGATGCTGAATGAAGTAATGCCTTCCGCAGCGAACGCAAGCATCTTGCGAAAAGAGTACTTGGAGGCGCCGCCCAGTCGCTGAGAACGGTCGTAAGTGACCGTCGCCGCGCGATAACCTATCAACGGCACGATGCCACGCAGGAACACGTTGACTTCGCCGAATTGCCGCAACGCCTCCACTGCGCGACGGCCCAGTAACCGAAAGTCAGCATGGTTATACACAATGTCAACGCCCAGTCGCTGCAAGAGGCCATAGTAGGCCAAGGCGGTGTTACGCTTGAATGCGCTGTCGGACCGCCGCGAATCGCGAACGCCGTACACAATCTCGGCTCCGTTGATAAATTCAACCAGCATCGTCTCAAGAACCGAAAGATCGTCCTGGAGGTCGGCGTCGATGCTGACCATCGCATCGCCTTCTACTGTTAGAAGGCCTGCCAACAGGGCGATCTGGTGCCCTGCATTTCGAGACAGCTTTATGCCGCGCACGCGCGTATCGGCTGCCGCGAGTGTTTCGATGAGTGTCCAGGTACCATCCCTGCTTCCATCGTCAATGTAGCTGACGCTGCTATTGGCCGAAACCAATTGACGTCCTTGAAGTGTCGTCAGAAGGGTCAGCAATCGTCGGTTCGTTTCCGGTAAGACACTCTCTTCATTAAAGCACGGTACGACGATTGCTAGGTGAACAGACATAGGGTACCTACTTGCGCGGAGGCTCGGAGCCCGTTCGTCGCGATGCAGAAAAGACCACGAATTTCTGTATAAAGAAGGAGAGCAGGGTGACCGGAATCATTGCCCATGCGCCGGCCCAGTAGGCGTTAAGGCCGAGAAAAAGCAGCAGTCTGATCAAGACGATGTTGACCGCAAAAATCGCGATCCAACATGCGGCGAATCGGACAATCAAGCGTGCGTCCTGATTCCCAAAGACAAATCGGCCCTGAGTACGAAAGCTGAATACCGTACCAGCGACCAGGGCTCCAAAATTGGCTATCACGTATGGCAAGCCTGTATACAAAAGGCACGCATACACAGCATAGCTGAATGCAGTATTGACGCCGCCGACGATCAGGAACCTGATGAATTGATTTCCTGGAAGCACTGATAAGGTCATATCACGACTCGCCCGCGCGATCGAATTGAACTTTCATTTCGTGAAAAACGAAAAACCGACCGATCCAAGCCCAAGGGCCAGGAAAGTATGTGATTCTTGAGCGAACGAAGCCTCCAATGTCGGCGGGCATCCGAGTCTCAATAAATGCTCGATCGACGAAAGTCTTGTGGGTTCGGTCCGACGCAAAACCTTTCACGCCGGGGACGACGACCAATACACGCCTTATGCCGACTCGCTGACAAGCGGCAAGCAGTGCCGTCAGCGCTTGTGCAGGATCCGGCAGGTGTTCGAGTACGTGGGCAATCACAAGTGTCTGATAGCGCCCCGCAATGATGTCCGGCAAGTCAAAATCGACTTTCGTGCCGCGGGCCTGGAAAACCGTGAAGCCGTCCCCGCACAGCCCCTTGACCAGATGCGGGTTGACCTCAAGCCCTACCGAGCCATTTGGCAGGCGGGCGAGCAACTGGCCCGCGCCGCAGCCGAAATCGATGGTTGCGCCTTGTACATCGCGAAGTACGCTGCGCAGATAGAAGCCTTTGATGACTCGACGCAGCGGATGGCGGCTACGGCGTAACTGCTCGTCGGCGTACGCCTGATCAAACTCGAGCGTGGGGCGATCGGCGGTATTCATCGCAAATAAGTCCGGTAAAAGACCAGGCGAGCGAGATTGTTCAATACGGCAGTGACTCGCCCGATCATGCGATCGATGGGTGTTGCGGGGGAAGTAGCAGAACTAGCGAATCCGCCGAAGTCTGCACTCTGCGAGGCTCCGATGGCGACGCTCCAGGAAGCTCCCGAGACACGGAATCCAGCGAGCGGTTCCCGGAAATAGTAGGCGTCGCCGTGCCTTAGTAGGCGAAACCAATAGTCCAGATCAATTACGTACGGGTACGTTGCGTCGAATCCGCCGACCCTTTCAGCGAGGGACTTTCGAAAAAGTACGGCACCCGGCTCCCCAATCAGATTGGTTCCGCGCCGTATGCAGCTTCGCATGACGTCAGTGGCAGGTAACAATCCGTTGGGGTTCCCTGGGTAACCGCGGCGAGTGAGTCGCTCGCCGTCTGGAGACAGAATGTCGCGCGAGCTGAATACCATTGCGACTCGTTGTTGGAGGTCGGCGTCGAGCACAGCAACCTGCCGCTCGAGGCAGGATGAATGCAAGACATCGTCATGCGGGAGCAGCTTGAAATAGTCGCCGCGACCCTCGGCCAGGCAGCGGTTCCAATTGCCGAGTGGACCAAGATTCTGCGAATTACGCCGATACACAATCCTTGGATCAGGAAAACAGGAAACCACAGCCGCGGTATCGTCCGGCGAGTTGTCGTCAAGTACGAGTAGCTCGAAATCGCCGAAAGTCTGATTCAGAACGGAATCGATTGCGGCACCGAGATAGGCGGCACCCCGATACGTCGGTATGGCCACGGTCACTTTGGGGGACGAATTGTCTTGGTAAGTGGTCATCCTTAGCGATGCCGGTGTGGCGAAGCGAAGCTTACCGAAAGCGCGCGGGAATGACGCCGGGACGCGACCAAATGCTGCACGCGAAGAGTACCAACAGTCGGGGTCTGTAACCAAAAAAACCCATTGCCGCGACCAGCCCTCGCGAGGAACTTGCGATCGCGAACGCGTGTGTTGAGCATCGTCACGGTTGTACTCCCGTCCCAGGCGGTGGTTGGGTTTCCAACCGGGAGAGCCGTACCTCGTGTGAAACGTCACGGAGGGTCGTCCTGGAACTGACCAGAAAGACGCAAGGACCGCGGTACTCAGGCTGCGCTTCGGCGCGCAGCCTGTAACGGCAGGAAAAGTTCAGCATGCGCAGGACCGCGCGACTGAAGTGCGCGTTACACTGCCGGCTAAATTCGGCAAGGTGTGCCAAGCCGATTGCGAGCTGGCGAACCATGGCCGAAAGCGCATAGACGGGAAAGGAGCGTCCCCTTGCGTGATTTGCCCCGCGACGCCAGCGAATCCACCGGAATTGGAGCCGGATCGCCGTGATAGCAGGGCTGACTCGCAGATCTCGACGTCTCCATAAGGCCTTCTCGAGATCAATCAAGCCTGTTCAAATCGCCAGAATTCTAAACCAGCTTCTAACCAATTTCAGGCATAACGTCTACCCTGGCCGCGCCGCGCCGCGCCGCATCAGCCAAAGCGCCCCGCCCGGCAGACCGACGATGAAATTCAACAGCCCGAAGGCGACTGAGACCGCCAGTGAATCAGGCTCAGAAATCCCCAGAACGCCCAAACCTAGAATCATCGCACCTTCCCTGACACCCCAGCCCGCAAACGAGATTGGAATCATCGAGACAAGCATGACCGCTGGGATCACAAGCAGCGCGGCGCCAAATTCAAGGCGAATATTCATTCCCTTCGCACACAAGTAAATGGCCAATACAAGCAGAATTTGAACAGCACCCGCAAGGGCCATGATTTCAGTACTCTTGCGAGGCGAATAGAAAACCTTGCGGAGATCGCGCACCAGCTTTCCGAAAGAGGCAGTCATGCGGTATTTCATCAGGAGCCGGGAAATCAGAGCTCCAAAGGTTACCAGGACCGCAAGTCCGGACAGTCCGGTCAGAGCGACGACCCGCAATAAATCGATTGCTGGAAGCCGATTGGGCACAAGAGCCGGCAGCACAAAAAGCGTGCCGGAAATGATCAGTATCAAAGCGACCAGCGCGGCCGCTCGATCGCAAACGATTCCAGAAATGGCTCGGCCTAATGGCACGCCTTCACGAGACGCCAGCCATGCCCGAACCGCATCGCCTCCGACGGAGGATGGAAGGATCTGATTAAAGAACTGACCTATCAAGGTCAGACGAAATACCTGCCCGATCTTTGTGCGCGCATCAACAAGTTGATTCACAAGTTGCCACCGCAAACTCACCATCGCCAGATCTGCCACCATGACCGTCACGGCCGAGAAAGCTGACGTCGGGTCGATCGTACGAACCTTCCTTAAGACCGGGGCGATCTCGATCTTGCCAAGCAAGTAAGCGATGAGACCGGCAGTGATCCCAAGCCTCACGCCCAACAGGATCCATGCAGGCGTCTTTCGCTTCATTGGTCCTTGGCTTCTCTAGCATCCATCATCCAAGCCTATCTGTACTGCTGTCGGCGATGGCCCCGTATACAAATGCTCGAGTGGCTTTCTGCCGACGATCACAAACTGCCGACCCAGAAACCTCCACGCTGGCCGGAAAGCCAAATAACAGCGCACGAGCCAGGGTGCCTGCGGCAGAATACTTGCTGTTGAGAACGGTACGAAACGGTCGATCAGTTCAACCACCTCGTACCCCGCCTTCGCAAAGGCCTCGGAGCAAGAAAGGTGCGTCAGCGGTAGGACATGATCGTAGTAGTCCCAGTATTCGCCCGGCGCATAACGCAAGTTAGGCTGCATCGCTACGTAACGCCCTCCCGGCTTCAACACGCGCAGGGTTTCGCTCAAGACGCGATCAAGAACGTCCTTGGATGGAAGATGCTCGAAAAAATTGCTGCTGAAACAGACGTCGACGCTCGAATTCGCGATGGGCGTTAGATCGGCAGCGCTCGCTATGTGGAATTCGACATCCGGCGACAAATGACTTGCGGCGTCAGGGTTGAGATCGATGGCAATCTTGCGGCCGGCGCGGATGTGGCGTGTGAACTCTCCGTAGCCGCATGCGATGTCCAGAAGCGTGTCCTGAGGCGAAACATAGGCTTGGAAAAAATGCTCGCACATCACACGCCAGATCGCGTCCTTCCTCGCGCAGTCGGCATCGGTAAATCGAATGCGATACAACCTGCTCAAATCATCCATCGACCTGTCTCGTCTCTCGCGGCCGGCCGGGGGGTAAATGATAGTGTTCGGAAAAGATATCGCGCCGAATTGTCCGCACGTCACTTATGGTCAGCAGAATGTTGCGCACGGTTGTAGCCGAACCGCGGCCGAACTCTCGTGGAAACGTCTGGATGCCGACTTCCCCGACCGGGTAACCACGAAGCATGGTCTTGATGGCGAGCTCAGCACCGATGAATGGGCTGTCGCAGGTCAGCGTGATGTCATCCAAGATCGACCGGTGGAAGACGCGGATGCCGGTCGAAACATCGCGAAACGGCGCCCGGAAAAGTTTGCGCAGAACAGCATTGTAGACAAACGAAATGAAGATGCGTCTGGTTGAGTAGAGCTTTTTATATCGGAAGCCGATGATCAACCGGTAGAAATCGCGCAGGTCGAGCATTTTCCGAAGATCATGCACATCGTACTCGTTATCGCCGTCGACCATACACAGCCATTCGTAGCGGCAAGCGGCGGCGCCCGAGCGCAATGCCGCGCCATAGCCGCGATTGTTTTCATGATGTATAACCCGAACAACGTCTGGATACTCACGTGCGAGTGCATCCGCTATCTCACCCGAGCGATCCGGAGAACCGTCGTCGACTATGACGATTTCATACTTGTTGGCATATTCCTGCAAAAGAGCAATTCCCTGCTCCGCCACTGTACGCACGGTGCCTTCGTCATTGTAGACGGGAAAAAACAGGCTGACATTGAGCTCAGACATGAAAGGTTCTTTCAGAATGATAAGCGCTGATAAACGAGCCAAGGCAGCGCTTTTGTGATCGTGCAGACAGGGCGCCAAAAGCGTGGATAGTAGGAAACCCCACAATCACTAAATCGTCGTTGATAAATCCTTTCGGCGAGTAGGTGCGGTGCAGCGCGCGGGAGCATCAAACGCTGGGCAAAAGCGAGATTTGTATCAAGATACCCAAGAACGTAAAAGTGTACGTAAATCTTGGATTCGCGCAGCGAGTGCCTCAGGCTTTCAAAGTAGGAAGACAAGGCGCGTTTGGCCGCACTATAGGCTGCATTTCGGTCTCGCCCACGTGTTGCGGCCACGCTGCCAAATCCGACGATTAGACCAGTCGTAGAGTTACGAAGAACAGGCAGATAGTGGTTAACGAACTTGCACAGCGTGGTGTAGTTGGTGCGTGTGAGCACATCCAACGCCTCGGGCGGCTGGCCAGGTTGATCATATGTTTGATTCATTCCGGCGACCAGCAATAAGCCCGTCAGCGGCGGTAGATTGGATAACGCGGAATCAATCATTTGAAAGTCGACTGCAGGCATCGCCAAATCAAATAGTACAGGCAAAACCGACACCTTATGTCTTAAGGCTAGATCTGAGGCGAGGGCGCGTACATCGCGAAGATCTGACGAAATCAGTACCAATGCATGCCCAGCACGGGCGAATCGCTCCGCAAGTGCGCGCCCGAGGCCTGAAGAACCTCCGACAATCAGATAGGTCGATTGATTGCTCATCAGAAGGAGTTCTATGTATTCAGAGCGCTAAGCGTCGGGAGAGTTCGGACTGATATAGACGGTCCGGATCAAGTTCATGCACGCGCTGACGAAAAAGTGCGTAGTACGGCAAAGTGCGCGCGGCAATGTCTGCCGGTAAGCGGGAGTCTTTGGCCACATTGGGCTGGGCACCGACGGAGATCGCAAGCGCGTCGAGGGCGGTAAGGAAGCGACTCGTAGCTGGACTCCGGACCATATCAAGCGCGAACAGCATCCCTGAGCCGGACATACTCAACGATTGCCGGCGTCCCACAAACCGTTTCATGGACATCATCACAAGCGGTGGGTCAATCCTATGGACCACGGCGGACAGCAAAGAGATGAATTCTGTAAGGCATGCATCCGGCACCAGTAATTGAATCTCCGCAAGGCCGGGCCTGCCGTAAAAGCGGTGATATAGCGTCTGCCGCGCAAATGGAAATGCCGCGTCAAATGCGATCTTTACTTGTGTCGCTTGACGAGCCGCCAGCCGACGAAACACAGCGTTGGCCGTTCGAGCGGTTGCTCGGTTCCAGAGCGATACCGGCAAGCGGGCGCGTTGAAGCGCCGACATAGGATAGTAACCATTATCTCGTGTCGAGCTTGGTTCGTTTGTCCAGTCGCCCGAGAATAATATTCCCCGCCCAAAATTCTTGGTCCGTGCGGTCCCATCGTGCCAGCTGTACGCAAAATCCCACTCTGCTGCATCACGCAACTGATCTGCAGATTCCGATAGTGACTCAACGGCGACTTGCTTGACCTTGATATTTTTGGACGGCATTGGTGTTAGGCGCAGAGTAACGTCCACGATTAATCCGGTTAAACCGTAGCCGCCGCACGTTGTCTCAAAGAGGCCGGTACCATCCATTCGCGTGATGGACTGATATCCGTAGGTGGGGTGAAAAATAGTCATGCCTTCAACCCAGTCCGAGAAAGTACCATCGCGAAACGGATTCTTGCCATGAACATCCGCTGCAACGCAACCGCCAATGGTGATCACCGGATAGCCTGGCAGCACCGGCAGGCAAAGGTTGTTATCCGCTGCCCACCTAACCAAGCGCCCAAGGCTGGCCCCGGCTTCCACGCGAATGGTTCTTCCGCTCTCGTCGAACTCGAGCAGACGATCAAAAGCTGACATCTCTTGAACAACGACGCCTTTGCCGAAGCTCGCAGCAGCGTAAGAGAGGCCGGCGCCCCGGGCGATACGCTTGCGATTACCAAGGTCGACCTCAATATGCCGGTACCGGTCCGGTCGCTGATGATCGGTTACAAGCGACACCGCACCATCGAAAGTGATGAAGCGCGACTGCCGCAAAATTGGGGGCACGGATCTTGTTGGCATGGTCTGCGGCGTGTCACAGTCTGAAAATACGACAAAGGACATTGTCGCAACAGTTTGGCACCAGTTCAGTACGCTTTTGTGCAAGCTCGCGTACTGTTTCTCCGAGTTGATACGTCGAAGAGTGGTCGCAATCCTGCCCAGCTCCGCTATGCTGGCACAAGTCAATGATACGGTCAGTTACAACTTCTTGATTTCTCTCAAATGATTGCCGATCGTGCAGACTCGTCACTGGCTGGGCAAAAGCATCAGCTGCGAATTTTCGTCGCCTCGATCCTGTTGCTCGCGTTGGGCATGGACTTAAGACCTAGCGTGTATGACGAGGGGGTCATACTTGTCGGAGCAATGCGTGTCGCGGCGGGAGAAGTTCCGCATTCGGACTTTTATACCAATTACGGCCCCGCGCAGTTCTACGTGATTGCGGCGCTTTTCAAGCTATTCGGCCAATACGCGGTTGTCGAGCGTGCCTATGACCTGTTGGTGCGCGCGATGATAGTGACAGTCTGTTATCGACTGACTGGGACCTGTGCTCGCCCACCCATCGCCCTCGTGACGGCGGTCACTTGCGGGCTTTGGCTCTTCAGCATACCGTTCTATGGCTATCCAATCCTTCCCGTCGTTTTGCTCGCACTCATCAGCGCGGCCTTGGTTCTGCCTGTGTTAGCTGGCCGATTCTCCCGGTGGCGGGTTTTGGCTGGTGGCGCGGCAGTCGGACTGTCCGCATTGTTCAGGTACGACGTTGGATTTCTCATATTTGTAGCGCTGGGGACCGTACTCACAGTTTCAAGCGTGGTGCGATATGACAATTCCGCTCACGCGCCAGACCAGCCGGTAAATAAGCTGATGTGGTATGTGCTCGGTGTATCCATGGTGTTTTTGCCAGTAGCCGTTTGTTACCTAGAAGTGGCTCCGATCACAGCTTTCGTCCATGACATCGTTTCATATCCTGTTCATTACTATGCGCTGATGCGCAGCTTGCCGTTCCCCGGCGTACTTCAGATCTTTTCGTCGATTGAGAATCTAGCCGTGTACTGGCCGATAATCATTTGCTGCGCAGCAGCGTATAGCCTTTTTCTAAGTAGGTTCGATATACACCGGCGGAACCGCCCGTATTCTGAAAGCGGCGGTACTGAGCCACTTAGGGATTGGCTGCTAATCATGTTGGTGATTCTCACCGCAATGCTGTATTTGAAAGGGCTCGTACGCGTGAGCGTAGTGCATATGCTGGCGTCGATCGTTCCGTCACTAGTGCTCTTGGCTGTGTTGCTCGAAAGGGCATGGTATCAAGGATACGTGGCGCGAATTGTAATAGGCATGCTATGTATCCTATGCCTGATCAGTGTCCTCGATGCATCAAACACAGCGGGACGTTCCCGCATCCGCGCAGGTTCGACCATGCTGGCGCAAGTTCGTGTCAAGTCGGCCTTCGAGAATGTAGCGGGAGACTCCTTGTGTGGCACACCGAGCGGGCTTCCAAGAATCCAGTGTCTATTGCTCGATGTGGATCGTGCTGACGCAGCGCGATTCGTGATTGCCAATACGAAATCGGGTGAGCGCATTTTTGTGGGATTGACTCGGCACGATAAGATCTTTGTCAACGACAACATGATGTATTTCGCGACGGGTCGACTGCCAGCGACTCGATGGAACCAATTTGACCCAGGGTTGCAGACACGTGCCGATGTACAGAGCGAAATTATCGCTGAACTGCAGGAGCGCAGCGTACGCTTCGTAATACTAGAGTCGCATTGGGACTTCGTGGTTGAGCCGAACGACAGCGCTAGAAGTAGCGGTGTTCACATGCTCGATGACTTCATTCGGCAGCATTATCAACCCGTTAGAACATACGGGAACGTATCAGTGCTGATTCGAGCTTTTCAGTAGGGTGCCGTACTATTGATTGCAAAAGTGGGCAATAGCTAATTGACGTCGGGAAATGGTGAGTGGAGTTCCCAGGATTCAGTGGACACTCCGCCGCCTCGGTTTGTGAGCAGCCTCGAACTGATCAGGGCTCATTCCGCCGAGGTGGCTGTGGCGACGAATGGGATTGTAGAAGGACTCGATGTAGTCGGATACGTCGGCGAGCGCGAGCTCGCGAGTCTTGTAGATGTGCTTCTTGACGCGCTCCTTCTTCAGGCTACCGAAGAAAGATTCCGCCACGGCATTGTCCCAGCAGTTGCCTTTGCGGCTCATGCTGGGTTCGAGGCGATTGGTGCGACAGAAGCGCCGCCACGCGTCGCTGCCATATTGGGTGCCCTGGTCGGAGTGAATGAGCGTGTCGCGCGGCCGTCGCCGACGAACGGCCATCAGCACGGCATTCAGTACGATCTCTCGGTGGATCGTCGGGCCCGCGGCCCAGCCGATGACTTTCCGCGAAAACAGATCCATGACGATCGCCAGGTACAGCCAGCCCTGCCATGTCCGAATATATGTGATATCCGTGACCCAAACCTTGTTGCGGCGCGTCACCGTGAACTGGCGCTGCAGGACATTCGGGATCAGGACAGAAGGCTTGCCGACCGACCAGCGCCGAGTGCGATAGCCATGGAACGCTCGCAAGCCGTTCACGCGCATCAGACGTGCGACGCGGTGCTTGCTGCAGGTCTCTCCGGCCTCGCGCAGATCCAGAAACACGCGTGGCGCTCCATAGACGCCCTGACTTGCGACGAACGACGCGCGGATCAACCGCAGCAGCCTGGCATCCTCCTGCGCTCGCTTGGAGACCGGCTGCTTCAGCCAGTCGTAGTAGCCACTCCGGGTGACTTCAAGCACGCGACACATCGTCTCGACGCGGAACTGATGCCGGTGCGATTTGATGAACTCGTAGGTCACGCGAACACGACCGGCGCTCAATCGTGTGGACATCGGTACTACCCTCTGTTACTAGCCTTTACGCTATCCGGTGTCCACCAAATCTTGGGAACTCCAGCGCCGTATGGGCAAGAGCTGGCTTCAGATGGCCGCGGCCAGAGTGGTCAGGCCGGTCGGTTTTCAACGCCCGCTTGGGCAACCGGCCGGAATTGGCGAAATACGACGTAACTGCAGACCAGCGACAGGCAGGCCAGGACCAGTCCGGGCGCCAGAGATTTCGCGGCCGCCGCGGGTGACGAGAAGAAAAACGGAAAGAATCCCGCCTGCACGCCTGCGTATACCGAGTAGCACCAGGCCGACACGAAGCCGGCTGTCAGCGCATAGACGGGGTATCTTGACCAGGACTTCAAGAAAGCCGTACCGACGCACGCGGCAAGCGAGATCAGCGCCACCATGGCGTAGATCCAGGATCGTTCGACGACGGCTGTCCAAGTTGCGTACGCGCAGTAAATGGCCAGCAACGCGACCGTGACGAGCATTCCAGGCGGAGTGATCAGTTTGATCATGGCCCATCCTATCTGGAACAAGTCCTGTCGGGCCTCCGAAAATGTTACTCAATTCCCAGCTTCTTCACCCGATACCTCAACTGCCTGAAGCTCATGCCCAGCAGCTCCGCCGCCTTGGTCTTGTTGTAGCGGGCCTGCTCGAGCGCCTTGACGATCGCGTCGCGTTCGATGTGGGCAAGCTGCCCCTCGAGCCCATCGGCCGCCATTTCGTCCACCACCTCGGGTAGTTCGAAGTTAGCTGCTCCCTGTCGCAATTGAATATCGCCAGGCTCTATCTGCGAGCCAGTGCACAGCGTCACCGCCCGCTCGAGGATGTTCTCCAGCTCGCGGACGTTACCGGGGTATGAGTATGACAACAGCGTCTCGATGGCTTCGTCGCTGATCGCGGGCCGCGGCACGCCGATTTCCTTCGCCACGCGGTCGAGCAGCACGTCCACGAGCAGTGGAACGTCATCGAGCCGCTCGCGCAGCGACGGCACGTGCAACTCGATGACGTTGATCCGGTAGTAGAGGTCTTCGCGGAACTTGCCGGCCTTGACCAGTTCCTCGAGCCGCCGGTGGGTCGCGGAGAGGATCCGGACGTCGGTAGGAATCTCGCGAGTGTCGCCGACCGGGCGCACGGTCTTCTCCTGGATCACGCGCAGCAGCTTCACCTGCATGTGCAGCGGCAGGTCCGCAATCTCGTCCAGGAACAGCGTGCCGCCCTCGGCGCTGCGGATCAGGCCCTCCTTGTCGGCCACCGCGCCGGTGAAACTGCCTTTCCTGTGCCCGAACAGTTCGCTCTCCATCAGCTCCGACGGAATCGCCCCGCAGTTCACCGGCACGAATGGCCCGTCACTGCGCGGCCCCGACTCGTGGATCAGCCGCGCAACCAGTTCCTTGCCGGTGCCCGAGTCGCCGGAGACGTGCACCGGGGCCTGGGAACGCGCGACCCGCGCAATGAGCTCGCGCAGCTGCTGCATGGGCTTCGAGATCCCGTGCAACTTCATCGTCGAGTAGCGGCCGGTTTCCTCGACATCTTCCGCCAGCTTGAGCGTTGCCGTGACCAGCCTGCGCAGCGCGCCGAGGTCGAGCGGCTTCGAGATGAAGTCGAAGGCGCCGAGCTTCAGCGCGCGTACGGCGGCCTCGACGTTGCCGTGGGCGGTGATGACGGCCACCGGCACGCCTGGGCGGTGCTCCTGTATCCATTCGATGAGTTCCAGGCCGTCACCGTCGGGCAGGCGCATGTCGGTGAGCACGAGGTCGTAGCGCTCGCCGCCTAGCTGCTTCACAGCCGATTTGTAGTCAGCCGCGGTCTCGACGGCGATGTCCATTCGGCCGAGCGTGATGGAAAGCAGTTCCCGGATGTCCGGTTCGTCGTCGACGATCAGGGCGCGGGGTGAATGCATCGTTGGACGGGTCTGCCAGGGTTTGCTTGGGTCTGGGCCGGACTATACCGGAGACGGGGCCGTTGCTCCTCGTGCGCGCTTCAAGCAACGCACGCGCCCACCGTCTGACTCAGCATTGCGCGGA
Source organism: uncultured Gammaproteobacteria bacterium (assembly GCA_963732375.1). Classification (GTDB taxonomy): domain Bacteria; phylum Pseudomonadota; class Gammaproteobacteria; order Steroidobacterales; family Steroidobacteraceae; genus RPQJ01. Next base: position 336,243 of record CAVSZE010000001.1, read on the forward strand.
GCCGTGGAGCGCGTCCAGTCACTGCAGGCCGAGCGCCAGCTTGAGTCCGCGGGCGACCGACTCGAGCTGCGATGGGTCGACCTTGCCGGCACGTGATTCCAGCAGGCCGCGGTCCACGGTCAAGAGCTGCGACACGTTCACGACCGAGGGCTGCGACAGCCCGGTTCGTCGGCCGCTGATGCGGACATTGCCCGGCGCGTTCGCGAGGTGCACATTGGTGGTGATCACTGCAACGATGACGGTTGCAAGGCGGCTTCGATTGAAGCTGTCCGCGGATATGACGAGCACCGGCCGCCGATAGCCCGGCCCCGAGCCCTTTGGAACCGGCAGCGGTGCCCACCAGATCTCGCCGCGGTTCACCGCTTCTTCCTTTCCACGATCGACCTGAACTGCAGCTCCGCCAGACCAGGCTCCAGGCCTGTATTGTTGGCTGGATCCGAGTACACGGCATTGAGCTGCGCAGTTACCTGGTCCTCGTCATGGCGCGCGAGGAGTTCCTCCAGCGCTCGACGATAGAGCTCGCTCCTGGATATGCCCATGCGTGCAGCCAGGCGTTCGGCAGAGTGGAACACCGGGTCTGGAAGGGAGATAGCAGTCTTCATGTCCATAGTATAACCAAGGTTATACCGCGCCGCGTCGGCGTCATGCCGCGCGGAAATCGCCTGCATACGGCCAACTACTCGTTCCGCGGCGACTCAACGCGGGTTGAATCGTCTTACGCCGGCCTTGCGGGCCGCCTTGGTGAGGTCCGAATCGAGGGTAGCCAGCGGCAGGCCTGTTCTGAGCGCGAGTTCGAGGTACGAGGCGTCATAGGCGGGCAGGCGATAGCGTCGTGCGAGATGCAGGGTGTCCGTCATGGCATGCGCGAAAGTCGCCGCGTCCGCCCGAATCGGCAGGTTTGACAGCATCTCAAGGAATGCCTCGCCCTGCGCCTCGCTGATAATTGCCCTGGCCTCGGCGCGCGCGAGCACGTTGGCGACCTCGAGGCTCCAGGTCACGGGAACCTCTGCATGAGCCCGCGGGTTCCTCATGGCAGTGAGGACTGCCGCCACGTATGCCCGGTCGGACGGCCTTGCATCAATGAGAAGCCAGGACATAGTCACCGATGCATCCAGAACCAGTGTCACGAGCGGCCTTCCTCGATCAGCTCGCGAACGTTGGCGGTTCCTGTCCTGAGCGGATTCTCGCGCATGAACGCATGGAACCTGTCGATGGCGGCTCCTGCGTCCGGTGCGCGCTCGGCCTCGCTCGGGACAAGTTCAGCGACCGCTTTGCCGCGGTTGGTAATCGTGAATCGCTTCCCCGCCTTCACCTGGCGCAGGAGTTCTGGCAGTCGCGTCTTGGCGTCATACGCGCCGATTTCGGTTTTCATCGTTTGTTGTCTCCCGTATAGACCAGTCTATAGACCGGTTTGAGTAGAGACAAGGAGGCGGGCGGCAGGGCACGGCTGCGGGCAGCCTTGCGTCTCACTCCCAACGCTGCGGATCGGCAAAAATGATGCGGAAGATGCTACCACCCCCTGGCCGCGTCTCGTAGGCCAGCACCGCGCCGTTGGTCTGGCAGAGCTCGCGCGATATGAAGAGCCCGAGGCCGGTGCCGCCCGCCTTGTCGGTGAAGAACGGCTCGAATATCCGTTCGGCGTTCGAGGGATCGATGCCGATGCCGCGGTCGGCGATCTCGAGGAAAGGCCGGCCCGTGGACGATATGCGGCCGATCCTCAGCAGCACCGGTTCGTCATGGTTCGAGATCGCGTGCCTGATCACGTTGTCGCACAGGTTCCACATCACCTGGTGCAGGTGCGTCGGGTCGAAATGCACCTCGCTGCCCGGCGCGTCGTTCCGGAGGCTGAATACCGAGGGCGCGACCTCGGTCGTGGCTGAGAACTCCTGCACGAAGCTATCGAGCCACTGCTCGAGCGGCACGCGCTCCTGGCGGGTCGTCTCGCGTCGCGAAAGCTGCAGCACGCTCTCGATGATCTGGCTCACGCGTGTGGCGTTCTTCTCGATGATGTCGGTCAGGTGCCGGTCATCGGCGCCGAGCGCGGGCGACTCGCGCAGCAGCTGGCCTGCGTGACTCATCGCGCCCACTGGGTTGCGGATCTCATGGGCGATGCTGGCGCTGAGCCTGCCCAGCGAGGCGAGCTTCGACTGCTGGACCCGCTCCGCGACGACGCTCGTGTCCTCGAGGAACACCAGTACCGGGCCGGGTCCGGTCTCGGACAACGGCACGAAATGCGGCCGGATCAACGTGCCACCGTCGGAGGAGACGACCTCGCCGGTGGAATCCCGGCGGTCCGACGTCTGCCGCCGCCAGGTGTCGAGCTGGTACAGAAGCCGCGGCGACACCTCGCCGAGCAGGCTGCCGGTGGCAATCGGCCCGCCGGTCAGCAGGCGCGCCGCTGTCTCGTTGACCAGGCGCACGCGGTCCGATTCATCCACCACCAGGATGCTCTCGCGCAGGTGCTGCACGATGAACTCGTTCAGCTCGTTCAGGTTGGCCAGGTCGATGTCGCGCTGGCGCACCAGCGCCTCGCTCTCGCGCAGCCGGTTGGCGAGCGGGATCGCGAGCAGCGTGATAGCAAACAGGCTCGCTCCGGTGAGGCCGGCGATCAGGAAGTCCGTGCCCTGGCTAATGCCCGCCAGGCCGAACACGACGGTCTGGAACAGCAGCGCGAGCGTCAGCACCGAGGTCGCGGCCAGCGCCAGCCGCCGGCTCACGATGGTCGCGGTTGCGCCGGCGGGCAGGATCAGCAGCATGCCGAGACCGCTCGAGACGCCGCCGCTCGCCTGGACGAACAGCAGGATCGCGGTGGTGTCCACGGCGAGCTGGAACAGCGCCAGCCACTCCACGGAGGGCCAGCGCTTCTGCAGCGGCTGGAGCGAGACCAGGCCGAAGGCAAAATAGGCAGCGCAGATGCCGATGAAGAGCCCGGGGTTTTGCGCGCCGACGCTGCGCCGAGGCGCATCGAAGAAGAACACCAGCAGCAGCACCATCGGCACCAACAGCCGGAAGACGTTCAGCAGGCCGAGTACCCGCCACGACAGGTCGGTGGGCTCGTCAGGCCGGGGTTTGGAAATGGCGGCTTGGGACATTCGTGGCAGTGTCTCGCCTCGCGACGGTGGCTTCAACTCGGGATCAAGGGTCTGGGCCGTCGGGGGCGGGTCCGCGGTGCCTGCCACGATTGTTGCCGTGGTCGCCGACTCGGTCACCGGCGCTCACCTCGAGTCGCAGCCCGTGGCCTCGAGAGGGTAAACTACGCGGCCTTGCCCCCAGCTGGTCCTGCTCATGAACCTCCACGAATACCAGTCCAAGCAGCTCTTCGTCCGCTACGGCATCCCGGTGCCCACGGGCTTCGTCGCCTCGACCCCCGAGGAGGCCGCGGACGCTGCGCGCCGGCTCGGTGGCGGCATCTGGGTGGTCAAGGCGCAGGTCCACGCCGGCGGGCGCGGCAAGGCCGGCGGCGTCAAGCTGGCGAAGTCGGTTCCGGACGTCGCCTCGGCAGCGGCCGCCATGCTCGGCACACGCCTCGTCACCAAGCAGACCGGCCCCGAGGGCCTGCCGATCAACCAGGTCTACGTCGAGTCGGGCTCGAAGATCGAGCGTGAGCTGTATCTCAGCCTGCTGCTGAACCGCGACTCGGGCCACATCGCGTTCGTCGCGTCCGCGGCCGGCGGCATGAACATCGAGGAGGTCGCAGCCAAGACCCCCGAGAAGATCATCCGCGTCGAGATCCACCCGGCCGTCGGCCTGCAGGGTTCGCACTGCCGCACGCTGGCTTTCGGCCTGGGGCTCAAGGGGCCGCAGGTCGCCGAGTTCGAGGTGATCGCGCGCGGCCTCTACAAGCTCTACCTCGAGTGCGACGCGAGCCTGGTCGAGGTGAACCCGCTGATCGTCACCGGCGACGGCCACGTGATGGCGCTCGATGCGAAAATCAACATCGAGGAAAACGCGCTCTTCCGCCAGAAAGAACTGGTCGCCTGGCGTGACGAGTCCCAGGAGGACGAGATCGAGCGTGAAGCCGCGGAAGCGGACCTCAACTACGTCTCGCTCGACGGCGACATCGCCTGCATGGTGAACGGCGCGGGCCTCGCGATGGCCACCATGGACCTGATCAAGCTGCACGGCGGCGAGCCCGCGAACTTCCTCGATGTCGGCGGCGGCGCGACGCGCGAGCGCGTCACGACCGCGTTCAAGCTGATCCTGGAAAACCCCAAGGTAAAGGCGATCCTGGTCAACATCTTCGGCGGCATCGTCCGCTGCGACATGATCGCCGAGGGCGTGATCGGCGCGGCCCGCGACCTGGGCCTGCACCTGCCGGTCGTGGTGCGCATCGAAGGCACCAATGCGGTGAAGGGACGCAAGCTGCTCTCCGAGAGCGGCCTTGACCTGATCGCCGCGGCCGACCTCACCGACGCCGCGAAGAAAGTCGTGGCCGCGGCACGGGCACACAAGTGACTGCTGCGAGCGCGGCAGCCTTTCCCAACTTATCGTCAATCACCTTGCGGATCTCCCAATGAGCATCCTCGTAAACAAGAACACCCGCGTCCTCTGCCAGGGTTTCACCGGCAAGCAGGGCACGTTCCATTCCCAGCAGTGCATCGACTACGGCACGAAGCTCGTGGGCGGCGTCACGCCGGGCCGCGGCGGCGAAAAGCACCTCGGTCTCCCGGTGTTCGACACCGTGCGCGACGCGGTCGCGGCGACCGAGGCCAATGCCACGATGATCTACGTGCCGGCGGCCTTTGCTGCCGATGCAATCATCGAAGCGGCCGACGCCGGCATCGAGCTGATCGTGTGCATCACCGAGGGCATCCCGGTGAACGACATGGTGAAGGTCAAGGCGGCGCTGAAGGATTCGAGTTCGCGGCTGGTGGGCCCGAACTGCCCCGGCGTGATCACGCCCGGTGAGTGCAAGATCGGCATCATGCCGGGCTTCATCCACAAGAAGGGCAAGGTCGGCATCGTCTCGCGCTCCGGCACGCTCACGTATGAAGCGGTGTTCCAGACCACCAACAACGGTCTCGGCCAGAGCACCTGCGTCGGCATCGGCGGCGACCCGGTGCGCGGCATGAACTTCATCGAAGTGCTCGAGCTGTTCCAGAAGGACCCCGAGACCGAAGGCATCCTGATGGTCGGCGAGATCGGCGGCAGCGACGAGGAGGCGGGCGCGGAGTACATCCGCAAGCACGTAACGAAGCCCGTCGTCGCCTACATTGCTGGCGTCACGGCGCCCCCCGGCAAGCGCATGGGGCACGCGGGTGCGGTGATCTCGGGCGGCAAGGGCACGGCGGCCGACAAGTTCGCGGCGCTCGAGGCGGCCAACGTCACGACTGTTCGCTCGCCGGCCGATTTGGGGGCCGCGATCGCGAAGCGTATGAAGGGCTCGACGCCGAAGGCCGTGGCAGCGAAGCCAAAGTCGAAAGCGAAGACCGCGGCGAAGGTGCCGATGGCTGCGAAGGCCAAGGCGAAAGCCACTGCCAAGCCCAAGCGCAAGGCAAAAGCCAAGGTCAAAGCGAAGGTGAAGGTCAAAGCCAAAGCCAAAGCCAAAGCCGCTTCCAGGGCCAAGGGCACAAGCGCGGCCAAGGCCAAAGCCAGGTCGAAAGCCAGGGCTGCAAAGCCCAGGGTTGCAGCCAGGACCCGCGCACCTGCCAGGAAGGTCAAGAAGACCGCGCGCAAGCGCTGATCGGAGCGCCTTCGCGCCAGTTGTTTCCCGCGAGAGCGGGAGACGGCGCAAATAAGTTCGCGGAAACCCCCCATGATTCGGCGGCTCGCCTCCCCTAGAGTGGGCCTGTAGGCGTCGATCCCGGCGTCGCTCCTGGGGACCGCGTATGGACTGGTCGCCCATCACGAAACCACGTGGCTCGCTGCGTCGCGAGCCCTGCCTGACGGACTACGACAAGGCCCGCCAGGAGTTCACGTGGGAGCAGGCCGGTGCCCTGCTCGAAGGACTCCCGGGCGGCGCGCTGAACATCGCGCACGAAGCAGTCGATCGACACGCGCAGGGCCCGGCGGGCGACCGGCTCGCCATTCGCTTCCTTGCCCAGGGCGCCGCGCCGCACGATCTCACCTACAGGGAACTCTCCGCAGCGTCGCACCGCTTTGCAAACGTGCTGGCAGGTCTCGGCGTGCAACGAGGCGAGCGCGTAGCGACGCTGATGGGGCGGGTACCCGCGCTGTACGCGACTGTGCTCGGAACGCTGGCCGGCGGCGCCGTCTACTGTCCACTGTTTTCCGCATTTGGCCCGGAGCCCGTGAGGGCCCGGCTGGCGCTCGGCTCAGTGCGCGTGCTGGTCACGACCGATCTGCTGTACCGGCGGAAGGTCGCCCCGATCAGGGGCGAACTCCATGATTTGAAGCACGTGCTCGTCGTGCGCACACCGGGTGCAGGCGAATTGCCGGAAGGCACGCTGGATTTCGACCAACTGATCGGCGCGGCATCGCCGGAGTTCGAGGTCGTCCGCACTTCGCCGGAAGACTACGCACTGCTGCACTTCACCAGTGGCACGACGGGCAAGCCGAAAGGCGTGCTGCACGCGCATGCGGCGGTCGTCGCGCATGTTGCGACAGCTCGCTGGGCCCTGGACCTGCAGGACGGCGACGTCTACTGGTGCACCGCCGACCCGGGCTGGGTCACGGGGATTTCCTACGGCGTGGTCGCTCCGCTGGCCTGCGGCGTCGGCATGATCGTGGACCGCGAGGAATTCGACGCGCCAAGGTGGTACGAGATCCTCGATACGCAGCGCGTGACGGTCTGGTATACGGCGCCCACGGCGATCCGCATGCTGATGAAGGCCGGCCTCGATCTGGTCCGCACGCGCCGCTATCCCGAGCTACGGCACCTCGTCAGCGTCGGCGAGCCGCTCAATCCCGAAGCCGTCGTGTGGGGCGTCGAGGCCTTCGGCCTGCCGTTCCACGACACGTGGTGGCAGACCGAGACCGGCGCCATCATGATCGCGAACTACCCCTGCATGGAGGTCCGGCCCGGATCGATGGGGCGTCCCGTGCCGGGAATCGAGGCCGGAATCGTGCGGCCGCGCGACGACGGCGGGGTCGACGTGGTTCGCGAGCCCGGACGACGTGGGCGAGCTTGCGCTGAAGCCCGGCTGGCCGTCGATGTTCCGCGGCTACCTGAACGACGACGAACGTTACCGGAAGTGCTTCCGCGGCGGCTGGTACCTGTCGGGCGACCTCGCGAAACGTGATTCCGACGGCTACTTCTGGTTCGTCGGGCGCATCGACGACGTGATCAAGGCGGCGGGTCACCTGGTGAGCCCGTTCGAGGTCGAGAGTGTGCTGATGACGCATCCGGCCGTGTCGCAGGCAGGTGTCATCGGCGTGCCCGATCCGGTCGCGGGCTCGATCGTCAAGGCGTTCGTCGAGCTCAAGGCCGGCCAGGTCGCGAGCGAAGCGCTGCGCAAGGACATCCTCGCGCATGCGCGCCGGCTGCTCGGTGTCGCGGTCGCGCCGCGCGAGATCGCGTTCAGCGAGCAGCTGCCGAGGACGCGGAGCGGCAAGATCATGCGTCGCCTGCTGCGTGCGCGTGAACTCGGCCTGCCCGAAGGCGACCTGTCCACGCTGGAGGGCGCACCATGAGCGAACTCCCGGCCGGAATCACGCGCGAACGCGGCCTGCACCTGCTCGCCGAGATGCTGCGCATCCGGCAGTTCGAGGGACGCTGCGCGGAACTCTACGGCGCCGGCAAGATCCGCGGGTTTCTCCACCTCTATGACGGCGAGGAAGCCGTGGCGGTCGGTGTGATGCAGGTGCTGGGCCCGGGGACTCGATCGTCTCGACGTACCGCGAGCACGGCCACGCGATCGCGCGCGGCATCGCGATGGGCCCGCTGATGGCCGAGCTGTACGGCAAGCGCACCGGCTGCAGCGGCGGGCGCGGCGGCTCGATGCACATCTTCGACGCGGCGACACGCTTCTACGGCGGCAACGCGATCGTCGGCGGCGGGTTGCCACTCGCCGTCGGGCTCGGCCTCGCCGAGAAGATGCGCGGACGGCCACGGCGTTGCGGGATGCTTCTTCGGCGAGGGTGCGGCGGCCGAGGGTGAGTTCCACGAGTCGCTGAACCTGGCGGCGCTGTGGAAGCTGCCCGTGCTGTTCCTCTGCGAGAACAACCTCTATGCGATGGGCACGGCACTGGCGCGCTCGGAGTCGCAGACCGACATCCATGCCAAGGCCGCGGCCTACGGCGTGCGCGCCATGGCAGTGGACGGGATGGACGTGTTCGCAGTCGAAGCCGCGACGCGTGAAGCGGCGGAGTTCGCGCGCGCGGGCAACGGGCCGGCGCTGCTCGAGTTCCGCACGTACCGGTTCCGTGCCCACTCGATGTTCGACGCACAGCTCTACCGCGACAAGGCCGAAGTCGAGGAGTGGCGCACCCATGGGCCAGTGATCACGCTCACGACCCGGCTCAAGGCGGCCGGGCTCATGACCGAGGACGATTTCCAGCGAATCGAGCAAGACGCGGATGCCGAGGTCCAGGCCGCAGTCGAGTTCGCCGAACAGTCGGACTGGGAACCCGTCGAGGACCTGACGCGTCACGTTTACGCGGAGGTGCCGCCGAAATGACAGCTGGACCGGTAACGCGCATCACCTACCGCGAGGCGGTGAAGCAGGGGATCCGCGAGGCGTTGGAGAACGACCCGCGTGTGTTCCTGATGGGCGAGGACGTCGGCAGGTACGGCGGGTGCTTCGCGGTCAGCAAAGGCTTGCTCGAAGAGTTCGGCGAGGAGCGGATCCGCGATACGCCGCTGTCGGAATCGGCATTCGTGGGTGCGGGCATCGGCGCGGCGATGGCGGGGATGCGCCCGATCGTCGAAGTCATGACGGTCAACTTCAGCCTGCTGGCGCTCGACCAGATCGTCAACAATGCGGCGACGCTCTGCCACATGTCCGGCGGGCAGTTCCCAGTGCCGGTCGTGATCCGCATGGCGACGGGCGCAGGGCGACAACTCGCGGCGCAGCACTCGCACAGCCTCGAGGCCTGGTACGCGCACGTGCCCGGGCTGCGCGTCGTCGCGCCGGCCACTATCGACGACGCGCGCGGCATGCTGCGACCGGCACTCGAGTGTCCGGACCCGGTGATCATTTTCGAGCCCATCTCGCTGTACAACATGGAGGGCGAACTCACCGATGCGGCCGCCACCGCCGAGCTTTCGGGCGGACGCGTGCACCGGCCGGGCCGCGACGTCACGCTGGTCACCTACGGCGCGAGCCTGTGGCGTTGCGTCGCGGCGGCGGAGGAACTCGCGGGCCTCGGAGTGGAGGCGGAGATCATCGACCTGCGTTCTCTGCGGCCGCTCGACGACGAGACGATCCTGGCGTCGGTGGCGAAGACGCATCGCGTCGTGATCGTGGACGAAGGCTGGCGCACCGGCAGTCTCTCCGCGGAGGTGGCGATGCGCATCGTCGAGCAGGGGTTCTATGAGCTCGATGCGGCGATTGCTCGCGTGTGCAGCGCCGAGGTGCCGATCCCGTACCCGAAGCACCTCGAGGACGCAGCGCTGCCGAGCCAGGAGCGAATCGTCACCGCGGTGCAGGGAGTGATTGGCCATGCGTAGTGACTATCGGACGACAGACGATGCTCAGTGAATTCCGCCTGCCCGCGCTGGGGGCCGACATGGAGGAGGGCACGGTGGTGCAGTGGAACGTCGCGCCCGGCGATGCGGTGACGCGCGGCCAGATCGTTGCCGTCGTGGAGACGGACAAGGGTGCCATCGACGTCGAGATCTTCGAGGACGGGGTGATCCGCGAGCTGGTCGTCGCGCCCGGGACGAAGGTGCCGGTGGGGACGGTCCTGGCGCGTCTCGAGACGCAGGGTCCCTCTGCCGCTCCTTCTCCGGCACCTGGGCGGGAGAGCAGTGGGGAGCGGGCATCGGAGCGCGCATCTGTCGCACGACCCAGGATTTCTCCTGCGGCACGAGTCCGCGCGCGCGAACTCGGCGTGGCTGCCGGGACGCTGGCTGGCAGCGGGCCGGGCGGCGCGATCACGATCGAGGACGTCGAGAAGTCGGGACCGTCAACCCGGCCCCCTCCCGACAGCACGGGGGACCAGGCCAGGGAGGGAGCCGGAGGAATGCGCGAGGCGATCGCGGCGGCGATGTCGCGATCAAAGCGTGAGATCCCGCACTACTACCTCTCGCTCACGACAGACGTCACAGCAGCGGTCGAGTGGCTCGCAGCACGAAACGCGACCGTGCCCGTCACGGAGCGGCTGCTGTTCGCGGCACTGCTGATCAAGGCCGTCGCCCTCGCTTGCCGCGACTTCAAGGGCTTCAGCGGCTTCTACAGGGAAGGCCGCTACGAGCAGAGTCCTCTGGTTCACGTTGGCGTGGCGGTCGCGATCCGCGGCGGCGGGCTGGTCGCGCCGGCCATCATGGATACGGAGAACAAGCCGTTGCCGATGCTCATGGAGGAATTCCGGCAACTGGTCACCAGGGCACGCGCGGGGCGGCTGCGGGCAAGCGAGCTCGCGGCTCCGAGCATCGTCCTGACGAGCCTGGGCGAGTCGGCGGTCGACGCAGTGTTCCCGATTATCCAGCCGCCGCAGGTGGCGATCGTCGGTGCAGGCGCCGTCAGGCCCCGTCCCTGGGTTGTAGACGGCAGTGTCGAGCCGCGCCATGTGATCACGCTGTCGCTCGGCGCAGATCACCGGGTGACGGACGGGCGGCTCGGCGCGCAGTTCCTCGCGAGGATTGCTGAACGCGTCGCCGCGCCGGACGGCTTGTAAGGTGATTGCGATGAAGCGCGAAGAACTTGCCGCGAAGCTGCTAGCCCTGGTCACCGGGATCGCGCCGGACGTGGATCCCGCGACGGTGATTCCCGGAATCGACTTCCGCGACCAGTTCGATTTCGACTCCATGGACACACTCAATTTTGCAATCGAGTTGCACCGGGAGTTCGGCATCGACGTGCCCGAGGCGGAGTACTCGAGGCTCGCGAGCCTCGATAAATGCGTGGCGTACCTTGCGGAAAAGGTTCGCTGACGCGGAAAAAGGGGACATTCTCCTTTTTCCGTCCGCGGAAAAAGGAGAATGTCCCCTCCAGCCGCTAGAGCTGCCGCGCGCTGAACGTATCGCAGGCCTCGAGTGAACCGGCCGTGAGACCCGTTTTGAACCATTTCACGCGCTGCGCCGAACTGCCGTGCGTGAAGGCATCCGGCACCACGTAACCCTGGGTCTGTTTCTGCAGCCGGTCGTCGCCGATCGCGCTCGCCGCATTCAGGCCTTCTTCGACATCGCCGGCCTCGAGCAGCTGCCGCTTCTGCGATGCGTTCTGTGCCCAGATGCCCGCGTAGCAATCAGCCTGCAGCTCGAGGCGCACGGACAATGCATTGGCCTCGGCCTTGCTCGATCGCTGTTGCGCGTTGTGGACCTTTTCGGATGTGCCGAGCAGGTACTGCACATGGTGGCCGACCTCGTGCGCAATCACGTACGCCTCGGCGAAGTCGCCGGGCGCGCCGAACCGCGAGCTCAGGTCGTTGTAGAACGACATGTCGATGTAGACCTTCTGGTCCAGCGGGCAGTAGAACGGCCCCGATGCCGACTCGGCCATGCCGCAGGCTGACTTGACCATGCCACTGAAGAGCACCAGCGTTGGCGGTACATACTGGACGCCGTAGCGCGGCAGGATCTGGGTCCAGGCATCCTCGGTGTCGGCCAGGACTACTGCAGTCAGGTCGCGGAGTTTCGCCTCCTGCGCACTCTCCTGGTAGGGCTGGTCCGGCGCGGACGACTGCGGCTGCTCCTCCTGCTGCTGGACGGCCATGCCGAGGAACGGCCGCACGTCCACGCCCATGAACGACAGCACGACGAGCACCAGTACGCCTCCAAGGCTCAGGCCCACCCCGGTGCGCACGGGCCGCATGCCGCGGCGATCTTCGATGTTGCTGCTCTTGCGGCGGCCTTCGATGTCCATGCTGGCAATCCCCGTCAGGTCTAGTCGGTGCTAGATGCGGAGACTACCCGACCCGGCCGGTCGCCGGGAGGGGCGGGTTCGAGGGGAGGGCCAGGGCGCTCCGGGCAGGTCGGCATCAGGTGTTGCGTGGGTCCGCCGAGCCTTCGTCGATCCAGACGCCATAGCTGCACTTCAGGACCTGGGACCCGCTGGCGACGAAAGTGCCTTCCGGGTAGCTGGTTCCGTTGAAGTAGCAGACCGGCTCGCCAGGGACCTGCTGGCGCACCACGTCGGTGTCCTCGTCTTCTTCGTCGGCAACCGGTGAGTTCCTGAGTTCAGGGTCCTGCGCGCCCACCTGCGGAATCGAGGGATGTAGCTTCATGGCGTTGCTCCCGAAAATAGGTGCCAGGCACCGAATTACCGCGACTGACCGCCTGATTGTTCGCCTGAACCACCGCCGCTGGAATACGCAGAAGAGGTAGGGAGGGGACATTCTCCTTTTCGCCGGCGTTGGCGGACGTACATAAGTCTTTGGAAATTGGGTGGAAACCCGTGGGAAAAGGAGAATGTCCCCTCCCACAAAAATAGGTGCCTGGCACCTATTTCTCTACAATCACGGTCATGCACGATTGGAGCTTCGAGTACCTCCGCCGCCAGATCGTCGGCATCGACTCGGCGTTCGACACGCCGTTCGGTCGTCGGTTGATGGTCTACTGCGACTACACGGCCTCGGGCCGCTGCCTGGTGTTCGTCGAGCGCTACCTGCAGACGCTGCAGCGGGTCTACGCGAACACGCACACCGAGGACGACCTCACGGGCCGCAGCATGAGCCGGCTGCTGCACGAGGCTGAGGATGCGATCAAGCGCTCGGTGAACGCGGGCCCCCAGGGCCGCATCGTCGCCTGCGGCACCGGTGCGACCGGTGCCATCGACAAGCTGCAGCAGATCCTCGGCGTGTTCCTGCCGCCGGCGACCCGTAAGGCGGTCGGGGAAGAGCTGCGTGAGTTCCTGGGCTCTGAGCAGTACGAGGCATTCCGCCGCCACCAGCAGTTGCGCCAGCCGGTCGTGTTCGTCGGGCCCTACGAACACCACTCCAACGAAGTCACCTGGCGGCAGGGGCTTGCAACCGTCGTCGAGGTGAACCTCGCAGCGGATGGCAGCGTTGACCTTGCGCACCTCGAACGGCTGCTTCGCGAGCCCGAGTACCGCGGACGCCTCAGGATCGGCTCGTTCTCGGCGGCCTCGAACGTCACCGGCATGCGCTCGCCGGTGCGCGAGATCGCCCGGATGCTGCACGCGCACGATGCTTATGCCTGCTTCGACTTCGCGGCCAGCGCGCCGTACGTGGGCATCGACATGAATCCGCCGGCGAACGCCCGCGGACGGCGACCCATCGATCGACGCGGTGTTTCTCTCGCCGCACAAGTTCCTCGGCGGACCGGGGTCGAGCGGCGTACTGGTGTTCAACGAGCGCATGTACCAGCGCGACCTGCCGCCCAGCGTCGGTGGCGGCGGCACGGTGGACTACGTGAGCCCCGTCGACCAGGACTTCATCCTCGACGTCGAGGAGCGCGAGAAGGCCGGCACGCCCGGTGTGCTGCAGACGCTCAAGGCCGCACTCGCGATCGAGGTCAAGGCGCGCGTCGGCGTCGAGCGCATCGAGGCGCGCGAGCACGAACTGCTCAGCCGTGCATTCGCGCGCTGGGCCGGCAACGAGCGGATCGAGATACTCGGCAACCCCGATCCTTCACGCCGGATAGGCATAGTCTCGTTCAACCTGCGCGATGCCCGAGGCCGTTACCTGCACCCGAAGTTCGTCACCGTGCTGCTTAACGACCTGTTCGGCATCCAGTCACGCGCGGGTTGCTCCTGCGCCGGACCTTACGGCCACCGACTGCTCGGCATCGACCACACGACATCGGAGCTCTATCGCGACTGGGTACGCAAGGGCTTCCAGGGCATCAAGCCCGGCTGGTGCCGTGTCGGCTTCCATTACTCGATGGACGACCTCGAGGCGGGTTTCATCATGGACGCCGTCGAATTCGTCGCGGCGCAGGGCCATCGCTTCCTGCCGCTGTATTCCTTCGATCCTGGCACCGGCATGTGGAGCCATCGCGAGTACCGGGAAACGCATGCCGCGTTTTCGCTGGACGCCGCGCTCGAGGCGTCGGGCTGCAACGAGACCGCGCTGCCGGCGGAGACACGGTCGAAGATCTACGCGGATTGTCTCTCCGAGGCGCGGTCGTGGGCCGAACGGCTGGGCGAGCCTGGTCCGGGCGCGGAGGCAGAGCTGGAGCGCTTCGGGGAGCTGCGTTTCTTCAACGTTTGCTGAGCAGGGGACATTCTCCTTTTCGGAGGGGACATTCTCCTTTTTCCAAGCTCGACTGCATTCAATTGCAGGTGACTTGCTTGAAAAAGGAGAATGTCCCCTCCGAAAAGGAGAATGTCCCCTACCTGCGTAGCGCCGACCGCAGCAGCCCCGCGGCCGCGTACACGACCACGACCACCACCAGCCAGCGCAGCCAGTCGAGCGGCAGCGACTTCACGACGTAGGCAGCGAGCAGCACCGCCGGTATGCCGCCGATCGCAAGGCCGATCGCCGCGCGCGCATCGTATCGTCGCCGCGCGACGAAGCGCAGGCTGCCCGCCGGCATCAGGAACGCGCACGAGCCCATCATGATCGGGAACGCGGCGATGGGGCTCATGCCGAGCAGGCTCACCAGGATCAGGCAGGGGCCGTACAGTCCGATGCCGAGCGACATCAGTGCGCCGAGCACGAAGTTGCCGGCCAGGCCGATCCAGAGTCGCGGACCAGAAAGCGCGATCGCCTCGCCGCCGCCCGGCACCAGCCCGAAGATCGTGAGCAGGAATAGCAGCGCGGCGACCAGCAGCGCCATGCCCATGCCGAGCTGCACACCACGCCGCGGCAGGCCCGAGACCACCTGTGCGCCCACCAGGGCGCCCACGACCGCCGCCGCGATCATGCCGATCAGCGTCACCGGATCCACGACGACGGCGGCAATGAAGATCAGCGCCTGGGTGATGGTCGGCAGCGCGTGACCGACGTTCAGCGTGCCCGGGATGTCTTCATCCGCCACGTGCCTGCGCAGTCGGTACGCGGCGGTAGTAGTAGCGAAAGAGCCGACGCCGAGCGTGTCGAAGAAGTTCGCGACGAAGCCGAGCGCCACGTCGAACAGCCGCGGCTTGCGGGTGCCGGTGGAGGTCGCGTTCCTGCGCTCGAGCCACCACCACGCCAGCACGTGAGAGACGCCGAACAGGGCGACGCCAACCAGAACCGCTGTGATCAGGCTGTTCGGGGACATGGGTCAGTGCCGTGCATCGGCGGGCATTCTGTGCTGCCCGGCACTCATCCCGCCAGCAGTTTGAAGCCAGGCAGCTTCGCGGCCTTGCGGTCGAAGGTGATCGTGTGCTCGCAGCCAGCCGAGGCGTTCGTTCTTGCGATCAGACAATCCGTGAAATCTGCCGAAGAGCTTTCGAAGTCTCGCAATGCCGCGTGCACATCGTCTGACGCGTCCAACTCGAGCTCGGATACATTCAAGAGCCCGCGGACGGCGGCGGCGATCTGCGTGCGGTCGTAGTCATAGATATCCCCGAGGACCCAGGCCACCTCGGCGACGACGACATGCGAGACGAACCCAGGGTCGTCGGCCGAGCAGTGCGTCGCCATGAAACGCTCGGCGGCCCGCACCTGCGCATCGTTGTCGCGGACGAGCAGGCGCATCAGCACGTTCGTATCAATTCCGAACATTTCGCGTGAACCTCGCCACACGGCCCCTGGCAATAGACGCTTCGATCTCCTCGATTGTCGCCTTCCGCTTTGGCGGCGGCAGAATGCCCCGCAGCGATGAGATGTCCTTGTTGACCGCGCGCAGCCGCGCAGTGCCGTCGTCCTCGACGACGAACAGCACCCGATCGCCGGGCTTGAGATTCAGCTTGAGCCGCACGTCCTTCGGCACGGTGATCTGTCCCTTGCTCGTCATCCTGGCTTTGGTCATGACGCCTTACCGAATTGGCAATTCCTTACCTTAGTGTAAGGGATTGCGACGTCGAGCGCCCGGAGGACGGTATTCTGGCCCGCAGTTCCAAGCCTCAGAGCATCGGTAATTGCCAGGATTTGTGGAGATTTGGCCGAGTGGGCGTTCTTGACGGCCGGACACCCCTCGGGTCTAATTCCCGCCCTTCCGATGCCCGGCCGACCGGCCGGGACTGCCTACCGTGGCCAGGTAGCTCAGTTGGTAGAGCAGCGGACTGAAAATCCGCGTGTCGATGGTTCGATTCCGTCCCTGGCCACCACTTCCAACGGGTGTATTCCGATCACATGGGGTGTATTCCGATCACATGGTTTACACCCGCTGCTTGGCCTGCCTCCGACGCGGCTGTGTTATTGCTGGGCCGGCAGCAGCTCCCGCCAGCGAGCCGACAAGTGTCCGTACTCGATCCCGCCGAGCCAGACCTCGGCTCGCACGCGCTCGGCATGCCCATAGCTCCACTCGGCGACCGCGACGGTGGTCGCGCGATCGACCAGCAGGCCTGCCTCGGTGCCGATCTGCAGCAGGTCGGAATCGTGGTCCGAGACAAACTCCGCCCAGCGCTCGAGATAAGGCTCGCCGCCCAGCAGGTCGCTCTTGCGCGAGTTACAGGTGTCGTGGGCCAGCACGAGGTTGTGCGCGAGGTCGCGCGGGTATCGCGACCACGGGATGAAATGATCGACGGCGGCCTTCAATGGCAGGCCGCGCTGGCAATAGAAGCACCGTCCGTCCTGGAGTTCACGCAACGGCTTGGTCACCTTTAGCGACAGCGCCGCGCGGTTCGAGCCGAACAGGAATTCCGACAGGCCTACCGCGCGGCCCAGCAACGGCTGGTTCTGCTTGAGCGACAGCACGAACCGCAGCCACTCCGTCTGTGCCAGCCGGCGAATCAGCGGCGCTCGTTCACGCAGGTGACAAGCGACGCCCGGCAGCAGCGTGATGTTCCTGGTTCCGGGGCCGGGCTCGTACAGGAAGCGGATGTCCTCGTGGCCGACTCGCTGCAGTCTCCACAGCGGCATGCTCCTTAGAAGGGATCGCATCTGGCCGACCAGGCGCTTCCATTCAGCCGTGCGCCGCGCTTCAGCAAGCGTCGACCGGCTTCCCTTCAAGTTGCTTCGCAGCAGGGCGAGCCGCGAGATGGCACTGGCCTGCTTGCCCTGGTTCTGGTGCAGCACCAGCCCGGCACCCGAGGCTCCGTCCGCCTCATAGGGCGCGGCCTGTCGCCAGTACAGTTCCGCGAACTTGTCGGCGATGTCGTGGATCGCCAGCTCCAGCTCGCGATCGGAATCGTCGCCTCGTTCGATCGCCAGCTCCACGAGGGCGACCAACAAGGCGTACTTGTAGGTCGCGACGAACGAGCCTTCCGAAAGAATGCGCTCTATGTTGGCGATAAACTGGACCTGGTCTTCGGGCGACGGGCGCGAGGTCCGGGCCCGCAGGTAGGGCGGGGGCATCCCGGAGTCCCTGACCTTGCCCACGGTCAGTCCTTGTCCCAGTACGCGGCCTTGTCGGGCAGTACCCAACGGATTCCGCCCCGTGGGTCCTCCCGGTCGCCCACGTATCTTGGAATCAGGTGGATGTGCAGGTGATGGATCGTCTGGCCGGCGGCGGCGCCGTCGTTGATGCCTATGTTGTAGCCGGCAGGACGGAACTGGCGATCGAGATCGTCACGGGCCGCAGCCAGCAGGGACATCAGGTCGGTGCGCTCTGCGTCCGTGACTTCGAAGAACGATGCAACGTGTCGCCGCGGAATGACGAGCGTGTGGCCGGGCGAGACGGGGAAGCCGTCGCGGATGACGACCGCCAACTCGCCCTGCTGTATGACGCGCTCAGCGGGGAGAGAGCAGAAAGGGCAGGGCGGGCTCAATGCGGCTCCGGCGGCAGTCAAGGTCCATGAGTCTAGCGGCGGAGGCGCCGAATTGTCGCGGCGGTCGACCGATGTGCGCCGCCATTTCTGTGCAAACGCGGGGGCTTCTCGAATTGGAGGCGTGTCGATCTCGGGCCATCGTCTTTCGTTGCCAGCGGTTGAGCCCGTTGGACGGCCGTTCCTCCATGTTTGACAGGGGTTCGCTTAAAAGCGAAAATGCGTGTCGAGCTCGAGCATTACGTTTCGCCGGCAGGCCAGGATCCGTTTCAGCGCTGGCTCGACGGCCTGGCCGATCTTCGATGCCGGGTGGCGGTGTTGCGACGCATCGATCGAATCGCCGACGGCAATCCGGGTGATCGAAGGTTCTGCCGGGACGGCGTCTGGGAGCTGCGCATCGATTGTGGGCCGGGCTATCGAGTCTACTTCGCACGACCCGGCAAGGATCGCGTCCTGCTGCTCTGCGGCGGATCAAAACGCAGCCAATCGGCTGACATATCGGCGGCGGTGGCGCGTTGGGCTGATTACGAGGAGCGGCGATGACGAAAACCAAATTGAAGAGGAAGTCGGCTTCGCGAAGCCACGGAGCGGCAACCGTCGAGAGCTTTCGGCGTGATCGAAAGTTCGCTGCCGCCTATCTCGACCACGTACTCGCCGACGGGGACCAGGAAGAGCTGATGCTGGCGCTGCGGCGCCTTTCGGAAGCGTTCGGCGGTGTGACGGGACTGGCAAAGCAAGCCGGTCTTAATTCGACAACGCTGTATCGAACGCTGTCAGGCAACGGCAACCCGGAACTGCGGACGCTGCGCGCGTTGCTTGCGGCGATGGGCCTGCGACTCTCGGTGTCTCCGGCGGCGTAGCCACCGCTGTGCGTGGAGGGAGGCTCACCCCCTGAGCCTGGCCTCCGCGTATAATCACCCCAGCATCAAGAACGGAGCACGTGCTCCGGCCAACCTGCCGGCTCGGCAAGGTGGATCGCCATTTCGGCGGATGCGGCCCGATCCAGGGCAACGAAGGAGCGACACATGTCCAGCATCCGACCGCCGCGCGCGACTGCGTCACGCGTCAGCGCCGCCCCCGCGACCACCGGCACCCGCAGGGCCAGTGAACCCGGCTTCACGCTTGCCGACCTCGGCGTCTATGGCTTCGACCGCCACGAGACGACGATCCTCGCGTCCCTCGTCACCGAGGACCCGCTCTTGCTCGTCGGTCGCAGCGGCACGGGCAAGACCTTCCTGCTCAACACGCTCTCCGAAGCGCTCGGCCTCGAGCACCGCCACTACAACGCGAGCCTGATCTCGTTCGACGACCTGGTCGGCTTCCCGTACCCGGATGAGGCGCACGCGAGCGTGCGATTCCTCGAGACGCCGGCCACGGTCTGGGGCGCCGAGTCGGTGCTCATCGACGAGATCTCGCGCTGCAAGCCGGAGCACCAGAACCGGCTGTTCTCGCTCGTGCACGAGCGCCGGCTGCAGGGGCTGCCGCTCAAGCGCCTCCGCTACCGCTGGGCTGCGATGAACCCGTGCACGTCGGACCAAGGCGGCACCGAGGATTACTCCGGCTCCGAGGCGCTCGACCCGGCGCTCGCGGACCGGTTCGCGCTCATCGTCAACGCGGCCGACTGGAGCGAACTCACCAATGCCCAACAGCAGGCGATTGTCGCGCCGTCTGGCGAGGGGTTAGTCACCCCGCGTAACGAGGCGCTGTGCGACGCGGTACGTAGTTGGCACGCGCAATTCACCGAACAGGCGAACGCCTGCCCCAGCCAGGTCACGTCCTACGTAACCACGGTGGTGGGTGCGTTGAACGGCGCCTGTATCCGCATCTCGCCGCGCCGGGCACGGTTGCTTGCACG
Source organism: uncultured Gammaproteobacteria bacterium (assembly GCA_963732375.1). Classification (GTDB taxonomy): domain Bacteria; phylum Pseudomonadota; class Gammaproteobacteria; order Steroidobacterales; family Steroidobacteraceae; genus RPQJ01. The sequence continues at coordinate 355,917 of CAVSZE010000001.1, forward strand.
TAGCCTGGTCGCCGCGACCATCGTCGCGGGACGCGCCTCGACGGCAACGTTCAAGAGCGTGCTCGAGTGCAGCCTGCCGCACGCCACATGGGGCCAGGCCGTCGATCCTGCGGTTATCGCCGCGGCGCACCGGGCCGGCTGGGACGCCTCGCGTGAGGAAGAGGGAGCATGGATACACGCGTTCCTCGCCGAGCAGAGCCTGCCGCGCAAGCTCTCGCTGCTGATCGACAACTGCGGCGACCCGGACCAAGGCTCGCAGGCGATCGCGCAGCTCATCGCCAATGAATCCCCCGACCGGGCCGCGGCCTTTGCGTTCGCGACATATCCCGCCGCGCTCAAGGGCCGGCTGCCGATCGGCGCCGAGGGCGTGAACGACCTCGCGAAGCTCGCCGTGCCGCTGCTCGACGCCGAGGGCGAGCTCTCGTGGCAGGAGCGGCTGAGCGAGAAGGGCACCAGCCACCCGGTGATCGCGAGCATCGGCCAGGTGCTGGCTCCGCTCAGGGACACGCGCCTCGCGCGGGCGCGGCAATTCCTCACGGCCTGCGTGGTGCGCGGCATCGCGCTCCCGTCGCCGGCCGCGCTCGAGCCGCAGCTCAACGAGTGCGTGAAGCTGCTGCGCAAGGCCAGCCTCGCCGCCGGGGTACAGCCGTGAACGCCTGCGAACAGTGGACTCGGTACGCTGCGGCGAAGCAGCGCGACCGGGAGCAGTGGGCCAACAGCGGCGGCCCGATGTCCCGGCGCCGCACCGAGCGCGTGGTTGCGAGCGTGCTGCGCGACGACGCGTCCCGGATCCACCTGCCGCGGGTGATCCGCGCGGCGCTCCACTTCGGCGATCGGGATCCGCTCTCCGTGGTGCTCGAGTCCCTCGCGCGTGTCGGCCTCGACGACGCGGAGCTGCTCCGCGAGCGCTACCCGGCCCCGGAGTCGCCGCTCCTCGCCCGAGTGGTGCCGGACGCGCGCTGGGGCGTGCGGGTCGGGCAGGGCACGGACGATGCGGTCCTCAGCCAAGCGCTGCTGCTGGGCTTAAGCACCGCCTGGCAGTACGACCCGTCGCGTCCCGTGCTGTGGACTCGCGCGAGCCTGACGCGCCGCGTCGAGCTCTACGAACCCGAGGGGTTCTACGCATGAACGCGATGCAGGTGCGTGCCCTGATGCACGAGCTGATGGACGAGAACCCGTTCGCGATCCGCGCGGTGCTCCGGATCCTGTCGGTCGAGTTCACGAACGCGGTGCCGACGCTCGCGGTCACCAACGAGCCGCGGCCCCGGCTGCTCATCAACCTCGAGTTCGTCGCGAAGCACTGCAAGACGGAGGAGCACGTCAAGGCGTTGTTGTGCCACGAGTTCCTGCACGTTCTGCTGCGGCACACCGACGAGCCCGGCCGCCCGACGCCAGCGCGTCACCTGGCGGCGGACGCGGTGATCAACGCGATCATCCACCGGCAGCTCGGCGAGACGTACTCCAGCATGATGGCGGGCTACTACGCGGAGTCGCCCGGCCTCTTGAGGATGCTGCGGCCGATGAGGCCCTCGGAACGCGGCGCGTGTGTGGGTCAGCACAGGCCCGGCGCCGCGACCGTGCCGCCGTGGTGGCAGGCGTGGTACGCGTTGTATGAAGGCAAGCTCCTGGCCGACGACATCGAGCAGCTGGCTCGCGATCTAGCAGGACACGGGCACGGCGGGCCGGCCGGCGAGGGTGACGGCGACGACGGCAACGAGGGCTTGAGACTGCCCGGCCCCGGGGATCTCCTCGGCAGCCACAAGGACGACGGGCCGCTCTCGGAAGCGCTGCAGCAGGCGCTAGACCGCGCCCGCAAGGAAATGAACGGCGGCGGAATCTGGCGCAACTTAGGGTCAGGCGCCAACCCATACGAACTCCTCGTTAGACCTAAGCACGCGGCCATCGCGGAATGGCAGGCCAGGACCCTGCAAGTCCTTCGCGAGCACCTCGAGCCCGCGCCCTGCGCGCCGTCCGCACCCGTGCCCATCACCGCGCGTCTGCCCGTGCTCTCCACCTCCGACCGTCGCGCGTTCCTGCGCGCCACGTGGTCGCCGTTCCTGCCCGAGGCGCAGTGGGGCGCCACGGCCCTGCGTCCCGAGGGGCGCGCACAGGTGTACCTCGACGTCTCGGGTTCGATGAACGCCGAGATGCCGCTGGTGGTGGCGCTGCTCGGCCGGTTGTCGCGGTGGATCCGCCGGCCGTTCTGGGCGTTCAGCACCGAGGTGGTACCGGCGGTGATCGAGCGCGGCGTGCTGAAAGCCGGCACGTCGGGCGGCACCAGCCTCGAGTGCATGATCGCGCACGTCGAGAAGACGCGGCCCGCCAGCGCGGTGATCGTCACGGACGGGTTCGTCGAGGCGATCCCGAAGAAGCGCATCGCCGCGCTCGCGGGGACGACGCGACTGCACGCCATCGTCACGCGCGACGGGAATCCGTCGCTGCTCAGGGCCGCCGGGATCCCTTACTCGCAGCTCGGGAGGTTGCCGAAATGATCAGGATCAGCGAAGCGGTGTTGCCGGCCCAGGTGCAGGGCTGCGTCAGGTCGGAATCGTGATCCGAAACGAATTCCGCCCAGCGCGCGAGATTCTGGCCTGTCCGGGCAATTTCTCGACGGGTCACAGGGGGCCAGGCGCCGTAAAGTCGCCGTTCCCTGGTGCGATGGTTGCAATCGACCAGCCAGCGGTCGTATTTTCCCAGGAGAGGGCAATGCACGGCATGAAGTACAAGGTCGCACTCCGCGCCTCGGAAGAAGGATTTGCTGTCTCGGTCCCGGGGCTGCCTGGGTGCTGGTCACAGGGAACCACCGAGGCGGAAGCACTCGAGAACATCAAGCAGGCAATCGAGGAGTATCTCGCGGTCGTCGATGGCGAGCTGAAAGGCGCCACGATCCGCGAAGTCGAAGTGGCGGCCTGATCGGTCCGTCTCCTGCACGAGCTCGTGCCATGCCGAAATTGCCCGGCGTGCCGCATCTGGCGGCGATCCGTGCGCTGCAGAAGGCCGGATTTCGAATCGTCCGACAAGGCAAGCACGTGGTCATGAGCGACGGTCGCCGAATACTGACCATTCCGCGGCACAATCCTGTCAATGCGATCACGATGGCCGGCATCGTTCGTGATGCGGGTCTGACTCTGGATCAGTTCCGCAGCCTTCTTTGATCCGGGTTGGAGCCAGGCTCACCCCCTGAGCCTTCCCCGCGAATGATCACCACAGCATCAAGATGGAGCATGTGCTCCGGCCAACCTTTGAAGCTCGGTCCCCAAGGTCCGCTCTATCAAAGCCGTTTCGCAGGGACCGCCCGCATCTCGAACGTGTAACCCAACGCAGACGCGACCCCGACGATCGTCGCGAAGGCTGGGTTGCCGCTGTCGCTCAGGGCCTTGTATAGACTCTCGCGACCAAGGCCAGAACGCTTTGCCACTCGCGACATGCCCCGGGCCCGCGCCACCGTTCCGAGGGCCGCCACCATGGCTTGTGCGTCCCCTTCAGCCAGCGCGGCATTCAGGTACGCCAGCTGCGTCTCATCGTCGGCAAGAAACTCCGCAGCATCGAAGGGAATGGTGCGTTCGGATTTCGTGCGTCCGTGGCGGTTCATGGCCTGGAGTCCAATTGCTTGATCATCTGCCGCGCACGCAGGATGTCGCACCCAGAAACCGATGATCGCCCGCATAACCGGCAGCCAGTCGTTCGATGCGCCGAACGAGGCGTGCCTTTGCCGTTCGATCTTCGAGGCGCAACAGCCACTTACGGAAAGAGACGGACTGTCGAATCTGGGGCATTCGGAGTGTATCCCATAGGAGACATCGTCTGCAATGACGGCACGGTCATCCGAGCAGAACCGGAGTCCAGGCGCCCGGTGAATTCGCCGCGAATTCCCGCAATTTCGCGCGCCCACGACTCGTGCGGAGCCCTGCCAGGCTCACCCCCTGAGCCTCCGCCCCGCGTATAATCACCACAGCATCAAGACGGAGCACGTGCTCCGGCCAACCTGCCAGGCTCGGCAAGGTGGCGCGCCATTTCGGCGGATGCGGCCCGACCTCAGGGCAACGAAGGAGCGACACATGTCCACCTCCGACCGTCGTGCGTTCCTGCACGCCATCGTCACGCGCGACGGGAATCCGTCGCTGCTCAAGGCCGCGGGGATCCCTTACTCGCAGCTCGGGAGGTTGCCGAAATGATCAGGGTCAGCGAAGCGGTGTTGCCGGGCCACCCGGACAAGCTGTGCGATTTCGTGGCGGAGAGCATCGTGCAGGCGGCGCTCGCCGTGGACGCGGAGGCGTACGCGCAGATCGAGGCCGCCATCTGGTGCGACCAGCTGTGGCTCTCGGGCGGGTATGCGGCGCGGGGCGCGGCGCTCGACGTCGAGCGGATCGCGGTGGAGGCGCTCGATTCGATCGCGCGGGCCGTGAACCCCGATGCAAAGCGCGACCCGTGGCGGGTGACGAATGCCGTCTGCCGATACGACGTGGACCCGACGCGCTGGACGCGCCACGTCAACGACCAGGCGATCGTGATCGGCTGGGCCGGCTACGACGACAAGGTGCAGTACCTGCCGCCCGAGCACTTCCTGGCGCTCGAGTTCCGCACCGCGCTGTGGGAGGCGTGCCAGGGCGGGGAGCTCTCGCGCTGCGGGCCGGACGGCAAGCTGATCGTGCGGCTGCGCGAGGACGACGACGGGTTCGCGCTCGAGCACGTGCTGGTGACGCTCGAGCATCCCGAGGCGATGAGCGTGTTCGAGCTGGCGCGGCGGGTGAGCGCGGTGCTCGGGCAGCACTACGGAAAGCTGCGTGCCCTTGATAAGCGATGGACCGCGAAGTGGCCCGAGGTGGAGCTGATGGTGAACCCGAACGGACCGCTCTCGGATGCGGGCAGCCGCAAGGACAACGGCCAGACCGGCCGGAAGCTGGTGATGGACTACTACGGACCGCGAGTGCCGATCGGCGGAGGGGCGATCTACGGCAAGGATCCGATGCACGTGGATCGGTTCGGGGCGCGGAAGGCCAGGGAGATGGCGGTGGAGGCTGTGAAGAAAGGAGCGGGGAGTGCTTGGTCAGGGCGGTGTATGCGCCGAATGTGGCGGAGCCGTTGGATGTGCAGGTGGAGGTGTCTGGGGACGGCGCAAGTTGAGGTGTAGAGGATAGGCTTGTTATCCGCCAGCCTTGCGCTGACTATCATGACTTGATTCAAAGTGATCCTCCGTCCGGCTTTGAGAACGTCACACAACGCGCGCATTTGAAACAGACGCGTGGATGGCCGTCCCCGGACTTAGGAGCCTGATTGGCGTGCGAGCAGCCAGGTCCGTCCGGGAGGAGTGCGAGATGAAGCGGCCAATGCGTACATGTGCCGATGACCGCTAGCCCGAGCTCGTGTTGCGTTCCATTGCGGCCTCAATCTCACGGGGGCGATGCCCCGATACCGTGCAATTGGAATCTACGTCGCCTCCAAGTGAGCTCGCTGGGCGGGCTCACCGGCTGAGCCTGTCGCCAGCCACGATGGCTTCGGCTGCCGCGAAGGGTGGCGATGTGTGCGGGGGCCACGGGCATATTTCCGGGTGGGCATTATGGCGGGCTGCTGTAAGCTAGAAGCAAGCTGCGCGGAAAACAAAGGGCCCAGTTTCATACATGGCCTTGGTGAGAAGAATTGATGAGCGCGAGAATGAAAAAAAGGGTCGCCAGGGTGGGAGGTCGCCGGTCCATCTCAGCAGGCGGCGAGAAGTGCATAGAACTTTTCGCCGGCGTGGGTGGCCTGGCGATTGGTGCCACTCGAGCAGGGTTCAAGCATGTCGGCGCTAATCGAGCGCGACTCTCAGTGCTGTCAAACCATTCGTCACAATCAATCGGTAGGCTGCGAGGATGCGCGTGAATGGCCACTTCTGGAAAGTGACGTTGAAACAATCGACTTTCGGAAATGGTTAGGGACCGCGTCGGTAGTATGCGGCGGGCCGCCATGCCAGCCATTTTCCCTCGGCGGCAAAGGCGCTGGCCATTCTGATAGGCGTGACATGTTTCCGCAGGCTGTACGTGCCGTGCGGGAAATCGCGCCGAAGGCATTTGTATTCGAGAACGTGAGGGGCCTCCTGCGCCCCGCCTTTTCAAATTACGTATCCTACATACGTCTGCAGTTGACTTATCCAGACGTTGCTAGAAAGACATCCGAGTCTGCTGAGCAGCATCTGCGCCGATTGGAGCGCTGCCATTCAAGTGATGTCGGTCCCGAGCCGAGGTACATGGTTGAGATTTGTCAGGTGAACGCCGCCAACTACGGAGTCCCGCAAAGTCGCGAGCGCATCTTTATTGTAGGATTCCGGCACGACCTGCACATTGAATGGAACTTTCCCGAGGCCACTCATTCGCAGAGTGTCCTAGAGAAGGAGAAGCTCTCGGGGCAATACTATCGTCGACATCGTATAGCTGGTCCAGAACCCCTCGCTGGGGACCGTCAAATCGAAAAGCCCGTTGAAGAGGAGTCAGGAATGGCGTCTTGGCGAACGTTGCGTGACGGGATTCAGGGTCTTGGTGAACCGGGTACCAATGAACAGTTCAGTGATCATCAGTACGTGCCCGGCGCGCGCATTTACAAAGGCCATACCGGCAGCGAGCTTGATTTCCCGGCGAAGACGATTAAGGCTGGCGATCATGGTGTGCCGGGTGGAGAGAACATGGTTGTTCTCGATGATCGTTCAGTTCGATATCTAACGGTGCGAGAGTCGGCTCGCATCCAGACATTTCCGGACGACTTTCGGTTCCCATTGCCACGAACCGCGAGCATGAGGCAGCTCGGCAACGCGGTGCCGTGTGAATTGGCGACTGTGGTAATGCGGTCAGTGGCCGATGCGATTCAAAGGAAATCCGCCAGGCACGCGGGCACGAGGGGTGGGCAGTGAACGAAGTACGCGACGGAGATGGAGCGCATCTTTTCGACCTAACTCCGCATCCGCGGATCCTTCCGATGCTTGGACAGATTCCTCTGGCCCAATGGAAGTGTTTAGCTGAACTGCTCGACAACAGCATTGATGCGTTTGTTGAAGCGAGTCGAAGCGGTAAGCCAATTGCGGCGCCCCAGGTTGTAATCAACGTGCCGTTAACCAATGTGCCGACAGCGCAGATCACCGTGCGTGATAATGGCCCGGGAATGGATTCGCAGACGCTTGAGAGGGCGGCCAAAGCTGGCTGGAGCGGCCGTGATCCAATCAATAACCTAGGGCTCTTTGGTATGGGGTTCAACATCGCAACGGCGCGACTCGGTTCAAGGACGACCGTTTGGACGACTCGTGCGGGCGATCAGACATGGACTGGGCTGGAAATCGATTTTGATAGGCTGACCCTCAATAGCACTTTTCTAACCACGGCGTTACAGCGGCCGAAAGCCGATTCAAGTGAATCAGGTACAGAGATTGTGTTACAGCGGCTAAAGCCGGAGATGCGCGAGTGGTTTGCACGAGCTACAAATCGAACGCAGATATCGAAGCACCTCGGTAGGACCTATTCGGCCATGCTTGGGGCCGGCGGGTTACCAATAAAGTTCCATTTAGAGCTAAACGGCGCCACTGTTCGTTCAAGGCCGCATTGTATTTGGGGTGGGCCCGGTAATGCCCAGCGTTCCGCAAACCATCCTACTTTGGGATTGGTCAATGCATTTCAGGAATTTGATTTCGATCTGCCCCGCCGAAGATATTGCGTTAGCTGCTGGAATTGGCTCGGTTCCGAACAGCACACGTGTCCTCAATGCGGAAACGATGGAAAAGTGGTTGATAGGGAACGACGTGTGCGGGGATGGCTGGGCATACAACGCTATCAGGACGAAACTGATTTTGGCGTTGATTTTCTCAGGAATGGTCGAAAAATAGAGGTTGGGTCAAAGGATCTTTTTGCGTGGCGGGATCCTGATTCAGACGAGGAGATAATTGAGTATCCGATAGACGATCAGAGGCACCGAGGAAGGATTGTTGGTGAGATACATTTAGATCATTGTCAGGTCCCATATACAAAGGAAAGGTTTCTTCGGGAGGATGCGGCGTGGTCGGAAATGGTCGAACTGGTTCGGGGGAAAGGACCGCTACAGCCTAGAATCGCGGAAGCCCGTGGGATGGGCGGCAACAGCAGCCCGCTTTATAAGCTTTATCAAGTCTATCGGAGGTCGTCGCCGCAAGGGCGCGCCGGCAGCTGGGCTAAGCTTCTTGTTGTGCGCGACGACGTGCGTGCGCGAGAAATGGCAAAAAGGTTTGAGAATGCTGAGCCCGAATATCAGACCGACACAAAGTGGTATGAGCTCGCGGAGGAAGAAGACAACAAGAATTTATTGTCCGGTGGGTCCGGCTCTGGTGGCGCCACGTTAGGCGGTGGGGCTGGGTTACAACCGACGACTCAGCCGGGCCAGGCTCCGATAGGAAGCGGACCGCTCGCCCCTGGTCCGATCGCGATGCCCCCAGTCACGGGTGGCGCACCGTCCCTCCCAAGTCAGCCCATTCGGGAATTTAGTCGCGAGTTTCGCGATGAATTAACAGGCCAGCTGTTTTCCGTCGTGGCTTTTGCGGGTGGCCCAGCGGAAAGCGTGCCTGGAGGGCAGCCATGGCAATTGCGCAAGACTTCGACAGGGAACTGGTGCTACTACGTCAATCCTTCGCACCCTGTGTTCCAATCCGCAACTCTTACGCCGCTCGATGCGTTACTGTTTCAGATTGCTCACTTTGCTGAGGATATCGAAGAGAACCAAGGCACCCCCCACAAGTTGCCGGCAATTCTCGCGAGCCTAAGAAAGAAATATGCCATCCAATATCGCTTGGACACAGTGGAACTGGCGCAGAAAGCGGCGGCATCGCTGAAGCAGATCGCGGTCTCTGTGGCGGAGCGCGCGTCGCCAGAGACGTTGGCTTCATTTTTTAATGACGAGTGTTCGCCGAATACTCAGGAGCATATTCGCGGAGCTATGGCACGGCGAGCGACTGCTAATCCACAGCAGGCGATACAAGACGGACGGTTCCTGCAATACGGACCACCGCAAGTGATAATGGATTTCGTGATGCTGCACCCAGAGGAGCTGTTCGACGGCAAATTCTGGGACGAACAGTATGTAAACGTAGACTTCGGCTCCTCCGCAGCCAATGAGGAGGCCAGAAAGCGGGTGCTTTCGTATTACGCTTCACTGATGGCCGACGCAGTGTGGTTGGCGCAGCTAGATGAATCCGAAAAGGCGGCTACGCGAGAGCGATTGCTCCGCGCGTCGTTGGCAACCGATCTCTTGGCGCCGACGATTGAGGTGGCATGACAGGCCGCTTCCTAGGGCTTGAACGACTGAGGCTTGGGCCATGGCAGGCCTTTGAGCGAGATGTCGCAAGGCTATTCTTAGGGAACGGTTTCAAGGATGTTCGCGTTGTAGGCGGGTCGGGGGATAGGGGGGCCGACGTCCTCGCGTCCAAGGATGGCAAGCTGTGGGTGATTCAGTGCAAGCACACGACGAATTCACCTCCTCCTGTGGACGCGGTGGACGAGGTGCTGGAGGCTGGTCGCGCATATCAGGCGGAAAGGCTAGCGATCGCGGTATCGAGGCCAGCCTCCGACGCGCTTTTGGGAAGAATCGCCAGAGAGAGGTCACTAGGAGTCGACATTGAACTGTTTGAGCCAGGCCTGCTCTTGGAGTTCGCTCGAAATACCCCGGAATACGTCCCCGGTCCCCGAATTCTTCGGGACTATCAGATTGAAGCGGTTCGGCGCCTGACAGAGGCGCTTAAAGCCGTCGGCAGGGGTCAGATCGTCCTGGCGACGGGCTTGGGCAAGACCGTCGTAATGGCGGAATCGGTGGCGTCGCTCCTTCGCGACGGGGCGCTTCCGAATGGGCGAGTTCTAGTTCTCGCGCACACGCGACCGCTTGTCGATCAGCTTCTTGCTGCGTTTTGGTATCAGCTTCCGGCATCCGTCGCAACGCACCGACTAGCCGACGGCGAAATGCCGGCGTATTGGGACGGAATAACCTTTGCCACTGTGCAAAGTGCATTGAGCAAAGTGGAGCATGCACCCGCGTTCGATCTCGTCATTGTTGACGAGGCTCATCACATTGGCGCGGATTCCTTCCGAGAGGTTCTAAAGATCTTGAACCCTCGAATGGTTGCGGGTGTGACAGCCACGCCGTGGCGAGGCGATGGATTCGATATAGACACAATTCTCGGGCCGGCGCTATTAAAGGTTGGAATTTCAGAGGGTCTTGCTCGTGGGTTCTTGTGTAACGTGGACTACCGACTGCTGGCTGACAACTTGGATTGGGAATTTGTTCGGGATCGATCTCAACATAGCTACTCGCTTACGCAACTTAATCGGCGTCTCATCATCCCGACCCGCGACGAGGAAGCAGCGAGAGTTCTCAGTCAGGTCTTCCATGAGGAGGGCCGACGCGGAGGAATTGTCTATTGTCCGTCCGGCTTGCACGCAACCGAGTTCGCCGCCCGCCTGAGGCAATATGGATTGCGTGTCGAGCCGGTGCTGCATGATCTTGATGCTCGTCAGCGGGAAATCGCATTCTCCCGCTTCAGGGCCGGCCAGTTGGATTTTGTGACAACCGTCGATCTGCTCAATGAGGGGGTAGATTTTCCTGATGTGGACATGATCGTATTCATGCGTGCAACCCACAGCCGACGCATTTTTGTGCAGCAGCTGGGTCGAGGGCTGAGAACAAGCCCGACGAAGAGCAAGGTGATTGTTTTGGACTTTGTGACTGATCTTCGACGCATCGCTGAGATCGTGGCAAGAGACACGGGCGCATCGGGGATGGGGGTTGAGCACCTCGTTCTTTCTGGTCAGGTCGTGTCGTTTGCGGACAAATCGGCAGGCTCGTTCCTTAATGAGTGGATGCTCGATCAGGCGGACCTGCTCAACCGCGAGGGGGACCCAAAGCTGGAGCTTCCGCAGCTCAATTTTCCACCAAATAGCGAAGCCATTCAGTGAATAAGATTCCGCGCCATATACAGGTTGGTATTCGGGCGAATGTCTGGGCCCGTGCGGATAAGTTGTGTTGGGGGGCGCTGTCCGACGCCCAAAAGGCCAGTGTTTACGATCAGTGGCAGAACGATCCAGAAATCGGCGGCGTTCTTGCTAGTTATACCGACCTGAGAAGCGTGAGGGTGTATCTAAAGGACACAATAATGAAGCCGTATTTGCGGGACAAGATGGGGAGCCCGAATCCTGTGCTGTCTCTGCTCGGACTTGAAAGACAGTTCGATAGGATACGGCGAACTTTCGTGAAGCCGCATGGCGTAATTCTTGAGGATGGCGTGACTGTAACTTGGGGCCAGGCGCGCGACTGGAAGGCGGTTGCCATGGCCGCATGTGAGCGTGCGCTCAGAGTCAAGGGTGCCCACGCTTTTGCCATTGTCTTATTTAGGTCAGTCGGCAAGTTCGCTGAGCCACAGGAGAGGTCTGTAATTGAGCAGATTTGTCATCGGCTCGAAATTGAGCGGATCTGCTGGCGTGACGACAGCTAACGAGCGACGTTGGCCTGGCAGATCAGTCTGGGATCGCCAATGACGGCAGGCCTGGTGGAAATGGCGCGATCTGAGCAGATGGCGCGGGTGCGCGGCAGCGGTAACCGATCGACAGAACTTCGACTAGTAGCGCGTTTCAAGACTCTGGGGATTGTCGGTTGGCGAAGGGATCAACCGATTGCCGGTAGGCCAGATTTCGTATTTCGATCGATGCAATGCGCCGTATTTGTCGACGGCTGCTTCTGGCATGGTTGTCCCAAGTGTTACCGGCGCCCAAAGTCCAATCTGACATTCTGGGATACCAAGAAGCGACAGAACATAACCCGTGATCGAGTGGTGAACCAGCTTTTGCGTGGGCGCGGCTGGACTGTGATTCGCATTTGGGAGCACGAGCTGCAAGCGAGCAACAGTAAGAAGCTCAATAGACGGCTGATACGGAGTCTTACTGACGTTGCGCGACATGATGCCATCAAGGGAATTCACAAGACGGCGTCTTCATCGAAGTGAATATGATGGCAGGGGCCTCGTCCCACTTTTCGCGTCCAGCTTGAAACTGTCCGAGTGATGGGGGGAGCTTACGTATGCCCATGGACTGGCACCGTCTTCTTTCAGATCGGCGGCTGGGCGCGGCCCGGAGCCCGATCAGGATGCTAGAACGGTATTCCAACGCGATTACGACCGTATCGTGTACAGCAGCGCATTTCGACGCCTGCAGGACAAGACGCAAGTCTTTCCCTTGGCGGAGAGTGCCGAGGTTATGTCTGAACTCGACTACCCCACATTGAGGTGTCCTGTGTTGGTCGATCGCTCGGTACGCTGGTTGGGGTCAGGCTTGAAGAGCTCAAGATTATCGAATCTGGCGTCGGCAGGGCGTTAGGCGACGTTGTAGCGGCGGCTTGCTTGGCCCACGACATTGGTAACCCACCGTTTGGTCACTCGGGTGAGGATGCAATACGAACCTGGTTCGAGAAAAATGCCAGTCAGGTGTTGGCTGATCTCACGGAAGAGGAGCGGAAGGACTTCTTGAATTATGAGGGCAACGCGCAGGGATTCCGGGTCCTCGCGCGACTGCAAAACCGAATTAACGAGGGCGGGATGCAACTAACGCATGCGGTGTTAGGTGCATATTCCAAATACCCTTGTCACTCGGGAGTCGCTGGACGTTCAAAGAACGTGGGCGAGAAAAAGTTTGGCTTCGTCAGGGATGATGAGGCGTTGTTTGCGGGACATGGCTGACGGTTTGGGTCTAAGAACGACTTCTGCTGGGGCGTGGGCGCGACATCCGTTAGCGTTCCTTATGGAGGCGGCCGACGACATTTGTTATCGGATCGTGGACTTGGAGGATGGGCACAAGCTCTCAAGAGTCGGCTTTTCGCAAGTCGAAGCGCTCTTAGCGCCAATTGCGTTCGACGATGGGGTAATACCCATTGCGGGTACCTACGTAGCGATACCCGATGAAAAGGGAAAGGTGGAGTACTTGAGGGCGCGGGCAATTAATGCTCTAGTCATGGACGCGGTTCAGGTATTTGAACGCTGCTCGGACGAAATACTTGCCGGCTCGTTCGAATGCGATTTGATGTCCCGCTCAAGATTCAATGAGGGCCTCAAGGCTATCAAGCGGCTATCAAAGGAAAATATCTACAATTCCCCTCACGTGCTCCAGATTGAGGCGGCTGGATTTGAGGTGTTGGGTGGATTGCTTGAAGTCTTTGGTGCCGGCATTCCTTTCCACCGGACACGGCAGCCGAGCGGACAGAAAGATCTTTGAGCTTGTCCCGATGCAATTCCGG
>CAVSZE010000002.1:0-539866 GCA_963732375.1 uncultured Gammaproteobacteria bacterium
TCCGACAGGCCCGCGGCCTGCAATGCCTGCAGGCGTGCGCCATCGCCGACGTGCTCGAGCAGCATCTCGAGCGCCTGGGCATTCGCATCAGCGGCGCCCGGCTGGTCCGGTGCGAACAGCACGCGCTGGAAATGCGCACTGACCCGTTCGCAGTGATGCACGATCATGGGCTCGAGCACAGCCCAGTCGCTCACTCCCATCGCGAATGCAAGCCTCCCGCGACCCACCTCGTCCCGCGGCAGTTCGTGGGTCTGCTCGTCGTTGCGCTCCTGCAGCCGGTTTTCGGCGCGTCGCAGGAATCGGTACGAGTCGGCAAGCTCATCCACGGTCGCGGCCGGCAGCAACTTCTTGCGTGCCAACAGAGGCAGTGCCTCGAGCAGGCTGCGTGTCTGAAGGCGTGGGTCGGCGCCGCCGCGAATCAACTGGTAGGCCTGTACGATGAATTCGATCTCGCGGATCCCGCCGGGCCCGAGCTTGACGTTGCCTTTGAGTTCGCGTCGTTCGACTTCGCGCGAAATGAGCGTTCTCATTTCGCGCAGCGGGACTCGAACGCACGGAAATCGAGATAGCGCCGGTAGACGAACGGCCTGAGCACGTTGCGGTAAAGCTCGTCGAAACGCTCTGCCCCGAGCACCGGCCGCGCCTTCACGTAGGCGTAGCGCTCCCAGTCGCGACCATGCTGCTGCAGGCGTGTAATCCTCGAACGCGTCGAAGCTGACGACCAGTGGGCCGGACTCACCGAAAGGTCGCAGCCTCAAGTCCACGCGGTACACAAATCCCTCGGAGGTCACGGTGCCGAGTAGTTGCGCGATGCGCCTTCCGAGTCGCGTGAAGTATTCCTGGTGCTCCAGCGGACGCTTACCGTCGGTCTCGCCGTGCTCCGGAAACAGGAAGATGAGATCGATGTCGGAGGAGAAATTGAGCTCGCCGCCACCGAGCTTACCCATGCCGAGGACCAGGAGTTCGAGCTCACTGCCGTCCTGGCCACGAGCAGTTCCGAATCGCGCGCGCAGGTCGCGAATCGCGTAGTCGCGGGCCGCTGCGATGCAGACGTCGGCGAGCAGCGACAACTCGCGCAGTACCGGCGCGACATCCTCGAACTGCGCAAGGTCGCGCCAGGCGATCCGCGCAAGTTGCCGGCGACGGAATCTCCGCAAGCCATCCATGAAGGTGGCTTCACCCGGATCCGCGCCGACCTCGGCGGCGAGATCGGCCTCCAGCCACTCGCGCGTCGATGCCTCGCGCACCCGACCTGCATTGGCGAGCCACGGCAGCACCCGCGGGTCTCTTCGGCAGGCGTCGGCGACGAAATCGCTGCATGCCCAGACCATCGGCAGGCTGTGCACCACGTCGCCCGCCGCCTCACCGCTGGTCGGCGGTCCACCCTGGGCCTGCAGCGCTTCGAGGTGCCCTGCGAGCGCGAGGCGCAGTTGTTCAGGTACTGCCGAGAGGTCCATTGGCACTGTTCTCGCCCGATTTCGTGACAAGGTCGGCCAGTAGTGCGCCCCCCGCGAGCATGGAGGCGGCGAGCAGGTAGGCCGCGCCCGGCACGTGCAGGCGAGCGCCGTCGCGGATGAAGTACGCAAAGGTCGTCGCAAACAGCGCCGGTCCGATCATCGTTGCCACGCCCATGATGCTGCCAATCGCACCCTGCAGTGCCCCTTGCTCCGACGGCCCGATTCGGCGCGACATCAGCGCCTGTGCTGCGGGAGAAGCAAGTCCCCACAGCGCGACCACCGGCACGGCGCACATGAATACCAAGCCTGTCCGTGCGAGGCCGTAGGTCGCGAATCCGGTCGCCCCCGCCACCAGGCCGGCAATCAGCACCTTCCGCTCGCCGAAACGCCGCGTCAGCGGCCCCACGAGCGCGCCCTGATCGCGGAACACACGCCGACCCCGGCGAGCGCCAGGCCCACTGCTCGGGTGTCCCAGCCATATCGGTAACCGGCGTAGAGCACGAACGTGGCGGGCAATGCCGCATGCGCGACATTGCTGAGGAACGCCACGCCCGCAAGTCCGCTCAACTCCGGGTGCGAGCGCAGCAGCCGAAGGGAACCGAGCGGGCTCGCGCGTCGCCACTCGAATGGGCGGCGCTTCTCAGGCGGCAGCGACTCGGGAAGCACCCACAGTCCGTAGCACGCGTTCGCCATGCTGAACGCAGCTGCGGCCCAGAACGGCAGACGCGGGTCGACGCTGCCGAGCAATCCGCCGATCGCCGGTCCCGAGCACGAAGCCGACGCCGAATGCGACACCGATCATTCCAAAGGCGCCGGCACGCCGTTCCGACGGCGTCACGTCCGCGATGTACGCCATCGCCGTGCTGGCCGCCGTAATGCCCGAAATCACGCGGCCAACGAATAACCAGGCGAGATTCGGTGCAAGCGCCATCAGCACGTAGTCGAGGCCCAGTCCGAAATTCGATGCCAACACGACCGGTCGGCGGCCGTAGCGGTCGGACAGCGCGCCCGCAATCGGCATGGACAGGAACTGCATCAGGGCCCAGACCGTACCGAACACGCCGTACATCATTGCAGCGCCTGCGGTATCGCCGCCGAGGAAATCCTCGATCAGTCGCGGCAGGACCGGGACGACCATGCCGAGCGCCAGCATGTCGAGCACCACGGTGACGAAGATGAACGCCAGCGCGGCGCGGCGTCGGCCGGGGGGGGGACTCGGTGGCATTCACGGGTGTGTCAGCCGTAGGTGATGACCGAGCGTACCGCGTGGCCATCGCAGCTGAATCCCGGCACGAAGCCGAGGTCAATCAGCACACCCATGCCACGCAGCTCATACCCCGCCGCGCGCACCAGCGTGGCTGATGCGGAGAGCGTCCCGCCGGTAGCGAGCACGTCGTCCACCAGCAACAGGCGACCACTGCCCTTCTGCATCTCGAGCACCCCGGTCCCGTACTCGAGCTCGTAGTTGACGTCCACCACCGGCGGCGACTCCCCTTCTTGCGGATCGGGACGACACCCTTGCGGTGCCGTTCGGCCAGGGCGGCGGCGAAGATGAATCCCCGCGACTCGATGCCGGAGACCACGTCCACCGATTCCGATTCCCGGGCGGAGAACAGCGCGTCGACTGCCGTGATGGTTTCGTGAAACCGCTGCCGCAGCAGCGGGCTGCTGATATCTCGGAAGAGGATGCCGGGCTTCGGGAAGTCCGGAATCTCCACCACCAGGTCTTTCAAATCCTGCATGCTCACCTCGCGCTGGCAGCCTCGCGAAAATCAACGACGCCGGCGAGGATTCATCCTCGATCCAGGAGAGCGAGCATGACCGTCACCGAAGCCGTTGAATCGCGAGTGAGTTGCCGCGCCTACCTGCCCACGCCGGTGCCCACTGCAAGCTTGCGGGCGATCCTGGACACGGCGCGGCGAACACCGTCCGGCGGCAATCTGCAGCCCTGGCACGTGTATGCGCTCACCGGCGAACCGTTGGCCGAACTGCTGGCTGCCGTGCGCGGGAAGCTGTTCGAACATCCCCGCGGCGAAGGATTCGAGTACAACGTCTACCCGCCCGGGCTCGGCGAACCGTACCGCGCGCGCCGCTTCAAGTGCGGCGAGGACATGTACGCGACGATCGGCGTGACACGGGAAGACAAGCCGGCACGCCTGCGCCAGTTCGCGAGAACTACATGCTGTTCGGCGCACCGGTCGGGCTCTTCTTCTTCGTCGACCGACAGATGGGGCCTCCGCAGTGGTCCGACCTCGGCATGTACATGCAGACCGTGATGCTGCTCGCGCGCGAGCACGGACTGGACACCTGCGCCCAGGAAGCATGGTCGGCGTGGTATCGCACGGTCGGCGAATGCCTGCGACGTGCCGCCGAGCTGATGCTGTTCTCAGGCATGGCGCTGGGGTACCGGGATAGAGATGCTCCCATCAATCGCCTGGTCACCGAGCGCGCACCACTCGACGAGATCGCGGTGCTGCGGGGATTTTGAGCAGCAGTTGCGGCGTGCGTGCCAGGTTGCCGGTGGCGGTCACCGGATTGCCGGCGACCTGCAGCTTCTGGAATCCCTTCGCAGCCGGCGTTCCCCTGTCGAAAAACCTGACAACTCCAGTGCCCGCTCGCCCGGCGCTTATGTCAGGTTCGGCATGGGTCCGTTTGGCGGATGTGACGTACGTCACGAAATGCGCGCGGTGTTGTCCGAACACAACGCTTTTTCGCTGTCGCGACTTTTTACTGCGGCACTTGGCGCGTGCCGGTGTTGGCGCGTCACAACCGCGCAATCATTGACGATCACACTCCTGCGGCCAGGTTGGCACGCATCCTGCAGCTACTCACCCAGGCGCTGCCGCGCCGGTATAAGGAGTTGACCGCATGAGTCTCAGCTGGATCGCAAACCGAAGCCTCAAGTTTTCACCCAGGCTGCGACTTGTCGACGATGACGAAGCCGCGGCCCTGCGGCAGAAGATCGAGTCGCTCGAGTGGCGGCCCGCGAACGGATTCCTTCGGGACCAGGTCGAGGAACGGCCGCAGCTGGGTTCGTCGCGCTCCGAACAGGCAGCCTGAGCGAGGGCTCAGCCGAGGTGCGCGCTCAGTCGCGCCCGCGTCGCCGAACGTCCATCGGGTGCTCGACCTGGCGCAACTTGTCGAGCACATGCAGGAGACTAAGCCAGGGATGGCGTAGCGGCATTCGCGGCCCGGCGTAGCGCATGATCTGGCGGGCCATTTCACGCCTGGCCGGCTTGTAGCAGTGGATGGGGCATTTCGCGCAGGTCGGCTTGTCGTCACCGTACGGGCACTTCTCGAGCCGACGCTGCACGTAGACCAGGAACTCGCTGCAATCGGCACAGGCCCGTCCGCGCGGCATCCAGTGCCTGTCCGCGCAATGGATTTCAACCATGCGCCGCATGGTGAGGAATTCGCGCCCGAGACGGACGCTGTCGGATTTCGCCAGGTCGGTACTCGCCTCGGTGGTTTCTTGATCGATCGGGGTCGGCATCCGGAAATCATGGGGCTACGGCCGATGCACGGCTCTCGTGGCTTTCCGAAAGCCGGCCCGTGCGCAATCTGCAACAATGCGCGCCCCGCGGTCCGCCTGGACACTTCGTTGGCGCAAACAGATCCCAATCGCAGCGATGCCCGCGCCGGCCTGATGGCCGCCGTGAGCGCGTTCGCGATCTGGGGCGTGTTCCCGCTGTACCTGAAGCCGCTGTCCGGCGTGCCGGTACTGCAGGTGATGAGCCATCGAATCGTGTGGTGCTGCCTGGTCGTGTTCGCATGGCTCGCGCTGCGCGGCGAAGCGGGCGCGGTTCGGACCGCGCTCGCGAACGCGGGCACGCGGCGACGGCTGGTGGCTTCCTCCGTGTTCATCAGCGTCAACTGGCTCATCTACGTCTGGGCGGTGAGCAACGGCCACGTGGTGGACGCGAGCCTCGGCTATTTCATCAACCCGCTGTTCAGCGTCGTGCTCGGCGTGTTCGTGCTGGGCGAGCGGCTGACCCGGGCGCAGTGGGTAGCGGTCGGGCTTGCCGCGGCCGGCGTGCTCTACCTCGCGGTGGTGGCCGGCCGCCCGCCGTGGATCGCGCTGGCGCTGGCCTTCAGCTTCGGCATGTACGGGCTGATCCGCAAGGTCGTCGCCGTCGAGGCCGTACCCGGGCTGGCGACAGAGACCCTGTTGCTGTCGCCGTTCGCGCTCGGATTCCTCTTGTGGTGCCAGTGGCAGGGCACGGGCGCGCTCGGGCATTCGAGCGCGACCGTCAACGCACTGCTGGTGGGCAGCGGCCTCGTGACCGCGACGCCGCTGGCGCTCTTTGCCTATGGCGCGCGGCGCATCCCGCTGTCTACGCTGGGGCTGGTGCAGTACATCGGGCCGACCATCCAGTTCCTGATCGGCGTGCTGGTGTTCCACGAAGCGTTCCCGCGCGCACGGGCGATCGGGTTCGCCATGATCTGGGCGGCGCTCGCGATCTACGCGGCCGACGGCTTGTGGCGGCGAAGCAGGATGAAGCGGCTCGCCTGACCGACGGCGAACCGGTTACGCTAGACGCCGGACAAAGCATTGCCTGAGGCCAAGCGCACATGCCGTCATTCAAGTCCACGAGCCGCGCCGACCGGCTGCTGCTGCACTACCAGATCCGCGGCAAGGCCTACCCCACGCCGCGCTACTGGGAGCGGCTCGGGCAGATGCTCGACGAGGAAGCGGAGAAGCGCGGACGGACGCCGCCGCCTCCGCCGCTCACCCACTCGCTCGATCACGACCCGACGGAGGAAGACAAGACCGAGCGACTGCGGGAGCAAATGGCCTGGGCAGACCGCAACCAGCTGCTGCACCGGGTGCAGATGTTCTTCGAGGCCATGCCGCCCTCGGGCTGGGCTCGCGGCGAAAAGCGATAGGGGACATTCTCCTTTTCGAGGGGACACTCCTTTTCGAAGGGGACATTCTCCTTTTTCGTAACTGACGACTCTCCGCATTCGGCAGCAGTCTGAAAAAAAAAGGAGAATGTCCCCTCCGAAAAGGAGAATGTCCCCTATCGCGCGTCGGAGTGAAAAGCTATGACTGTAGTCATCTACCACAACCCCGCCTGCGGCACGTCGCGCGGGGCATTGGCTTTGATCGAGGCGGCGGGCCACTCGCCAGTCGTCATCGAATACCTGGCGACCGGTTGGACCCGTGCGCAGTTGCTCGGGCTGTTCGCGGCCGCGGGACTTTCGCCGCGCGACGCACTCAGGACGAAGAACTCGCCGGCCGAGGAACTAGGCCTGCTCGATCCTTCGGTCGATGACGAGACGCTGATCGCCGCGATGGTCGAGCACCCGGTGCTGGTCAACCGCCCGATCGTGTGCACGCCGAAGGGCGTACGGCTTTGCCGGCCGAGCGAAGTCGTCCATGATCTGCTGTAGCGCTGGCCGCGGCGCGGCGAGACGTCAACCGGACGAAAAGCAGATCGGCGAAAAATCAGCCTGGCGCCAGTTGGACTTGAACAAACACCAGCCTGGCAAGGCATCAGCCCAGTAAAGGAGATCACGATGCAAGGAAAAGTCCCACCCGTTACGGGAACCCCTTTGGGAACATCTCAGGACGGCCCGGAAGCGGTACCTGCCGACAATGCCTACACGCAGTGGTACGAAGTGAAGAAGGGTGACACGCTGTGGAAGATCGCCAAGGATGTCTATGGCGACGGCAGCATGTATCCAGAGATATTCAAGGCCAACCAGGACACGCTCAGCGACCCCGACAAGATCCAGGTCGGCCAGAAGCTGCGCATTCCCTGATCGCGCCCTGCGCTGACGAGCGCTGTCGAACAGATACCGCGTTACATAACTGACCGCGTTACAGTAACAAGGAGTCACCGATGAAGCTCAAGTCCGCTTTCGCCGGATTTCTTTCTCTCGCGATGGCAGCCATGCTGCTCGCCGGCTGCGCCAACCAGATGGAACCTGCCAAGCAGGCCATTGCCGGCATCGAAGCCGCGATCGCCGCCGCTGGCCCCGATGCGTCCCAGTTGATCCCGGACCAGTTGCAGGCCGTGACGAGCCAGCTGAACGACCTGAAGATGAAATTCGACCAGAAGGACTACAAGGGTGTGATCGCCGCGGCTCCGGCGTTGCTGGCGCAGGCGCAGGGTCTCGCCGGCGCCGCATCGAACGCGAAGCAGGCCGCCGAGGCGGCGATGCAGGCGCTGTCCACCGAGTGGGGCACGATCTCCGCGGATCTCCCGGCGCAGCTCGCGGCTGTCACCAGCCGGGTCGGGATCCTGTCGAAGTCGAAGAAGCTCCCCGCCGGGCTCGACGCGGCAGCGTTCGATTCGGCCAAATCCGGTGCCGATGAAGCCACGGCGCTGTGGGACCAGGCCGTGGCCGCCCAGGGTACGGGCAACCTGGAGCAGGCCGTCACAGCCGCGCGCCAGGCCAAGGAAAAACTAGATGCGGCAATGGCTGCGCTCGGGATGACAGCAGGCTGAACGATCCACAGGGGACATTCTCCCTTCGGGAGAATGTCCCCGAAGGCCGAAGGTGCCGGTGCTACGGTTTCGGTTACTTGGCGAATCGGCGCAATTTGCAGCGGGTGCCGACCGACCAACGCAGTCATGATCGTCGGATCGTCCAGGGAAGGGCCATCCGATGCCACGACAGCGTCGCCTGCACGTCCGCGGCGGTTTGTACCACGCCATGCTGCGAGGCAATCACCGCCAGGCCATCTTCGGCAATCGCGACGACTACCTGCGCTTCGAGGCGTTCCTGGCCGAGGCGCTTGACCGCTACGGGGCAAGCCTGGTCGCCTACTGCTGGATGCCGAATCACGTCCACCTCGCGGTCCAGGTCGCCAACGCGCCGCTCGGCGACCTGATGCGCGTCGTCGCCTCGCGTTACGCCCGCCAACTGCAGCGAGCCGTGCCGACAACCGGACACCTTTTCGAGCGGCGCTATCGTGCCCGACTGGTCGATGCGGAGCGCTACCTGCTTGCTCTCGTGCGCTACATCCACCTCAATCCTGTCCGCGCGCGCATGGTCGCTGATCCGCGCGACTATCCATGGAGCAGTCATCGCGCGTATCTCGGGGGCATCTGTCCCGGCTGGCTTTGCATCGACTCAGTGCTCGGGATGTTCGGCGCGCCGACCGACGCGGCACGCCTGGCGTACGCGCGATACTTGGGCGAGTCACCGGATGCATCGGAGCAGGATCAGGTCGGCGTCGCGGTTCGGGCCCGCGCGTCAGGTCCGGCGAAGTCTCGCTCGCCGGCGCCCAGGCCGACCGCGGCGAGCCGTGCGTGGAGGCCGCGCACACTCGACGCGATAACCGCAGAAGTCGCGATCGACTTTGGTGTGGCCGTGGAGGCTCTGACGTCACGTAGGCGACTCAGTCCGCTGGTCCGGGCGCGGACGGAGATTGCTCGTCGGGCATTGCGCGAGGGCGCGGCGAGTCTCTCAGAGATCGCCCGGCACCTTGGGCGATCACCCTCAACCCTCAGCGACCTGCTGCACCGCCGGAGGTAAAGACGGCTGCCGAATTACCGAAACCGTAACACCGGCACCTTTCCCCCTTCCGCCTTTCCCTTACCGGCGGTTCACCAGCCACAGGCCGGCGATGCACAGCACCAGCCCGACCGCGTTAGCCATGCTCAGCCGTTCGCGGAATACCGCGACGCCGACGAACAGCAGCAGCAGTGCCGCTGCGGACTGTGTGACCAGCGCGCCCAGGCTGACGGCGTAGCCGCTGCGATACAGGAACAGGAACCCTAGATCGAGCCCGACGATCGCGACGGCCAGCGCCACGGCGGTCCAGTTCAGCAGGCGGATCTCCTGTCGCCACTCGAATGCGCCGGGCGCGGCCAGCAACAGCACGCCGAACAGCGCGGCCACTGCCGCGTAAGTCACCAGCAGCGACAGCAGCGGGTTCACACCCGCCGGCGTCAGCTTCAGCACCAGGTGATAGGCCACCGTGCAGGCGATAGCGAGCGACAGCCAGGCGAGTTGCATGCCGCGAGGATAGCGGACTAACGCGGCCGGGCGTATACAGGGCGCGTTCGATCCAGAACCATCAGGAGGGGAGTCCATGTCTCGCCATCAGTTGGTAATTGCCGGGGTCGTCCCGTGCGTGGCAATGGGGCTGGTGCTGCTCGCAGGAGTCAGCGGTTGCGCATCGAGTCCGTCGAATGCCGGCAAGACGCCGATACAGGTGACAGTCTCCGTCGCAAACGACGGCATGCCCGTGGTGACGCCGGACGAAATCACGGCCCACGAGAAGGACAAGGTGCACTGGGTCTTCCAGGGCCGGGACGCGAAGGAGTTCGCGGTGAAGTTCACCAGCGCGGTGGACTCGCCGTTCGAGTGGAGCGTGCAGAAGGGCGCGTCGGTCACCGGCACCATCAAGTCCGGTGCCGCCCGGGATGGGAGGCGGACGGACTACAAGTACAGCATCGACGTCGGTGGCAAGGTGCTCGACCCGAAGATCATCGTCGATCGCTGACCGGCAGCCATGAAAAAAGGGCCGGCGTTTCCGCCGGCCCTCTTCGTCTCGTCGTATCGCCGGAACGGTTACCGAAACCGTAACACCGGCGACCTCCGAGTTACATGCCCATGCCGCCCATGCCGCCCATGTCACCCATGTCGGGCATGCCGCCGTGCTTGTGGTCGTCGTCCTTCGGGGACTCGGCCACCATCACTTCGGTCGTGAGCAGCAGGCCGGCCACCGAAGCGGCGTTCTGCAGCGCAAGGCGCGTGACCTTGGTCGGGTCCAGGATGCCCATGTCGAGCATGTCGCCGTAGACGCCCGTCGCGGCGTTGTAGCCGTACGTGCCCTTGCCCTTCTTGACGTCGGCCAGCACGACCGCGGCGTCTTCGCCCGCGTTCGCGACGATCTGGCGCAGTGGCTCCTCGATGGCGCGGGAGAGGATCTTGATGCCGATGGCCTGGTCCTCGTTCGCACCCTCGAGCTTCTCGAGCGCCCGCTGGGCGCGGATCAGCGCGACGCCGCCGCCGGCGACCACACCCTCCTCGACCGCAGCGCGGGTGGCGTGAAGCGCGTCCTCGACGCGGGCCTTCTTCTCCTTCATCTCGATCTCGGTCGCAGCACCGACCTTGATCACGGCGACGCCGCCGGAGAGCTTGGCCATGCGCTCCTGCAGCTTCTCCTTGTCGTAGTCGGAGGTGGCTTCCTCGATCTGCTGCTTGATCTGCGCGATGCGCGACTTGATCTCGGCAGACTTGCCGTGGCCGTCGATGATCGTGGTGTTTTCCTTCTCCACGACGATCTTCTTCGCCTGGCCCATGTCGGCCAGCGTGGCCTTCTCGAGCGTGAGGCCGACTTCCTCGGCGATCACGGTGCCGCCCGTCAGCACGGCGATGTCGTTCAGCATGGCCTTGCGGCGGTCGCCGAAGCCCGGGGCCTTGACGGCCGCGACCTTGACGATGCCACGGATGGTGTTGACGACCAGCGTCGCCAGCGCCTCACCCTCGACGTCCTCGGCGATGACCAGCAGCGGCCGGCCGGCCTTGGCGATGCTCTCGAGCAGCGGGAGCATTTCGCGCACGTTCGAGACCTTCTTGTCGTACAGCAGGATGTACGGGTTCTCGAGATCGGCCGACTGGCTGGTCTGGTTGTTGATGAAATACGGCGACAGGTAGCCGCGGTCGAACTGCATGCCCTCGACGACGTCGAGCTCGTTCTGCAGGCCCGAGCCTTCCTCGACCGTGATCACGCCTTCCTTGCCGACCTTCTCCATCGCGTCGGCGATCGTCTTGCCGATCGACTCGTCGCTGTTCGCGGAGATGGTGCCGACCTGGGCGATCGCCTTGTTGTCCTTGCAGGGCTTGGACAGCTTGCGCAGTTCCTCGGTGCACGTCTCGACGGCCTTGTCGATGCCGCGCTTGATGTCCATCGGGTTGGCGCCGGCGGCGACGGCCTTCAGGCCCTCGCGCACGATCGCCTGGGCCAGCACCGTGGCGGTCGTGGTGCCGTCACCGGCCTCGTCGGAGGTGTTGGAAGCAACTTCCTTCACCATCTGCGCGCCCATGTTCTCGAACTTGTCCTTCAGCTCGATTTCCTTCGCTACGCTCACGCCGTCCTTGGTGACGGTGGGGGCGCCGAAGCTCTTGTCGAGTACCGCGTTACGGCCCTTGGGGCCGAGGGTCACCTTGACCGCATTCGCGAGGATGTTGACGCCGCGGAGCATCCGCGACCGGGCGTCATCGCCAAAACGTACGTCTTTCGCTGCCATTGCAGTGTTCTCCAGGATTCGTTGGGTATTCTTAAGGGCGGGCGGTTACTTCTCGAGCACCGCCATCACGTCTTCCTCGCGCATGACGAGGTATTCCTCGCCATCGACCTTCACCTCGGTTCCGCTGTACTTGCCGAACAGGATGTGGTCGCCGACTTTGACGTCGAGCGGACGAACCGTGCCGTTTTCCAGGATCTTGCCCTTGCCCACCGCGACGACCTTGCCGCGGATCGGCTTCTCGGCGGCGGAGTCGGGGATCACGATGCCGCCGGGGGACTTGGTCTCGGCGTCGAGCCGCTGGATGATCACTCGGTCGTGCAGCGGGCGAATCTTCAACTTGTCAGCCATTGCTGAAATCTCCGTGTTGGTAGCTTTGTTCAGCCTTGTAGGGGAAATCACGGGGGAGTGTTAGCACTCACCTCGGGAGACTGCTAATAATAGGCGGTGTCGGGCCGAATTCAAGCCCATGGGGCCGAAATAGCTGCCAAAGCTGCCGGAAACCGGGTCCACGAGACGGACCTGGGGCGGTTCGCCGACCGGCGGGACCCCAGGGTCGCCGGACCGCAGGCGGCGCTCCTTTGAACATAATATGCGGAGCCCGGTCCATAGATACCCGGGTACCGGTCGCGGTCCGCGCGGCGGCCGGGCATGATGCGCCCCCATGAAAAGAATCGCTTCTGCCGCTACTCACCTGCTCGCCCTGCTCGCCCTGCCCTGGCTCGCTAGCGGCGCTGCCTCGGCGCAGGAACCGGACCCCCTGCCGGCCAGGCAGGCCTACAAGTACACGGCGACCATCGCGGGCGACGAAGTCGTCGTGCGCTATCAAATCGCCAAGGGCTACTACCTCTATCGCGACCGCATGTCGCTCGGCTCCACGACGCCCGGGGTCACCATCGGCACTGCGCGCATGCCGGCAGGCGAGGACCACGACGACGAATACTTCGGCAAGCAGGTGATCTACCGCGGGCCGATCACGGTGGCGTCGAAAGTCACGTTCGACGGCGAGCCACGCGCGTTCGACCTGCAACTGAAATTGCAGGGCTGCGCAGACGCGGGCCTGTGCTACCCGCCGCAGACCTGGACCACGCGTGTCGAAATACCGGGCGCCGCCGCCCAGACCGGCGCGGACGCGGGAGGCAAGGCTGCCCCGACAGCCAATAGTGCGCCGGCTTCGGACTCGAGACCTGCCGGGGCGGCGACCGCTGCCGCGGACGCCGGCACCAGCCCCCCGGTTGCCCCGGGTGGCGGCTTCAACCTCAAGCGCCTGTTCGGCGGCGGTCCGCTGTCGGAAAGCGACCTGCTGCACGTGGACCAGGCGTTCGTGCTGAGCGCGAGCAGCGACAGCCCCGACCGCATCACGCTGCACTGGGACATCGCGGACGGCTACTACCTCTACCGCGACAAGGTGAAGGTCGCTGTCGCGTCCGGCGATGCCCAACTCGGCACGCCCGTGATTCCCGGCGGCGAGGTGAAGCACGATGAGTATTTCGGCGACCAGGTCGTGTTCACCGGCCAGATGGAGGCTGACGTGCCGGTCGCTGCGGCTGCGGGCAGCCGCGCCATCTCCCTCGAAGTCGTGTACCAGGGCTGCGCCGAGGCGGGACTCTGCTACCCGCCGACCCACAAGACCGTGCAGGTCCAGCTCGCGGCACCGGGTGCCGCGCCTGCCCCGCGCGACAGGACGGTCGCCGGCGCAGGCCCGATGCGATCGACGCAGGACGCGCTGGCCGACAAGATTCGCAGCGGCAGCCTGCTCGCGGTGCTCGCGACATTCTTCGGCGCGGGACTGCTGCTCGCGTTCACGCCCTGCGTGCTGCCGATGGTCCCGATCCTGTCGGGAATCATCGTGGGCGCCGGTCGCGACCGGCCCGTGTCGCGCGGCCGCGCGTTCTCGTTGTCGATGGCCTACGTGCTCGGCATGGCGCTCACCTACACGGTGGCCGGCGCGGCTTTCGCCGCGGCAGGCCGGCAGGCGCAGGCCTTCTTCCAGCAGCCGTGGATCATCGCGGTGTTCGCGGGGCTGTTCGTGCTGCTGGCGCTCGGGATGTTCGGCGTGTTCAACCTGCAGGTCCCCGCCGCGTTCCAGGAACGCGTCACGGGCCTCAGCAACCGCCAGAAACAGGGCACGCTGGTCGGCACCGCGGTGATGGGCGCGCTCTCATCACTGATCGTGACGGCCTGTGTGGCGCCGCCGCTGGTCGCTGCGCTGGCGGTGATCGGGCAGAGCGGCAACGTGTTCCGTGGCGGGGCCGCGCTTTTTGCACTGAGCCTGGGCATGGGCGCGCCATTGCTGCTGGTCGGGGCGTCGGCCGGACGGCTGCTGCCGAAAGCCGGCGCATGGATGGACGCGGTCAAGTCTGCATTCGGCGTGATGATGCTGGGCGTCGCGATATGGATGCTTGGACGCATCCTGCCCGGCCCGGTCACGCTGGCGCTCTGGGCCGCGCTCGCCTTCGTCTCCGGCTACTGCCTGCTGACGATGGGCGACAAGGACGCGAGGCGCGCAGCGGTGGCCGTGCGCCGTGGCTTCGGCGTGCTCGCGCTCGTGTATGGCGTACTGATGCTGGTCGGCGCACTCGCCGGCCGCAGCGACCCCCTGCAACCACTTGCAGGGGTGGTCGGCCACACTGGCGGCGAAGCGGCCGAGCACAGGCTTGCACTGAAGCGCATCAAGTCGGTGGCCGACTTCGAGCGTGAACTGGCTGCGGCACAGGCGGCAGGTCGTCCCTTGATGCTGGATTTCTATGCGGACTGGTGCGTGTCCTGCAGGGAAATGGAAGACCAGACCTTCACGGATCCCGACGTGCAGGCCGTGCTCGCGAAAGCCGTGCTGCTGCAGGCCGACGTCACCGCGAACGACGACGAGGACCAGGCGCTGCTGGAGCATTTCGGCATCCTGGGCCCCCCGACCATCGTGTTCTTCGCGGCTGAAGGAGCCGAACGCAAGGACTTCCGCGTCGTCGGTTTCCAGCCGGCGAGCGAATTCCGGGGACATGCGGCGCGGGCGCTCGGCGGAGAGCGGCACATGAGGCCACTGGCCGTTGCCGCGCTGGTGATCGGCACCATGGCCGCGGGTGCCGCGGCGTACCTGGCATTCGAGCAGCGCGCACGACCACCGGCGGCTCGCGTCGGTGCCGGCGGAGTCGCAGCCCGCCGAGCCGAGTGCGACCGGGTCGCAGCCCTCGGTGCTCGCCGAACGGGTGCCGGACTTCAAGCTGGCCGACCGGGACGGAACACTGCGCTCGCCGGCCGACTGGCAGGGCAAGTCGCTGATCGTGAACTTCTGGGCCACGTGGTGTGCTCCCTGCCGGCGCGAGATCCCGCTGCTCGGCGAGCTGCAGCAGCAGTACGGGCCCGCCGGCTTCCAGGTGATCGGCATTGCGGCGGACTACCGGGACAAGGTCATCGCGTACGCCGACGAGGCCGGGATCAAGTACCCGCTGCTGATCGGCGAACAGGAGGCCCTCGACACCGCCGCGGCATTCGGCGTCGAAGTCGTCGGTTTTCCCTTCACGGTGTTCTCGGACAGCCAGGGCCGGGTCATCGCCTGCCACGTCGGCGAGTTGACCCGGCCGCAGGCCGAGGTCATCCTCGGCGCGATCGAACGGGTCAATAGCGGCGCCGCGTCGCCCGACCAGGCGAGGTCGGAGATCACCGCCGGCATCGACAGGCTGAAAGGCCAGGGCGGCGCGCAGGGCTGAGCCCGCGCGCTGACAGGCCGGAACCGGGGGCCGGACGAAGGGCCCGGCCAGGGCTTCCAGCACCTGGGCCTGCCCCCCCTAATAGAGGGGAAATCCGCAATCTTGCGTTGATTGGCGTTAAACTTGCGCCCTTCTCCGGGGACCCAGCACATTCAATGGCACATATCCTGCTGCTCAACGGGCCGAACCTGAACCTGCTTGGCGCCCGTGAACCGGGCCTCTACGGAAAGGTGACGCTTGAGCAGGTACACGAGCGCGCCGCGCACCTGGCCGCCGAGGCAGGGCACCACCTGACGGCGTTCCAGAGCAACTCCGAGTCGGAGCTGATTGCCAGGATCCACGAGGCGCCTGCCACTCACGTCGCGTTCATCGTGTTCAACCCTGCCGGCTTCACCCACACCAGCGTCGCGCTGCGCGATGCGCTACTGGCAGTGAAGATCCCTTTCATCGAGGTGCACCTGAGCAACGTGCACGCCCGGGAAGCATTCCGGCACCAGTCGTATTTCTCAGACATCGCCGTGGGCACGATTACGGGCCTCGGCGCGGTCGGCTACGAACTTGCCCTGCGCGCGGCGTCCGAGTACCTCGCCGCCCGTCCGCGCGGACAAGCCTGACAGACACAGATCCAGGGGAATCCCGAATGGACATTCGCAAGGTCAAGAAACTGATCGAGCTGCTCGAGGAATCGGGCATCTCTGAAATCGAGATCAAGGAAGGCGAGGAGTCGGTCCGCATCAGCCGACACCCGACCGGGCCGTTCGCAATGCAGGCGCCGGTCGCATACGCGACGCCCGTCGCGGCCATGGCTCACGGCGCCCCTGCGCAGGCAGCAGGCGGTCATGCCGCGGGGTCAAAGCCCGCGCCGGCCCCCGACCACTCGGTGACCGCGCCGATGGTCGGCACGTTTTATTCCGCATCCGCGCCGGGCGCGAAGCCGTTCGTCGAACTCGGCAGCGAAGTGAAGCCCGGCGACGTGCTCTGCATCATCGAGGCGATGAAGATGATGAACCAGATCGAGTCCGACAAGGCCGGCCGCGTGGTCTCCATCCTCGTCAAGAACGGCGACCCAGTGGAATTCGACCAGCCCCTTTTCGTGATCGAGTGATGCTCGACAAGGTCGTCATCGCCAACCGCGGCGAGATCGCGCTCCGCATCCTCAGGGCCTGCAGGGAACTGGGGATCAAGACGGTCGCGGTCCACTCGACGGCCGACCGCAACCTGAAGCACGTGCTGCTTGCCGACGAGAGCGTCTGCATCGGCTCGCCGCAGTCGAGGGACAGCTACCTCAACATGCCGGCCATCATCAGCGCTGCGGAGCTGACCGACGCCGTGGCCATCCACCCCGGCTACGGATTCCTGTCGGAGAACGCAGACTTCGCCGAACGCGTCGAGAAGAGCGGCTTCACGTTCATCGGGCCGCGCGCCGAGACCATCCGCCTGATGGGCGACAAGGTTTCCGCGATCCGCTCCATGAAGGCAGCCGGTGTTCCCTGCGTGCCGGGCTCCGACGGCCCGCTCGGCAACGAACCCGAGGAGCTGCTGCGCATCGCGCGCGAGATCGGCTTCCCGGTGATCATCAAGGCATCGGGCGGCGGCGGCGGACGCGGGATGCGCGTGGTGCACAGCGAGGCGACGCTGATTCACTCGGTCGGCGTGACGCGCGCCGAGGCGCTCGCGGCATTCGGCAACGACCAGGTCTACATGGAGAAATTCCTCGAGCGGCCGCGCCACATCGAGTTCCAGGTGCTCGCCGACCACTATGGCAACGTGATCTGCCTGGGCGAGCGCGACTGCTCGATGCAGCGCCGCCACCAGAAGGTGGTCGAGGAAGCGCCGGCGCCGGGCCTCACCGCGAAGCAGCGCAAGTTCATGAGCGAGCGAGTGGCGTCGGCCTGCGCCGACATCGGCTATCGAGGCGCCGGCACGCTCGAGTTCCTGTACCAGGACGACGAGTTCTACTTCATCGAGATGAACACGCGCATCCAGGTCGAGCACCCGGTGACCGAGATCGTCACCGGCATCGACCTCGTGAAGGCGCAGCTGCGCATCGCCGCGGGCGAGCGCCTGCCGTGGTCGCAGGAAGACGTGCAGATCCGCGGCCACGCGATCGAGTGCCGCATCAATGCCGAGGACCCGAAGAAGTTCACGCCGTCACCGGGCCTGGTGAAGCTCTGGCACCCGCCGGGTGGACCGGGCATCCGCGTGGACAGCCACCTGTACACGGGCTACACGGTGCCGCCGTACTACGACTCGCTGATCGCGAAGATCATCGCCTACGGCGAGGACCGCGACACCGCGATCGCCCGAATGCGCAATGCGCTGGTCGAGATCGTGATCGAGGGCATCAAGACCAACGTGCCGCTGCACCAGGAGATCTTCCAGCACGCGGCGTTCCGTGCCGGCGGCACGGACATCCACTACCTGGAGCGGCGGCTGGGGCTCAAGTAGCCGCGCGGTCGCGTGCGCAGGCGGCGATTGCGCGCGCAGGCGACGATCGTGTTGGCGGCCGTGGCTTAGGCGGCGATCGGGGGGCCAAGGGTTTGTCCGGCTTCGCTCGGAGACAGGCTCGCCTGGACAAACCCTTGTCTCCCCAGGGATCGCCGCGCACCGCTGCAGTGACAGTCCAGGCACTGCCTATCGAGCGTCGGCCCTCGTTGCCGGCCACCGAGGCCGGCTACGTGAACCAGATATGCGTCCGGTCCGGTGCTACCCGGCGAGCATATCTCCGGGCGAAGCCGGGGTAGCACCGGAGCGGACGCGTCATTTGCCGCTGGTGAGCGGCTGGCTACGTGAGCCAACCCAGCGTTACGGCCGGCTGTCCCGGAACAGGGCCTGAATTCGGTCTTCTATTAGCCTGCGCACGAATGAATCGGCCGCAACATCATCGAGCCGGCCAAGCAACTCGTCGCGCTGCACGATGCCTCCGTCGATTGCGGCCCGTGCAAACTCCAGGTCTTTCTCGCGCCCTGCGCCGAGCTTCGAGATAAGCAAGTCGTGGGGCTCCATGCAAAGAGCGCAAAAGCTGCCCACCTGGACAGGAATCGTGCGGGATTGCCAGTTGCGCGGGGCGTACACAGGCGTCGACAACGTCACGCCTTGGGCATAGTAGCCGTGCGTCATGTCGAATTCGCTCGCTTCTCCCATCACATAGGAAATCTGGTCAGCGACTTTCTCGTCGCCGGCGCCCGGAATTACGTCTACATCGCGAGTCGCGACAAGAGCCCCTTCAGGCGGATCCGGCAGGAACGCGAGGATCGCTGCGGAGCCGATCACGTAGAATTCCGTGAGACCGAACCGCTCGCCTATCTCGAGGATGATGTGCTGCAGTTGGGCTCGGCGCACGCGATCAGCTTCCCCGGATGGAGCGGAATATGCGCTCGCGCTCGACCGAATCCACGAGGACTGTCAGTGGCGACTCCTTGCGCAGTGTGTCCGCGCTTTCCGAAGGCTCATTGAGCACGCGCAGCAAGGCCGGCAATGGACCCTCCAGCAGGGCCAGCCACCGATCGTGGTAAGGCTTGCCGTGCGGGTTCACGTCCCGCAGTTTCCACAAACGCCGCAGGGCGCGCTCACGGTAGTCCGGATGACGCGCCATTTTTTCGGCGACCCTGCGATGCAGCGCACGACTACGGAGCACTGCAGGACCTGTCGGGCCGGCGACGTGGTAGCGCGTCGCCCGCGCACGCCCTTCGACTGTCACTGTTCCCTCCGAGCGCAGCTGGTCCAGCACGCGCCACAGCGTCGGCTGGGACACCGACGGGCGCAGGCGCTTCCGCAACTCCGGTGCGGACAGCCCCTTGGGCTCGCCGGCCAGTACGCCAATCACCTTGTAGTCGAGTGAGTTCATGGTCCAGGTGTGAATAGATACTGAATAGATTATAGGAGTCGCCGGCGTTGTCGCGCAAGCGGCCAATCGGGAACAATCGCCAGGCCGCTACACAACAGGCCAGGTTCGGGCGCTGCTCGGCACCGAGGTACCCGGTGACGCCGGCTACGTGAGCCAGTCCGGCGTCCGTTCGGGTGCTGCCAGGCGAGCATATCTCCGGGCGAAGCCGGGCAGCACCCGAACGGACGCCTCAACAGCGGCTAGTGCACCGCCGGCGCCGCGGTGGCCGCCGCCAGCACCGCGCGATCACGCTCGCCGCCGGTCGGGTCGATGCAGAGATAACTCGGCACACCACCCTCGATCGCGTACGCCGGCATGTTCGACTGCGACGTGCACACGCGCCCGTCCCGGGTGAACGAGAAGTCGCGCAGGAACGTGACCCGCGTCGGGCTCGGGTAGCTCTGGAAGGTCTCGCTGGCGGGCGTGAATCGGATCACGCGATCCGAGTTGTTCGCCGCCATCCATATCTCGCCGGTCGGCCGGTAGACGTTAAGCGCGTACGGTGTCTCGTACTCGCCCGGCGCGACGCCGGGCACCTTCCAGCTCTGGAATTTCGCGGTCGCCGGGTCGAAGCGCATCAGGCCGCCGTCGTCGAACGACGGGATCCAGAAGATGCCGTCCGCGTCGAAGCGCGGCCGGCGCGGCCCGCTCAACGGCGTCTCGTATTCGGTCACCTGAAACGTCTTCGGGTCGATGCGCCCGATCCGGTTCGCGTAGAGCTTCGCGTACCAGATGCTGCCGTCCTTCGGATTGACGTCGATCCCGTACGGGAACGCGAGCACCGTGTAGCCGAGGAAGCGATGGTGCGAGAAGTCGAGCAGCAGCACCTTGTCCGGGAACCAGGACGAGATCCTGAGCAGCGTCGGGAACAGCATGTCCGATATCCAGCGGAAAAAGCCGTTGGACGGC
The DNA here is from genome assembly GCA_963732375.1 of uncultured Gammaproteobacteria bacterium. Lineage (GTDB taxonomy): Bacteria > Pseudomonadota > Gammaproteobacteria > Steroidobacterales > Steroidobacteraceae > RPQJ01. The sequence goes on from CAVSZE010000002.1 coordinate 20,165, forward strand.
AGCCGCATCACGGTCATCTGCTCCGTCTTCGGGTCGAAGCGTCCGATCTGGTTCGACGCGACGATCGTGAACCAGACGATGTCATCCTTGTCCACGCGCACCGTGTGCGGATAGAGCGCATCGCCCGGCACGGCGTAGGTCTTGAACTGCTTCGTCGCCGGGTCGAACGACATCAGCGTGGATGACAGTGCGTTGGTGATCCAGATCCGGCCGTCCTTCGTCTGGGCCATGCTGTGCGGGCCATGGTTGCCCGTGAAGACGCCAATCGCGAGGTGCATGCCCGAGAACAGGCCGCCGCGGGGCAGGTCGGACTTCGGCAGGTCGTACGCCTCGACCGCACCCGTCGCCGGGTCGAGCACCCACAGCTTGTCGTGCCCTTCGTCGGTGCCATAGAACTTACCGTCCTCGGCAACGTCCATGTCGTGGATGAACGAGAACCCGTCGCCGAGCTGCCATTCCTCGACCTTCGCGCGGGCGAGATCGGCGGTCGGGCCGTAGTCGTGCATTGCCGAAACCGGCTTGCCGTCGAAGCCCTTCTCGAGCGCGGTCGCGACGCGGATCGACTGCGCGCGCGTCAACATCGACAGGTAGCCCTGCATCTTGTTGATGGTGGCCATCCATGCGTCGTGGCTGCGCGGCGCGCGCGTCGTCGAGTTGCCGACCTGGTGGCAGTAATTGCACTGGCTCACGAACACCTGACGGTCGCCGCCGCTCTTCCACGGCAGTACCGCGTTGTGCGCCGAGGCGGAAAGCGCGTCGGAGGCCGCCTGCGCGTCTGCAAATGCCACGAGCCGCAGGTCGGCCTGGTTCACCGCGTCGCGGGCCGCATCCAAGGTAATCGTGGCATCGTCGTAGTTGGCAAGCCGTGCCCTCACGGCGAGGCTTCCCTCGTACGGCGTAACGATCGCGTAGCTGCCATCCGCGGCGGTGTAGACGGTCTGCTTCTGCGTATGGTCTACATTGAAGACGCTGACCATGGCGCCGAATGCGGACTGTCCGTCCGGCAGTGTCACCGTGCCGGTGAACGAGGCGGCGTGGGCGCCCGAAACGGCTCCGACCGCCGCAATGGCGACGATGAAGGGGTGCGCGAAGGGTCGCCTGCTCATTGCTCTCTCCGTCATGCCGGCCGCGCGCCGAACCAGTTGAAAAGGCGCCGGCCGCTGCGAAGACCGGGCAGCATGATTCCGCCGAGGATGGACGCGAGCGGTCCGCCACACAGCAGGTTCACGAGCAGCGCGACGCCTGACACGTCGAGCTTCGCGTGACCAAGGCCGATGCGGTCGCCCAGCCACAACGTGAGGATCAGCACGAGGCCGGCCACCTGGTTCAGCACCAGCACCCACTTGAAGACCCCTCCCGCGCGACCCGACCACAGCAGGAAGGCCAGCAGGCCGAGGCACATGGCCGGAACGTAGTAGGCGCTCGCCGACCAGCCGAGCATGGCCATGAATATGCCGCTTACCAGCAGCAGAAAACTGAAAACCCGGACCGCTGTTGGCCGGGTTCCGCCGTACGTGGAACTGCTCATCGAGATCCCCCTGCTTCTCTGCGCCTATGTCTTATGCCAGACGATCGGCCGTAAAAACACCTACCCCGAACGAGGGGGACGCAAATTCCGGCGACCGCAGCGAGCCCGCCTCGTTTACCCTGTGCGCCCGGAGCACCCTGGATGCCCCGATCGGAACACCCGCGGTCCACCTGCATGCCCTTCCTGCAACTCACTTTCGACATCGGCGGATCGGATCCCGTGCCGCTCGAGGACGCGCTGATCGAACTCGGCGCAAGCTCGGTGACCCTGGAAGACGCAGCCGACGACCCGGTACTCGAGCCTGCGCCCGGCGAGACGCCACTCTGGCCGACGATTCGCCTGCGCGCGCTGTTCGACGGTGAAACGGACGCGACCGCGATCACCGACGCCCTCACGGCGAAATTTCCGGCGGTGCCGCGACCGCGGGCGGACCGGATCGAGGACAGGGCATGGGAGCGGGAATGGCTGAAGGATTTCCGCCCAATGCGTTTCGGACGCCGGCTTTGGGTCTGCCCGGGCGGGCAGCCCGCAGGCGACACCGACGCCGTGCGAGTCGAACTCGATCCGGGGCTCGCCTTCGGCACGGGCACTCACCCCACCACGGCGATGTGCCTCGAGTGGCTCGACGGCCGGGACCTGCGCGACCGGGCTGTGGTGGATTACGGGTGCGGAAGCGGCATCCTGGCAATCGCCGCATTGAAACTGGGCGCATCTTCCGCCCATGCGGTGGACATCGACCCGCAGGCGCTGATCGCGACACGCGAAAACGCCGTGCGCAACGGCATCGGCCCCGGGCTGACGGTTACCGGCGAGCCGGCGCTGGCCGAGGCATCAGCGGACGTGCTGGTGGCGAATATCCTTGCCGGGCCCCTGGTCGAACTGGCGCCGAGGCTCGCGGCAGCGATCCGGGCAGGTGGCGAACTGGCGCTTTCCGGCGTGCTGGCCGGACAGGTCGATGCCGTGACAGCCGCTTACCGGCCGTGGTTTGATATCACATTCACCGGGACCCGCGACGGTTGGGGCCTGATCGGCGGGCAACGCCGCGAATTGCAAAGAGACCAAGGCCGCTAATGTATTCGCAGTGTCCTGAATGCCTTGCGCGCTTCCGCGTCAGTGCCGGCGATCTCCGCGCGGCCGGCGGAACGGTACGCTGCGGGCGCTGCGGCGGCGCATTCAACGCGCTCACATGGCTGAGCGATGCCCTGCCACCCCCGCTCGACAAGGCGACCCTTGAACCTGAACCAGCCGGACTCCACGAGCACGCGGCGCAGTCCGAGGATGTTGCCGGCGTCGAGTTTCACTTCACGTCGAGCGACATCGAGTCGGTTTTCGTCCAGGCTTCCGAATGGTCGGAGCGCCACGGAGCGATCAGCCGGGCGCCGGCGGCCGGCGACATTCACGACCTGGGGATCGGGCCGCCGATTACCGTCGACACCGATAGCCGGCCGTTCGAGGACATAACACTCGAGGGCGAGGGCATCAACGTCGAGGACATTCTCGGCATCGACGGCGACATGTACGACCTTTCCGCGGACAACAGCCCGACGGACGAGTTCGAAGTACTGAGTGATATCCCGGATTCGGCGTATCCCGAAGTAGAGGAAGAAGAGCGAGAAGCAGACACGGCATCGCCGCGCGACTCCATGTTCGCGGTCGAGGACGGCCCCGTGGCAGCGGCCGACGACGTGGCCGTGACGGAATTCCCGGTCATTTCCGACGACGAACCGGACTCCGAAGCCTCGCTGGCAGCCGCCCTCGAGGGCGGGCGTTCACGGGCACGCCCGCGCCGCTCTTCGATCGCGTGGTCGATCGGCGGCCTGCTGCTGGTACTTGTCCTGCTGGCACAGGTAGCGCACTTTTTCCGGCAGGACCTGGTGAGAAATCCGCAGGTCGGGCCGTTGCTCAAGGACATCTACGCGCGCATCGGCCATCCGCTGTCCCCCAACTGGGACCTGGCGGCATTCGAATTGCGGCAGTGGGGCAACGGCGGCACGCCGGATGCAAACGGCCAGCTGGCGGTGCGAGCGAGCCTCACCAATCGCGCGGACTTCGCGCAGCCACACCCGATCCTGCGCCTCGAACTCGACAACCGCTTCGGCGATGCGATCGCCGTGCGCGACTTCGAACCCGCCGAATACCTCAAGGACGCTTCCGAGGCATCGCGACTTCTCGGCCCGGGCGCCAGCGCAGAAGCCGAACTGCTTCTGGTCGATCCAGGCCGGGATGCCGTCGGCTACCAGCTCGACATCTGCCTGCGCGAATCGGCGGCGATCCTTCGGTGCGCCCAGGAAGCGAACTGAGCCATGAGCGAAATCGTCATCGGCCCATACCGACTGGGCGGCCGCAGCTTTCTCGCCCCGATGGCGGGAGTAACGGACCTGCCCTTCCGCAAGCTGTGCCGGCGCCTGGGTGCGGCGCTCACGGCCGGCGAGATGATCTCCGCCGACCCCAGGCTCTGGGGCACGAAGGAGTCGCGGCGGCGGCGCGACCATTCCGGGGAGGCCGAACCGCGCGTGGTGCAGATTGCCGGCAGCGCCCCAGGTGAAATGGCCGATGCGGCACGACGTAACGTGGACGCCGGGGCGCAGATCATCGACATCAACATGGGCTGCCCCGCGAAGAAAGTCTGCAATCGCGATGCGGGATCCGCGCTGCTGCGCGACGAAGCGCTGGTCGCCGCGATCCTCGATGCAACAGTCAAGGCTGCCGGGGTGCCGGTCACGCTCAAGATCCGCACCGGCTGGAGCCGCGAGCGGCCGAACGGCGTCGCAGTCGCACGCATCGCGGAGTCGGCCGGCGTGCAGGCACTGGCGGTCCACGGCCGCAGTCGCGCCTGCCGGTTCGAGGGCCAGGCGGAATACGACACGGTCGCTGCGATCAAGCAGGCGGTGCGCATACCGGTGATTGCCAACGGCGACATCGACTCGGGCAGCAAGGCCGCCGAGGTCATTCGCAATACCGGCGTGGACGGCGTGATGATCGGGCGGGCTGCCCAGGGCCGGCCGTGGATATTCCGCGAAATCGAGGCGCTGCTTGCGGGAAATCCCGCGCCCGCCGAGCCTTCCGCCGCGGACACGCGTGATATCATCACCATTCACTTGCGCGATTTGTACGCTTTCTACGGCGTAGAGGCGGGGGTCAGGATCGCGCGCAAGCACATCGGCTGGTATTGCCGTGAGCGTCCGCACGCGCAGGCGTTCAGGCAGTCCATCATGCAGGTGGACTCGGCGGAGCGTCAGCTCGAAGCAGTGCGTGCATTCTTCGACGCACAGCAGGAAGCCGAGGCCGCCTGATCGAGAAAACGAATTGGGGACTTGAGGACGGGGACAATGCCGCCGCGCAGAAATACAAGGATCCGCAGGGAGCTTAGACCGGCCTCGTCGTCGGGCGGACGCAGCATTCCGCTGCGCTCGATGACGGAACAGGCGCTCGACACCTATTTCACCAGCCTGAACGGCCACGCGCCGGGGCATCTCTACAATCTCGTCATGCGCGAGGTCGAGGAACCGCTGTTCCGCGCGGCGCTCGACTATTCGGACGGCAACCAGAGCCGTGCCGCGGAGGTCCTCGGAATCAACCGCGGCACGCTGCGCAAGAAGCTCAAGACCTACGGCATTTCGGCCTGAACCTGCGCTAGACCGGGGTAGTCATCGTGAATACAACCATCCGGCGCGCACTCATCAGTGTCTCGAGCAAGGAAGGCCTGCTCGACTTCGCGCGCGCGCTTCGCGACCGGGGTGTCGGCATCGTCTCGACCGGCGGCACCGCGTCGCTGCTGCGGGCGAACGGCGTCGAGGTGGACGACGTGTCATCGGTCACCGGATTTCCGGAGATCATGGACGGGCGCGTCAAGACGCTGCATCCCCGCATACACGGCGGGCTGCTGGGGCGCCTCGGCACCGACGACGCGGTGATGGCCGAGCATGGTATCGAGGCCATCGACCTCGTTGCGGTCAATCTCTATCCGTTCGCAGCAACGATCGCCCGGCCCGGCTGCACGTTCGAGGATGCAGTCGAGAACATCGACATCGGCGGCCCTGCGATGGTGCGCGCCTCGGCAAAGAACCACGAGCGTGTCACCGTCATCGTGGACCCGCTCGATTACGGCACGGTGCTCGCGGAGCTCGATCGGGGCGGCGGTTCGGTCTCGGCCGAAACCCGCCTGCGGCTCGCGACCAAGGCGTTCGCGCACACGGCGCAGTACGACGCGGCGGTCGCCTCGTACCTCGGACAGGCCGCGCGCCATTCGACCGGCGATTTTCCCGACCTGCTCGCGCTGCAGTTCCGCAAGCGGCTGGACCTGCGATACGGGGAAAACCCGCACCAGCAGGCGGCGTTCTATGCCGCGGCGGACGCGCAGGGCGCGTCGGTCGGCTCCGCGTCGCAGCTGCAAGGCAAGGAACTGTCGTTCAACAACCTCGCTGACGCCGACACGGCCCTGGAGTGCGTACGGCAGTTCAACGCGCCCGCCTGCGTGATCGTAAAGCACGCGAATCCCTGCGGTGTCGCGGTTGGCGCGGACATCGGCCAGGCCTACGACCGCGCGTTCCGGACCGACCCTACCTCGGCATTCGGCGGCATCATCGCGTTCAACCGGCCGCTCGACGGTGCGACCACCCGCGCAATACTCGAACGGCAGTTCGTCGAGGTCATCGTGGCCCCCGAAGCCGATGCAGATGCCCGCGAGGCCTGCGCGAAGAAGGAAAACGTGCGCCTGCTCGTCACCGGCGGCCTCGCCCCGAGCAACTCGCGTTTCGACATCCGCAGCGTCAACGGCGGGCTCCTGGTCCAGTCGCGCGACGAAGGCATGGTCGCTGAAAGCGACCTGAAGGTAGTGACGAAGCGTGCGCCGACGCCGGCGGAACTGGCCGATCTCAAATTCGCCTGGCAGGTCTGCAAGTACGTGAAGTCGAACGCCATCATCTACGCAAAGGACCGCACGACCGTGGGCATCGGCGCGGGCCAGATGAGCCGCGTAGTCTCGAGCCGGATCGCCGCCATGAAGGCGGGCGACGAAGGCCTCGATCCAACCGGCTCGGTGATGGCGTCCGACGCGTTTTTCCCGTTCCGCGACGGCCTCGACGCGGCTGCGGAGCATGGCATCGTCGCCGTAATCCAGCCGGGCGGGTCGAAGCGCGACCCGGAGGTCATCGCGGCCGCCGACGAGCATGGCATCGCGATGGTGTTCACGGGCATGCGGCATTTCAGGCACTGAGGGAGGGGACATTCGAGCCAGGGGACATTCTCCTTTTCCCTGGTGGAAAAGGAGAATGTCCCCGTAAGAAAGAATGTCCCCTGGTTTCATGAAAGTACTCATCATCGGTTCGGGCGGTCGCGAACACGCACTCGCCTGGAAGGCCGCACAGTCGCCGCGCGTTACGCAGGTGTTCGTCGCGCCGGGCAATGCCGGCACCGCGCTCGAGCCGCGGGTCAGGAACGTGGACGTCGCAGCGGACGACCTGCCCGGCCTGGTGCGTTTCGCGCTCGCGGAGAAGATCGATCTGACGATCGTCGGTCCCGAGGGCCCGCTGGTGCAGGGCGTCAACGACGAGTTCTCCGCCGCGGGACTGCGCTGCTTCGGCCCGAGCCGCGAAGCCGCCCGTCTCGAGGGCTCCAAGGCCTACATGAAGGAATTCCTGAAGCGCCACTCGATACCGACTGCCGCTTACGCTACCTTCACGCGCGAGAGCTTTGATCCGACCTGGGTTCGCGCCCAGCGAGCTCCACTGGTGGTCAAGGCCGACGGTCTCGCCGCGGGCAAGGGCGTGGTGATCTGCCAGGATGTGAACGAGGCGGTGCAGACGGCCGAGGCCATGTTCACCGGGCGCTTCGGCGCCGCGGGCGCGACGATCGTCATCGAGGAATTCCTCGAGGGCGAGGAAGCGAGCTTCATCGCCATGGTGGATGGCACAAACGTGCTGCCGCTCGCCACCTCGCAGGACCACAAGCGCCGCGACGACGGCGACCTCGGGCCGAACACTGGCGGAATGGGCGCGTATTCGCCCGCGCCCGTGGTCACGGCCGAGGTGCACAAGCGCGCGATGCGCGAGGTGATGTGGCCAACGGTGCACGCGCTCGCCTCCGCCGGCACGCCCTATGTCGGCTTCCTGTATGCGGGCCTGATGATCGCCGCGGACGGCACGCCTAAAGTGCTCGAGTTCAATTGCCGCCTCGGCGATCCCGAGACGCAGCCGATCCTGGCGCGCATGCGCTCCGACATCACCGAACTCTGCGATGCCGCGCTGGACGGACGGCTTGGAGAGGCGTCGGTGGACTGGGATCCGCGCGCAGCGGTCGGCGTCGTACTGGCCGCGGGCGGCTACCCGGACAGCGTCCGCAGGGGCGACGTGATCCACGGGCTCGATGCAGCCGCGAAATTGCCGGGCAAGGTGTTCCACGCGGCAACTACGCTCGACGGCAGTTCGGTAGTGACCAGCGGCGGCCGCGTACTGTGCGCGGTAGGCCTGGGCGATGGCGTCAGGGCCGCGCAGCATCAGGCATACGACCTCGTCGCCGCGATCTGCTGGGACGGCATGCAGTACCGACGCGACATCGGTTACCGGGCGATCGCCCGCGAGTAGTCTCTATCGTTTGATCCGGACGGTGCGAGATGCTGCTGATGTCCGCGATCGCCGAGGCGAGTGCCAGTGGCAGCGCCGCACCGATGCTTACGTTTCCGGTGAGGTAGGCGCCGGGCCGGCGGTCCGCCGCATCGACTCCCGGCGTATCAGGTAGAGCCCGGCGCCGACGACGACCGCGCCGCCGAGCAGCGTCGCCGCACCTGGCAGCACGTGCCAGATCGCGAAGTCGAGCACCACGCCCCAGACGAGTGCCGTGTACTCGAGCGGCGTCACGACCGCCACGGGTGCGTTCCTGAATGCCTCGGTGATCAAGTACTGCCCGAGCGCACCCGCCAGGCCCAGGCCCACGAGCAAAGGCCAGTCCGGTTGCTGCAGCGGCCGCCAGCCCGGGATGGAGAGCAGCCCGGCACCAACGGCCAGCATCGACATCAACCAGAAGACCATGCTCTCGTTCGTGTCGGTTCGCGACAGCACCCGCAGCGTAATGACGGCGAGCGCGTAGCACAGCGCGGCCACCACTGCGGCCAGGCTGCCGACCGAGACCCAGTTGCCCCCCGCGGGCTTCAACATCAACAGCACGCCAGCGAGGCCGACCAGGATCGCGGCCCACCGGTGGAGACCCACCGTCTCGCCGAGCATCGGTACTGCCAGCGCCGCAACCACCAGCGGCGCGCACATGAAGATCGAATAGGTCGTCGCGAGCGAGGACTCGCGGACCGCGAATATGAAGCTGCCGAGCATCAGCACCGACAGCGCGCCGCGGAAAAGGTGCAGCTTCAGGTTCACGATCCGCAGGCGACTGGCGCGCCCGCGCAGCAGTATCGGCAGCAGCACGAACGGCAGCGAGGTGATGCCGCGCAGGAAGGCGACCTGCATCGGCGCGTAGTGCGCTGCCAGCACCTTCAGCAGCGCGTCCATGACCGAGAACACGGCCACGGCCAGCAGCATCAGGACGATGCCCCTGAGGTTGTTGTTGGTTTGCACGCGTCCCGCTCCCCGGCCGGCCGCAGCCGGCCCGCGGCTCAGCGCTTCATCAGGTCGAAGAACTCGCCGTTGGTCTTGGTGTCCCGCATCTTGTCGATGAGGAACTCCGCGGCCGCCAACTCATCCATCGGGTGCAGCAGCTTGCGGATGATCCAGATCTTGGCGAGCTCGTCCTGCGACGTGATCAACTCCTCGCGGCGGGTGCCCGAGCGGTTGATGTTGAACGCCGGGTAGACGCGCTTCTCGGCGATGCGGCGATCCAGGTGGATTTCGCTGTTACCGGTGCCCTTGAACTCTTCGTAGATCACGTCATCCATGCGCGAACCGGTGTCGATCAGCGCGGTCGCCATGATCGTCAGGCTGCCGCCCTCCTCGATGTTGCGCGCGGCACCGAAGAATCGCTTCGGCCGCTGCAGCGCGTTCGCGTCCACGCCGCCCGTCAGCACCTTGCCGGAGCTCGGCACCACGGTGTTGTAGGCGCGCGCCAGGCGCGTGATCGAGTCGAGCAGGATCACCACGTCCTTCTTGTGCTCCACCAGCCGCTTGGCCTTCTCGATGACCATCTCGGCCACCTGCACATGCCGGCTCGCGGGCTCGTCGAAGGTCGAGGAGACGACCTCGCCGCGCACCGTGCGCGACATCTCGGTGACTTCCTCGGGCCGCTCGTCGATGAGCAGCACGATCAGGTAGACCTCTGGGTGGTTGCCGGTGATCGAGTTGGCGATGTTCTGCAGCAGCATCGTCTTGCCGGCCTTCGGCGGGGAGACGATCAGCCCGCGCTGGCCCTTACCGAGCGGCGCGATCAGGTCGATCATGCGGGCCGTGAGGTCCTCGGTGCTGCCGGTGCCACGCTCGAGCTTGAGGCGGCGGGTCGGATGCAGCGGCGTGAGGTTCTCGAACAGCACCTTGCTGCGCGCGTTCTCGGGCGAGTCGAAATTGATCTGCCCGACCTTGAGCAGCGCGAAGTAGCGCTCGCCGTCCTTCGGCGGACGGATCAGCCCGGAAATCGAGTCACCGGTGCGCAGGTTGAAGCGCCGGATCTGGCTCGGGCTGATGTAGATGTCGTCCGGGCCCGCAAGATACGAACCCTCGGGCGAGCGCAGGAAGCCGAAGCCGTCCTGCAGGATCTCGAGCACGCCGTCGCCGTAGATGTCCTCGCCGTTCCTCGCGTGTGCCTTGAGGATCGCGAAGATGATGTCCTGCTTGCGCGAGCGCGCCAGGTTCTCCATCCCCATCTGCTCCGCCATCTTGAGCAGGTCGGGGATCGGCTTGTGCTTCAGCTCCGACAGGTTCATCGAGCGGCGGCTCGCCTCGAGCTCCGCCGGGCTGATGACGTCGAGATCGTCGGCATCCAGGAAATCTTCCGGCGGCAGCTCATCCTGTCGCGGTCCGCGGTTGCCATCGGCACCGCCGCCGCCTCCACCTCCTCGGCCACGTTTCCCGGGCCGGTTACGGCCCTGGTTGCCGAGGTAACCCCTCACAGTTTGCTGTCCAGAAAAGCCGCGACGTCCGCCTTGCGGACGGCCCCGATCTTCTGACCTTCCGCCTGGCCGTTCTTGAACAGGATCAGAGTTGGGATGCCGCGGACGCTGAAACGCATTGGCGTCTTCGGGTTGTCGTCCACGTTCATCTTGGCGATCGTCACCTTGCCCGCGTACTCCGTCGCGATTTCGTCGAGCATCGGGGCGATCATCTTGCATGGGCCGCACCACTCGGCCCAGAAGTCGAGAAGAACCGGGAGCGGTGCCTTGAGTACGTCCGTCTCGAAGTTCGAGTCGGTTACGTGGATGATCTGCTGGCTCACCAGAGACTACCTCCGCTGGTGTTTCGTTGGTTGGTATGGATGGGTCGGTCAAAGGGGTGTCTTGTTGTGTTGTTGTGTTGGCAGGAGCCGGCGCCTGAGTTATCGAGTGACGGCGCGATCTGCGTGAGGCAAACTATCGGGATTGCTGGCTGTACACGAAATTCTGGATTCCCGCTGCACCTGGCATGAGCGCCGGTCCCCCAGGGGGTCCGGCGAGCCGGCTTCGCTACTTGCGGGAGCGGACTGTTAGCCGCGGGTCGGACACTATTTGAACCCGCTTTGCACCAATTTGCAAGACCACAATCAACGACACTGGACCCGATGGCCGACGCACACCTGACCGACGTCTCATTCTCCAACCTTCACCTGCCGGAGTCCCTGGCCCGCGGAATCGCCGATGCCGGCTTCGAGCGCTGCACGCCGATCCAGGCCCAGACGCTGCCCCGCGCGCTCGCGGGATGCGACGTGGCAGGCCAGGCCCAGACGGGCACCGGCAAGACGGCGGCGTTCCTCGTCGCACTGTACTCGCGGCTGCTGCGTACCGAAGTGCCGCCGACCCGCAAGGTGAACGCCCCACTTGCGTTGATCATCGCGCCGACCCGCGAGCTCGCGGTGCAGATCCACCACGACGCGGAGATCCTCGGGCAGTACACGGGCCTCAGGAACTGCCTCGCCTTCGGCGGAGTCGACTACGAGAAACAGCGCCGCGACCTCGAGGAAGGCGTGGACGTCCTGATCGGCACGCCAGGCCGCCTGATCGACTTCTACAAGCAGCACGTGTTCGACCTGCGCTCGGTCCAGGTGCTGGTGCTCGACGAGGCCGACCGCATGTTCGACCTCGGCTTCATCGCCGACATCCGCTACATCATGCGGCGCCTGCCACCGCCGGACCAGCGGCTGAACCTGCTGTTCTCCGCGACGCTTGCGCAGCGCGTGCTCGAACTCGCCTACGAGCACATGAACGACCCCGAACTCGTGCGCATCGAGCCGGACAAGATGACCGTGGACCAGGTGCGCCAGGTGATCTATTTCCCGTCGATGGATGAAAAGCCGCGACTGCTGGTCGGGTTGCTTCGCAAGATGGACCCGCATCGCACGATGGTCTTCGTCAACACCCGGCGCGGTGCCGAGGAACTCGAGGGGCTGCTGCGCGCCAACGGCTTCAACGCCGAGGCGATTTCGGGCGACGTCCCGCAACGCAAGCGCATGCGCATGCTCGCCGATTTCCACAGTGGAGATCTCGCGATCCTGATCGGGACCGACGTGGCGTCACGCGGCCTGCACATCCCGGACGTGAGCCACATCTTCAACTACGACATGCCGCAGGATCCCGAGGACTACGTGCACCGCATCGGCCGCACCGCGCGCGCGGGCGCCGAGGGCGACGCGATCAGCCTCGGCTGCGAGGACTTCGTGCAGTCGCTGCCGGACATCGAGGGCTACATCGGCCGCAGCCTGCCGCGTGCGGCAGTGACCGAGGACCTGCTCGCCGAGATCACCGTGCCGTTTCGCGAACGCCGCCGCTTCGGCGGACCGGGCGGCTCGCGAGGCGGTCCCGGCGGCGGGCGCGGGCGTAGCGGCGGTGGCGGTGGCGGCCGGGGTGGCAGTGGCGGCGGCGGCCGAAGTGACGGACGTCGTGGGCCTCCGCGGGACGGCATGCGCAGCGACAGCCGCCCGTCCGACCGTGCGCCGCCGGCCCGGACCAGCGCGCCGCCGGCAGCTCCGGCCGCTGCGCCCGCCGAATCCGGCAAACCCGCCCAACAGGCTGGAGAAGGCGGCGAGCCGCGCAAGCGTCGTCGCAGGCGACGCGGTGGCGGCACGCCACCGGCGGGCGGTGGAGGCGGCCCGACCACGCCGCCGGGCCCATCCGACAACTGATCCGGTTGGCCGACGCCGTTACGGGACCAGGTCGGCCAGGCGCTCAATGCCCGTGAAGCCAGGCGCCTCGGCGCGTCCGGGCTGGGTCGAGTCGGGCTGCAATACCTGGTAGATCCAGCGCACCCCTGCCGTCCGTGCGGCTGAAAGAACCGCGACACTGTCGTCCACGAACAGCGTCGAGCCCGGCACGACGCCGTGGTCCAGCGCAAGCCGCTGCCAGAATTCCGGCGATTCCTTCGGTACCCCGAATTCGTGCGAAGAGACGAGTTCGTCGAAGTGCCTCTCGAGCCCGGTCTCCGCGTTCTTTATGCCGAGGCTGATCGGGTGCGCGTTGGTCGTGAGCAGGACCCGCAGGCCGCGCGCGCGCAGCCTGTCGAGGAAGTCGACAACCCCCGGCAGGTAACGGATGTGGCTTCGCATCTCGTGCTTGAGCCCGGCCACGTCGAAGCCGAGTTCCTCGCTCCAGTGGTCTATGCAGTACCAGTCGAGCGTGCCGTGTTTCGCATCGAAGCGCGGCTTCAGGTTCGCCAGGGATTCTCGCGCGTCGAGTCCGCGCGCCTCGCCCCAGCGCTGTGGCAGGACCTCAAGCCAGAACAGGTTGTCGAAACGCAGGTCGAGCACCGTGCCGTCCATGTCCAGGCACACGGTCTCGACCCCGGACCAGTCGGGCGGGATTGCAGAACGGCTGCTCGATGCTGCTTGCACGATGCTGAAAGGCACCGGATGGCTGACGGGTCGCTATCATACGGCCGCACTGAACCGTACTGGAGCCCCTGCATGGCATCCGATCCCGCCGAACTGCTGCCCGAAGTCCTCGACGCCGTCGCCGCCGCGTCCACCGCGATTCTCGAGGTCTACGCTTCGGCGCTCACCGTCGAGTACAAGGCAGACGACTCGCCGATCACCCGCGCCGACCGGGCCGCGCACGAGATCCTCGCCGCCCGCCTCGCGTCACTGACGCCCGGGATTCCAGTGCTGTCCGAGGAGGCCGAGGACGCGCATGCATTCGAGGCGCGACGCCACTGGCGTGAGCTCTGGCTGGTGGACCCGCTCGACGGCACGCGCGAATTCATCGGGCGTAACGGCGAGTTCACGGTCAACGTGGCGCTGGTCAGGAATCACGAGCCGGTGCTCGGCGTGGTCGCGGCCCCGGCGCTTGGCAAGACCTATTTCGCGGCACGGGGACATGGCGCCTTCCGCTCCGACGGCAGGTCGGCGCCGACGCCGATACACACGCGATCGGCGGCAGATCCGCTGGTCGTGGTCGGCAGCCGCTCGCACCGCGGCGACTCGCTCGACAGCCTGCTGGCGAAGCTCGGTCCGCACGAACTGCGCCCGACGGGCAGCGCCCTCAAGTTCTGCCTGGTCGCCGAAGGCACCGCGGACTTCTACCCGCGGCTCGGCCTGACGTCCGAATGGGACACCGCCGCCGCCCAGGCGGTGCTGGAGGTGGCAGGCGGCGCGGTGACGAGGCTGGACGGCACGCCGCTGCGCTACAACCAGCGCGACACGCTGCTCAACCCGCATTTCATCGCGTACGGCGACCCGACGCGCGACTGGCCGGCGCTGTTCTGACCGATGGAACTCTCGTGGTCCATGCTCGCGTTGCTGGTGCTGCTGATCGCGATCGCCTGGTACTGGCACGACAGCCTCGGAGCCCGCGAGCAGGCCAACGTCGTGGCACTGGAGACCTGCCGCGGCACCGGTGCGAGCCTGCTTGACGGCACGGTCGCTTTCCGCGCCCTGCGTGCCGTCAGGATCGGCGGGGGCGCCCTGCGGCTCCGCCGCACTTACGTATTCGACTACACGCGCGACGGCAACACGCGACAGCAGGGCTTCGTGGTGCTCACCGGGCACAGCGTGGACAGCGTCGGACTCTGAGCCCGGCTCGCCTGCGGGGCTGCCGACCCTACCCTTTTTGCCGCGCGCAGGGCTAAGCTACCCGCCCCGGCCAAGGCTCGAGCGGCAACGGTTTCACCGATGGCGGAAGTGAGTGACAACGTAGATACCGAAACGTTCAAGCACATTGAGCGGCTGCGCCAGCTGAGGATCGAGCATCGCGACCTCGACGACGTGATTCACCGCCTGCAACTCGACCTCTACGTGGACCAGGTGCAGATGCGGCGCCTGAAGAAGCGCAAGCTGCTGATCAAGGACCAGATCGCCCGGCTCGAGAGCCAGCTGATTCCGGATCTCAACGCCTGAGCGATGGAAAAGCCGATCGAAACCGCGGCCGACATAGCCGCGCGCCTCATCGCCCCGGCCAACCTGTCACAGATCGCGGTCATCACCGTCGCCGTGCTGCTCGGCCTGTGGATCGCAAGGCTGCTGCGGAAGCTGATTCCACCCGCAGGCGCCCCCGACGACCTGCACGGCCGCATGCGCGAAGTCGCATGGGTCGGCGCACCGTACGCGGCGGTACTGGTGATCCTCGCTGCGGCCGACGGACTGATGCACGCGCTGGGCACGCCCGCGCAGATCGTCAATGTCGCGGTGCAGCTCGGTGGGTTGTTGCTGCTGATCCGCGTCGTCGTGTACCTGGCCAGGGTCTCGATGGGTACGCGGGCGCGCCTGAAGGGCTGGGGCACGGGAATCAGCTTCGTGCTCTGGGCCTTCCTGTCGATGCACCTGCTCGGCTGGGGCGATGCGGTCATCGGGCTGCTGGACGGCATCGGCCTCAACGCGGGCAAGACACGCATCTCCGTGTGGTCGGTGATGAAACTGCTGGTGACCGTCAGCGTGTTCGTGATGATCGCGATGTGGATGGCGCGCTGGCTCGAGCGGCGCGTGCTGAAGCTCGACGCGCTCGCGCCCAACATGCGCATCGGCATCGCCAAGTTCACGCAGGCGTTCCTGGTGGGCCTGTCGGTGCTGGTCGGCCTGAATGCCGCGGGACTCGATCTCACGACGCTGAACGTGCTCACCGGCGCGGTCGGCATCGGCCTGGGCTTCGGCCTGCAGAGCATCGCCGCCAACTTCGTCAGCGGCTTCGTGCTGCTGATGGACCGCTCGATCAAGCCCGGCGACGTGATCAGCTTCACCGGGATGCCCGGCACCGCGACCGAGGGTTTCGGCTGGGTCGAGGAACTGCGCGGGCGCTACGTCGTGGTGCGCGATCGCGACGGTGTATCGACGCTGGTGCCGAACCAGAACCTGATCACCAATCCGGTAACCAACTGGAGCTACTCGGATCCGCGGGTTCGCCTCAAGCTGCCGGTCCGTGTCAGCTACCGGGGCGATCCCGAGCTTGCGATGCGCCTGCTGCTCGAGGCCGCCGCGGGCCACCCGCGAATTCTCCACGACCCCGCGCCGGTCGCGCGCCTGATGCACTTTGGCGACAGCGGGATCGAGCTCGAGCTGCGATTCTGGATTCCGGACCCGCACGAAGGCGTGAACAACGTGCGCTCCGACGTGAATCGCGCGATCTGGCGCCTGTTCAGCGCGAACGGCGTCACGATCCCGGTCGCGCAGCGTGAAATCCGCGTCGAGATGGCCGATCCCAGGGCCGGGGCGATTGAACCGGGCCGCGACGACTGAGGCGCGATGCCGGTCGATGTCTCAGGCTCGCTCGCGATCCCTGACGAGCTGCTGGAATTCCGCGCGGTACGCGCCTCGGGACCCGGCGGCCAGAACGTCAACAAGGTATCGAACGCGATCGAGCTGCGCTTCGACTCGGCCGCCTGGACGCCGCTCAGCGCAACGGCACGTGCGCGCCTGAAGCGGATTGCCGGCCGGCGCATGACGGCCGCCGGCCTGATCGTGATCGACGCCCAGCGCCTGCGGTCGCTGGAGCAGAATCGCGCCGACGCCGTCGGGCGACTGGTCGCGATGATCCGCGAGGCGCTCATAGAGCCGAAGACCCGGCGCCCGACGCGCCCGACCCGTGCCTCGAAAGAACGGCGGCTTGAGTCCAAGGCCAGGGACGCGCGGACCAAGAAACTGCGCCGTCCAGGGAAAGCGGACGACTAACCCCTCCGCCGCGGGTGCACTTCTTTTCCGGCCCGCTCGGTATCGACCACGCGGCGCTCGCGGCGGTGGGTGCAGGCGCCAGAGCCACAGCCGGCGTCTGGCCGGACATGCAGAGGATAGCAATCGCTGCCGCGACCCGTGATATGGTCAGTTGGTTCGTTGCCGCCTTGACCAGCCGCGGACGGAACATGGCCTTTCACGACCTGCGGGGATTCCTCGACCGGCTCGAAGCGACCGGCCGCCTGCGGCGTGTCGCGGAGCCGGTGGATCCGAACCTCGAGAGCACGGCTTTCTGCCTGCGCACGCAACGCGCGCAGGGACCGGCCTTGCTGTTCGAGAAGCCGGGCGACAGCGCGCATGCGCTGCTCGGCAACCTGTTCGGCCACCGCGAACGCATCGAGGCGGCGCTGTCGGACCGGCCGCTGCGCGAGTTGGGCGAGCTGCTGGCTGCGATCAAGGAGCCTCACTGGCCAGGCAGCCTGCGCGAGGCACTGGCCTCCTGGCCCGAGTTCTCCCAGCTTGCGCACGTCGCGCCGCGTCGCGTCGCCGAAGCCGCATTCTGCGACCAGGTGCTGACGGGCGACGGTATCGAGCTCGGACGCCTGCCGATCCAGCGCTGCTGGCCTGAGGACGCCGCGAGGCTCGTCACGTTTGGCCTCGTGGTGACGCGCGGCACGCGCCGCGAGCGCCAGAACGTCGCCATCTACCGCCAGCAGCTGGTCGGACCCAACCGTCTCATCATGCGCTGGCTGCCGCACCGCGGCGGCGCGCTGGACTACGCCGACTGGCGCGCGGCACATCCGGAACGACCCTTCCCGGTGCTGGTCGCGATCGGCGCGGACCCCGCGACGATGCTGGCGGCGGTCGCGCCGGTGCCGGACACGCTGTCCGAGTACGAGTTCGCGGGCCTGCTGCGTGGCGAGCGGACCCGCGTCTGGCACAGCAAGCTCACCGGGCTCGATGCGCCGGCAGGGGCCGAAATCGTCCTCGAGGGCTTCATCCACCCTGGCGACACCGCGCTCGAGGGCCCATTCGGCGATCACACCGGCTACTACAACGCGCAGGGCGAGTTCCCGGTGTTCACCGTCGAGCGCATGTCGATGCGCCGCGACGCGATCTATCACGGCAGCTACATGGGGCGCGCGCCGCACGACGAGCCATCCGTGCTCGCGATGGCGCTGAACGAGCTGTTCGTGCCGATCCTTCGCAAGATATTCCCCGAGATCGTGGACTTCCACCTGCCCCCGGAGGCCTGCTCGTATCGCGTCGCGGTGGTCAGCATCCGCAAGCAGTACCCCGGTCACGCGCGTCGCGTGATGATGGGCATCTGGTCGTACCTCCGGCAGTTCACGTACACGAAGTTCGTCATCGTCACCGACGACGACATCGACGTTCGCGACTGGTCGCAGGTGATCTGGGCGGTATCCACGCGGGTCGACCCGGCGCGCGACAGCCTGCTGGTGGAGAATACGCCGGTCGACTACCTCGATTTCTCGAGCCCGGTGCCGAACCTCGGGTCGAAGCTCGGCCTCGATGCCACGAACAAGTGGCCCGGCGAGACCGACCGCGCCTGGAGCCGCCCGATCGCGCTGGACCCCGCAGTCGAACGCCGCGTCGATTCCCTGTGGTCGAAGATCTTCGGCCCGCCACCGTCATGACCCGCGGGGCGTCCATGCACCTGGTCTGTCCCGCCGGCAGCCCGCCGGCACTCAAGGCCGCCGTGGACAACGGCGCCGACGCGGTCTACGTCGGTTTCCGCGACCAGACGAATGCCCGCGCTTTCCCGGGCCTCAACTTCACCGAAGCCGATCTCGCGGTCGGCATCGCGTATGCGCACGCGCGCGGTTGCAAGATCTACGTGGCACTCAACACCAATCCGGGCCCGGCCGGACTCGGAGCCTGGCATGCGGCCGTGGATCGCGCAGCGTCGCTCGGCGCCGATGCGGTGATCTGCGCCGACATGGGCGTGCTCGACTACGCGGCGCGGCATCACCCGGCGCTGCCGCGCCACCTGTCAGTGCAGGGATCGGCGACGACTCACGCGGCACTTCGCTACTACCGCGAACGCTTCGGCATCTCGCGTGCGGTGCTGCCTCGCGTCCTCTCGATACAGCAGGTCGAGCGGCTGTGCGAGCACGCGATCGTGCCCATCGAGGTCTTCGCCTTCGGCAGCCTGTGCATCATGGTGGAAGGGCGCTGCCAGCTCTCGAGCTACGTGACAGGCGCCTCGCCGAACCGGCACGGCGTGTGCTCGCCCGCGAAATTCGTGCGCTGGGACGAGGAACCGGGCGGCGTGCGGCGCGTCAGCCTGAACGACCGGCTGATCGATCGCTTCGGCCCGGACGAACCCGCCGGCTATCCGACCGTGTGCAAGGGTCGCTATGACGTCCGCGGTGAGATCTTCCATGCGCTCGAGGAGCCCACCAGCCTCAACACGCTGGAACTGCTGCCGCGGCTGCAGGCCGCCGGCGTCGTTGCGCTCAAGATCGAAGGCCGGCAGCGCGGGCAGGCCTATGTGGCCACCGTGACGAAGGTGTGGCGCCAGGCGATCGACCGGCTGGCGGCCCGCCCGCAGGGCTGGTCGCCGGATGCAGCCTGGGGCCGGGAGCTGGCACGGCTTGCCGAAGGCCGCCAGACGACCCTTGGCCCGTATCACCGATCATGGCATTGAGGCATCCAATGCGCCTCACGCTCGGACCCCTGCAGTACTTCTGGCCGCGCGAACGCGTGCTCGCCTTCTATCACGACGCCGCGACCTGGCCGGTGGACGTGATCTATCTCGGCGAGACCGTGTGCAGCAAGCGGCGTGAATTGCGCACCCAGGACTGGATCGCGCTCGCCGAGGAACTCGCCGGCAGCGGCCGCGAGGTGGTGCTCTCCACGCTGGCGTTGATCGAGGCGGAATCCGATCTCTCGTCACTCACACGGCTCATCGACGACGGACGGTTCCGCATCGAGGCGAACGACATGTCGGCAGTGCAGCTGCTGCGCGAGCGAGGCGTGCCTTTCATCGGCGGGCCGACTCTGAACGTATACAACCACGCAACGCTGCGCCTGCTGCGCGAAGACGGATTGCAGCGCCTGGTCCTCGGCGTCGAGCACGGGCGGGAGTCGCTCGCCGAGCTCCGCGCAAGCGGAGAGCCGTTGCCCGAAATCGAGGTCGCCGCCTGGGGCCGCCTGCCGCTCGCGTACTCAGCGCGGTGCTTCACGGCGCGCGCGCTGGACCTCGCCAAGGACGATTGCGGATTCCGGTGCATCGAGCATCCGGACGGCCTCCCGCTCGCGTCACGCGAGGGCTCACCTTTCCTCACGATCAATGGAATCCAGGTGCAGACCGGCTTTCAATGCGACCTCGGACCCGAGCTCGATGAACTGCACGCTGCCGGGGTCGGCCTGGTGCGCCTCTACCCTCAGGCCGAGGGCATGGAGGGGGTAGTAACCCGGTTCCGCGCGGCGCTCGACAGCGGCACTCTCCCGGAACGTGCCGGCGGGGAGAACGGCTACTGGCACGGCACCGCGGGCATGCAGTGCATCACTTCAGCGTAGGTTCGATCGTCTCGCCGCGATGAGCGGCCCGTGCCGCACGCGCCAACTGCGCCCCGCGGCTTAGTGCGATGCGCAGCCCGAGCGGTATCGTCTCCCACGGCAGCTGGTCCAGGAGGTTGCGCGCGTTCAGGCCCAGGTCGACATCGCCGGTGAGCTGCAATCGGCGCTGGAAGAACAGCGTATCGGCGTCCTCGAGCCGGCTCGCGAGCAGCAGTAGGTCCGTCGCCGTGCCACGCACGGTGGACTCGGCCTCTGCGCCTCGCGCCAGCACCGTGATCCGCCGGTCACCGATCTCGACGACCCAGCGCAGTTCCAGATCGGTCGCCTCGACTCCCAATCGACGGCCGTCAAGGTCATCGAGTGCGCCGGCCTCCAGCGGCCCCGCCAGCACGAGCGCAATCAGCCTCTCGGTACCGCGCAGCAACAGGGAGTCGGGAATCAACCTGAGCGGCTGCACCAGCCGCACGGGAGGCGGGAGCCTGCGCAGCAGGCGCCGGGCGAGCGACGGTTCGGCCATGATGGCGATTATCCTGGTTGGATTGGCGGCGATACGCCTTGATTGAGGTCAGTCGACGGTCAACGGTGCACCACCTGCAGGATGCTGTTGCGCATCTGCTCGTGCAGCACCAGCTGCGCGTCCTGGACGATGGCCTGCATCATTGCCGGTTCGAACAGCAGCATGTCGTCCGGTCCCCTGGTAATCACCTTTCGCGCGCGCGCGCGGTCGAGGAAGTTTGCGAACTGCGACCGCTCGAAGAATTCCGGCGCGTTCATCTCGTATAGCAGCGACATCCGCTGTGCCATCAGCTCGCATTGCCGCTCGAGGGCCTGCTGCGTGATGCGGCCGCTGCCGGCCTTGAGCAGCAGCGAGACGGCGAGGTAGTAACGCTCGAGTATCGGCACGGTCGCCCGTGAAAGAACCGACAGCTGCACGGCCTCGGGTGTCTCGGCCGGCGGCCGGGACCACAAGGAGCGGTCCTCCGAGGCCGACAACAAACCAAGGTTCAGCAGGTCCTCGAGCATCCTGTCGACGACCTCGGCTAGATCCGATTCCGCCCATGGCAGGAAATACTCATCCGCCGCATAGGGATACACCCTGCCTGCCAGCCGATACAGGTCGGCACGCGGCACGCTCGCATTGTTCAGGAACGCGCAGGCGAGCAGCGACGGCATCAGCAGCAGGTGAACCGAGTTGTTGCGGAAATAGCTGGTGAGGATCGCCGAGTCGTCGGTCATCCGCATGATGTCGCCAAGCTCGTGCGGCTCCCGGTGCAGGATCCCGAGCGACTCGCCATGCTGGACCATCGACGCCCCGTCCAGGCCCGTGACCCAGACCTTCGGCGAGTACGGCGCCCGGCGCATCAGCGACGCATAGACTTCCAGCAGGCGTACCAGGTCGGCTTCGCCCATGCTTCGACGCGGCGTGGCCAGCATCGCCAGGCCTATCAGGTTGACCGGGGTGACGCAGGCCGCGGCGTTGATGCGCGTCATGATGGACGTCGCGAGGTCCTTGACCAGCGGCGTGAGCCAGGGCGGCCTGTCATCCGATCCGCTCGGCGCGCGCGTCCAGTCCGGGGCGTGGCTGCGAATCAGCGGATCGAGTGGCAGCGGTTCACCGAAGCTCACGTACACCTTGCCGAAACGGCTGCGCAGTTCGGGGATTGTGCGCAGCAGCGTCAGCACGGACTCTTTCTCTTTCGGCCGTCCGGACAACTCGTTTATGTAGGTGCGCCCCTCCACCAGCCGCTCGTACCCGAAGTACACCGGCACGAAGACCACCGGGCGGCCGGGAGCACGCAGGTAGCTGCGCACCGTCATCGCCAGCATCCCGGTCTTCGGCTGCATCAGCCGGCCGGTTCGGCTGCGTCCGCCCTCGATGAAGTACTCGATCGAGTGCCCTCGCGCCATCATGATGCCGAGGTACCGGACGAACACCGCCGTGTAGAGCTGGTTTCCCGAGAAACTGCGGCGCAGGAAGAACGCGCCGCCGCGCCGCAGGAACGAGCCGATGACCGGCATGTTGAGGTTGATGCCGGCCGCGATGTGCGGCGCCGCGAAGCCCTTGTGATAGACCACGTAGGAGAGCAGCAGGTAGTCCATGTGGCTGCGGTGGCACGGCACGTAGACGATTTCCGCGCCGTCCTCGATCGAACCGAGGCTCGAGAAATTGGCGAGCTCGACGCCGTCGTACAGCCGGTTCCAGAGCTTTCCGAGCAAGCCCGACATGAATACGACGAACGAGTGTGAGTAGTTCGCCGCGATCTCCTTTGCATAACCGCGCGCGACCTTGAGCGCGTCGCGCCTCCCGAGTTCCTTCGACTTCATCTCCTCGCGCACCGCGTCGCGGACCAGCCGCGTGTTCAGCAGCTGCGCGACGATCGTGCGTCGGTGCGACAGGTCCGGACCGATGGTCGCGGTGCGCTGGGTGCGGAGCTGCGCACGCAGCAGGCGCCACAACCGGCGCGGCCCGCGCGGCAGTCCTCGCGTCTCCAGTTGCCCCGACTGCAGCGGCATTGCGTCGCCGAACAGCACCAGCAGGTTGCTGCCGTTCAGCAGCAGCGACAGGACCTTGCGGAACCGGCCGCTGATGTCCCAGCCCTCGGCGACCAGCAAGCGCAGCCAGGACCGTTCGCGATCGGGCGCACGACCCCAGAACAGGCTCACGGGCACCATGTTGGCTTCGAAGCCGATGTCGGCCGCCGCGAGCGCGGACAGGTCGCGCAGCGTCTGCGGGATGCGCCGGTCGATGCGCATGCGCAGGAATCCGGCGCGCCGCTCGAGGAACAGCACGGACACGGGCAGCCCGGCGCCCGCCGGCCGCGCAAGCGACGCCAGCGGCATGGGCAGCGCCTTCTCGCGGCAAACGTACTCGAGCACGGCAAGGTCAATGATGCTGCGCTTCTCGAGTGCGTAAACGACCGGCCGACCCTGCGCGAAACGCTCTGCAAGCGAGTCTGGAAGGATGGACGGGCGCACCCAGAACGATACGAAACGCCGGACCAGCGGCAGCAGCAACCGTTCCATAACGGTCATGTCGCTCATGCCGGAAGTCGCCCCGCCACGATCATGTGGCGATCGGAGACTGCGCTGACGTCGAGGGTCTCCAGCCCGCAGGCTGCGAGCTGCTCCCGCACCTCGCCGGGCGTGAACGCGGCGCAGAGCGAGTTGTAGAAGTCCTGCTTCAGCACTTCGGGTTCCCCGCCCGCGTAGGCTTCAACGATCCTGCGGGCGGTGTCGGTCGAGTCGGGCCGGAAGAGATCCATCAACAGCACTGCTGCGCCCGGCGCGCCATGGCCCCGCACGGCACGCCATAGCACCATCGGATCGTGCAGGTGGTGCAGCAGGCTGTTGCTGACGACGGCATCGTAGGCGTCGAGAGGCAGCGTCGCTCCCGGCAGGATTCCACGAAGGAACCGGACGCGGGCAGCCAGGTCCGGTTCGTCGCGAAGCCTGGCCTCGCCGAACGCGAGCATCGGCTGCGAACCGTCCAGCCCGTGCACGTTCAGGCCCGGGTTGCGGCGCGCAAGCCTGAGCGTGATGTCGGCGGGCCCGCAACCGAGGTCGAGCATCGAGCCGCTACGCAGGTCCGGGAATTTCTCCGCGAACAGCGCGACGAAGCGTTCGTTCGGCTCCGAGAAGTCGGCCTCGGCATAGGCGCGAGCCTGCTCGAACTCGTCCATGAGCTCGGGTTCGGGAATGCGTTGCATCGAATTTCCTGGACCGGGACTCCCCGGTTTCCCCTACTGCCCGGAATCCGGCGATTTGTCCCCTGACTGCTGGTCGATCGTCGCGTCGAGCGAATCTTTTGCTGCCATGACCGTATCCTCGACCCCGCGTGCCCGGTCCTGGGTCTGGATCATGTCGTCGAACACGGTTTCGTCGGTGCTGCGGCCCTTGGCTGCGGCGTCGGCCTTGTCCTGGGGCGCCTGCTCGGCGCCGCAGGCCGCGACGACCGTCAGCATCAGGCCCAGGACGGCTGTTCTTGCTTTCGACTGCATAGGCACCCCCGGGATCGGTCCAGGCGCAATCTTACCCGGGTCGACAGGGGACATTCTCCTTTTCCCCCTGCAGAGCAGGGGACATTCTCCTTTTCTCCTTTCAGCGAAAAGGAGAATGTCCCCTCTCAAAGGAATTCTTCGATGGAGAAGAGAAAGTACGTGAGGTAATGGTTGATCGGCCGGATCTGGTCGAGCAGGCCATGATCGGAGTTCACCACGTGCAAGGTCGCGTTCTGCTCGCGCGCGAAGCGGTAGCTGTTGTCCACCGGGACCACCTCGTCGCGCCAGCCGTGGATGATGGTGGTCGGGCATGCCGCCGGACGCGGGCTGAACTTCTCGAACCCGGGCATGTACAGCGCCGGCGCGAGCAGGAACATGCCGCGGGCCTGCAGCAGCGACGAGGCCGCGACGGACACGTATCCACCCATGCTCGAACCCACCAGCACCAGCGAGCCGCGCAGGTCCTTGCAGAAGGAAAGCAACCGGGTGACCCGGTCCTTGGGGTCGTCGATGCCGCGGTAGTCCACCGACTCGACCACGAATCCCTCCTCGCGGGCGATCTCCGCCATGGCAGCGATCTTGCTGCCCCATGGCTCGCTGTCCTTGCCGTGCGAGAAGACCACGTATCGTTCAGCCATCAATGTCCTCCAGCGACCATCACCGCCGGCATCATATTCCCCCCGCAGTGGGGATTCCGGAATCAGTTCTCATCGCCGACGCTCCACAGCCAGCGATCGAGGTCCGCGGGCGGGCTTTGCCAACCGTGGCGGCGGAGGTCCACCCGGCCGCTCGACGCATCGACGCCCTCGCTGCGCAGGCGCCGGATCTGGCGATCACGCGATGGCGCGCCCTCGGGGAATGCGATCCGGCCACCCGCCGCGACGATTCGATGCCACGGGACCTTGCTGTCGCTGGGAAGTGTCGAGAGCACCCGTCCGACCAGGCGCGATCGACGCGGCCAGCCGGCGCGCTCGGCGACCGCACCGTATGTCGTCACCTTGCCGCGGGGCACCTGCCCCACGACCGCCAGTATTGCGTCGGCCGCGTCGTTCATGTCGCCGGATGCTAGCGACCCGTGGCTCGCGCGCACAAGCGCGTCGTTTGCCGCGCCTGCGCGCAGCGTGAGAAAGTCCCGCGATGAAGTCCGATAGTCCGCAACAGGCCTGGCAATTCGCGATCGACCGCGGCGGTACGTTCACCGACGTCGTCGCGCGCGACCCCGACGGGCACCTCCATACGCACAAGGTCCTGTCGCGCGACCCGAAGCGCCCGGGCGACCCGGCGGTTCGCGCCATCGACGACGTCCTCGCGCGCGTGCCGGGCAGCGGCAAGCGGCTGGAATCGGTACGGCTCGGAACGACGGTAGCCACCAACGCGCTGCTCGAACGCAAGGGCGAGCCGACCTTGCTGGTGACGACACGCGGCCTCGGTGACGCGCTTCGCATCGGCTACCAGAATCGACCGGACATCTTCGCGCGCGCGATACGACTGCCGCCCGCGCTGTATGCCAGCGTGGTCGAGGCGAACGAAAGAGTCGATGCAACGGGCGTCGTACTCGAACCGCTCGACGAGGACTCGTTGCTGGCCGAACTGTCCGAGGCGCGGGCCGGCGGGCTGCGCTCCGTCGCGATCGCATTCCTGCATGGCCTCCGCAACCCAGGCCACGAACTGCACGCTGCGCGACTGGCTGCGCAGGCGGGCTTCGAGGAGATCGTCGTGTCGCACGAAGTGGCGCCGCTCGTCGGGCTGATCGCACGCGGCGACAGCGCCGTGGCCGACGCCTACCTGTCGCCGGTCCTGGGTCGCTACGTGCGCGATTTCCTCCGCCAGCTCGCCGAAAGCCACGGCCGGGCGCAACTGCTGATGATGCAGAGCAACGGCGGACTGGTGGACCCCGATGGATTCCGCGGCATCAACGGCGTGCTGTCGGGTCCTGCGGGAGGAGTGGTCGGGCTCGCATCCATTGCCGGATCAGCCGGGCTTGGCCGGCTGATCGGTTTCGACATGGGCGGAACGTCGACGGACGTGAGCCTCTACGCGGGGGAATTGCCGCGCCGCCTTGCAACCGAGATAGACGGCGTACGCCTGCATTCGCCGATGATGGACGTGCACACCATCGCCGCCGGCGGAGGCTCGATCGTGCGCTACGCCGACGGTCGTCTCCAGGTCGGGCCCGACTCGGCGGGCGCCGACCCCGGGCCCGCCTGTTACCGGCGCGGCGGCCCGGCGACGGTTACCGACTGCAACGTAGTGCTCGGTCGGATCCGCCCGGATAGATTCCCGGCCGTTTTCGGCGCTTCGGGAAACGAGACGCTGGACCCGGACGCCTCGCGCGCCCGCCTCGAAGCCATCGCCGGGGAAATTTCGCGCGACGGCACCCGACTCGGGACCGAGCAACTTGCCGAGGCATTCCTGACGGTTGCCGTGTCCCGCATGGCCAATGCGATCCGGGAACTGGCGCTCGGCCAGGGCCACGACCCGTCGCAGTTCGCGCTGCTGCCCTTCGGCGGCGCGGCCGGACAACACGCCTGCGCGGTCGCCGAAGCACTCGGCATCGAGTCGATGCTGCTCGACCCGCTGGCCGGTGTTCTCTCCGCCTGGGGCATCGGACTCGCCCGCCGCCGCTGCCTCAGGCGGCACAGCGTCGGCGAGCGCTGCGACGCGCCAGGGCACGCCCGGGTCGGGGCTGTTCTCGACAGGCTCGAGGAGGCCGCCAGCAGTGAACTCATTCGCCAGGGAATCGCCGACCAGGACATCGCGATTCGACGGACCGCCAACCTGCGACTGCCGGGCTCCGACTCGGAGATCGAGGTCGAATGGGGCGAGCCGGCAGCGATGCTCGAGGAATTCTCCGCTGCGCACCGCCGGCTGTACGGGTTTGCGGACGACACGAGGATTGCCGTGCTGGCCGGCTGCTGTGCGGAGGCGGCCGAGCGCGAGCCGGCATCCGGACGAAAAGAGCGCAGCCCAGGCACGCTTCCGGCATTGCCCGGAGGCGGCGCGCGGGATGCCGCCGCGCCCGGGGAGACCGCGCCGGCAGATGCTATGGCTGCAGACGCCGCACAGGGCACCGCCGCGCCGCTGGTGAAAGCCTGGAGCGACGGGGCGTGGCGTGAAATTCCGTTGCGCCTGCGGGGAGACCTTGCCGAAGGCACGGTGCTGGACGGCCCGGCCCTGGTCGCCGAACAGGGCGCCACGGTGTGGATTGCGCGAGGCTGGGTTGCTCGCTCGCGCGGCGACGGCAGGATGCTGCTCTCGCGCGAACGCGTCCAGGACCAGGGATCGTCCGTAGAAGTGGCCCCCGCCGACCCCATGCGCCTCGAGGTGTTCAACGGGCTCTTCATGCACGTGGCCGAACAGATGGGCGTCGTGCTGCGGCAGACAGCGAGCTCGGTCAACATCAAGGAGCGGCTCGATTTCTCCTGCGCGATCTTCGACGGCGACGCGAACCTGGTAGCCAATGCGCCGCACATGCCGGTGCACCTGGGCTCGATGGGCGCGAGCGTCGCGGCGGTGATCGAGCGCCACGGCCGGGACATGTGTCCCGGCGACTCGTTCATCGTGAACTCGCCCTATCACGGTGGAACCCACCTGCCGGACATCACTGTGGTCACGCCGGTGTTCGACGAAACGGGCTCGCAAATCAACTTTTTCACGGCGTCGCGGGCGCACCATGCGGACGTCGGCGGCATCACGCCCGGTTCGATGCCGCCGGGCAGTCACCACATCGACGAAGAAGGCGCGCTGTTCGAGCCGGTCCGCATCCTTCGCGACGGGCGCCTGGACGAGAGCCGGTTCCGGCGCGCGCTGGCCGCGGGTAGCCACCCCGCCCGCAACCCGGACCAGAATCTCGCCGACCTGCGCGCGCAGCTTGCCGCCAATGCGCGCGGCATCCGCGAGCTCGAACGTGCAGCCGGCGAGCATGGCCTCGCGACGCTGCTCGCCTACATGCGGCACGTGCAGGACAATGCGGAAGCCTGCATGCGGCGCGCGGTGCGTCGCCTGCGCGACGGGCACTACGCGTACGAAATGGACAATGGCCAGTGCGTCCGGGTCGCGGTCGCCGTGGACCATGCTGCCGGCGCGGTGACCGTCGATTTCACCGGCACCTCGCCCCAGGGCAATGACAACTTCAACGCCCCACGCGCCGTGACGGTGGCCGCGGTGCTGTACGTGTTCCGTACATTGATCGACGAGCCGATCCCGTTGAATGCAGGATGCCTGCGGCCCATTCACATCGTCGTGCCGACCGGATCGATGCTCGACCCGGCGTTCCCGCACGCGGTCGTGGCCGGAAACGTCGAGACGTCGCAGTGCATCGTGGACGCGCTGTACGGCGCGCTCGGCCTGCAGGCCGCGGCCCAGGGCACCATGAACAACTTCACGTTCGGCAACGATCGCTACCAGTACTACGAGACCATCGCCGGCGGATCGGGCGCCGGCGACGGCTTCGACGGCGCGAGCGGCGTGCAGACACACATGACGAACTCGCGGCTCACCGACCCCGAGGTGCTCGAGGCGCGATTTCCCGTACTGTTGCACGAGTTCGCGTTCAGGGCCGGCTCGGGGGGCGCCGGCCGGTACCGCGGCGGTGACGGACTGCTGCGCTGCGTGGAATTCCGCGAGGCGATGACCGCTGCGATCCTGTCGAATCACCGGCGCATCGCGCCGTTCGGCCTGCAGGGAGGTGCCGCGGGGATGACGGGCGAAAACCGCGTGCTGCGGCGCGACGGCAGCTCAGAAACGCTGGCCGCCACCGCGGAAGTCGCTGTAGAAGCCGGCGACCGCATCACCATCGCGACGCCCGGCGGCGGCGGCTTCGGGCGGCGGCAGTGACGATGGCCCCGACAGTGCTGGCCGAGGCTCGCGGTAGTAACCGAAAAGCTGCTGCGCCAGCGTGCGTTCCCTCGACGTCGCATCGTCCGGTGATTGCGCCGGAAGGCCGTGCACGGTCATTCGCGTGCCGGCGGGCAGCGTCGTCGAGCGTGCCGGTCGCACGCGGCTGCCGTCGAGCGAATGCGTGACCAGGAACGAAAAATAGTCGTCCGCACGTGTCGAGCGCAGGCCGACCAGGAAGCTGACGTGACCAGCCGCGACTTCCTGCGGGGGATTCACGCGCTCGTCGCAGACAACGTAGCAGACGTCACCTTTGTCGGCAGGGCCGAACAGCCCGGCGGCGGCCAGCGGGGCGAGGAAATCCTGCACCTGACGGGTGAGCTTGTGCCAGGTATTGCGGTCGCCTGACTCGAACACCGACCAGCGAGTGCCGCGCTCGATGCTGTTCATCACCAGCAGCGCACGACGCCGGCGCGTGAGCAGCATGCTGTCCGCGCTGCTCGCCGAACCACCGGCCAGAGTGCGCAATGCCGGCGCGTCCGGGCTGGCCGAACGCAGCGATTGCAGCGGATTCACTCCGTGCGCGATCAGCCGCGCGCGCTCCGGCTCCGTGAGTTGTTGCCCGGCCCGCGTGCCTGGTCGCAGCAGCAGTTCCTCGTCGGCACCTGCCTGCCAGGGTGAGCGATGCTCGTCGACTCGTGCCAGCACGCCCGCCACGGCACCGCCATTCGCGAATGACTCGTAGCGTCCACGCAGCCGGTCGAACGCAAGGATGCGCGGGAAACACATCAGCGCATTTTCTGACCTGAAACCCTGTTCACGCAGCCCCTTGAGCAGCTCGTCGCAACTCGACCAGGCGAGCGCCGGATCGACGATCAGCAGTGCGCGAAGCTCGCGGCAGTGTGCCGCTGCGGCGACGAGGACGCCGGGTCCAAGGTCGCGGTCGCGCGCCGGCGGCGGAATGTACAGGAAATGCGCGTGGTCCCCGGGACGCAGCGCGAACATACCCGTGCCGCGCTCGGCCGATCCGATCAGGTCGTAGTCGGTCAGGGGCTCCCCGTCGTTACCGTCGGCGTTCGAATCCACGTAGCCGATCGGGTGGCGCGCGCCGGGGCGATAGGTCCGGTCGGGTCGCAGCGGCGGGACCTCGCCCTGCACGCGTACCAGGGCCGACTCCTGCAGCGCGGTCGTGACGAACCGCGTGCTGCCCGGGACGACCGACAGCCGGCGGAATATCTCCTGGTCCTCGATGTGCTCGGACCCGGCCGCCCGTACCCGCTGGATGACGAGATTGAAGCGGTCGTCTTCGTTCGCGGCGATGTTGTCGTAGTCCACCGACGCCCGCAGCGCCTCGCGCGATCCGGGATTGCGTGCCGCAAGCGCCAGCGACGTGCGCCCGCACGGCAGCGTGATCGTCGCGGGACGGCCGCCGTTGCAGACGCGCACGACGATCGCATGGCGACCGCCGTTCTCGAAGAACTGCTCGACGGCATAGGTCATCGGGCTCGGTTGCCACAAGCCGCCGAAAACCTGCTGGAACTCGGCGAAGCCGTGCACGGAAACGGGACGCTGCACCGGGCCGCGCAGCGTGCGACCAATGAAAGCGCATGTGGATGGCGGCAAGCGCGTGATGGCGTGGTCGGCGCCAGGCGCCTCCGCCACGACCATGCCCCTCAGGTTCGACTCTGCCAAACCGCTGCCCCCGCTCATGCTCGTTCTAAGTTAGCACAAGCACTGGTGTGCGTGGCGGCCCGGCAACACTAATTATTGGGGTATGACGGCAATCGGACCCGCGTTATCGGGATGCGCTGGCGGCTGGAACGTCGGGCCCGTCCTGACCGTCCCAGTTGGATCCTTCCGGCACCGCGTTCTCGACGCGGCGCGCAGCACCGAGCCAGGCCTCCATCGTGAGGCCCTGCCGTGAAACCGGCACCGTGATACCCCGGGACTGCGTCACCGCCACTTCTGCAAGCGGCGTGTTGATCGAGGCGCCGTGCTCTTCGGCGAGTCCTTGCAGCAGGGCCGCCGCCTTCTCGTCGTATGGAACCGGCGCGGGGGCCTTGCTGTCGTCCTCGCCCTCGACAGGCACCGGGAACGACTGCACGTACAGGTTCCCGGCCTGCCACGCGGCCAGCAGCGACTGGTTGACCACCGTCACCTTGGTACCAACCGCCACCTTGCCGAACAGCGACTCGATGTCCTCCGGATAGAGCCGGATGCAGCCATGGCTCGCGCGCATGCCGACGCCTGGCGGCTTGTTCGTGCCGTGCATCAGGTAGCTCGGCCAGCCGAGGTTCATTGCGTAGGCGCCCAGTGGATTGTCCGGGCCCGGCGGCACGCGCGCCGGCAGCGGATCGCCGTTGGCGGCGTGTTCCTTGCGCACCGATGCGGGTGGCGTCCACATCGGCCCCTTGCGCTTCGACACGATCTTCGTGCTGCCGATCGGCGTGGCCCAGCCGATCTTGCCGATCCCGATCGGGTACGTCACGACGGTACGCGGCGCGCCCTTCGCGGCCTTCGGGAAGTAGAACAACCGCATCGCAGCGACATTGACCAGGATGCCTTCCCGGGGCCCGTCCGGAATGACGAACTGCGTCGGCAGGATGATGGTCGTGCCGTCGCCCGGCAGCCACGGGTCCACGCCGGGATTGGCGCGCAGCACTTCATCGTAGCCAAGGTCGAATCGGCGCGCGATGTCCGCCAGCGTGTCCTCTTGCCGTGACTGCGTGACCTGCAGCTCGCCAAGCACGGTGGTCACACCGGGCACGAATGTGAACTGGTGAGTGGCCAGCGGCGCCGTGATGGGCGGCGGTGGCGGCGGCGGCGGTGGGCCCTTCGGCGGCGGCTGGTGCGTCTGGAACACGCTGCACCCACCCAGCACGAGCACGGTGATGGCCAGGGTGGCGCGCGCACCGGATACGGAATCGATCACTGGTCTTGCATGCATCGCGTGTTTCAGCCTCGTCAAAGAATCGCGGGACGGTTTGGCAACTCGTCGGTATTGCGCGAACCCGGAACGGCCGGGAAATTCGCCGCCATCGGGTCGCTCACGCGACCGATGCCCTCGAGCAAACCCTGTTCGAACCGGCCGGCGCTGAAACTCGACTCCATGGCGTGGCAGATGTCCACCCACTCCTCCGGGGCCACGCGACCGTTGTAGCCGCGATCCGCGACGATTTCCACGTGGCAGTCGGCGAGCAGCAGGTAGATCAGCACGCCGTTATTGGCAGCGGTGTCCCAGACGCCGAGCTCCGCGAAAACCTGCAGCGCGCGCTCACGTGGACTGCGGCCGCGGAGCGCTGCCATGGGTTCCAGCGAAGCCTCGATTGCCACGCGGATCTCGCCGGTGTGCCGTCGCTCCGATTCGGCGATCGCCAGGTCGATCGCGGACAATGCCGCGTTCGGGAACGCACGATGCAGCGCCGCGCGTGTCGCGAACAGGTGCCGGAAAAATCGCTTCCATTCCATGACTACCAGCTCCCGGACGCGCCGCCGCCGCCGAAGCCGCCTCCGCCGCCGCTGAAGCCGCCACCTCCGAAGCCTCCGCCACCGAAGCCGCCCGGGAACCCGGTCCCACCGCCGCGGCGGTGGCTGTACCAGCCACGGCCGCCGGGCCCGCCGCCCATCCCGCCCATCACCGCGAAGATGAACGCGATGACTCCAGCGACCACCGACATCGCGACGATGCCGATGATGAGCCAGGTAATGAAACCGACCAGCCCGCCGGTCGCAAGCGCCCCGCCGACTCGGCCGAACAGCCGGCGCAGTATCGAGCCACCTACCAGCGCGAAGACCAGCAGGACGGGCAGCAGGTTGCCGAGGCCGCTCACCCCATCGCTCGCCGTCCTGTGCCGCACGGGCTCCGGCAGCGGTTCGCCATTGATCACCCCGATAATGCGATCCACGCCGGCGTCGATGCCGCCGTAGTAGTCACCGCCCCGAAAACTGGGGACGATGACTTCATCGATGATGCGGTTGGCGGTCGCGTCGGGCAGCGCGCCCTCCAGGCCGTAGCCAACCTCTATACGCACCTTGCGGTCGTCACGCGCGACCAGCAGCAGCGCGCCGTCGTCCACGCCCTTGCGCCCGAGCTTCCAGGCCTCGGCGACGCGGATGGCGTACTGCTCGATCTCCTCCGGCCGGGTGGTCGGGACGATCAGGACTGCGACCTGGCTGCCCTTCGCCTGCTCGAACGACCTGAGCTTCGAATCGAGCGCGGCGACCTGTTCGGGCGTGAGCGCGCCGGCGAGGTCGGTGACCGGAGCCGTCAGCGCCGGAACCGGCACCAGCGGCTCGGCGTGGCCGGCGACGGCGCACAGCGCCAGCGCGGCCGCCAGCGCGGTGATCCCGGCGAAACGCAGCCGGTATCGGGTCAGCGACGACACTTGGGCGTCCGCGCCGGCGAGGTGCCGGCGCGTCCGGTCCTCAGTTCGTCACCGGCGCGGCGCCGGACGCGGGCGGAGCGGGCGTCGCAAAATCCACCGTCGGCGGCTTCGCGATGGCTGCTTCATTCTCGACGGTGAAGTTCGGCTTGACCTTGTAGCCGAACACCATCGCCGTCAGGTTGGTCGGGAACCTGCGCACCGTCACGTTGAATTCCTGCACCGCCGCGATGTAGCGGTTGCGCGCGACGGCGATGCGATTCTCGGTGCCCTCGAGCTGGGCCTGCAGGTCGCGGAAGTTCTGGTCCGACTTGAGCTCGGGGTACTTCTCAACCACGACCATCAGGCGCGACAGCGCGCTCGACACTTCGCCCTGCGCCGCCTGGAACTGCTGCAGCGAGGCCGGGTCGTTCGCGTCCACCTTGATCTGCGTGGCCTTGGCCCGCGCCTCGGTCACACCGATCAGCACCGCCTGCTCCTGCGCGGCGAATCCCTTCACCGTGTTGACCAGGTTCGGGATCAGGTCCGCGCGACGCTGGTACTGGTTGACCACCTCGGACCAGGCCGACTTCACCTGCTCGTCCTGGACCTGGATCGTGTTGTAGCCACAGGCAGAGAGCAGCATGCCCATCGCGGCGACTGCGGCAATCCTGAAAATACGCATCGTTCATCCTCCTGCGCTACCCGAGTGGGCACGCGTACCGGACATTATGGGGCGGGCCGGTCAAATCTCCATGGCCGGCGCCGCCCCGGGGGATCACCAGATCTTGACCATCTCATCAGGCGGCAGGTACAGCCTGTCGCCGGGCTTCACGTCGAACGACCTGTCGAACGACGGCATGTTGCGCACCACGCCGTTCACGCGGTACTCGGACGGGCTGTGCGGATCGGTGAGCAGGCGCTTGCGCAATTCGTCCTCGCGGTACTTGCGGGCCCAGACCTGCGCCCAGCCGATGAAGAAGCGCTGGTCGCCGGTGAAACCGTCGAGCACCGGCGCCTCGGTGCCCGCGAGTGAGCGGCGGTAGGCCCTGTAGGACACCGACAGCCCGGACACGTCGCCGATATTCTCGCCCATCGTGAGCTTGCCGTTCAGGTTCATGCCCGGGATCGGGCTGAATGCCGAGTACTGGCCATCGAGCACGCTGGTCTGCTCGCGGAACTTGGTGTCGTCGTCCGCCTTCCACCAGTCGCGCAGGACTCCGTCGCCGTCGAACTGACGGCCCTGGTCGTCGAACCCGTGGCTCACCTCGTGCCCGATGACCGCACCGATGCCGCCGTAGTTGACGGCGTTGTCGGCCTTCGCGTCGAAGAACGGCGGCTGCAGGATCGCGGCGGGGAACACGATCTCGTTGGCGAGCGGGTTGTAGTAGGCGTTCACCGTCTGCGGTGTCATGCCCCACTCGGACTTGTCCACCGGCTTGCCCAGCTTGGCGAACTCGATACGCCGGTTGGCCTCGCGCGTGCGCATGACATTGCCGATCAGGTCGTCGCGGTGGATGGTTGCGTCGGGTTTCGG
The DNA here is from genome assembly GCA_963732375.1 of uncultured Gammaproteobacteria bacterium. Lineage (GTDB taxonomy): Bacteria > Pseudomonadota > Gammaproteobacteria > Steroidobacterales > Steroidobacteraceae > RPQJ01. Next base: position 55,187 of record CAVSZE010000002.1, read on the forward strand.
CTGCCACTTGTCCGGATAGCCGATCTTGACCGTAATCTTGGCGAGCTTGTCGTGCGCAGCCTGCTTGGTCTCCGGTCCCATCCAGGCGAGCTGGTCGATCGACTCGCCGAAAGTAGTAAGCAGGTTGGAGACCAGCATCTGCATCTGCGCCTTGGACTCCGCCGGGAAAAACTCGGCGACGTAAAGTCGCCCGAGCATTTCGCCCATGACGAATTCGATCTGCTGGATGCCGCGCTTCCAGCGCGGCCGCATTTCCTCGACGCCTGTCAGCGTGGTCTCGCGGAACGCGAATGCCGTCGCGGCGTACTTGCCGCCCATCAGCGGCGCGTAGTCGTCGGTGACGTGGACGCGGAGATAGTCCTTCCAGGTCGCGAGCGGGACCTCGCGGACCGCGGCGGCCATTTCCTTGATGTAGCTCGGCTGCCCCACGACCAGTGTCGTCGCCTCCGGCAGGCCTGCGGCCGACAGCCAGGCCTTCCAATCAAAGCCGGGCGCAAGCTTGGACGCCGCAGCAAGGTCCATCGGGTTGTAACCCTTTACCGGATCGCGCAGCTCGACTTTGGTCCACTGCGCCTTCGCCAGCCGCTTCTCGAGCGCGACGACGCGCTTGGCCGCCGCAGCGGCGTCCGGGCGACCGCCCATCGCGAGCAGGTCCCGCGCGTAGTCCTGGTACTTGCCGCGGACCTCGGCGAAGCGCCCCTCTTCCTCCAGGTAATAGTCGCGATCTGGCATGCCGAGCCCGAACTGGTAGATGTGCAGCGAGTTGACGTCGGGGTTCTTCTCGTCGGGCATCACGATCGCGAGCAGCGGCGCGGCAGTCCCGAATGCGTCGATGCCCGGCGGCCCGGCGACAAACCGCTGCTGCGCGCGCCCGAAATAGGCGATGAGTGCGGCGTGATCGCGTATGCCGTCGATCACCGCGAGTTCCGCCTGCAGCGCGGCGGGACCCTTGGCCTCGGCAGTGGCCTCGTCCATGTAGCTGGCGTACAGGTCGCCGATCATCTGCGAGTCGCTGCCGGCTGCGCCGGGCGAAGCGGCCGCACGCTCGACGATGCCCTTCAGGTTCTTTTCGACCTCATCGGCCAGCATGCCGAAAGTGCCGTAATTGGACCTGTCCGGCGGAATCTGTGTCTTCTCGAGCCAGGTGCCGTTCACGAACCGGTAGAAATCGTCCTCGGGACGGACACTACGGTCGAAATTGGCGAGGATCACGCCCGACTCCAGCGCCGGGACCTCGGGCAACGCGGCCACGGGGGCCGGCTTCGAGGGCGCCTCGGTGGCAGCGGGCGGCGAGCCCGCGCAGGCGGTCAGGGTGAGCAGGCAGGCGACTGGCAAGGACCAACGCATGGGTCATGTCTCCATGTGAGACCGCGCCCGACTGGTCGGACCCGGCGGAAGGGCGCGAATTATAGATTAATCAGGCGACGCCGACCCGCATGTGGACCGGCCAGCGCAGCCTGCGGATTCCGGCCCCGCCCCAGGCCGACTCGAGGGGCAAGCGCAGTGCTTGCAGCGGATCGTGGTGGTGGTGGTCCTTGTAGCGCTGTACGGCCGACCAGGACGCAAGGTAGCCAAGGACTCGCTCCAGGTCCCACGTGGTCTCGAGCGCGAACGCCGGGGCCGCCACCTCGGGCCACGGAAACGGCAGCGTCCGGTAGTCCAGCTCGACGTAGCGTCGTTCGGGTGGCCAGAAAGCGCCGACGATGTTCTCGTAGAAGTCATCGATCACCGCGTCCACTGCCTGTGAAATTCCGCTGTCGGCGTCGTCCAGGCGGAATTTCCCGTAGGTCCAGGCAGCCACGACCCCGCCGGGCACAAGCACGCGTCGGCACTCCGCGTGAAATCGCCCGAAATCGAACCAGTGCGCGGCCTGCGCCGCAGTGACCAGCGATACGGAGCGGTCGCGGATCGGCAAACGCTCGGCGAGCGCAGTCACGTACGCGACGTTCGGCCTCGGCGCCGCGCTGCGCAGCTGCTCTAGACTACCGTCGACTGCAACGACCGAATCGAACCGGCCGGCGAGCGCAAGCGCGGCCTGCCCATTGCCGGTCGCGCAGTCCACGACCAAGTGCCGATCTGGTGCCTGCGAAGCAATCCAATCGATCAGTTCCGTCGGATAAACAGGACGATAGCGGCTGTAGGCTGCCGACTGGCGGGAAAAATGATCCTTGAAGGCCATGTCGTTGTCCGGCGGCCATGGTGCGCGAGCGTCCAGCCGCGGCGCAACCCGGACCCGCCCGGAGGCATAGAATCCGCCACCATGAACGGCATACAGATCGTCGACATCGCGCACGCGATCCAGCTTGCGCTGGCGCCCGTATTCCTGCTGTCGGGCATCGGCGTGATGCTGGGCGTGCTCACCAACCGGCTCGCACGCACCGTGGACCGTGCCCGCAAGGTCGAGGAGAGCCTGCGGGAGGCGACGGCCCCCGACATCCCGGAGGCACTCGCCCAGTTGCTCGTCGCGTCGCGCCGCGCCAGGTTCATCAACGTCTCGATCACGCTGTGCACTATTGCCGCGCTGCTGGTCGCGATGGTGGTCGCGCTGCTGTTCTCGAGCACCTTCGTGCCGATCAACCTGGCAGCCTACGTCGCCGCGCTGTTCGTGGCCGCGATGGTCGCGCTGGTCGGGGCGCTGCTCAGTTTCCTGGTCGAGATCCGCATAGCAACGGCGGCGCTACGTATCGGCAGCAATATCGCAACGCTGCGCGTCGACGCGAAATGAACGCCAGAGAAAAAAACCCCGGGTTTGTGGCCCGGGGTCGAATAGCGGACTTTGGTCGAAGGGAAGGGGAAAGTCCGCCAGGGGATCGATTCAGTTCGTCAGTGCAATCGCGACCACTGCAGCACTTTGACCTCGCGCGCAGCGATTCCCATGTTGTGCGCGATGATGCGCGACGCCTCGCGGAGCTCCCGGCCGGGCTTCGGCAGGCCATCGAGCTCGACGACGCCGCGGTACTCCTGCAGGCCACGCGGGTCCGGCTCGTCCACCAGGAAGTGCGCGTAGTACTTGTTGCTCATGGCACGGGACGCTACTGATGCAGCTGCGACGAAACCGTGATCCGTCGCACATCCCGGGCCGGGCGCCGCGTCCCGGAGTCGCGTGAGGCGGGAAACATGACGCGGTACCGGAAATCCGTGCCCCCGGGCTCGCAGTTCGCGACCGCAGAGGGTGCACGCCGGCTGCGCGAGGAACTCGACTTCCTGTGGCGGATCGAGCGGCCACAGGTGACTCGCGCGGTGCAGGAGGCCGCCGCGCAGGGAGACCGCTCGGAGAACGCGGAGTACATCTACGGCAAGAGGCAGCTGCGCGAGATCGACCGGCGCGTGCGCTTCCTGCGCAAGCGCCTCGAAGGCATGGTGGTGGTAGCGCAGCCGCCGGACGACACCAGCCGCGTGTACTTCGGAGCCTGGGTGAAGATCGAGGACGAAGAAGGCCACGAAACCGAGCTTCGCGTCGTCGGGCCCGACGAAATCGATCCCGCGCGACGCTACGTAAGCATGGACTCCCCGCTCGCGCGGGCGCTTATGCGCCGCAGGCGGGACGAGGAATTCACTGTCGAGGTACCGGGCGGAAGCCGGACGTACGTGGTGACGGAGATACGGTACGAGTCCGGCGACGAAAGCGGCTTGTGATCAGCCTCTCTCGGAGTGGTCTGGCGGCTCGACCGCGGGCAACGCCGCCCCGCTCCGGTCCGCCGATCGCGCGCGGCTGACGAACAGCAGCATCGAGCCGCAACGGCTGCAGGAACTGCCCGCCGTCACACGACCCGGACGTTCTTGAACTGCCAGGGATCGGTCTGGTCGATGTCTTCCGGGAACAGGCGCGCGCGATCCACCAGCGGATGCCACTCCGTGTATTCGCCCACGACGGACCCGAGGTACGGACGGCAGATGTCGAGGATGCGCCGGAAGTCGAGATCTTCCGGCTCGACGACCCCCTCGTTGGGGTTTTCCATCGCCCAGACGAGCCCGGCGAGCACCGACACCGCCACCTGCATCGACGTGGCATTGTTGTGCGGGCAGAGCTCCCGGGCCTCCTGCACGGACAACTGCGAGCCGTACCAGTAGGCATTCTTCTTGTGCCCCGCAAGCAGCACGCCGAGTTCGTCCCTGCCCGTCACGATCTCTTCCGCCATGATTCGCTTGCGCTCCTGGACCAGCCAGTTGCGGCCCGCGAGTTCGTGCACGGACAGCACCGCGTCGTTGCAGGGGTGGTAGGCGTAATGCACCGTCGGCCGGTACTCGACCTTCTCGCCCTTCTTCACGGTAAGGTAGTCGGAAATCGAGATCGCCTCGCTGTGCGTGATCAGGAACCCGTGGATCTGCCGCGCCAGCGGCGTCCAGGTGCGCACACGCGTCGCGGCGCCAGGCTGCATCAGGTAGATGGCGCTGCCTCGGCCGAAGTCATGCTTCTTACCGTCGCGCGGCCAGTTCTTCTCGTGCGAGCCCCAGCCGAGTTCGGCTGGCTGGCACCCCTCGCCGGTGAACCCGTCAACCGACCACGTGTTGACGAACTCGCCCTGTTCCTTGGCACGCGAACCCACCTGGGTGTCGCGCTCGGCGACGTGTATCACCTTGACGCCGAGCTGCTGTGCGAGTTGTGCCCAGGCCTCACGGGAAGCCGGCTCCTCGCGCTCGAGCCCGGTGTCGGCCGCGATGTTGAGCAGCGCCTGCTTGACGAGGTGCGAAACGAGGCCGGGATTCGCGCCATGTGTAATCACGGCGGTCGGCGCCTGGACCTTCGCATTACGCAGCGCCAGCGCGGTCTCGCGCAGGGCATAGTTCGTACGGCGCGCCGGAGGGGCCGTCAGGTCCATGTACCCGCCGGCCCACGGCTCGATGCAGGTGTCCAGGTAAAGCGACCCCTGCTCCCAGCAGAACTGGATCAGCGCGACGCTGGATACGTCCACCGACAGGTTGAGCAGGAAGTCGCCGCGGCCCACCAGCGGGTCGAGCACTTTCTTGAAATTCTCGCGCGTGAGCGACTGCCTGACGAACCGCGCCCCGTACTCCGCCGCGACCTTCTCGCCCGCATCGTCCTTGGTGACGATCGTGACCTGGTCCGGCTTGATGGCCAGGTGACGGAAAATCAGCGGCAGGACACCCTGGCCGATGCTGCCGAATCCGACCATCACCAGTCGCCCCGGGAAAGTGACATGTATGGGGTAATTGCTCATGACGACACCAGGGATTGCTCGAAGGAAATTGAATGCGGCGGCAGTGAATGCGGCGGCAACGATAGTTTACCGATTATTCACCGTGGGTCACGCGCCGGTGGCCGGCGAGCAGCAGCCGTCAGTCCCTCGGCGCGCCATCGCGCCAGTGCGGCGGAAAGGTGCGGTCGAAGCCGGGCAGCGACTCCATGCGTGAGATCCAGCGCGAGATCGCCGGATACGTGGTCTCCATCGGAAGGAACCGCGACCGAAGATCGCCCATCTCACGCTTCTCCATGGCGCGCAGCAGGAGCATGATGCCGGGAAATACCACCATGTCCGCGGCAGACACGTGTTCGCCGACCAGCCACTCCGACTTGCTGAGCCGCCCCTCGATCGTCCGGGCCTCGCCTGCGACCAGGTGCGTGGCGCGCGTGACTTCTTCCATGCGTGCGTCCATCTGGCCCAGGAAAGCGGCCGAAACAATTTCCATCAGATGCGCTTCCGCATAAACCTGGTACTCGCTGATCACGCGCATGATCGTTCCGGCTTCCTCGGGCGTGCGGCCGAAGATCGGCGGCTCGGGATACTTCCGGTCGAGATACAGCAGGCAGGCCAGCGACTCGAACACGACGAAGTCGCCGTCCTTGAGCACCGGCACGCGGCCACGAGGGTTCATGCGCAGCATCTGCGGCGACTTGTGCTCCTGCTTGGAGAACTGCAGCAGGTGGGACTCGTAGGAAAGTCGCTTGAACTCGAGCGCCAGTTGGACGCGCCAGGAGTACGGGCTGCCGCTGCCCCAGTAAAGCTCCATCGTCATAGCGCGTCCTCCCCGCCCTCGCCTGCCCGAGTCGGCATGGCTCCCGGATTGTACTGGTGGCTGCCGGGCGGGGATATCGGGCAGCAGGAGGCGCCGTGGGAACGCTGATCCAGGCAGAGGAACTTGGCCAGCGGCTCGAGGAACGGGTTGTCCGTGTGCTCGACTGCCGCTTCGATCTCGCGCGGCCGGACGCGGGACGCGAGGCGTACTCGACAAGCCACATACCGGGCGCCGCGTACGCGGACCTGAATCGGGACCTGTCCGCGCCGCAGACGCCGCACTCCGGGCGACACCCTCTGCCGACACCTGCTGCATTCGCGGAGCGGCTGCGCGCGTTCGGCGTAAATCGCGACTCGGTGGTCGTGGCCTACGACGCCGGCAATGGCATGTACGCCTCGCGCCTGTGGTGGATGCTCCGCTGGCTCGGACACGATGCCGTGTACGTGCTGGACGGTGGCCTGCGGCGCTGGGCCGCACTGGGACTGCCGGTCGACGCGCTGGTGCCGGAGTTCAGTCCGGGGAATTTCAGCGCGAGCCCCCGGCCCGACATGCAGATAGACGCGGCCGGTGTGCTGGCGCGGCTGGCGGATTCTTCCTCCCGCCTGCTCGACGCTCGAGCGCCGGAACGTTACCGCGGCGAGGTCGAGCCGATCGACGCGGTGGCGGGACACGTTCCCGGCGCGGTAAACCACCCGTTCACGACCAGTGTCGGCGAGGACGACAGGCTGCTGCCGCCCGCCGAGCTGCGCGCCGCATTCGCGCGCCGGATCGACGGCGTGCCGGCCGACCGGGCGATCGCGATGTGCGGCTCGGGCGTGACCGCCTGCCACCTGTTGCTCGCGATGGAGCACGCCGGCCTTCCCGGCGCCCGGCTCTACCCGGGCTCCTGGAGCGAGTGGTCGCGGGATCCGTCGCGGCCGGTTGCGCGCGGCACGGCGCCCTGAGCATGCCCGCCGGCATTGCGCGCGCGCGCGCTTCTGCTATGGTGCGCGCCTCATTTTTCGCCTGCCCCGGAGCCGCGAGTGGAAAACACTACACGCAAGCCAACGCTGGGCGGCAAGTGGAAAGTCGAGGACTCGGCTGAACTCTATGGCGTGGATGCCTGGAGCAACGGCTATTTCGCCATCAACGACTTGGGCCACGTCGTCGTCCGCCCCGACCAGACGGTCGCCCACGAGATCGACCTGCTCGAGGTCGTGCAGGGACTCGAGGCGCGCGACCTCACGACACCGGTCGTCGTGCGCTTCTCCGACATCCTGCGCCACAGGCTCAAGCGGCTGAGCGACGCGTTCGCCACCGCGATCGCCGAGAACGACTATCGCAACCGCTACGCCGCGGTATTCCCGATCAAGGTCAACCAGCAGAGGCTGGTGGTCGAGGAGGTGTACCGGTACGGACGCGAATTCGGTTTCGGGCTGGAGGTCGGCTCGAAGCCGGAGCTGCTGGCGGTCATGGCCATAACCGAAGGCGAGTCGGAGCGGATGATCATCTGCAACGGCTTCAAGGACGACAGCTACATCGAGGCCGTGATCCTCGCGACCAAGCTCGGCCGCACCATCATCCCGGTGGTCGAGAACTTCGGCGAGCTGCAGCTGATCCTGAAGCACGCCCGTGCCTACGACGTGCGGCCACGCATCGGCGTTCGCGTCAAGCTGGCAAGCGAGGGTGCCGGGCGCTGGCGCGAGTCGTCCGGAGAGAAGTCGAAATTCGGCCTGTTCGTCACCGAGATCCTGGAACTCTTCAGGGTGCTGAAGGAACAGGGCATGGAAGACTGCCTGCAGCTGGTGCACTGCCATCCCGGCAGCCAGCTGCAGGACATCCGCCGCGTCAAGGACGCGGTCAACGAACTCGCCCACGTATACGCCGAGCTGAAGCTGATGGGCGCGGGGCTGCGCTACATCGACGTCGGTGGCGGCCTGGGCGTGGACTACGACGGCAGCCGGACCAACTACCCCTCGTCGATCAACTACACGATGGCTGAATACGCGAGCGACGTGGTCTACCGCATCGCCAACGTCTGCAACGCCCGCGGCATCGAGCACCCGGTGATCGTGAGCGAGTCCGGGCGCGCGATCGCGGCGCACCACAGCCTGCTGGTTTTCAACACGCTCGGCGGCTCGATGCTCGACAAGTTCCGCGTCGACGACCAGTTCACCGACGAATGCGCCCGTGACTCCGGGCTGCCGCAGCCGGTGCGTGACCTGCTGGACGCATACCGCTCGATCACGGAACGGCGGCTGGTCGAGTGCTACCACGACGCCCAGCAGTCTCGTGAGCAGGCGCTGCAGATGTTCAACCTCGGTTACCTGAGCCTCGAGGCACGCGGCCTGGTCGAGCGGCTCTACTGGGCGACCTGCGGGAAGATCCGCGACCTCTGCCGGCGCCTGCCCGCCGTCCCCGAGGAACTCGAGGGACTCGAGGCGATCCTGAGCGACATCTATTTCTGCAACATGTCGGTGTTCCAGTCGCTGCCGGACAGCTGGGCGATCGACCAGCTGTTCCCGATCATGCCCATCCATCGCCACGACGAGCGGCCGACCCGAAACGCGGTGCTCGCCGACATCACCTGCGACTCGGACGGCAAGATCGATCGCTTCGTGAGCCTGCGCGAATCGAAGCGCACGCTCGAACTGCACGAACTGCACGAGGGCGAGCCGTACTATCTCGCCGCATTCCTGGTCGGCGCGTACCAGGAAACGCTCGGCGACCTGCACAACCTGTTCGGCGACACGCACGTGGTGCACATCAAGCTGCACGAGCAAGGCGGCTGGGCGATCGAGGAGACGGTCAAGGGCGACACCGCAGCCGAGGTGCTGCGTTACATGCGCTACGACGTCGACCGCCTGCTGCCGCAGCTGGTGCGGGACTGCGAGCGCGCAGTGCGCGAGGGCCGTCTGTCGCTGGCGGAGAGCCAGGCGCTGCGCCGGTTCTACGACGGCGAGCTGAACGGCTATACCTACCTCGAACCAGCCTGAACCCCGGCCGGGCCGCCAACGGAGCACGCAATGGATACCAGGACCCTGGTCGCAATCTTCGGAACGGTGTTCCTGGCGGAACTGGGCGACAAGACCCAGCTCGCGACGGTCCTTTTTGCGTCGGACGCGGCGAACCGCCCCCTCTGGGTATTCGCCGCCGCTTCGGCGGCACTGCTGGCGGCAACGGCGATCGGGGTCGCTGCCGGGAGCCTGCTGTCGAACTACGTCAACACCCGGCACCTGTCGGTGCTCGCTGGTGTCGGCTTCATCGTGATCGGCGCCTGGACGCTGTGGGGCGCGCTGCGCTCCGGCTGAGGAACGCGGAACGTCAATTTATTGCGCCGCATCAATGATTTAGGTTGCGGCGGGCCTGAATTCTTGAGTAGTCTTGGGCCCCTTCTGGACTCATGGCACCGTACAACAGGCATTCAGCCGACGTACTCGAGCAGGTAAAACCTCTCTTCTCCCCGGTGCACCCGCCCTTGCCAGCAACGATCAAGCCGTCAGCCCCGTTCCGTGGAGCATCTATACGCCCGGTCGCCGAGGGGCTCGCCGTGCGCGAGTGGCAACCGGTGATTGTCCCATATTTTTCCTTGCGGGACATGAGTTTGTGCTAGACTGCGCCGCGATCGTTGCCCGTACGTGTCTTGCAAGGCGCCAGTTGGCGTCCGGTTTGTTAAGCCGAAACGTCTACGATCAGGTGACAGGAATCGCCCGCGCACTGGCCCTGGAGAGGCTCCCGGTGTACGGACGAATCGGCTATTTCACCCCTGTCGTTGTGTGTTGATAATTTCTCTTAGGATGTTCGAATGACCAAGATCTACGTGGGCAACCTGCCTTTTTCCGCCACTGAGAGTGAAGTGCGCGACCTGTTCGCACAGCACGGCACTGTCGAGTCCGTGGCCCTGCCATCCGATCGCGAGACCGGCCGCCCCCGCGGCTTCGGCTTCGTCGAGATGCCGCAGGCCGACGCTCAGACCGCCATGCAGGCGCTGAACGGCTTCAACATGGGCGGACGCCCGCTGCGCGTGAACGAAGCGCAGGATCGCCCGCGCACTGGCGGCGGCGGCGGCGGCGGCGGTGGTCGTCCCGGCGGCGGTGGCCGCTCGGGTGGCGGCTACGGCGGCGGCGGCGGTGGTGGTGGCTACGGCGGTGGCAGTGGCGGCGGCGGCGGCGGCGGTGGCCAGCGTCGCTGGTAATCGCCTTCGCGCGTAAGCGCGACTGCTGACGACCGAAAAAGAAGGCCCGGGGAAACCCGGGCCTTCTTCGTTTGCAGCTACCACATGTCCCGGAGCCGGGACGCGACGTCGATGCTCGCTCCAACCGGTGCCGCCTGCCCTTCGATCGCCCGAGGCGAATCGGGCCACGCGGAGCGGTCGAACTTGCCGGCCACCGTCTCGGTCAGGAACCGGCTGTGCGCGCCGTGCACGTAGCGGTCACCGCCCGGTGCCTGCTGGGTAACGTAGAAACGGACCGGCGTGACCAGGTGCAGCTCCTGGCGTGCGCGCGTCATCGCCACGTAGAGCAGTCGCCGCTCCTCATCGATGAGCTCCGGGCGGCCCGTGGAAAATTCGGACGGAAAACTGCCATCGGTGACATTGAGCACGTAGGCAGCCTCCCACTCCTGTCCCTTGGCCGAGTGCACGGTCGAGAGTACGAGGTAATCCTCGTCGAGCAGCGGGTCGCCGGACAGGTCGCCGCTGGCCTGTGGCGGGTCGAGCGTAAGCTCGGTGACGAACGACTCACGCGTCGCGTGCTGCACGGCCAGGCGCTCGAGCTGCTCGAGGTCGCCGCGCCGCACCTGCGCCGATTCGTAGAGGCGTTCGAGCTGCGGTTCGTACCATGCGCGCACGCGCGTCAATTGCCCCTGCCATGGAGCGCCGCCTGCCAGCGACGCCATCAGTGCTGCGAGCGCGCGCCAGTGCTCGCGCGCCGCGGCAGGCACCGAGTGCGATGCGAGTGCGGACCAGTGGTATCCGGCGGCCTCGAATGCCTGGCAGGCGCGCTCCGAATTCGCAGGACCCATGCCCTGCAGCAGTTGCATGACCCGGAACGACGCAATTCGATTGCGGGGATTGTCCGCCCAGCGCAGCACGGCCAGCAGGTCCTTCACGTGCGCCGCCTCGAGGAACTTGAGCCCGCCGTACTTCACGTAGGGAATCTTCCGGCGCATCAACTCGAGTTCCAGCACGTCGCTGTGGTCGGAGTTGCGGAACAGCACCGCCTGCCGCCGCAGCTCGATTCCACGCTCGCGGCATTCGAGCACCCGCTCGACGACGTATCCGGCCTGCGCCTGGTCGTCCTGCACGATGACGAGGCGCGGCTTCGCGCCGCCGGCGCGTGAACTGCGCAGGAACTTGCTGTACTGCCGCCCTCCTTCGGACATCAGCGCGTTCGCGGCATCCAGCACCGGTTGCGTGGAGCGGTAGTTTTCCTCGAGTGTGACGACCCGGGCGGGCGGTGAGAATTTCCGGGGGAAATCCAGGATGTTGTCCACCGTCCCGCCGCGGAACGAGTAGATCGCCTGCGCGTCGTCGCCGACCACCGTGACACCGTTCCCATCGGGCTTTAGCCTGAGCAGGATCTCGGCCTGCAGTGCGTTCGTGTCCTGGTATTCGTCCACCAGCACGTGGTCGAACCGGGCGCCGATCTCGGCGGCCATTCCGTCGTCACGCATCATCACCTGCCAGTAGAGCAGCAGGTCGTCGTAGTCGAGCACCTGCTGCGCGAGTTTCTCCTCGACGTAGGCACGGCACAGCGACGCGAGTTCTTCTTCCCAGTCCAGGCACCATGGCCAGCCGGTCTCGAGCGCTTCGCGCAGCGATCGCTGGGTATTGACGCGGTTGGAGTAGATGCCGAGGCAGGTGTCCTTGCGCGGAAACCGCTTCTCCGACTTCGAGTAACCGAGCCGTTGGCGCACGACGTCCATCAGGTCGGCCGCATCGCCGCGATCGAGCACGTTGAACGCCGGGTCGAGGCCGAGCCGATGCGCGTAGGTCCGGATGAGCCGATTGCCGATCGCGTGAAAGGTGCCGGACCAGGGCAGCCTGACGGACGCAGTCCCGGCCGAACCGCGCGCCCCGGCCATGGCCTCGGCCACCACGCGCTGCGCGCGGCGGGTCATCTCGAGGGCCGCGCGCCGCGTAAACGTGAGCAGCAGCAGCCGCTCCGGCGCTGCCCCTTTCAGCAGCAGGTGCGCGACCCTGTGTGCGAGCGTGCTGGTCTTGCCGGTTCCGGCGCCCGCAATCACCAGCAACGGCGAAGCACGCACGCCCCCGCCCGGCAGAGGCTCACCGTGCGTGGCGGCCTCGTGCTGCGCGGCGTTCAGCCTCGCGAATGCGTCGCCCTGGGTCATTCCGGACGACTATAGTGCGCGACTGTATGTATATCCAGTACCGGGTGTGGGGTCGCTCGGCTCTTCAAGCGGGACGTGGCCGCGCTATAAGCATGACCCGGCCCCGCTATAAGATCGCGCCTGGACAACGCAAATGGGGCTGCGGCGGCAATGAAGGAATTCAATTTTGTGGGCGTGCTGTGGCGCATGGGATTCGCGCTGGCGATGGTGTTTGCGACCTTCAACCCGTCGGGCCATTCCTACGTTCACTGGCTGGCCGGAGACTTCCAGACCAACCGGCCGCTGAAGGTGATCATCGGGCTCGCGCTGCTGTGCGCCTGGATATTCTTCGTTCGCTCGGCGAGCGAAGTGCTCGGCAAGCTTGGTTTCGCGCTGCTGGTAGCGTTCTTCGCGGCGGTCGTCTGGTGGATGGCGAGTCTCGGCTGGGTCACTATCGGCAGCGGCGCCACGCTCGCCTGGGTGACGCTCACCATCCTCGGCCTGGTGCTCGGCATAGGCATGTCCTGGGCGCTGATCCGCCAGCGCATCTCCGGCCAGGCGTCGGTGGACCGCGTCGACAACTGAGAAGGGGACATTCTCCTTTTTTCCCGGAAGGAAAAAGGAGAATGTCCCCTACCAGGGAATGTCCCCTCTTCACATGACCATCTTCAGCAGCTTCGCCTTTCGCTCTGTGTACGGCGGATAGCGCAGCGGCGCATCAAACCGGAAACTGCGCTTCATCACCGGCTTCATGTGGCTGAACGTCTCGAAGCCGTACCAGCCCGTATAACGTCCCATGCCGCTGTTGCCGACGCCGCCGAATGGCAGCTCCGGCGACGCCATGAAGATCACCGCGTCATTGATGCATACGCTGCCGGCACTCAACCTCGACAGCACCGCTTCCTCGAGCGCCGCGCTCTTCGTGAAAACGTACAGCGCAAGCGGTTTCGGGCGATCGGCCACGAACTTGATCGCGTGGTGCATCTCATCCACCGCGATGATCGGCAGTATCGGGCCGAAAATCTCGTCGGTCATCAACGGTGAATCGACCGGCGGGTCCAGCACGATGGTCGGTTCGACGAAACGCTTTGCCACGTCGACGCGGCCGCCGAGGTGGATCTTCTGCCCTTTCAGCAGTTCCGCGAAGCGCGCCGTATGGCGCTCGCTCGCAATGCGGCAGTAGTCCGGGCTCAGCGAAGGATCCTCGCCGTAGAATTCCTTCACCTTGCGCGTGAGCGCGTCGATGAACTGTTGCGCAACCTCGCGGTGCACGAGCACGTGGTCTGGCGCGACACATGTCTGGCCGGCGTTGATGAACTTGCCCCAGGCAATGCGCGTGGCGGCGACCTCGATATCCGCGCTCTTGTCGATCAGGCACGGGCTCTTGCCGCCCAGCTCCAGCGTGACCGGCGTCAGGTGTTTCGCAGCCGCTGTCATGACGATGCGCCCCACGTGCTCGTTGCCTGTGTAGAGGATGTGGTCGAATCGCTGCGCGAGAAGTTCGGTCGTCTCCGGAATGCCGCCCTCCACGACCGCGAACGCGTCGGCGTCCAGGTACCGCGGCAGGATCGCAGCAAGCGCGGCCGAGGTATGGCTCGAGATTTCCGACGGCTTCATCACGACGCAGTTTCCCGCCGCCACCGCGCCCACCAGCGGACACATGACCATCGACAGCGGATAGTTCCAGGGCGCGATGATCAGCACCACGCCTTTCGGCTCCGGCTGGATGGAACTGCGGCCTGGCTGGGTCATCATCGGGGTGCTGACCCGCGTCGGCTTCATCCAGCCCTTCAGGTGCTTGATCGCGTACTTTGCCTCAGCCGTCACCCAGCCCGTCTCCGCCAGGGTCGCCTCGAAACGGCTCTTGCCGAGATCCTTGTGCAGCGCCTCGGCAAAATCCTGCTCGTGCTCGCGGAGCGCGCGCTGTATTTCACCCAGTTGCGCGACCCGCCACTCGATCGGACGAGTCTTCCCGGTGTCGAACGTATGTCGAAGCCTGTCGACGATGGCTGGAATGGCGGAATCCGTCATTGGTTGCTCCAGGGAACTCTTGTCCGTACGGTATCAGGGCAAACTACCACAGGCCACACGCCGCCTGTTCGCCGCGACAGGCGCTCTGCGGCGCGTCCCAGGCGCAGACTTGTATTATCAGGGACAGGCACGCGGAGGGGACGCAACGCACGTGATGGACAAGATCCAGAATGTATTCAGGGGCCGGGTACTTACCTTGAACCTGGAAACGGTGACGCTGCCAAATGGTCGTGTCGTGGAACTGGAGATCGCCCATCACCCGGGCGGTGCCGCGGTCGTCGCCGTGGACGACCAGGGGCGCGTCTGCCTGCTGCGCCAGTTCCGGCATGCGGCCGGCGGCTGGATCGTGGAAATTCCCGCCGGCAAGCTCGACGGCGGCGAACCGCCGCTGGATTGCGCGCGTCGCGAACTGGCCGAGGAGGCCGGCGTCACGGCGCGCCGCTGGGACAGGCTCGGGGAATACCTGAGTTCGCCCGGCGTGCTGACCGAGGTCATCCACGTGTTCCTGGCACGGGAACTCGAGGTCGCACAGGCAGCCCCGGAGGAGCACGAGGTCCTGACGACCGAGTGGATCACGCTGGAGAAAGCGCTGCAAATGGCCGCGACCGGTGACGGCCTGCGGGACGGAAAGACGCTGATCGGCCTGCTGTGGGCGGGGGCGGCGCTGGCCGCTGAATCGAATGCCGGCTCCCGGCAGCCCGGCAGGGATTCGTGACGCATCCAACATTGCCAGCCGGCCGCGAAGTTGTAGTATTCCGGGCGTATCCTGCGCCAGCGGAGCAAGACCATGGCGGGAAAGCCCGGCGACAAGACGATTCCCACCAGTCCGGATGAGGCCGACGCCGTGCCGGGCCAGCTCGGCACGGACGACCGGGGAAATGTCACCTGGAAGTGGGCGGACACGGCCGATCTCCAGGAAGACAACGAGGTCGGCGCCATGCAGCGTGTGCGCGCACTGGTTGACCCGGCGCTCGACCTCCTCGAAGAGGACGACTCCCCGGACAATCCACTGGCGGTCAGCCCAAAGCGCCTGAAGACCGGATACAACCCATACAACAGCGGCGCACTGGGCAAGCAGACCTGGAAGAAGAACAAGAACCTCAAGGAACTCTCGAAGTGGATCGAGCTCCGCAAGAAGATGGCGGAGAAGAAGGACGACGAGTAACTGCATCGCAGCGCGGTCTCGATGGCACGACAGGCAGCGCCCGTGTGCCCGGCTTATCCTTGAATCAGGACATCAACGTCCGCCGCAGAGCAGCGTCACCAGTTCTGCCAGCGACCCCACCGCATGCTCCGGCGGGCAAAGTTCATCTGGCCACTCCAGACCGTGCCGATTGACCCAGACGGCCCGGATACCTGCACTGCGCGCGCCCTCGACATCGGCTCTCGGATCGTCACCCACGTGCAGGGCTTGCGCTGCACGCACACCGGTCGCATCCAGCAGCATCGTGAAGATCCGCGGATCGGGCTTGAGCATCCCGGCGTCGCGCGCCGCGAGGCTGCGCTCGAAGTACCGCGCGAGGCCGATTGCACGCAGGTCCGCGTTGCCATTGCTGATCGCGAACAGCCGATAGCGACCTGACAGCCGCTCGAGTGCCGGGAGCACGTCGTCGTAAGGCACGACCTCGTTGCGGACGCGGTAGAAAACCTCGAAGGCTTCGCTCGCCATGGAATCCGGGTACCCGGCCTCGCGCGCGTGGAGCAGCAGCGCCTGTGTCCGCAGCCACGTGAAATCGTGACGCATCGCCGGGTGCTCGAGCGCCATCCTTGCACGCAGGTGACGCATGGACTCAAGCGTGTGCAGTTCCAGCACCCGCGGATAGCGCTCGGAAAGCAACTGCGTCATTGCCTGCTCGGCGCGCAGGATCACCGAGCCCACGTCCCACAGCGTGTCGTCGAGATCGAAGATCAGCGCGGTGATTTCGCGCACGCTGGCTCAAGTCCTGGCGCGCCCAGCACGGGCGCGCGGCTTGCGGCAGGGGCGCGCCGCTGCTGCGATGACCGTGTGCGCGCCGCTGGTCCTCTCAACCAGAAACGGCGCCAGAAACCTGGCCGTGTGCGACTTCGCCGTTGCCCGCGCCACGCGTTCGGGCGGCCCCTGCACTACGACGCGTCCACCGCCCGATCCGCCCTCCGGACCCAGGTCGACGATCCAATCCGCCTCCGCGATCACGTCGAGATTGTGCTCGATGACGACCGCCGTGTTGCCGGCACCGACCAGCCGGTGCAGGACGTCGAGCAGTTTCTCCACGTCGGCCATGTGCAGGCCGACGGTGGGCTCGTCGAGCACGTAGAGCGTGCGATCGGCCGCGCGCAGCCGTGCAAGCTCGGTGACCAGCTTGATGCGCTGCGCCTCGCCGCCCGAGAGTGTCGGGCTAGGCTGCCCGAGCGTCAGGTAGCCGAGCCCCACGTCCTGCAGCAGGCGCAATGCGCCGTGGATGCGTCGATGGGCTGCGAAGAATTCCACGGCATCATCCACGCTCATCGCCAGCGCGTCGCCGATGCTCTTGCCCCGATGCGTCACCGACAGCGTCTCGGCGTTGAACCGCTGGCCGCCGCAGACGTCGCACGACACCTTCACGTCCGGCAGGAAGCTCATCTCGATGGTCTGCACGCCCTGTCCTTCGCAGGCGTCGCAACGCCCACCCGCGGCGTTGAACGAGAACCGCGACGGCCCGTAACCGCGCACTCGAGACTCCGTCGTGCCGGCATAAAGGCGACGCACGTCGTCCCAGAAACCGACGTAGGTTGCCGGGCAGGATCGCGGTGTGCGCCCGATCGGTGTCTGGTCCACCTCGAGGACACGCGTGACCTGCTCACTGCCAGCAATTTCGCTGCAGCCGACCCAGTCCGGGCGCCGCGCACGGCGCCGCCCTCCGCTGGTGCGCTTCCGGAGGTTCTCGTAGAGGACGTCACGCGCCAGCGTGGATTTGCCGGATCCAGACACGCCCGTCACGACCGTGAGGCGACCGAGCGGCACGCGCGCATTGACCCTGTGCAGGTTGTGCAGCGACGCTCCGCGGATCGAAAGCGAGGGATCCGCGGCTTTCACAGGCCTGCGCGGCGCGAGCGGATGGGCGAGCGGCGATGCCAGGAACTTCCCGGTGAGCGACTCAGGCGCCGCAATGAGATCCGCGATCGTGCCCTGCCCGACGACGCGGCCGCCACGGGTGCCTGCTCCCGGCCCCAGGTCGATCAGGTGGTCGGCGCGTCGGATCGTGTCCTCGTCGTGCTCGACCACCAGCAGCGTGTTTCCACTTCGCCCGAGCCGCTGCAGTGCATCGAGCAGCACGTCGTTGTCGCGCGGGTGCAGGCCGATCGTAGGCTCGTCGAGCACGTAGCAGACGCCGCGCAGGTTCGAGCCCAGCTGTGCCGCGAGCCGGATACGCTGCGCCTCACCGCCCGACAGCGTCGGCGCCGCGCGCTCGAGCGAGATGTATCCGAGCCCCACGTCATGCATGAAACCCAGTCGTGAGCTGATCTCCGCGAGCAGGTCGCGTGCGATCCCGCGCTCACGCACCGACAACTCGAGCCCCGAAAACAATTCGCCCGCGAGGTCGACTGGCAATGCCGACACCTGGGCGATTGAACGACCGCGAAACCGGACCGCCAGCGCCTCGGGGTTGAGCCTGTGGCCCTCACAGCTTGCGCAGGATTTCGCGTCGTCTCCGAGCCAGTCGTTCCATGAGCGCTCCTCGCCGCTCTGGTCCGCGTCGAAGCCCTTGATCGCAAGGCCGGTGCCGAAGCAAGCCGCGCACCATCCGTGCTTCGAGTTGTAGGAAAAGAGCCGCGGGTCCGGCTCTGCGAAGCTACGGCCGCAGCCTGGACAGGCGCGGCGTGTCGAGAGCACGCGTACACGGCGACCCTCGAGCACGTGCACCACGCCCTTGCCGAGCTCGAGCGCGCGGCCGAGCACTTCTCGCAATTCGCGTTCGCCTTTCGCGCTCACCACGATCCTGCCCAGCGGCAGTTCGATGGTGTGCTCGCGAAATCGCTCGAGCCTCGGCCAGGGTTCAGTCGGCAGGTAGTTCCCGTCCACGCGCAGGCGGTCGTGCCCGCGGGCGGCGGCCCAGCGCGCGAGGTCCGTGTAGTAGCCCTTGCGCGCCACCACCAGCGGCGCCAGCAGTTCGATCGTCCGGCCGCGCGACTTGCTGGCCAGCATCGCCACGATCGAATCGATGCTCTGCGGCTCGATCGGCAGGTCGCAGTCCGGGCAGTGCTGGGTGCCCAGCTTCGCGTACAGCAGGCGCAGGAAGTGGTGAACCTCGGTCAGCGTGCCCACCGTGCTCTTGCGGCCGCCGCGGCTGGTGCGTTGCTCTATGGCGACCGTTGGCGGGATGCCGAATATCGCATCCACGTCCGGTCGCCCTGCCGGTTGCACGAATTGTCGTGCGTAGGCGTTCAGCGACTCGAGGTAACGGCGCTGGCCCTCGGCGAAAACGATGTCGAACGCGAGCGTGGACTTGCCGGATCCCGACACGCCGGTCACGACGGTCATCCCGGCGCGCGGGATCGCGACATCGACCTCGCGCAGGTTGTGCTCGCGGGCCCGGTGCACGACGATCGAATCGCGGGCCGCATCGGCGATCGCGGGCCTCGGCCGCGCAGGCTGCGCCACCGCCGGGCCCGATCGCCGCACCCGCTGCCGCTCGGCATCGAACTCGCGCAGCGCCCGCCCGGTGTGTGAGTCCTCGACCCCTGCGATGTCCTCCGGAGTCCCCACCGCAACCAGCGCGCCGCCGCCCTCGCCGCCCTCCGGACCCAGGTCGATGATCCAGTCGGCCGCGCGGATCACGTCGAGGTTGTGCTCGATCACGACCAGCGAATGCCCTGCGTCCAGCAGGCGGCGGAATGCGCCGAGCAGCTTCGCGACGTCGTCGAAATGCAGGCCCGTCGTCGGCTCGTCAAACAGGAACAACGACCCGATGGGAAGGGGACATTCTCCTTTTCCCCGCTGCCCCGCGGATCTTGCGGAGACCTTGCCGGCACTTGTAATTCGGTGCCTGGCACCGATTTTCCCACCGGCGCCGCCACCGCGCTCCGCTGGAGAAAGGAGGATGTCCCCTGTGCCTGCCAGGTGCCCGGCGAGCTTCAGCCGCTGCGCCTCGCCACCCGACAGCGTCGGAACCGGCTGGCCCAGTTTCAGGTAGTCGAGGCCGACCGCGACCAGCGGCTCGAGCGCGGCCGCGATGTCGCGATCACCGTCGAAGAAAGCCAGGGCCTCGGAGACCGTCATGTCGAGCACGTCCGCGATGCTGCGTGCCGGACCGTCGCCGCGCGACAGCTTCACCTCGAGGGTCTCCGCACGGTACCGGCGCCCGTTGCAGTCGGGACAGCGCAGGTAGACGTCGGAGAGGAATTGCATCTCCACGTGCTCGAAGCCACTGCCCGAGCATGTCGGGCAACGGCCGGTTCCCGAATTGAAGCTGAAGGTGCCGGGCGTATAGCCGCGCTCGATCGCGACCGGCTCCGCAGTGAACCGCTTGCGGATCGCGTCGAAGGCGCCTACGTAGCTGGCCGGATTGGAGCGCGTGGTGCGGCCGATCGCGGCCTGGTCCACCATCACCACTTCATCGACGTGCTCGGTGCCGCTGAGCGAGCGAAGTGCACCAGGCGCCTCGGTCGGCTTGCCCTTTGCGCGCAACAGCGCCGGCAGCAGCACGTCCTGCACCAGCGTGGACTTGCCGGACCCGGACACGCCGGTGACGCACACCAGGCGCCCGAGCGGAATCTCGACGTCCAGGTCGCGCAGGTTGTGCTCGCTGGCCCCGCTGAGCAGAAGTCGCGCATCGCCGTTGCGCGGCGGCCCTCTCCGTCCCGATGCGGCCGAGGCATCCCTGCGCCCTGACAGGTACTCAGCCGTCAGCGAGTTGGAGCAACGCATCAACTCGCCCGGCGTGCCGTCGAAGACGATGCCACCGCCGCGTTCGCCCGGGCCCGGCCCCATGTCGATCACGCGGTCGGCCGCCAGCATGATCTGCGGGTCATGCTCGACCACCAGCAGCGAGTTCCCGTTGTCGCGCAGGCGCTGCATCACTTCGACGACCCTGCCCATGTCGCGCGGATGCAGGCCGATCGACGGCTCGTCCAGCACGAACAGGGTATTCACCAGCGAAGTGCCGAGCGCCGTGGTCAGGTTGATGCGCTGCACTTCGCCACCGGACAGCGTGCGCGACTGGCGGTCCAGCGTCAGGTAGCCAAGGCCGACGCGCACCAGGAATTCGAGCCTCGAGCGGATCTCGCCCAGCAGCAGGTCCGTCGCATCGTCGAGTGGGGCCGGCAGCACCAGTGCGGTGAAAAAATTCCGCACGCGCTCGATCGGCAAAAGCATCAGGTCGTGGATGCCGGGCCCCGGCGCCGCAGCCGCTGGGTTCCCGAGCCGCCACAGCAGCGCCTCTGGCTTGAGCCGCGCGCCACCGCAATCAGCGCAAGGCGTGTAGCTGCGGTACTTCGACAGCAGCACACGGATGTGCATCCGGTAGCTCCGGCCCTCGAGCCAGGCGAAGAACCGCCGCGCCCCGTACCAGACTTTCTTCTCCCACGGTCCCTCGCCGTCGATCACCCAGCGCAGGTGTTCCTCGGAAAGCTCACGCCAGGGCGTGTCGAGCGGCACGCCGCGCTTGCGCGCGAATCGCACCAGGTCGTCCTGGCACTCCTTGTACGACTCCGTCTGCCAGGGCTTCACTGCACCGCCGCGCAGCGATCGACTCTCATCGGGCACGACGAGGCCCCAGTCCACGCCGATCACCCGGCCGAAACCGCGGCAGGTCTCGCAGGCACCGAGTGGCGAGTTGAAAGAGAACAGGCTCGGCGTCGGCTCGCGGTAGTGGATGTTGCAGTCGGCGCAGTGCAAGTCCGCGGAATAACGGCGGACAGGGCGGACCGGGGACATTCTCCTTTTCGACGAATCGAAAAGGAGAATGTCCCCTTCCATGTCCCCATCCCCCTCCACCTGGACGGAAACCCTTCCGCGACCGACTCGCATCGCCGCCTCGACCGCCTCGAGCATCCGACTGCGCCCGGCAGTCGCAGCGCGGAACCGGTCCTGCACGACCTCGAGTATTCCTGCCCCGCGCGAATGAATACGCGTGTAGCCCTGCTGCTCGAGCAGCTTCAGGACCTCGCCCTCGTCGAAGTTCTCCGGCACCGCGACCGGGAAGGTCACCAGCAGGCGCGGGTCGCCTGGCCCGAATGCGCGGGTCTCGAGATCCTGGACCACGCTTTCCGGTGTGTCGCGATGCACGGGGCGGCCGCAGCCTCGGCAGTGGAGTCGCGCCGCGCGCGCGTACAGCAGCTTCAGGTGATCATTGAGTTCCGTCATCGTGCCGACAGTCGAGCGCGAGGTCCGCACCGGGTTCGTCTGGTCGATGGCAATGGCGGGCGGGATGCCCTCGACACGGTCCACCTGCGGCCGGTCCATGCGGTCCAGGAACTGGCGCGCGTAGGGCGAGAAAGTCTCCACGTAGCGGCGCTGGCCCTCGGCATATACGGTATCGAACACCAGCGACGACTTGCCCGAACCGGACACGCCCGTCACCACGACGAGTTCGCCGAGTGGAATATCGAGGTCGAGCGAGCGCAGGTTGTTCTGCCGCGCGCCACGGATGCGTATGACGTCGTCTGTGCGGGACATTTGTGGCCGTCCTCCCCAGGGGCCGGAGGCGGGGCAGTCCACGCTACCATGATCCGGCCAGATCGCCGATACTCGCCCCCACAACGACTCGAACGGACGCCGCAATGCGATTCCTTTCCGCCCTCATGC
The DNA here is from genome assembly GCA_963732375.1 of uncultured Gammaproteobacteria bacterium. Taxonomy (GTDB): domain Bacteria; phylum Pseudomonadota; class Gammaproteobacteria; order Steroidobacterales; family Steroidobacteraceae; genus RPQJ01. The sequence goes on from CAVSZE010000002.1 coordinate 77,265, forward strand.
CGCGCGAAGCGCGGTTCTTCGCTCTTTTCAACCGACACGCCGAATTCATCGTCCAGGGTGGCCATGCCGTAGCCGAGCTGGTCCGCGACTACGACGACCCGGAGCGCAGGGCAGCCCTGATACAGCGCATTGGCGAGGTCGAGCGTGCAGCGGACAAGGTGACTTACGAGACGGTCTCGTTGCTGCATTCGACGTTCATCACGCCGTTCGACCGCAACGAAATCCACAGGCTGATCTCGGGGATGGACGACATCCTGGACCTGATGCAGGACGCCGCGGAGTCCATGCACCTGTTCGACATCCAGGCGCTGCCGCCCGAGGCGCCGCGGATGGCGCAGCTGCTCGAGGCCTGCTGCGAGAGGGTGAAGGACGCGGTCGCGCTGCTGCATTCGATGGACAACGCGCCGCGGGCGCTTGCGCTCGCGCAGGAGATCGACGGCCTCGAGAGCGACGCGGACGCAGTGATGCGCAAGGGCATCTCCACGCTGTTCCGCGAGGAGCAGGATGTGCGCCAGCTCATCAAGCACAAGAACGTCTACGAGTACCTGGAAAACGCCATCGACAAGTGCCAGGACGTGGCGAACATAATCGAAGCCGTCGTGGTCGAGAACGCCTGAGCATGGAGCTGCATGTCCCGCTCATGACGCTCGCGGTGCTGGTCGCGCTGGCATTCGCGTTCGACTTCATGAACGGCTTCCACGACGCGGCAAACTCCATCGCCACGGTCGTCTCGACGGGCGTGCTGCGCCCCTACCAGGCGGTCGCCTGGGCCGCGTTCTTCAATTTCGTTGCGATCTTCATCTTTCACCTGAAGGTGGCTGCTACCGTCGGCAAGGGCATCGTGGACCCGTCGGTCGTCGACCACTACGTGATCTTCGGGGCGCTGATCGGCGCGATCGCCTGGAACCTGATCACCTGGTATTACGGCATTCCGTCGAGCTCGTCGCACGCGCTGATCGGTGGCTTGATCGGCGCGATGGTCGCGAAGGCGGGCACCGGCCCGCTGCTCGCGCCAGGCATCATCAAGACCACGGCGTTCATCTTCGTGGCGCCCCTGCTCGGCATGGTGCTCGGAGCGCTGCTGATGATCCTGGTCTCGTGGGCCTGCCTAAGGGCCGCACCACGCAAGGTGGACCGGTGGTTCCGGCGCCTGCAGCTCGTGTCCTCGGCGCTCTACAGCATCGGACACGGCAGCAACGACGCGCAGAAGACCATGGGCATCATCTGGCTGCTGCTGATCGCGTCGGGCGTGGCGGCACAGGACTCCTCGATGCCACCCTACTGGGTGATCGTGGGCTGCTACATTGCGATGGCACTCGGGACGATGTTCGGCGGCTGGCGGATCGTCAAGACCATGGGCCAGAAGATCACCAAGCTGCGCCCGGTCGGCGGTTTCGCCGCAGAGACCGGCGGCGCGATCACGCTGTTCATGGCCTCCGGCCTGGGCATCCCTGTCTCGACCACGCACACGATCACCGGCGCCATCGTCGGAGTGGGCTCCGCGCAGCGGGCCAAGGCGGTGCGCTGGGGCGTCGCCGGGAACATCGTGATTGCATGGCTGGTGACCATACCGGCGGCCGCCGCCATGGCCGCCGCGGGCTACTGGCTCGGCAAGTTCCTGCTCTGATCCGGCTCGACGCAGCCTGACCTGGATGGACTCCGCTTGACCGGGAACTACCCTCATCTCCTCGCCCCGCTCGACCTCGGATTCACGAGGCTCCGCAATCGCGTGCTGATGGGCTCAATGCACACGGGCCTCGAGGACCACGCGAAGCACTTCCACCGGTTGTCAGCCTATTTCGCCGAGCGCGCCCGCGGCGGTGTCGGGCTGATCGTGACCGGAGGATTCGCGCCCAACATCGAAGGCTGGACGTCCCCGTTCGGCGGGCGGCTCACGACGCATGCAGCAGCCGCCAGGCACCGGCCGATCACCGAAGCCGTGCATGCCGAGGGCGGCCACATCGCGCTGCAGATCCTCCACACCGGGCGCTACGGCTACCACCCGCTCGCGGTCTCGCCCTCGCGCATCAAGTCGCCGATCACGCCGTTCACGCCCAGGGCGCTCACGGCACGCGGTATCGAGCGGCAGATCCGCGCATTCGTGCGCTGCGCCGCGCTGGCGCGCGAAGCAGGCTACGACGGCGTCGAGGTGATGGGCTCCGAGGGCTATTTCATCAACCAGTTCCTCGCCACGCACACCAACAAGCGCACCGACGACTGGGGCGGCAGCTACGCGAATCGCATGCGGCTGCCGGTCGAGATCGTCGAGCGCACGCGCGAGGCCGTCGGGCGCGACTTCGTGATCGTGTACCGGCTCTCGATGCTGGACCTGGTCCCGGGCGGCAGCAGCTGGGACGAGGTCGTGATGCTGGCAAAGGCGGTCGAGCGCGCCGGCGCGACTATCATCAACACGGGCATCGGCTGGCACGAGGCACGCGTGCCGACGATCGCGACCTCGGTACCGCGCGCCGCCTTCGCCTGGGTGACGAAGAAGCTGAAGGGCGAAGTGGCGATTCCCCTCTGCACCACCAACCGCATCAACACCCCCGAGGTGGCCGAGCAGGTGCTTGCCGACGGCAGCGCCGACATGGTCTCGATGGCGCGGCCACTGCTCGCTGATCCCGATTTCGTCAACAAGGCGGCAGATGGTCGTGCCGACGAGATCAACACCTGCATCGCCTGCAACCAGGCCTGCCTCGATCACGTTTTCCAGCGGCGGATCGCCTCCTGCCTCGTGAACCCCCGGGCCGGCCACGAGACGGAACTCGTCTACGCACCAGCGATGGCGGCAAAGCGCATTGCGGTGGTGGGCGCCGGGCCCGCCGGCCTCGCCTGCGCAACGGTGCTCGCCGGCCGCGGTCACCGGGTAGAGCTGTTCGAGGCAGCGCGCGAGATCGGCGGCCAGTTCAATCTCGCGAAGCGCATCCCGGGCAAGGAGGAATTCCACGAGACCCTGCGCTACTTCGCGAGGCGCATCGAAATCACCGGCGTCGCACTCAGGCTCGCCACGCCCGCGACCGCCGAGCAGCTGATCGACGGCGGATACGACGAGGTCGTGATCGCGACCGGGGTCACGCCGCGCGACCCGCGCATCGACGGGGCGACGCAGCTGGCGCACACGGGCAGGGTCCTCTCGTACGTGGACGTGCTGCATGGAAGCCCGGTCGGCCAGCGTGTCGCGATCATCGGCGCCGGCGGCATCGGCTTCGACATCGCCGAATTCCTGGTCGCAGGTGATCACTCGACCGCGCTCGACCTTGCGGCATGGATGGCCGAATGGGGCGTGAGCGATCCCGCCGTCGCGCGCGGCGGTCTCGTCCCGCCGCGCATCGAGCCGCCTGCGCGCGAAGTCACGCTGCTGCAACGCAAGGCCGCGCCGCTCGGCAAGGGGCTTGGCAAGACCACTGGCTGGATCCACCGCGCAGCGCTCCGGGCGAAGCGCGTCACGATGATCGGCGGCGTCAATTACGAGCGTGTGGACGAGCGTGGCCTGCACTTGAGTTTCGGCGAAGCGCACGAAAAGCCGATGCTGCTCGAGGTGGACACGATCGTGCTGTGTTCCGGGCAGGAGCCGCTGCGGGAGCTCGAGGCGCCGCTGCGCGCCGCGAGCCTGAACGTCCACCTGGTCGGCGGCGCCGACGTCGCCACGGAACTCGACGCGAAACGCGCGATAGACCAGGCCTCGCGGCTGGCGGCACGTCTCTAGCAGCAGCTGGGCTCGTCGGGATCGGGTACCGCCTCCGAGCGCCGCCTACTCGAGCGGGAACGGAACGCGCGCCTGCCCGGTAGCGTGTTCCTCGGCGCGCTTCGCTGCCAGGATCGCCTTCAGCAGCAGCGCGTGCACGTGCACGTCCTGGCCGGACCGCAGGAAGCGATCGGACAGCTCGTACACTTGCTCCAGGTATGCGTTGCGCTGCTCCAGGTAGAGCATCGTCTTGCCCAGGAACCGGCGATCGCGTGCCTCGACGTGCAGGGTCTCGGCCGTGCTCATCGCGGTCGTGCGCTCTTCCGGCGTGGGCCGCTGGTGATAATGCACCTGCTCGACGTCGCCGGCGGACGGCGCGGGCGCACCGCGCGGCTGTGCGGCGGACCCCTCGCGCGGAGGCCCGTGCAGCAGGCCCCGGATTACGTCGCTGGTGGTCACGATGCCGATGACGCGATCAGCATTGTCGACCACGGGCACCGCGTGCACGCCCGCCTCCGCCATGCGCTCAGCTGCCTCGGCGACGCTGGCGTGCGGTGGCAGGCTGATCACCGGCGTGTGCATAAGTTGTTCGATGCTCATGCGCTCGTCGAGAAATTTCGCCCAGTCCGCGGCTTTCGGCACGAAGTGCTCGAGCTTCATGACATCGGCCGAACTCAGCATGCCTACAACCTGCCCCAGGCGAACCACCGGGAGGTGATGAATCGGGTACTGGGAAAAGCAGTCGAGCGCTTCGCTGACTGGCCGATCCAGCTCGATCACGACCACAGTCTCGGTCATGATCCGCGATACGGGTTCTTCGGGTCTCATTCGCTGCCCCTGTGGCGAGGACGACGCGACTCGGCGGCCAATGCCGGGGAACTCGCGCGTAACCGATGCAAGGCTGCCTCGGCAGGCATGTAGTTGGGCATCCGTAGTGCCCGCAGACGTCAATCCGGCGCGAGAGAGCTCAGGATTTCCCGCGAAAAGCGTTCTGCATCAGTTCCGGGGCAAATCCCGGCACTGCAGCGCCCGGGTGCGTTGCGTGTCGATAGAGCGCAGCCGCGTACACGCCCTGCATCGTCGCCTGCAGCGCCGAAATCACCAGCAGCACCACGACGCCGACCAGCACCACCGCGCCCATCAGCACGATCGCCCCGCTCTGCGCCGCGAGGTACAGCGCCACGGCGCACACTGCCACCCATGCAAGGTATGCCGCGGCGAAGGCGAGACCCAGCCCGAAATTGCCGATGAGGTTCTCGCCCCAGGTCCCGCGCAGCAGCTCAGCGCTTTCCTTGACCGCTGCAAGTGGCCCGACGTCACGGGTCACCAGAACCGGAACCACGAGCAACGTCGCCACCGCCCAGGTCGCGCCCACGAGCCTGACCACCAGCGCGCCCAGCCAGCCCACGCGTTCCTCGATAGCACGCAGGAGCAGGCCGACCGTCGCGGCGATGAGCGCATAGCCGAGGATACGGCCCTTTCGAGCCCAGGCGATCCTGAGACCGTCGCCCAGCGTCGGGTTGCCGCCGTCCATGCGGATCATGGCCGCGCCGACCAGTGCAGCGTTGAAGTAGAGCGCCACGAACCAGGTCGCGACGTAGAAGACGGGCGCCGCCGCAAGCGAGGCGGGGCTGTCGCCCTGGGCCGCGCCGGCGCTGAAGCCACCGAACATCGCCACGGGCACCATCAGGCTGCCCAGCAGCAGCACGAGCGCGCACACTGACATCACCGGCAGCAGCAGCAGTTCCTTGTCCGCACGCACGACGGCGAAGGAGGCCTTGGCAAGCTCGACGCTGCGGGAGAAACGGCCGGACATGGGATCACCCTTTGTGAAGCGAATCGGGAAAGTGCGGTGAGAATCGTTGCTGGCGAGCCTGGCAGTCAATAGCCGGCCGAGGCGGCCCATTGAGTCTCAGGTCTCGTCGTACTTCCGGCTCGACCCACGCGCCTTCTCGACGGGGTACTTGACGGCGTTGCGCGCGATCTTCGCCCGCGCGGCAGCGGCGAGGTCCACGTCGAGCTTGTCGGAAAGGCGCACCAGGTAGAGCAGCACGTCCGCGAGTTCCTGTTCGACCGCCGCAAGCGTTGCCGGCGGCAGGTCGTGGCTCTGCTCGTCGTTCAACCACTGGAACGGCTCGAGCAGTTCCGCCGCCTCGACGATGAGCGCGGCGGCGAGATTGCGCGGCGAGTGGAACTGGTCCCAGTCGCGCTCTGCCGCAAACTCGCGCAGCGCGTCACGGAGCCCGATCAGCGAGTCGGCCACGGCTGCGTCGGAATCAAGCCTGACCAGCGGGCCGGCCGGTCAGAATCACGGGAACTGTATCTTTCCGCGCGGGGGTCCGCCCTGCCCTGCAATTGCAGATGCCGCGCCGGCGTCCGGGATCACGATGGACGAAGCCTGCTGGCGACGCATTTCCTGCAGTTCCTGCATCGTCTCCTCGAAGGCGACCTTGGCACCGGCCGCGAATCCCTCGCAGGCCTCGGCCAGTGTCTTCGCGTCGATCTCGAAGCTGAGCGGCAGGGCACCGGCCGGCGTCATGATCTGCGCCTGGCCCACGTAGGACGTCGGGCGAGCGGGATCGGGGGTACCGTCCGACTTCACCGGCGTCATGACGCGGATCGCGCCGACCCGCCGATCCGAATACAGGTCCTCGCGGTAGAGGTCCTGCGCGTCCATCTTCGGGTCGGGTGCATTGCTCTGGCCGGCCATGGGGCGTTCCTCGGTGATGGTCGGATCCTGCGGATCCGGGGGCCGCCACGGTACCCGAGGCCGGCGGCCGCGACAACGGCCCGTCAGAACTGCGCGTCGGGTCCGGGGCCGGTGAGCGGCTGTTTCGAGGCCGTTTCGCTCGGCCAGGGCGTCATGGCGATGAAATACAGCACGATCAGGTTCACGAGCGGCAGCGAGGCCATGATCGCGAGCCATGGCGGGAAGCCCATGCGGCTGAAGATCCGCCAGAAGGGCACGACCTGCAACAGCGACAATATGACGATCCAGCGAATCATGGGAACTCCGGTTTGGCGCGGGCTCGCCGCCCGATTGTAGAGGCTGACGGTCGCGCCCGGCGAACGGGCTCACACGCAGGTCGCGTGGCCCTAGGCAGACGCGTTCCGCCTAACCATACTTCGCCGATGCAAGCATCCACGCCGAGCCGCGCGCTGCCGCCGCGCGCCCTCGCACTAGCCATCGCGGTACTTACGGCAGCGCTTGTGCTCGCGGGCTGCCAGTCGCTGCGCTCGATGTCGCCCAGGGCCCGCAGGGACGCGGAGACGGCCGCGCGGATGCTGCAGCTGCAGCAGCAGAACATGAGGTTCGCGGACAACTACGTCATGCGACTGATCGAGGCGGTGCGCATGGCCGAGCTCCGGGCCGCCGATCCGATGCAGCGCTACCACCTCTCCGGGTGGATGCTCGCGCAGGCCACTACGGCCTATTCCGCCGCATCCGGCGACAACGCCGTCATGGGCGCGCTCGACCTGGTGGCGCTCGCGACGCTGAGCCGCGCAGTCGTCGAGGTGTCCGGACCTGAGCGCTTTCCGGAGCAGGCCGACGCGGTGCTCGCCGTGCATGGCCAACTCGAGGCTGAGGCGTGGAAACTGGCAGCCGACTTCCTGACGCCGGCGCAGCAGGCCGAACTGCGCCGCGTACTGCTCGACTGGCGGGCACAGCACATGGACGTCGAGACCGCTCCGTTCGTACGCTTCGCGGAGTTCGTGAGCGTAATGCCGTCGACGGCCTCGCAGTCGAGCACGGCCTCGCCCACCAGCCTGATGGGCCTCGTTGGCCTCGATCCGATGGCCGGGCTCGATCCTGCGGTCCGGCAGGTGGAGCAGTCGCGGCTGCTCGCCGAGCGGGCCATCTACTACGCGCAGCGCGTGCCGATCATCGTCGACCTGCAGCTCGACCGCTCGCTGAACCGTATCGCCGTCGATCCCGACACCCGCAAGCTGCTGGCGCAGACCGCCAGCATGAGCACGTCGGCCGAGCGCTTTGCCGCTGTGGCCGAGGCGCTGCCGGACCAGTTCTCGAAGGAGCGCGAAGCGCTGATCCGGCAGCTGACCGAGCTGCTCACGACCCAGCAGGCGACGCTGCTGCCGATGCTGGTCGAGCTGCGCGGGGCGCTCGAGGCCGGCCATCTCACGGCGACCTCCGTGGACGGGGCGGTACGCTCGATCGACACGCTGGTCGCCCGACTCAACGCGCCGCCGCGCGCCGGAGCCAGCCCCGGCCGGCCGTTCGACATCACCGAGTACACGCAGGCGGCCGACGGAATCACACGCACCGCTGTTGAACTTCAGCAACTGATCGGCTCGATCGACGCAAAGGCCCCGCAGCTCGGCGGCACGCTCGCTGCGAGCGTGGCGAAGGGTCAATCGCTGGTCGACTACTTTTTCGTACGCGTCGCCTGGCTGATCGCGATTCTCTGCGTCGGCCTGCTGGCGACGCTGCTCACCTACCGCTGGCTTGCCCCACGGATACGCGCTTCATGAAAGACCCTCATCACGATATCCGCGCGCCTCGCGGCCCAGCATTGAGCGCCCGCAGCTGGCTCACCGAAGCGCCGCTGCGCATGCTGATGAACAACCTCGATCCGGAGGTCGCGGAACGACCGGACGACCTGGTCGTCTACGGCGGCATCGGACGCGCCGCGCGCGACTGGGACTGCTACGACCGGATCGTTCGCGAGCTGCGCCGGCTCGGCGACGACGAGACGCTGCTGGTGCAGTCCGGCAAGCCGGTCGGCGTGTTCCGCACGCACGCCGACGCGCCGCGCGTGCTGATCGCCAACTCCAACCTCGTCGGGCGCTGGGCGACCTGGGACCACTTCCACGAACTCGACCGCAAGGGCCTGATGATGTACGGCCAGATGACGGCAGGATCGTGGATCTACATCGGCAGCCAGGGCATCGTGCAGGGCACCTACGAGACGTTCGTCGAGATGGGCCGCCAGCACTACGGCGGCAATCTCGCCGGCAAGTGGATCCTCACCGCGGGCCTCGGCGGCATGGGCGGCGCGCAGCCGCTCGCAGCCACGATGGCGGGCGCCTCGATGCTGGCCATCGAGTGCCGGCCCGACCGCATCCAGAAGCGACTCGACACGCGCTACGTCGACGTGCGCGCGGACACGCTTGACGAAGCGCTCTCGATCATCGAACGCGCGAGCGACGACAAGAAGCCGATTTCCGTGGGCCTGCTGGGCAACGCCGCCGAGGTGCTCCCGGAAATGCTGCGCCGTGGCATCCGCCCGGACGCCGTCACCGACCAGACCTCCGCGCACGACCCCGTGAACGGCTACCTGCCGGAGGGATGGACACTCGAACAGTGGGATCGACTGCGGACCGACGATCCGCGCGCGGTCGAGCAGGCGGCGCGGCGTTCGATGGCGAAGCATGTCGAGGCGATGCTCGCGTTCCAGAAGCAGGGTATCCCGGTGTTCGACTACGGCAACAACATCCGCCAGGTCGCGCTCGACGAGGGCGTAAAGGACGCTTTCGCGTTCCCGGGCTTCGTGCCTGCGTATGTGCGGCCGCTGTTCTGTCGCGGCGTAGGACCGTTCCGCTGGGTGGCACTCTCGGGCAATCCGAAGGACATCTACCGCACCGACGAGAAGGTGAAGGAACTGATCCCCGACGACCCGCACCTGCACCGCTGGCTGGACATGGCACGGGACCGCATCCAGTTCCAGGGACTGCCCGCGCGCATCTGCTGGGTGGGTCTCGGCCAGCGCCACCGGCTCGGGCTTGCGTTCAACGAGATGGTTGCGCGCGGCGAACTCGAGGCGCCGGTCGTCATCGGCCGCGATCACCTCGACTCGGGATCCGTCGCGAGCCCGAACCGCGAGACCGAGGCCATGCGCGATGGCTCGGACGCGGTCGCTGACTGGCCGCTGCTGAACGCGCTGCTGAATACCGCCAGCGGCGCCACATGGGTGTCGATCCACCACGGCGGCGGCGTCGGCATCGGGTACTCGCAGCACGCGGGCGTGGTGATCGTGTGCGATGGAACCGCGGCCGCGGCGAGACGCATCGAGTGCGTGCTGTGGAACGACCCTGCCTCGGGCGTGATGCGCCACGCGGACGCCGGCTACGACATTGCGATTGACTGCGCGCGTGAAAACGGTCTCAACCTCCCGTTCCTCGACTGAAACCATGCTGACCCTCTGGCGGAACGCGCGCATCGCCACCTGCGACGAGACAGGACGCGTGCACTCGCGCGGTGCGATCGTGACCCGCGGCCCGCTGGTCGAGTGGGTGGGCGATGACGCCGACCTGCCAACCGGCATCCGCCCGGAACGCACGGTCGAGCTGGCGGGTCGGTGGGTCACCCCGGGCCTGATCGATTGCCACACACACCTGGTGTTCGCCGGGCAGCGGGCTGCCGAGTTCGCTCGCCGCACGGCCGGCGAGAGCTACGCCGGCATCGCACGTGAAGGCGGCGGCATTCTCGGCACCATGCGCGCCACGCGGGCCGCGACCGAGGACGAACTGCTCGAGCAGAGCCGACCGCGGCTGGAATCGCTGCTGCAGGAAGGCGTCACCACCGTCGAGATCAAGTCTGGCTACGGTCTCAACCTGGAGAACGAGGTGAAGATGCTGCGCGTCGCGCGGCGGCTGGAGTCCGAAAGCGCGGTGACCATCTCGACCAGCCTGCTCGCCGCCCACGCACTGCCGCCGGAGTTCGCTGAGCGCGCGGACGACTACGTGGACACGATCATCAGCGACTGGCTTCCCAGGCTCGCAGGGGACAGTCCCCCGATGGGGGACAGTCCCCTGTCTCGACCGCTGGTCGATGCGGTCGACGCCTACTGCGAGAACATCGCGTTTTCGGCCGAACAGTGCGGGCGGATCTTCGCAGCCGCGCGCGCACTCGGCCTGCCGGTGCGCCTGCACACCGAACAGATCTCCAACGTCGGCGGCACCCAGGTCGCGGCGCGTCATGGCGCACTCTCCTGCGACCACCTCGAGTACGCGAACGAGGCCGACGCCGCGGCACTCGCGCGCTCGGGCACCGTCGCCGTGCTGCTGCCAGTTGCCTTCTACGCGCTGGCCGAGAAGCAGCTGCCCCCGGTGGCCGCACTGCGTGCCAATGGCGTGCCGGTCGCCATCGCGACCGACTGCAACCCGGGAACATCACCCTGCGCGTCGCTGCTGCTGGCGATGAACATGGCGCGACGATTGTTCGGACTGACCAGCGACGAGGTGCTGCGCGGCGTGACCCGCAACGCCGCGCGCGCACTGGGCATGCACGCGAAGCGAGGTTCGATCGAGCCGGGCCGTGCTGCTGATTTCGCCGTATGGTCCATCGAGTCGCCGGACGAACTCGGTTACTGGGCAGGATTCAATCCATGCAGCATGGTCGTCAGGGCGGGCGAGATCGTGCTCGAGCGACCCGTGTGAGGAAGACGTGCCACATCGCAACGACATGAGCCTCTGGTCAGGCAGGGTGGATGCGGCAGACGGCGAGGACGGGCGACGCTGGCACCAGGTCGTTCGCCCCGCGGCGTCGGCCGACGGCCCCGGCATTGCGCTCGCGGGTTTTGCCTGCGATGCCGGGGTGCGCCGCAATCACGGCCGCCCGGGCGCAGCCGCCGGACCGACCGAACTCCGGCGCACGCTCGGCAACCTCGCGTGGCACGGAAGCAGGTCACGCAGCCTCTACGACGCGGGTGACGTCTGTTGCGATGGAGACGAACTCGAACGCGCGCAGGACGAGTACGCCCAACTGGTCGCCGGACTGCTGCGTGCCGGTCACATTCCCATCGGGCTCGGCGGCGGGCATGAGATCGCGTGGGCCGCGTACCAGGGAGCGTCGCTCGCACTGGCTGGAGATGCCAGGTTCGATCGCCTCGGGATCGTCAATTTCGACGCCCACCTCGACCTTCGCCTGCCGGAGACCCCGGGCCGCGGGACATCCGGCACACCGTTCCTGCAGATCGCGGAGTCACGAGCAGCGTCCGGACTCGAATTCCGATACCTGTGCGTTGGCGCAAGCACGGCCTCCAACACCGCGGCGCTCTTCGACCGCGGCTCCGCACTCGGGGCAGGTGTCGTCCTCGACGTGGACACGGGCGGCAGCGAAACGGAGGCACGCATCCGCAGCTTCATCGCGGACTGTTCCGCCGTATACCTGACGTTCTGCCTGGACGTGCTGCCGGCGGCGACCGCGCCCGGCGTCAGCGCGCCGTCTGCGTTCGGGGTTCCGCTGCAGCGGGCCATCGCGTTGCTGCGCGTGGTGCTCGCCGCCAGCGCGCAGGACGGATCCGCCAGCAAGCTGCTGATGGCCGACGTGGCCGAACTGAATCCCGCTTTCGACGAAGCGGGCCGCACGGCCCGGACGGCCGCGCGCATCGTCCACGAGATCTCCGCGATCAGGCCTTGACGTCGGGTTCGATGTAGCACCAGCCCACCTCGGGGTGGGCTTCCTTGATGCGCCGCTCCAGTTCGTTGATGCGATTCACGGCCTGCTCGATCGTGAGCCCGGGGCACATGCGTACCCTGGCCGCCAGCACGAACTTCGGACCCATCTGCAGCGTGATGGTGCTCAGCAGCTCCTCGATCGCGGAATCGGTAGCGATCAGCGAGTCGATCCGCTGCCGCAGCCGCGGTTCGGCCGACTTCCCGATCAGCAGCGAGCGGATGCGTGCAGCCACGAACGCGGCGACCAGTATCAGCACGACGCCGATCGCGATCGAGCCGATCGCGTCGTAGCGGGTGTCACCGGTCGCTGCCGCCAGCGCCACGAACACGAACGCGATCGCGAGGCCGGCCAGTGCAGCGACGTCCTCACCGAGCACCACCACGAGTTCCGCGTTGCGGGTGTGGTGCAGCCAGTCGCCGAATGGACGCCCGCTACGCAGCTTCGAGATCTCGCGCAGGCAACCGACCAGGCTCGCGGACTCGAGCAGCATCGCAACCCCGAGCACCGACAGGGCCACCCAGGCGCGGTTCAGAGCCTCCGGGTGATGCAGCTTGTGCCAGCCTTCGTAGATCGAAAAAAGCCCGCCGATGCTGAACAGCAGCAGCGCGACCACGAAGCTCCAGAAATAACTTTCCTTACCGAAACCGAACGGATGCTCGGGTGTCGGCGGTTTCGCGGCCTGCTTCAGCCCCAGGAACAGCAGCACCTGGTTCGTGCAGTCGGCGTAGGAGTGAATCGCCTCCGCCAGCATGCTGCCCGAATTCGTATAGATCGCCGCCGCGCTCTTGGTGATCGCGATGCCGAGATTTGCCAGGAAAGCGTAGAGGATCGCCTTCGCAGGGGAAGCGTGGTCCGACGACATGCGCGAATGATAGCGCGGAGCGTGCCGCGCCATTATCCTGTCGGCATGCCCTACTCTTTTGCTTTCAGCAAAGTGCTCGCAGCGCTCGTCCCACTGGCCGCGGCGGCCGCGCTCGCCGGATGCGGCCGCACGCAGCAGGACGCTCCCGCCGCACCCACTGGCGCTCCGGCCACCGTCGAGCAGCACGCGACGACCGGCGAGTCTCACCTGCCCCCCGGAATCGACTGGTTCCAGGGCGACGTAGATGCCGCGTTCGCGGCCGCGAAGTCCGCACCCAAGCCGCTGTTCCTTTACTGGGGCGCCGAGTGGTGCCCGCCCTGCGCCCAGATCAAGGCCACGATCTTCAACCGGCGCGAGTTCCAGGAGCGCAGCCGCCTGTTCGTACCCGTCTATCTCGACGGCGACGTTCCCAGCGCGCAGAAGCAGGCCGAGCGTTTCGGCGTCGTGGGCTATCCGACGATGATCCTGTTCCGTCCCGATGGCACGGAAATCACGCGCCTGCCGGGCGGCGTCGACATCGAGCGCTACGCAAAGATCCTCGACGTCGCACTCGCGGACGCGAGGCCGGTGAAGGAGATTCTCGCAGCTGCAACCAGCGGTGCCGACGTAACGCGCAACGACTGGCAACTGCTCGCCTACTACGACTGGCCCACGGACAACGGGCGTGCGCTGCCGGACTCCGAGCGGCTGCATACGTTCCAGGTCCTTGCCGGGCGCTGTCCGCCGGACATGGGCCCCGACTGCGCAAGGCTCTATTTCGAGTACCTGGGCGCGGCGGCCGCAGCCGCGCACGACGGCAAGTCGCCGCTCTCCGGTCTCGATCGCGCCATCGCCCGGAAGAAGCTGGTCGAGCTGCTGGACTCTCCCGCGGTGGACCGCGCCAACGTGCAGAACCTGCTCTACTCATCCAAGGACCTGATCGGGCTGCTCTCCGATGCCGGCAGTGCCGAGCGGCGCGAGCTTACGACCGCATGGGGCGCCGCGCTGGACCGCGTGAGTGCCGGCGAAGGCGACGATGCGCTTTCCGCTGCCGACCAGCTGAAGCTGCTCAGGGCGCGGGTGATGCTGGTGCAGCTCGATGCGCCGGACAAGCCGCTGCCACCGGCGCTGCAGGACCAGGTCCGGCAGGCCGTGGCGCGCGTGGACGCGGAGGTGACCAACACCTATGCGAGGCAGGCCGCCATCAACGCTGCGGCGAACCTCTACTTTACGGCGGACATGGACGAGGACGCGAACCGCTTGCTGGTCGCCGAGCTCGGCAAGACCAAGTCGCCCTACTACTTCATGCTCGACCTCGCCGATATCGCCGAGAAGGCCGGACGCAAGGACGAGGCCGTGCAATGGCTCGCGCAGGCCTATACCGGCGCGCAGGGCCCGGCGACCCGCTTCCAGTGGGGCTACAGCTACCTGGTAGGCCTGCTGGAAATGACTCCAGCGGACACGAAGACGATCGAGGCAGTCGGCTTGCAGGTGATCGGTGAACTCGGCGAGGACCCTGACGCTTTCTACCAGCGCACGCGGCTGCGGCTCGACCAGTTGAGCGCCAAGCTGCTCGACTGGGGCCAGTCGGGAGATGCCGCAAAGGTGGTCGAGAAGCTGCGAAATCGCACGACGGCGATCTGCGCGGGCCTTCCCGAGGGAGACGAGGGCCGCGCCAACTGCGAGCGCTTCCTCAAGCCCGCTTCGCCAGCCAGGCGGGGCGCGTGATCGAGTACTTGACCGCGGCCCGCTCGGTTTCGCCACGACCCTGTATCACGTCTTCGGGATAGACGAAATCGCACTCGAAATCGAGCCCGCATTTCTGCATCACGCGCCGTGAACGCTCGTTGGCCGCCATCGTTCGCGCCGTGATCTTTGTCGCACCCGCGCGAGTGAAGCCGTGCTCGATCACTGCCAGCGCGCCCTCGGTCGCGAGGCCGCGGCCCCAGGCTGCGCGCGCGAGCCGGTAGCCAAGCTCCAGCTCGCCATCGTCGAACCGATCCGGCCGCAGGTGGAACCAGCCAAGGAATCCGCCGGCCTCCCGATCCTCGGCGGCCCAGTACCCGAGCTCCGGCGTGCGCGCGTAGATCGCGAACCAGCGCGGCAGTATCACCTGCTCGTAGGTACCGCGGGGCGTCGGCACGCCGTAGGTGATGAAACGCATCACCTCCGGGTCGGAGTCGAGCTCGACCAGCCGGTCCAGGTCATCGGGGCCGAATCGACGCAGCCGAAGCCGCGGGGTTTCCAGTAGGATCGTATTCATGTCCTCGCCCATGGCTCGATCATGACGGAAGCGATGCAGTATTTCCGCAACCACGACGACGCCGGCACCAGGCGAAGCCCGGTGCACAGGCCTGCCAGCGCCTTCTGCCTGATGGCACTTGTGCTTTCCGCAGGCGCGGCGCTGGCCCAGGACATGCAGATCATCGACCTGCAGTACCGCCGCGCCGACGACCTGATTCCGGTCCTGCAGCCGCTGCTCGAACCGGGCGACGCGATCACCGGGCTTGACGACAAGTTGTTCGTCCGCGCCGGCACTTCGACGCTGAAGAGGGTCATCGCCGCGCTCGAGGTCATCGACCGGCCGCCGCGCCAACTGGTGATCACCGTCGGACAGGACTCGACGGCCGACGTCGCGGCCTCGCGCGTCCGTGGCGCCGCCACGGTATCGGGCGGCGACATTTCCGTGGGCGTGAATCGCCCTCCGGGCACTGGCAATTCCGCGCAGGTCGTGGCCGTGGACCGCAGCCAGCAGGCCAGCACGCGCACCGTGAGCAGCGTGCGGACCCTCGACGGAACCGAAGCCTACATCGCCGTCGGGCAGCAGGTGCCGTTCACGTCGACACAGGTCACGCCGGGCTGGGGGGGTCCGGTCACAACGCGGTCCACGACGTTTCGCGACGTGAGCACGGGCTTCTACGCGACTGCGCGCGTCAACGGCGACATGGTCACGCTCACGATCTCGCCACACCAGCAGTCATACGACCGGGCCCGCGGCGGCACGATCAACACGGCAGGCACCGACTCTACGATCAACGCCCGGCTCGGCGAGTGGGTCGAACTCGGCGCGGTGCGCGAGACGGGATCTGGCGCGGACGGCGGTCTGCTGGTCTGGGGCAGGCGCACCGCACAGTCGCAGTACACGTCCCGGATCAAGGTGGAAGAGGCCCCTTAGGTCCAGGGGCCCCTGCCTTTCGCATCGACCACGCGTCAGAGTTGCGACTCCATCGGCAGCGCCCGCAGCAGCGTCGCGCCAATGCGGCGACTGACGCTCGCGTCGGGCTCGCGTTCCAGCGTTCGATCCTCGCCATCCTTCCGGTCGTGCCACGTGAGGCCGTGCTCGGGATCCATCACGACGTGGTAGCTCAGTTCCGGTGAGGTATTCGCCTCGAACTGCGCGCGCAGTTGCGCGGCCAGTTCCGCGCTGTCGACCAGCGCGCCCATCTCGGTATTCAGGTTGGCCGACCTGGGATCGATGTTCATCGAGCCTACGAAGCACCAGCGCGAATCCACGATCATCGCCTTGGTGTGCAGTGTGGCGCCCGTCGATCCGAGCACGCTCACGTGCTTGGCGGCATCCGCGTCACCGCTGCTGCGCTTCATCTCGTGCAGCTCTACACCGCTTTTCAGCAACTCCTTGCGATACCGCGCATACCCGACGTGAACGGCCACCACATCCGTCGCGTCCAGCGAATTTGTAAGGACCTCGACTCTTACGCCACGCTGCGCCGCTGCAGAGAGTCCACGGGCGCCCTGCTTTCCGGGCACGAAATACGGCGAGACGATCAGCAGTTCGTGCTGCGCCTCGCTCATCACGGTGGACAGTCCATCGAGCACCTGCGATGCCCGCAGGCCCTGCTCACTGGTTCCGACCTTCGAGGGGTCGTCCACCAGCACACGAATGTCGCGCACTTCGATCGGAGGCGGCGTGCCTGCTATCGACTGCTGCCGCTGTCCCGGGTCACGCAGCGCACGGACGTAGGGCGACTGCCCCGCCTGCTGCTCGAATTCACGAAGGTCCTGCTGCAGCTTTTCCAGGTCCGCAGGCGTCGGCTTGCGGACGTCGAAAGCGGACACCGGGACCGCGTCCGGACTGTTCCAGTATTCGTCGAATTCACGGCTTACCTGCTCGACCACGGGCCCTGCCAGCACCAGGTCGGTGTCGCTGAAATTCGACTGCTTCGATGCGCCGAAGTACTCATCGCCCACGTTGCGGCCGCCGATGATCGCGATCCGGTTGTCGGCGATCCAGGCCTTGTTGTGCATGCGATGATTGAGTCGCGTGCCCCGCACCAGGAACTCCATCGTCTTCCCGAGTGTTCCGTAGCGACTGTAGAAGGGATTGAAGATCCGCACCTCGAGGTTCGGATGCAGGTCCACGACCATGAACAGGTCGTGCCGGGTGCGCGCGTCCAGGTCATCGAGCAGCAGGCGCACGCGCACACCTCGATCAGCAGCCCGCATCAGTTCCGCGGCTAGCAGCCGGCCCGTCAGGTCGTCCTGCCAGACGTAGTACTGGACGTCGAGGCTTCGCTCCGCCGCAGCCGCAGTGCCGGCTCGATAGGCGAAGGCGACGGCGTTCTGCTGCAGCAGCTGCACGGCGGAGACACCGGGCTGGTCGCCGATTCGCGCGAGCACCATGTCGTCCAGCCGGGACGACTCGGCCGGTGGGATGGCGTAGGTCTTCTCGACGCCGTCCAATCGCGGCGCCGACGCGCAATGCGCAAGCAACGGCAGGACGCCGAGGACAAGCCACGGCCGCCGGATCGATGTCATCCAGGTGTTCCGGTCAGCCACCCTGTCCTGCGAATATCATCGCGTCGATGCGCTCGATCATGTACGCGTGAAACGGGTTGCTGCGCTGCCTGGTGAGCACCCAGTCCGGTATCGCCAGCACTCCGTTTTCGCCGTGCACCTGCACCCGGCCGAGCTGCACATGGTTGGTGTTCCCCTCGGCTTCGTAGCCATAAAGGGGATCGTCGGGCGGGAACGGCAACGCAACGTGCGACAGCGAGAACACCCGCTCCGGCCACGACAGCTCGAGCAGCCGCGAGGTCTGCTGCTTCGAACCCGGCTCGGCACGCAGTTCCATTACCTGCGAGGTGCCCGGGCCTGCATTGGTGATCACCGTCAGCCCGAACGAGCGATCAGGCATCGAGAGCACCTGCTGCGTCAGCGGACCGGGATCCGCCACCAGCAACGCCTTGATGCCGGAGAATCGATTGACGTCGAACAGCACCAGCTCGTGCGACTCGGGCGCCAGGTACTCGAACAGCGCATGGACCAGTGCCGGCGCAACGATCGTCGCGTCGACCGCGGACTGGAACGCAAGCACTGGCGGGAAGCCCTTGATCTTCCCACCGTTGGCCAGTTTCTGGATGCGCCTCTGGAGTCCGGTCGTGAGTCGCTGGGTCTCACCCGCGGCGTTGAAGCTGAACGAGGAATACTTGTACGGATCGAATTCCGTTTCTATGACCTGCCAGGCCGCGCGGCCGAGGCCCGGCACAGACGATATGCCCGTGCGCAGCCTCGCGATGACGGCGAACTTGGAGATGCCGATGGCAGGTGACATGAGCACCAGCCCGGCCGGCATCGGCTGGTCGGCACCTTCGACAGCCGCCACTGAATAATCGACGCCGAGTGCCGCGCCGTTCGAGTAGCCGACGATATAGATGGGCCGATCAGGGCCCATCTGGCGACGCAGGTCCAGCATCGCCATGCGCACCGCGGCCTGCATGTCCTCGACTTCGAAGCTGACCAGCCCCGACGGTGCCGTGCCGTGGCCCGGCAGCCTGAGCCCGACGACCTTGAGGCCCCTGGCCGCGAGGTGCTCGCCGATCGAGCGCATGCTGTAGGGGGAGTCGGTCAGCCCGTGCAACAGCAGCGCGGCCCCGGTCGGGTGCTCCGGCGTAATCTCGAAAGTGCGGTTCCAGTTGGTGGGCCAGACCGCCGGGTCGCTGCGGCTGCCGCTCGCGTAGCGGTTGAATGGATTGCGTTCCGCCGGCGTGACCTTGTCGAGGACCTTGGTCTTCAGCTCCGCGAACAGGCGGTCCTCGAGCCGCCTGTAGTCGGCGATCGAGGTCACCTGCCCCGCCCTGGCCGCCGTGAATTCCTGCGCAAGGTGCGCGGTGTGCCAGACCTTCGGCTCAGGGCCGTGAGTGAGGAACCACACGTACCCTCCGGCCAGGATCAGCAGCAGTCCGAGCAGGACCGAGCCAAGAGCCGAACGCATCAGGCGGAGCAGGGATTTGAACATTTCGAAACCAGTGCTTTTCGGCCGAACCGGCCGGCGCCGGATGATAGAGCATTTGCGCCGCATCTCGTAAAACCCGAATGTTCGGCACACGTCGGGAAGTGCAGCATCGCCCTGTCGCAGGGGTGAGGGTCCGCCCGATGTCGCGCAATCACGTTCCGCAGATTTTCGCCTACATGACGCCGTTTCCGTATTCGGTGGACGTGGACGCACCACTGGCCGAGGCCCACGCTTTCCTGCGCGCGCGCCACATTCGCCACCTGCCGGTGACCGAAAGGGGCCAACTCGCAGGCGTGCTGACTGATCGCGACATCAAGCTGGCACTGGGCCCGGACCTGGACTCGCCGCCGGAGCGGGAACTCTCGGTGCGCGACGTGTTTCAGCCCGAGCCATACGTGGTGGACTCAGGCGCGCCGCTGTTCTCGGTCGCGACAACGATGGCCGAACGGCACCTGGGCTCCGCGCTGGTGACCCGCGGCGACAGGCTGGTCGGAATCTTCACCACGACGGATGCCTGTCGCGCACTGGCCCGCGTGCTGCGCGAGCATTACCCGGATCCGGGACCCGACGAGGCAGCCTGAGCCATGGTTGCCATACTGACAGCGGACGCAAAGGCGATCGAGTCGAGCGGCCCGATCAACGCTGCCTGCGCCGACAAACTGCGTGAGGCAGCCGCGTTGCTCGAGGCCCAGGGCGCGAACCCGTTCCGCATATCGGCCTATCGACGCGCGGCAGACACGCTGCGCGACCTGCCTGGGGAGATCGGTCCGATCATCGAGCGTGAGGGCGCCGAGGGACTCGAGGCACTGCCCGGTATCGGACGTGGCATCGCGGCAGCGCTGGTGGAGATGTGGCGGACCGGCCGATGGATGCAGCTCGCGCGGCTGCGCGGAAGCGCCGACCCCGTTCAGCTCTTCACGATGCTGCCGGGCCTCGGGCACAGGCTGGCCGAGCGAATCCACGACGACCTGCACGTCGATACGCTGGAAGCCCTCGAGGTCGCGGCGCACGATGGCCGGCTCGAGCAGGTGGCAGGGGTCGGCCCGAGGCGTGCGGCGGCGATCCGTGCGAGCCTGCAGGTCATGCTGTCGCGCGGACGAGCGCGCCGGACCGAGGCGGCTCACGGCCCGGCCGCGACGAACGCTGCGCACCGCCCGGCCACGGTGCAGCCTCCGGTCGCAGAACTGCTGGCCGTGGATCGGCAGTACCGCGAGAAGGCTGCGCGTGGCGACCTGCCGACGATCGCACCGAGGAGATTCAACCCCGCGGGCGACGCGTGGCTTCCGGTGCTTCACGTCACGCGGGACGGGCGGCACTACACCGCGCTCTACTCCAACACTGCGCTGGCGCACGAACTCGACCGGACGCGTGACTGGGTGGTGCTCTTCTTCTACGACGACGATCACGTCGAGGGGCAGCACACGATCGTCACGGAGACGCACGGACCGCTCGCCGGCCGGCGCGTGGTGCGCGGCCGCGAGGCCGAGTGCATCGCGCACTATTCCGGGTAGCGCGTCACCTCTCAAACGAAATAGGCGGTCGCAAACACGCCCAGCATGGTGAAGACCAGCGCGAGCTTCGCCAGCGTCCCGAAGATCAGTCCCACCCAGGTCGCGGCCCCGACCCGTCCTGCCTGTTGCAGATTTCCGTGCGACAGCAGCTCGCCCGCGACCGCACCGACGAAGGGTCCGAGGATCAGGCCCGGCAGCCCCAGGAACACGCCGGCCAGCGTGCCCAGCAGCGCGCCCACGATCGCGAGACGCGTCGCGCCGACCCGTTTAGCGCCGAGCGAGGTTGCGATGAAGTCGATCGCGAACGACATGAGCGTCATGAGTCCGAGCAGGCCGAGCACGATCCACCCGACGCGTTGAAAGTCGTCTGCCCAGGCGGCAGCGACCAGGCCCGCGAACACCAGCGGCACGCCCGGCAGGCCCGGGAGGACGGACCCCAGCACGCCGAGCAACACCAGCAGCACTGCGAGTAACCACGGACCGATGGTTCCAGTCATTTCGCAACCCCCACCGCACCGCCGAGCGCCCGGCGCATCTTGCGCCCGCCGGACGGCAACGTCACGCGCGGGGCGCGGCTACACTGCACCGGATGACTCCCCTGCCCTCGCTGCCGATCGTCGAAGCGCTGCCGGAACTCCGGGCCGCTCTTTCAAGGCACCGCTGCGTCGTGCTGGAGGCGCCGGCCGGGGCCGGCAAGAGCACTATCGTGCCGCTCGCGCTGCTCGACTCGGACTGGCTTGGCGACAGTCGCATCCTGATGCTGGAGCCGCGACGGATTGCGACCCGCGCAGTCGCGCAGCGCATGTCCACGTTGCTCGGCGAGGACGTGGGCCAGACGGTCGGCTTCCGCACGCGGCTCGAAACCCGCGTGGGCCCGCGCACGCGCATCGAGGTCGTGACCGAAGGAATCCTCACCCGCATGCTGCAGCGCGACCCGGCACTCGATGGCATCGCGCTGGTGATCTTCGACGAGTTCCACGAGCGCAATCTTCATGGCGACCTGGGCCTGGCGCTAAGCGTCGAAAGCCAGCGCCACCTGCGCGACTCGTTGCGCCTGCTCGTCATGTCGGCGACGCTCGAGGCAGACGCACTGCTGCGCGTACTCGACGATGCCGCAGTCGTGCGTTCGCCCGGGCGCATGTTCCCGGTTGACGTCCACTTCGTGCCGCCGCCCATGCCGAGCCAGGGCCGCAGCCCACGCGTCGAGGGACCCGTGATCTCATCCACGCTGCGGGCGCTCGATGCGCACGCAGGAGACGCGCTGCTCTTCCTCCCTGGCGCCGGCGAGATCCGCCGCGTCGCGGAGGGGCTCATCGCAAGCCTGTCCACGCAGGAATTCGCGGTGCTGCCGCTGTACGGCGACCTCGGCGCCACCGAACAGGACGCGGCGCTGCTGCCGGACGCGCGTGGGCGGCGCAAGGTCGTAGTTGCGACCAATATCGCCGAGACCAGCCTGACGATCGACGGCGTGCGCATCGTCGTGGACACGGGCCTCGAGCGACGCCAGCGGTTCGATCCGTCCACCGGCATGAGCGGCCTCGAGATGTCGCGAATTTCCCGTGCCTCGGCCGAGCAGCGCCGCGGGCGCGCAGGCCGCACCGCGCCAGGCACCTGCTACCGGCTCTGGAGCGAGTCGGCGCACGACGCGCTACCGGCGCAGTCCCCCGCCGAAATTCTCGAAGCCGACCTCGCGCCCCTGGCGCTCGAACTGGCCTGCTGGGGATGCAGCGATCCCGCGACACTCGCCTGGCTCGACCCGCCGCCTGCAGCATCGTTTGCCCAGGCGCGTGACCTGCTCGAACGGCTCGAGGCAGTGGACGCCGCCGGGCGCGTAACGGGGCTGGGCCGCGACATGGCAACGCTCGGCATTCATCCGCGCCTGGCGCACATGGTGCTGCGCGCCAAGCCGCTGGGGCTGGCCGGGCTGGGCTGCGACATCGCCGCGCTGCTGTCGGAACGCGACCCGTTGCGGGCCGCGCCCGGGTTCCGCGATCCGGACGTGTTCCACCGCATCGAGGTCCTGCGCGGCCGGCGGGCGCCCCCGCATTTCGACGTGGACACGGGCACGATCCGCCGCATCCAGCGCGTCGCGCAGCAGGTCCAGAAGCATCTCGCCCACACGATCGCGGTACGCGTGGAGCCCGGTGCAGCGCTCCCCGACGTGGACGCGATCGGGCTGCTGCTCTCGTTCGCCTACCCGGACCGGATCGGGCGCGCGCGGGACGGAAGCCAGGGCCGGTACGTCCTCAGCGGTGGTCGTGGTGCGGAATTCCGCGACCCGACTGCGCTTGCTCGATCGGAATACGTCGTCGTCGCAGCACTCGATGCGGGCGACCGCGAGGCCAGGATCCAGCTGGCGGCGACGCTCGATCCAGTCCTGCTGGAGCGTCATTTCGCATCGGCCATCACGGAAGACGCCAGCGTCGCGTGGGACCCGAAAGCCGGGTTGGTGGCGGCACGACGGGTCCGGCGCCTGGGGTCAATCGTGCTGCGCGACGAAGCGCTGAGGGATGTCGATGCATCCGCTACCGTCGCAGCCATGCTCGAGGGCGTGCGCTCCATGGGCCTCGACTGCCTGCCATGGACGCGCGACCTGCAGCAGTGGCGCGCTCGCGTAACGCTGGTGCGCGACAACGACCCGCGCGGACGCGACGACTGGCCGGATGTCTCCGACGACGCGCTCCTCCGCTCACTCGAGTCCTGGCTTGCTCCGTGGCTCGACCGTATCACCCGTCGCGACCAGCTCGCGAAACTGGACCTGCGTGGCGCACTGCACGCGCTGCTCGACTGGAACGCCCAGCGGCGGCTCGATGAGCTCGCACCGACGCACCTCGCCGTTCCAAGCGGGTCCCGGATTGCGCTCGACTACACGACCGGGTCCCCGGCACTCGCCGTGCGGCTGCAGGAAGTGTTCGGGCTGATGGAATCGCCGCGGGTGGTCAGCGGCCGCGTGCCGGTTACGCTCGAACTGCTCTCCCCCGCGCGACGACCGGTCCAGGTGACACGCGACCTGGCGAGTTTCTGGGCGCGCGGTTACCACGAGGTGAAGAAGGAACTCAAGGGGCGCTATCCGAAGCACTACTGGCCCGATGATCCGCTCGATGCGGTTGCGACCCGGCGCGTTCGGCCGCGCGAGGGTGATTGAGGCCGGCTACTCGGCCCGCAGTGCCTCGACGGGATCGAGCCGCGCGGCATTCAGCGCAGGCAGGATGCCGGCGAGCAGTCCGATCAGCACCGACAGCCCCAGCGACAGGCTGATGAAGAACGGCGAATAGCTGACGGGCAATTGCCTGACGGTCGCACCGAGCAGCGCGCCGATGCCCGCGCCGGCCGCGAGGCCCGCCAGGCCGCCCAGCAGCGACAGCACCACCGCTTCGGCGAGGAACAACGCCAGCACCTGGTCGCGCTCGGCGCCCAGCGCGCGCAGCAGACCGATCTCACCGGTGCGCTCTCGCACCGAGATCGTCATGATCGTGAAGATGCCGACCGCGCCGACCAGCAGCGAGATGCTGCCCAGTGCCGCGACGGCGAATGTCAGTATCCCCAGCACCGAACCGAGCGAGTCGATCATCTGCTGCTGCGGCGTTACGGTGAAGTCCTCGTCGCCGTGGCGTGCCAGCAGCACCCGCCTGATGCCTTCTTCAACTTCGCGCAGCGGCGCCCCCTCCTCGTACACGACGTCGATCTCGAACAGGCTGTCGCGGTTGAAGAGTTCCAGCCCCCGCGCTGCGGGGATGAACACCGTGTCATCGAGGTCCAGGCCGATGACCGTTCCCTTCGGCGCCATCACGCCCACAACGCGGAAGCGCTGGCCTCCGACCCGGACGTTGGCTCCCAGCGGGTTTTCGCCGCCGAACAACTCATGCGCCATCTTCGAACCAAGCACCGCGAAACTGCGTGGCGAACGCGGATCGTCCGTCGGCAGGTAAACGCCCTGCCCGACCGGAAAGCGCAGCGACTCCGCGAACTGCGGACCGGTGCCGTAGACCGTCACACGCCGTTTGCGCCCGTTGCCTTCGACCTCGGCATTGCCCTGCACCACCGGATCCGCGTCGATCACGTACGGTACCCGTCGCAGCGCCTCCGCGTCGTCAATGGTCAAGGGGCGCGTCGTGCCGAAGACGCCGACCGAGCCACCCATGGTCTGCGTCGCGCCCGGCGTGACCCCGATGATGTTGGTGCCGAACTGCGTGAATTCGGAAATGACGAACTTGCGCACGCCTTCTCCGATCGACGTGAGCAGCACGACCGCGGCCACGCCGACTGCGATGCCGAGCGCGGTCAGCACCGCGCGCATGCGATGCGCCGTGATCGATCGGCCGGTGTAGCGCACCAGGTCCGTGCCGCGCATCGCTCAGCGCCTCCCCGCCAGCGCCACCACCGCGTCGAGGCGCGCCGCCTTGCGTGCCGGCAGCAGGCCGAACACGACGCCGCTCGCCACCGCGGTCAGTACCGCGAGCACCACGGCCCACACCGGCGGCGCCAGCGGCAGCGCCGGGTAGACGCGACCAATGACCCAGACCGAGGCAAAACCGACCGCGAGCCCGCAGCACGCACCCACCAGCGAGAGCATCACCGCCTCGGCCAGGAACAGCGCCGTGATCTGGCTGCCCCGCGCGCCGAGCGCCTTCATCAAGCCGACTTCCGCGGTGCGCTGGCTGACCGCGACCAGCATCACGTTCATGATCAGGATGCCGGCCACCGCAAGGCTGACCGAAGCGATTCCGGCCAGCGTGAGCGTGAGCGCGGTGAAGATCCGGTTGAAGGTCGCGAGCACCGCGTCCTGGCTCACGACCGTCACGTCTTCCTCGCCCTGGTGGCGTTCGGCGAGCTGGGCGCGCACCGCCCGCTGCACACGCGGCATCGCATCGCGATCGCTGGAGGTGATGAGGATGCGGAACAGCGACTCGCTGTTGAACAACTGCAGCGCGCTGCTCACGGGGATAACCACGATCTCCTGCAGGTCGAAACCCAGCGACCGGCCGGAATCCGCGAGGACCCCGATGACGCGGAAGCGCCGATCGCCGATTCGAACGGTGGCACCGACTGCTGGCCCGTTCGGG
Source organism: uncultured Gammaproteobacteria bacterium (assembly GCA_963732375.1). Classification (GTDB taxonomy): domain Bacteria; phylum Pseudomonadota; class Gammaproteobacteria; order Steroidobacterales; family Steroidobacteraceae; genus RPQJ01. The sequence continues at coordinate 103,037 of CAVSZE010000002.1, forward strand.
AACAGCTCGGAGCGCACCTTGCTGCCGATCACGCAAACCGCCAGGTCGCGGTCGATCTGGCCGGCAGGCAGGAACGAGCCCTGTTCCATCGCCAGGTTGCGCACCACCAGGAATTCCGAACTGGTGCCGATGACCGGCACCTCGCGCGACAGCTGGCCTGAGGAGACCGGCACCGAGCCGATCACCAGCGGCGCGATGCGCTCCACGCCGGGAATGCGCAGCAGCGATCGTGCGTCGTCGAGCGTGAGGTCGCGCGGCGTCTCGCCGGCGAACATTCCCGGTTGCATGCCGGTGGTCTCCGAGCGGCCCGGCAACACGATCAGCAGGTCCGCGCCCAGCGCCTGGAACTCGTCCGTCACGTAGCGGCGCGCGCCCTCGCCCAGAGCCGTCAGCACCACGACCGCGGCCACCCCGATCGCCATCGCCACCAGCATCATGGCGCTGCGCATCCTTGCACGAACCAGCGACTCGCTCGCGAGGTGCAGCAGGTCGCCGAACCTCATCGCTGTGTTCCCATAGCCTCGTCCACCACGATTCGCCCGTCGCGCATGCGGATGTTGCGCCGGGCGCGCGAGGCGACCTCGTCGTCGTGAGTGACCACGATCAGCGTGATGCCGCGCGCGTTCAGCGACTCGATCGCGGCGAGCACGTCGGCTCCCGACACGTGGTCGAGGTTGCCGGTCGGCTCGTCGGCCAGCAGCACCGTCGGTTCCATCACCATCGCACGCGCTATCGCCACTCGCTGGCGCTGGCCGCCCGACAGCTGGTCCGGGCGATGGTGCGCCCGGTCCATCAGCGTGAGGCTTGCAAGCACCGCCTCCGCCCGCTTGCGGCGCTCGGCCGGCGGCACCGATGCCAGCACCATCGGCAGCTCCACGTTCTCGAACGCGGTCAGCCGCGGCACCAGGTGGAACGACTGGAAGATGAAGCCGATCCTGCGCGCACGCACCTGTGCCAGTTCGTCGTCGCTGAGCGAGGTGGTCTCGCGCCCGTCGAGCAGGTACTGGCCACCGGTAGGCCGGTCCAGCAGCCCGATCACGTTCAGCAGCGTGGACTTACCCGATCCGCTCGGGCCCATGATGGAAGCGTATTCGCCGTCGCCGATCGTGAGGTTCACGGCGTCAAGCGCCTTGACGAGCTGGTCGCCGACCTGGAAGTGCCGGCTCAAGTCCCTGATTTCAATCATTCGCAGTCCCGGCTCAGGACGAGACGGCCGGCGCGCCGTCCTTGAGTCCCTCGCGGTCGATCGAGACGACGACCCGGTCGCCGGGCTCGAGCCCCTTCGTGACCTCGGTGAATTCCCAGTTGCCGATACCGGTTTCCACCGTGCGCTGGTGGATATGCCCACCCTCGAGGACGTAGACGTGGTTGCCCTCGACCAGTGCGCGCGTCGGGACCCGAAGCACGTCGGGGCGCTCGGCGATGATCACCTCGAGGTCGGCGCTGTAGCCGGGAAGCAGTGCCGCATCGCCACGCTCGTCGATCTCCGCCTCGACCTCCACCGTGCGAGCCTGCTTCTCGACCTCGAGCACGTAGGGCGCGACGCGGCGCACGTGCGCCTTGAAACTGCGGTCCTTGAATGCGTCGAGCGTCACGCGGGCAGCCATGCCCTCCTTGACCCGCGGCGCGTCCACCTCGTCGATCGGCGCCGTGATGTAGATGCAGCTCGAGTCCACCACGTCGACCGCAGGCGGCGTCGCGATGCCGATTGGCGACGGCGTGACGAACTCGCCCACCTCGCCGTTGATCTCGGCGACCGTTCCGGCGAACGGAGCGCGAAGCAGCGTGCGCTCGAGGCGCGCACGGGCCGCATCGATCCGGGCCAGGCTCACCTGGATCTGCTCACCTGCAGCACGGCAGGCCGCTTGCTTGCTGTCGGCCTCGCCGGCGGCACGCTCCGCAAGCTCGGTCGACACCAGCTTGCGCTCGACCAGGCTCGCGAGCCGCTCCGACTCCCGGCGCGAGACCTTGGCGGAAATGCAGGCCTGGTCGCGCAGCGCGCGCGTGGCCTCGGCATCACGCTCGGCGAGGCTCAGGTCGGCGCGAAGATCTGCATTCCAGAGCTCGAGCAGGACCTGGTCCTTCTCCACGTGGTCGCCCTTCCTGACCGGCAGCCGGGCTATCTGGCCTCCCGACTGCGGCGCGAGCTTTGCGCGCTGGCAGGCCTTGACCGTGCCGGCGCGCGTGTTGGTCACGGCCTGGTCCACCTTGCCGCGCGTGACCTCGGCAGTGTCCACCGTGATGGGCTTGGGGCGCCCGGCCCAGAGCGCGACCGCCACGGCGACGCCTGCAATCCCGGCGATCACCGCCATTGCACGCCATTTCATGCCCTAGGTATCCGTTCGTTGCCGGTCCTACGGTCATTGCAGCACCTCCCCCGGGGCGGCGCAATCAGGAGTCCGGGCAGATCGAGATGAGGCATGGCCGGTTTTTTTCGCATCCATTCGGCAATAGACTCCGCGCATGGCTGCCACCGGGAAGACTTTTCCAGCATCGGCGCATGCGTTCCGGTTGATCCTGGCGGCCACGCTCGCGGCGCTGCTGGCCGCCTGCTCGCCGTTCCAGCGCGGGGCGCCCGGCGGCACGGCCTCGAATCCAGGCACGGCCGCGCTGTTTGCAGCGGAATCACGCATCGGCGCGCCATACCGCTACGGCGGCGCCGGCCCGGATGCCTTCGACTGCAGCGGTCTTGTCGCCTACGCCTATCGACAGGCTGGCGTCACGCTGCCGCGCACGGCCGCACAGCAGTACGCCGTGGTGACCCCTGTGCCCAGGCGTGACCTCCTCCCGGGTGACCTGGTGTTCTTCCGCGTCAATGATCGGGATGTGGGTCACGTCGGCATCTATGCCGGCGAGGAGCGCTTCGTCGATGCGCCGCAGACCGGCGGCACGGTGCGGATGGCCAGTCTCGACGACAACTGGTACCGCGAACGCTTCGTGGGCGCCGGCCGGCCGTACCAATAAAAATAAATAGGTGCCAGGCACCGAATTAATTAATTCGGTGCCTGGCACCTATTTATTGGCCGAACACCCACTGCACCAGCGCGGCCTGCACGGCCTGGCCTCCGCCGCCGCCGGCGCGCGGGTCGTTCACGATGACGACCGTCACGAATGTCCGGCCAGAGGCCGCGTTCACGTAGCCGGCCAGCGCGCTCACGCCTTCCAGCGAACCTGTCTTCATGCGCAGCCGCCCCTGCATCTCGGGTGAGCGAAAGCGCTTGCGCAGCGTCCCGTCCGTCGCCGACAGCGGCAGTGACGCCGCGAACTCGGGCATGAACTGGCTGCGCCAGGCCGCGAGCAGGACGTCGGCCAGCCCTGCCGCGGAGATCCGCTCGTCGCGCGACAGGCCCGATCCGTTCTCGAGAACCAGCTCCGGAACGGCGAGGCCCTGCGAGGCCAGGAAATCGGTAATGACCTTGCGGCCGCCGGTCGTGGTACCGGGCCTGCCGGCCTTCTCGGCGGCCAGCGTCAGCAGCAATTGCCGGGCCATCGTGTTGCTCGAGAACTTGTTCACCAGCCGGATGATCTCGGCGAGCGAAAGAGAGTCCTGCGAATAGACCATGCTGGCACCGGGAGGCAGTACCCCCGTTCGCCAGCCGCCGTCGATTTCGCCGCCGCTCTCGTCCCAGAAGGCTTTGAACGTGCCGTATGCATACTCCGGCGCGCGCATGACGGCGCGAGTGAAGCTCAGCGGGCCACAGCTCGCCGCATAGCGCCCGGTGATCGCCATGGTATTGCCCGACGGTCCGTCTGGCGTGGTCACGTCGATGCCGCCGCCTCCGCGACGACACGATCCAGCTTCGACACTTGCGGTACTGTCCACCTTCAGGTTTGCCGGCCAGGGGAACGCGCCCGGGTGCAGCTTGCCGTCGGCCAGGTCCGGGAACAGGCTGAAATTGACCGTCTGGAAGTTGACCAGCAGCGCGTCGGGCAGCACGTTGTAGGTGCTGAACGGCTTGTTGTCGAACGCTCCGCGATTTTCGCCCTGGGGCTCGAAATAGCTGTTGTCGATGATCACGTCGCCCTTGATGCGCCGGATGCCGGCCAGCCGGACGCCGTTCGCGAACCCCCACCAGCGCTCCGCGGTCATGAACGGGTCGCCGCCCCCGACCAGCACCAGGTCGCCGTCGAGAACCTGGTCCTTTACGGGCCCGGTCGCGTAGGCGCGTGTCTGCCAGGTATAGGCCGGGCCCAGGATCTCCAGCGCCGACCAGGTCGTGACGACTTTCATCGTGGAAGCCGGATTGCGCGGCACGGTCGAGTTGTAGCTGATCAGCGGCTCGTCGCGGCCGACTTCCTTCACCAGCACGCTCAAGCTGGTGCCGGGTATGCGCTGCTGTGCGAGCGTCTGCTGGACCTCGAGTGGAAGGTAGTCACGGTCGCGCGCAGGCGCCGCGCAGGAAACGCAGCACAATACGAGCAGCCAGGCGGAGGCGGGAAATCGCTTCTGCATGAATCGTTTTCCGTGGGAACACCGGGATGATACGTGATCGTGCTGGCGACGCGCCCGCGGCGTCTGCATACTTCGCACCCGCTGCGGGTGAACACCATGCGCAAAGTCTGGAATACGATGCTGAAGGGCCTGGTGGCGATACTGCCCATCGGGCTCACGCTCTATTTGATCTACTGGCTGGCCGGCACCGCGGAACGTGTCTTCTCCGGCGTAATCAAGCTCGTCATCCCCGCATCGGCCTACTGGCCCGGCCTCGGATTGCTCACCGGCATGGTGGTGCTGTTCCTGTCCGGCCTCGCCGTGAATGCCTATGTCGTCCGTCGCGCGCTCAGGGTCGGCGACCGCCTGTTCGAGCGCATTCCGGTCGTGAAGACCGTTTATGTCGCGATACGCGACTTCATGAGGTTCTTCCCGTCCTCTGGCAAGGGCGGCGACTTGAAGCGCGTGGTGCTCGTGCCCTTCGGGCCGGGCAAGGCCATCGGCTTCGTCACGTCTGAATCCGCTGCAGCGCTCGGCGTCGGCAACGGCTCCGACAACAGCGTCGCCGTCTACCTGCCCATGAGCTACATGATCGGCGGCTACACCGTCTTTCTCCCGCGCGACCAGCTCGAGCCAACGATGCTGTCGGTCGAGACCGCGATGCGCATCGTGCTTATGGGCGGCGTAACTGTGGCACCCACCGCGGACCCGGGCGACGAAAGGCCCGGCTGAGGTGCGTTTCTCGATCGTCCCGGTCACGCCTTTCGCGCAGAACTGTTCGGTGGTCTGGTGCGAGAAGACCGGAGCCGGTGCAGTCGTGGACCCTGGCGGCGATCTCGACCGCATCCTCGCAACCGTCCGCAGCGAAGGCGTGAAGCTCAAGAAGATCCTGCTCACGCATGCGCACGTGGATCATGCCGGCGGCGCGGCTGAACTTGCGCGCACGCTCGGGCTGCCGATCGAAGGGCCGCACATCGGCGACCAGTTCTGGATCGACGGGCTGGCGGAACAGGCGCGCATGTTCGGCATCGCGAGCGGCGGCAGCTTCGTGCCGGACCGCTGGCTGGAGGACGGAGACCGGGTGCAGGTCGGCAACATAGAGTTCGAAGTGAAGCACTGTCCCGGGCACACACCGGGACATGTCGTGTTCCATTCGCCGGCGGAACGACTCGCGTTCGTCGGTGACGTGCTGTTCGCCGGCTCGATCGGACGGACGGACTTCCCGGGCGGCGACTACGACACGCTGGTCAACGCGATCCGCACCAGGCTCTTCCCGCTGGGCAACGACGTGCGGTTCGTGCCCGGCCATGGCCCCATGTCTACGTTTGGAGCCGAGCGCCGCGGAAATCCGTTCGTGGGTGATGCGGTGGTCGCGCATCGGCCCTGAAACACTGGTTCAAGTGAACCGACCGTGGAGCACGCGCCCCGGATCGCCGGGGCCGGTCAGGTGTCCCGCTTTCGTCTATCCCGCTTGATTGGTGCGCGACGTTCCTGCGCAATGTAGCCGTCGATGGTTACGCCAATTTCACTGGCCCGGCGTGGCCCCTTGCGGCGGTCCCCGTAATGCTCGTAGCGGCACGTGCACGCAGCCTGGTCGCACTTCTTGAGCGGAAGCGGTGGAGCCTCACGGGACAGGAAGCGATGGTCACGCAGTTCGTTCGCGGCAGCACAGGCATTGATCCCCGGCGCGATCGAGACTGCATGCCATGGCTTGACCGGCTTTTTCGCTGGCTCCGGCTTCGCCTCCGGCTCACTGTGACCGAAAAACGCCTTGGCTCGCTTGAATAGGTCGTTCACAAGATCGCCACCCCTGTAAGCCATGGACCAAAGTCCGCCTCTAGGCTAGCGTCGCGGCCGTCGTGGAGGGCGTGACCCGAGTCTCAGCCCTGCACCGGACCGGTCGCTGCATAGCCTACCGCGGATTAAGTAAAATCGCCGCACATGCCTGAAGGCCTTGCCGGACCCGTCCTCTGGGCCGAAACTGCCCGGATCGCCGCTTCCAGGGACCCGAATGGCCAGGACTCGCCGCCCCCCGCCGGGGCCGCCTTTCGATTCGATCTATCGCCACGGATTCATCCGGGCGGCCGTCGCGACGCCGCGGGTCGAAGTGGCATCACCGGGCCATAACGCCGCGCAGACACTTGCGCTCGCGCGACAGGCGGCCGAGTGCCACTCCGTGCTGGCGGTTTTCCCCGAACTCGGGCTTTCCGCTTATTCGAACGAAGACCTGTTCCAGCAGGACGCGCTGCAGGATGCGTCGCTGGCCGGACTCGAGTCGATCGTGCTCGCGAGCCGGAAACTCACCCCGCTGCTCGCCGTCGGCCTGCCGCTCAGTGCCGATGGGCGCCTGTTCAACTGCGCCGTCCTCGTGCACCGCGGCCGGATCCTCGGTGTCGTGCCGAAGACTTACCTGCCGAACTACCGGGAGTTCTACGAGAAAAGACAGTTCGCCCCCGCGGCGCAGGCGCTCTCGACCAGCATTCGACTGCTCGGGCAGCAGGTGCCGTTCGGCAACCAGTTGCTGTTCGCGGCGACGAACATGCCGGGCTTCGTGCTGCACATGGAGATCTGCGAGGACCTCTGGGTGCCGCTGCCGCCGAGCACGCTCGCATCGCTCGCCGGCGCGACCGTGATCGCCAATCTCTCCGCCAGCGACGTCACGGTCGGCAAGGCCGACTACCGGCGGTTGCTGTGTGCGTCGCAGTCGGCCAAGTGCGTGTCCGCGTACCTCTATTCCGGCGCGGGTCCCGGCGAATCGACCACCGACCTCGCCTGGGACGGCCACGCGCTCGCCTACGAGAACGGCGAGTGCCTGGCGGAATCGAAGCGCTTCCCGCTCGAGCCGGGACTCATCACCGCCGACATCGATCTCGACCGGTTGCGACAGGAACGCGCCCGGCTCACGAGCTTCGGCGACAGCGTCCAGGCGCATGCCCCGCTGCTCGCGGCCTTCCGCCGCGTCGAATTCGAGTTCGACCTGCCGCGCGGCCGGATTCCGCTCGTGCGGCGCGTGGAACGCTTCCCGTACGTACCGGCAGACCACTCGAAACTCGACGAGCGCTGCGCCGAGATCTACGACATCCAGGTCGAGGGCCTGATGAAGCGCCTCGACGCGACCGGCATCCGCAAGGTGGTGATCGGGATCTCGGGGGGCCTCGACTCGACACAGGCCGCGCTGGTCGCCGTGCGCGCGTTCGACCGGCTGGGACTGCCACGCAGCGACATCCTCGGCTACACGCTGCCGGGATTCGGCACCAGCCGCCACACCTTCGACAGCGCGCACTCGCTGATGCGCGCGCTGCGAATCTCGTCTGCGGAAATCGACATCCGGCCGTCGGCGGAATTGATGCTCCGGCACATCGGACACCCGCACAGCCGGGGCAAGTCCGTATACGACGTGACCTTCGAGAACGTGCAGGCGGGAGAGCGCACCTCGCACCTGTTCCGGCTGGCGAACCTGCACGGGGCGCTGGTGCTCGGCACAGGTGACCTCTCTGAACTTGCGCTCGGTTTCACGACCTACGGTGTCGGCGACCACATGTCGCACTACAACGTGAATGGCTCGGTACCGAAGACCCTGATCCAGCACCTGGTGCGCTGGCTCGTCGCGACCAAGCAGTTCGACGATGCAACCTCCCGCGTGCTGGGTCGCGTCGTCGCCACGCGCATCTCGCCGGAGCTGGTACCGGGCTCGGGTGAGGAGCCGGAGCACTCGTCCGAATCCATAGTCGGCCCGTACGAGTTGCAGGATTTCAATCTCTACTACCTGAGTCGCTACGGCTACCGTCCAAGCAAGGTCGCGTTCCTCGCGCACGCGGCCTGGGGTGACCGGCGCGTGGGCGTGTGGCCTGACACGGTACCGACGGACGAACGTCGCGAGTACACGCTCGCGACCATACGGCGATGGCTCGAAGTCTTCGTCGTGCGATTCTTCCAGGACAGCCAGTTCAAGCGCTCCGCGATGCCGAACGGGCCGAAGGTCGGGTCGGGCGGTTCGCTGTCGCCGCGCAGCGACTGGCGCGCACCCAGCGACTCGCCCGCGACGGTCTGGCTCGACGAGCTCCGGGCCAACGTGCCGGGTGGCCGACGTCGCAAGTCGTGAGCCTGGGACCCGTGGATAGACGACGCGCACGCAACCCCGGCGCGATGGCCGCCGCGATGGCATGCGCGGTCGTTTTCGTTTTCGCCTGCGGGGTTGCGCTCGCACAGCAGGCCTCTGCCCGGGAATCCGCGTCTGCCGCAGACGCGCTGCCGGCAACCGAATTCGAGCAGCAGCCAGCCCCGGTTGGAATTACTGCCGGCGTCCCGGCCGGTTTCCTCGAGGGTTCTACCAGCGAGTTCCGCCGCCTGCTCGACGCCGGGCAATACGAGCAGGCGACGGCGCTCGCGAAAAAGCTGCTCGAAGACGCCGAACGGCAGCCGGGACCGGAAGGCGAGTATCTGCAAGTGGCGCTGATGAACCTCGCGCTTGCGCAGTATCTCGACATGGACTACACAGGCGCGGAAGCGAGCTACATGCGAGTCGTCGAACTGGTCGACAAATCGGGCCGCCTGGCCAGCCCGCGACTCGCCCGCGCGCAGGCCGGTCTTGCGACGACTTACTACGCCGGAAAACGCTATGACCTCGCCGTGGCCAGGTACGAACTGGCGATAGCGCTAGTACGCCGCGAGCAGGGTCTCTTCACCGAGGCGCAGATTCCGTTCCTCGAGAAATACGCCGACTCGCTGCTCCGCGTGGGCCGTACCGAGGACGCGGTGCGCGCGCGCCGCTACATCCTGCGCGCGATCGAGCGCAGCTATGGGGCCGGCAGCATTCGCTACGCGCGGGAATTCGAATCCATCGGGCGCTGGTTCACAAGGATCGGGGCCTACGATGCGGCGCGAGCCTCGCTGCGCAACTCCATCCGGATCATCGAGACCGCGAAGGGCGAGGACGCCGCGGAACTCATCGGCCCGCTGACGGCGCTCGCGGACTGCGCTCGCCTGCAGTTGCAGGACCCGGCTTACGCGAGGGCCGCGACGCCCGACGAACAGAGGCAGTCGATGTTCCACGACACGATGCCGGCGGTGCTGCCGTCCATGTCGCCGAATACCATCGCGAACGAGGGGCAGTCGGCGCTGAACCGGGCGGTTGCGATCGCGATCGCGCAGGTGCCACCGTCGCCAGTCCAGGTTGCCGACGTCCGCACGCTGCTGGGCGACTGGTACCAGTCGCGCAAGAAAGGGGACGAAGGACTGTCGAATTACCAGCTTGCGTGGCAGGCAGCCGGCGACTCGACCGTGGACGGCAAGGCCTTGACCGAACTGCTGTTCGGGCGCCCGGTGCAACTGGTGTACACGCCGCCGGGATCCTGGGACCGTTACGCCGGCAGGCCGGCGGACCAGGTCGTCGCGCGCATGGCCACGGTCGAGCTCACGATCGCCGCTGACGGGCACGTGGCGGACGCGAACGTGCTGTCGGACGGCGGGAACCCGAAATTCGGCGAGCAGCTGCTGCGCGCGGCGCAGGCTGCGATCTACCGGCCAAGGCTCGACAACGGCGCGCCGGTGGCCACATCAGGCGTCACGCTGGAGCAACCGTTCTACGTGCTGGTCGACAACGAGCCCGGCGGCTGATTGCTCAGGACGGCGGCAGCGTCACTTCGACCGGCCGCTCGGGCGCGGATCCGGGAACCGCGGGCAGCAATCCGCGCACGATGGCCTGTTCGCGAAACTCGGTGGCAAGCTTGGCGGCGGCGTCGCGCATCGCGAGCTGCACCGCCGTTTTCAGCGCGTCCGACCCCCCGGACAGCATGTTGTCATTCTTCGCCGCGCCATAACCGGTGAAGGTCCACGAGTCGATCGGCTGCCCATCCGGGCGGTAGCCGTTGACCCGGTACCTGAGGCTGACGGCGTACACGTCCGAGCCCGAGTCCACAGGCGTGACGAATGCGAAGTCCTCGAGCACCGGCTCCAGCACGGCGCGGATCTGCGGGTCGGTACGGGCACCCGCGTCGGCTTCGCTCACCGGAACTACGCGGTCGAACATCGCGTCCATCAACCGCGCGAAACCTTCGGCCTGCGCCTTGCCGATCGCGATTGAGTAGTCGCCACCGTCGCGTTTCTCCTGGTACACCTTGTCGCGGAACTCGGGCGATATATGGAGGCCCACGACCAGCGGGATCTTCGTGACCAGCGGCGTCGGGATGTTCGGCTGCGCCTCGAACTCGGTCGCCGCGCAGCCGGCGAGCATTGCGCATGCCAGCCAGGCTGCCGCGCGGACCAACGCACGGCGGCGCTCGCGAGTCATGCAGGGTATTTCGTACATTTGTCGCATGGTCGCACGACCGCACTCAGCGGGAATAGCTGCCCGGCTCGTTCAGGCCGACGAATGTCCCGCCATTCCGCTCGCAGAGCTGCCGCATCAGCATCGAGTAGCGGATGCTCGTGACCTGCGGCGCGTCGGGCCTGACCGGAAAGCCGAGCGCATGGATTCGCACCCGGCGCGCGCCCGTCTTGTCCTCGCGGTTCAGCATGTCCACGGTGCGCAGCACCGACTCGACGGACGAACCGGTGAATTCGTCGCCGAACACGTAAAGGCTGATGCGCAGGCCGGTCGCATAGTAGGTGCGAATGGCCTCGACGATGCCCTCGACCGGACTGGAGTTGCTGAACGGGAACCAGTCACGCATCCGCGACATCACCAGCTTGCGCTGTGCCGGCGTGTCGGGCAGCCAGCGCCCGCGGTAGGAGGGGAACATGTAGGTGCCCTCGTCGCTCATTACCTGCCATCCCTTGACGGTCGGGTAGGCGTCGAGGACTTCCTGCATCTTTTTCATCGCGAGCGGCCACGCGTAGTTGGCCATGCTGCCGGAGGTGTCGATGATGAAGATCACGTACTCGCTGTCCACCGGCAGGCCGCCGATCGGCGAGTCGTCCTTGCGCCGGTACTGCGCGCCCAACAGTCGCTTCATCTCCTCGGTGAGATCCTGCTGCGCGGAAACCAGCTGTCCCTCTATCTGGTTCTGTACCTCGGCCTCGCGACGCGAGGACTGATACTGCCCACGCAGCGAGCTCAGGTCGCCGCGCAGGCGCGCGATGCGGAGATCCTCTTCGGAGAGCTGGCTGCGTCGCGCCTTCAGTTCGCGGTTCAGCACTTCGCTGGTGCCGCGGATCTCCACGAGTTCCTTCTCGAGCTTCAACACCTGCGCCTGCAGGTCCTCGCGCGACTTCTCGATGACGACCGGCTCGCCCACCTCCGTGAGCACCAGCAGCAGGATCACCGCGCCAAAGCCGCAACAGATAGCGTCGAGGAACGAGAGGCTGAACACCTCGACGTCGCGCCGGCCGAGCCTGGAGCCCCTCATGGCCAGTCCCTCGCCGGACTCAGGAACGAACCGTTGGTCCTGCGCGCCAGTGCCCAGTAGGCGCCGGGCGCCATCGGGTCGCCTTCCATCGGCAACAGGATCACGTTGACCGGTATTCCGGACGGCAGCTTGCCGATGGCGCGCTGGAACAACTGCAGGCGGCCTGCGCCATCGATGGTCTTGCGCACCAGCGGCGCGCTTGCGCCCTGGGTCGGCAGCCCATCGGTGATCAGCAGGATGTTGTCGGGGCGCGGCGAGAGCGTGGCTGCCACGGCGAGCGCGTTCTCGAGGCTCGTTCCATCCTGCGGCACGGTCTTGCGCAGTGCCGTCAATACGTCATTGAGCGCCGCGGCGTCGCTCGTGGCGAGCCACTTGCCATCACTGCCCTGTGCCAGCGCGCGCGGCTGCGTATTGAACGCGTAGGCCTGGAACTGTGACTTGGCGGGCAGCTGCGAGGTGATCCAGTCCACGGTCGCCACCGCGCGCCGCCACTTCGGCGCCGCCATGCGGCGGACCTCCGGCATGTTGCGCAGCCGGATCACGTTCACGACGGATTCGTCCATCATGCTGGCCGAGACGTCCACCAGGATCAGGATGCGCTGCCCGCCGACCTTGAGGCCGGTCAGGTACTGGCGATCCCCGCTGCCGACGAAGCCCTTGATACGCGTGCCGGGCTGGCCGGGACTCGGCGTGCCGGCCTCCAGCCGTCGCTTGCCCTCGTCCAGGGACTTGAGATCCTGCTTCAGGCGCTCGATCGCCTCTCGTTTCGAGAGGGTGTCCTTTTCGGCCTCGGCCAGTTGCTGCTTCAATTCCTCGGTCTGCTCGATGATGCGGTTCGCCAGGCCTTCCGCCGGCACCGGCTTGTCGGTGCCTTCCATCGAATTGCGCAACACCACCAGGTTCTTGTAGCCGTCGAGCACCTGCTCCTCGAGACGGTTCACCTCCGACTGCAATGCGTCGTTGTGTCGCTGTCGCTGTACACCGGCCTGAGCGCTCATGATCGTGTACATCAGCACCACCGCGCCGAACCCGCACGCGATCACGTCCAGGAACGACAGGCTGAAGATCTCGGTCTTACGTCGCGCCATCGTTGTCTACCGCGCGCACGAGTTCGCACTCGACGCCGGGACTGCCGACGCGCAGGCGGTCGCCCGCCCGCAGTTCCACGCGGCCGCCGACCCGCTCGCCGTTCAGGTACGTCCCGTAGGTGCTGTGGTCCTCGAGCCACGCCGATCCACCGACCAGTGAGATCGAGCAGTGCGAGCGGGATATCCCCGGCCCCGGATCGAGCGCGACGGCCCGGCGGCCCTCCGGCACGCCGGCGCCCAGCGTCAGGGGCCGGGCGTCGAGCCTGTAGGCGCGGCTCGCGCGGACCAGGTGCGTCGGTCGCGCATCCAATGGCACTGTCGAGGAAGGGGGCGGCCCGCTCGGCGCCGCGCCGCCGCGCAGCGCGACCGGAAGGTGCTGCACCAGCGTGAGTGCTCCCCGGTCCTGGCGGATGTGCCTTTCCCACGCCAGCGCACCGAGCGCCGCAGCGCCGCGTGGCAGGCGCACGATGTCGCAGTCGCGGATTCCGGCGAGCCGGGCTTCGAGCCCCGGGAATGCCGCAAATCGGTTGGACAACCGCAGGTTAAGCGGGCCAGCGGTCGGCCGCGCGCGCTGCAGCACACGCGTGTACTCGTCGTAAGTGCGTGTCGCCGCAGTCTCGAAATCCCCGCCCGACATTGCCACTGAGTAGCTTGCGCCGCCCGACTCGAGCTCGATCAACGCCGTGTCGCCCGACGCCGCTGCGTCGAGCCAGGCCGGCAGCCCGTTGCAGAGCAACTGCTCGGTCGCCGCCTGGTGCAGCGGGTCGAATCGTGTCTTCAGCACGAACGCCGCGGCGATCGCGTCCAGCCACGCCTGCTGCAGCCCGAGCCAACCGTGCTGCGGCAGCATTTCGAATCGCGTGCGGCGCAACCCGGCAGCGCAGTCGAGCACGGTGACCACGGCCCGGTGCAGCCCGAGTTCGAGGTGCAACATCGTCTCGGGTGCGGGCTCGAGCGACGACGCCGCGAGTCCGGCGTCCACCAGTCCGACCGGCTCGAGACCGGATTCCTTCGCCACGCCCAGCAACAGCCCGAGCTGCTCGCGTGAGTACCAGGGCGGGACTGCGATGATGATTTCGCGGCCGTCGCCCAGGTGCGGCGCGACCAGTCGCTCGAGCTGCGCGTAGGCGACCTCGGCGCGGTTGGCGGCGGCGGGTACCGGTCGTGTGAGCGGCTCGATCCCGAGGTCCTGCCAGTATCGGGTCTCCGCATAGAGCGGCTTCAGGCGCGCGCGGAGCAGCGCGGCCTCGCCCGTCCCGGGTGACGCGCCATCCAGCATCGCGACGCCTGGCTCCTCGGCGAGGATGGCGCCGTCGCGCGCCAGCACCAGGCCGGCGTCGTTGATCTCCAGGGCGAGGGTCATCGGCTCAACGCAATTGCATGTGGCGGATCAGGTTGCGGTCCAGGTAGGTCTCGCTGTCGAGCACCAAGCGTTCCTGCGTGAGCTGCAGCTGGTGCAGCAGGAACATCAGCACGATGCTGATCAGCAGCGCCGCCAGCGTCGAGTTGAACGCGGTGCCGAGTCCTTCGGTCACGCCTGACACATCGCCGGTCACCGCCTTGTGCGCCTCGCCGAGCGCGTCGCCGATGCCGCGCACCGTGCCGATGAAGCCGATCGCCGGGATGGCCCAGGCGATGTAGCGCAGCATCGACAACTCCGAGTCGAGGCGGTCGGCCTCTGCGGTGCACACGCCCCGCGCTGCGTCGGAAACGTCCTGCACGTTGCGCGTGGCCCCGAAGCGGTACAGCGCAACCAGCAGCGCGCGCGGCAGCAGGCAGTCGGCCTCGGCCGGTGGCAGCGCCTCGAGCGGGCGCGCGTATTCACGGGTGTCCTCCGGCAGGATCTTCATGCCCTCCGGGACCTGCACCAGGTCGCGGGCGAGCAATACCCGCTCACGCCGCGCGTGCCAGGTCTTGTAGCCGATGATCGCGAGGGCCCACAGCCCGAGAATCACTTCGGACTCCTGTTCCCAGTCCTTGAGCAGCACGTAGATGGAGCGTTCCGAGACGTAATTCGGGTCAGTTTTCATCGCGGCGCGCTGCTCGGCGAGAATCGCGCTCGCCCTCGGCCTCACCACGGTGACGTAGGACGCGTGCACCACGATTACGAAAACGATCAGCGAGAACACGCTGAACAGCAGCTCGCTCGGGGCACGCGCGTTGATCTTTGACATGCGTCGGGGCTCTCCGTGTTCAGATGTCTACCGGGAAGGACACGTCGAAGTCGGCGCGCACCTTCTCGGTGGGTTCGAATCGTTCCTTTGGCTGGCCGGTCGCCGCTCCGGCAGGCGCCGACTTTTCGCTTGCAGGTTGCGAGGCAACAGGCGCCTGCGCGTCTTCCGTCGGCGCAGTACCAGGGTCGGTTCCGGCGGGCGCCGTGGCCGGCGTGACATCCGCCGCTGCGGCAGGTGGCGCCTGTGCCGGCGCCACCTGCGCGCCTGGCGCGCCGAACGTGCCGAGCACGCCGGCGACGCTTGCGACCAGCGCCACCGCCAGCCGGAGGCCGGGTCTACTGCGCGTAACGCGCAATGCGGAAACCGAGGTCATTGCGTTTGCCGTCCCCGTAGTCCCGATAGGCGAGCCTGAGTTCCGTCACGGCCGCGCTCTTCCAGCTCGAGCCGCGAATCACGTGCAGCGTTCCGTCGCCGGTCGCAGCCGGATCGACCGCGGCCGCGTCCGAGCGCGGCTGCACAGTGTAGAGGTCGTGCGTCCACTCGGCGACATTGCCGCCAAGATCGAAATAGCCCGAGGAATTCTCCGCAAAGCTGCCGACCGGCGCGGTGGCCGGGAATCCGTCGTCGTAATCTGGAAGCACGGTCGGCAACAGCGCCTGCGCCGAGCGGTCCGCGTAGTTTCCGGCGCCGCGCGGCACAGGCAACGCGTCGCCCCAGGGATATTTTCGCAGGCCCGCGCCGGCGCGGCGCGCGACCCACTCCCATTCGGCCTCGGTCGGCAGCCGGTAGCCGTTGGTGGCAGGCATCACGGGCACGAGCGATCCGCCCTTCATCTCGTAGGCGGGTGTTAGCCCGTCTGCTGCACTCAGCCAGTTGCAGTAGGCGGCTGCCTCCTGCCAGCTCACGTTTACGACCGGCGCGCGGTCGAGTTCGAGCGTGGTCTGCATGACGAAACCGGAGCGATGCTCCGGCCGGAACTGCCGGTACTCGGCGTTGGTCACTTCGCGTGTCGCGACGTAGAAGCGCCGCTCCAGCCTGACCTGCCGCTGTGACTCGTTTGCGCGGCGTCCGGCTTCCCGGCGCGGGCTGCCCATCGTGAATTCGCCGGCCGGCGCGAGCTTGAGGTCCTGTCCCGACTTCGCGCGCAACGTCGGCGCCAACGCGACGAGTTCAACGGGTGCAGACGTCGCGCCGGTCGCGCCGGTCGCGCCGGTCGCGCCTTCGGGCTCGGTCGCGGCGCGCTTCGGTGCAACGCCCTCGAGCAATGTCACCTCGATACTCTGCGGCAGTCCCGGGCGCGGCGTCACCGTCGTGCGGAATGTCGCGTATCCCGGTCGTCGTATCTCGATGGAATGGCTGGTCGCGAGCAAGCGCAGCGTCTGGTTTGCAAGGCCCTTGGACTCGCCGTCCACCAGCAACTCGGCATCCTTTGGATTCGCCTGGACGATCACGTCGCCCAGGATCGGCACCAGCGTGAACTCGAGCGCTGCGCTCTTCCCGGCACCGACCGTCGCCTGCCTGCTCGCCGGTTCGTAGCCCTCGCGCGTCAGCGAAACCGACTGGGCCAGGTCCGGCCGCACTTCCGCCTCCAACGGAGTTCGGCCGCGATACGCGCCGCCGATCGTGACGCTCGCGCCCGCGGGCCGGCTGCTGCACCGTTAGCCGCCCGTCTGGAAGACCGAGCTTCACCGGACCGATGGTCAAGGGCTCGTTGGCCTTCACCTGCACGTCGCTCACCCACGGCTTGAAGCCGGGATGCAGCAGCTCCACGCGGTGCGACCCCGCCATCAGCTCGAGTTCGAGCGGCGCCTTGCCACGCGGCTCCCCCGCCACGCGAACCTCGGCGCCCTCGGGCTCGGTCGAAATGCTGACCACTGCCCAGGCCGGCACCAGCTTCGGTGCAAGCTGCTGCCGCTTGCCGAATCCCTGCACGCGGATGCGGGCCGAGTAGTCGAGGTAGCGCTCTGTATCGATGAGCAGCTGGTGGTCGCCGCCAGGGAGCTTGAACTCACCGGGCGCCTTGCCCGCCGCGCGTCCGTCGATGCTGACCTTGCCCGGCACCGGCAGCACGACCTCGAGCAGGCCCGGCAGCGCGGTGAGCTTGTAGCGCAGCTCCTGGCCGGAGTCGCGGCCCACGGTCACCGGAACGCGCAGCTCGGCATAGCCTTCGCGCCGGGCCACGAGCGTGTACTCGCCGGGGCGCAGCAGGTGACTCGAGCCCAGGCGCAGGCCCGGCCAGCGGCCCTCGAAATTCACCGTCTGCGGCACCGGGTCGATCACCACCTCGACGGGCGTCGAGGTAAAGACCAGCACGGCCGTGAGTGCGAGCGCAATGGCCGCGAAGGCGATGGAGACGCGGCGCATCGACCAGCGTCGCGCAGGCACCGGCGCAGCCTGCGGCCGGAACACGACTGCATCGATGCGTTCGCCCTCACCGGTACCATCGCCGGCCACGCTCCCGAACGCCGCGGCTACCGGCGGCGCGGTGACGTTGTCCACGCCACCAGCCAGCAGGTCCAGCATTCGCCGTCCGCCCTCCACGCGCAGCTTGAGTCGACCGCCTCCCACGTCGAGGACGTCGCCGCCGCGCAGCCAGGTCGAGCCCGTTACTCGCGAGCCGTTATGCAGGACCACCGCCTGCTCGCCCGACGGCTGGACGAAAAGCTGTCCATCGTGCTGCGCGATCCACGCGAGCGGCCCCGGCGCCGGCGCCGGCACCACGACACGGCTTCCCTCTCCGCCCACCGAAATCGGGAAATCCGTCGCCGTGAACGATCGCTCGCCCAACGGCTCACGCAGGATCAACTCGGCGTTCAAATCTTCTCCTCGCAGCGGATCGTAAGTTCCGGCGGCACGCTGCCCGGCAGTATCGTGATCTCGCGCCGCACGTCCCGGAAGCCTGACCGCGTCCCGACGACCGTGTAGCGGCCGGGGAGCACTTCCATGTCCTTGCGATCGAACGCGCCCAGCTTCCCGACACGATAGATCGTCACGTCGGTCAGCTTGTCCGACGCGATCACCAGGCGCACCGGCGTCTCGGCCGCGGCGAGCAGCGCACGGAGCCGGTTCATCTGGCCCGCGAGCACCGGTCCCGGATCGGCTGTCGCCGCTGCCTGCGCCAGCGTCGCGCGCGCCGCGCCTCGAACCGCATCGGAAAAGACTCGTTCAGGACGATCGAGGTACGAGGCCAGTGCCGCATCGAGCATGACCCGGGGCTCGACCCGCTCCACGCCCTGCTTCGCGTCGAACAGTTTCGCGTCGACCGCCAGCGCCGCACGATACTCCCCGAGCGCGTCGCTCCAGCGTTCCTCTCGTTCGTACTTGCGCGCCGACTCGAGGTGTTTGGCGATCACCCGGTCGTCGAGTGCGTGCTGCACCTGCTCGAGCCCGTCCCTTACTTCGGGTGCGCCCGGCCGTATGCGACCGGCCCGCTCGTATGCGGTGCGAGCCGCTGCGTAGTCCCCGTGCGACATCGCCGCAAGCGCGTCGGTGACCGCGGCCGAGAATGCGCTGGCCGATCGTTGCGCCTCGACCCTCGCAAGCGCTTCGCGCGCGGCGGTCGTGTCGCGGTCCAGCACAAGCGCCTTGCGCCAGGCCTGCTCCGCGTCGGAGACCTGTCCGTTGCGCTCGAACTCAGCAGCCTGCGCAAGCAGCGTACGTACCGCGTCGAGCGTCTGCGCGCGCTCGAGCCCTCGGCGCGCTGCTGCATTCGACGGATCGATGGTTGCCGCGATTCCGTACTGCCGGCGCGCCTCGGCCGCGTCGCCGGCATCGATGGCTGCAGAACCCGCGGCGAGGGCGACACGCAGTTCGGCGGCCACGCGCTGCTGCTCCGCCTGCTGCCTGGCCTGCTGCTCGGCCAGCGCGCGCCTTGCCTCGGCTTCCAGGTCAGCCGGCGGCGCAACCGCCGGCGCCGCTGGCTTCGCCGATACCGGCGGCGCCTGCGTGGCCGGCTCCGTCCGATCTTTCGCGACCCACTTCGGCAACGCAAAGATCACCAGTCCGGCAAGCACGAGCAGCAACACGAATGTACCGGCCAGCAGGCCTCGCCTGAAGCCCTGCGACCGCAAGTCCTGCGCGCTTGGACCGGCGGGCGTGCTTCGTTTCCACGAGGGCTCGATCGCCGCGGCGCCCGATTCCGGGGCCTGCAGCGCGGGTGGCGCGTGCGGCACATGGGGGCGTCCGGTATCGGCGTCGGCGTCGGCCGCCGCGCGCAGCTCGCCGATCACCGCAGCCATGTCCCTCGGCCGGTCCGCTGCCCTGCGTGCGAGGCACCGGGTCACGAGTCGCTCGACGCCGGGGAGCAGCGGCGCGCCCCGCGTGGGCGGCGGCAACTCGGCGGTCCTTGCGGCAACAGCGTCGGGGTAGAACGGCGGATATCCGGTCAGCAACTCGCAGGCGAGCGCGCCGAAAGAATAGACGTCATCCGCGATCGCGGCCGGCGCGCCGGCGAGCTGTTCGGGACTGGCGGTGAATGGCGATCCCGCCGGCGCCGTCGCCACGTCGCCGATCGCGGAGGCGAGACCGAAGTCGGTCAACAGCGCCCGCCCGTCGTCCGCGAGGATCACGTTGCCGGCCTTGATGTCGCGGTGCACGAAGCCTCGAACGTGCAGCGCCGCCGCGGCCTCGGCAACCTGCGCGAGCGCGCGCATCACCTCGCGTGGCGGCGCGCTGCGCAGCCTGCCCAGGTCAGATGAACCCTCGAATTCGAACGTCGCCAGCACCGGCTCGGCTTCGTGCACTCCGGAGCAGGCAAGTATGTTCGGGTGGACGATGTCTCGCTGCAGCCGGGCGGACTCGACGAAGCGTGCGCGCTCCGCGGGCACAGAGGACAGTTCCGCGCGCAGCGCCTTCACGACCAGCTCTGCGCCCGTCTCGCGGTCACGCGCCAGCCAGGTCTCCGCGGTTTGCCCCTCGCCAAGCTTGCGCAGTAGTGCGTAGCGCCCCGCGAGGACCTGCCCGCTCTGCAGATTGTTGCCCCGCACGTCGTTCAGTGCTTTTTCGCCGGGGGAGTCGGGGCGGCGGTCGCGGTAGCCGGGGCAGTCGCAGGCAGCCCGGTCTCGTTCTCATAGAGCTGCTTCAGCAGCATGCGCCACTCGGCGTACTGCTGCTCGGCCGAACCCTTGAGCTGCAGCGTGCGACCCTCGACGTCCACCACCATCGGCTGGACCTCGGAGCGGAACGAGTCGCCCAGTTGCTTCAACGACTCGCTGTGCACCTTGATTTCGGCGCGCTGATCGAGCCCCGCCTTGAATACCATGATGCCGCCGACAACCGCGGCCGCGGACGCCGTCTGACCGGCGCTCGTGTTGTTGTTATCGTTCTGGCTCGACATGATCCCTCCGAGCACCAGGGCCGCGCCCAGCAGTGTCTTTGTAACCGACTCGCGCTGCGTCTGCGAACGCGCCTCGAGTTCCTCGTAGCTGTACTTGCGCCAGTTGGTGTAGGGCACGGACATGCTGTCCGCGAAGCTCGTGTAGTACTCGTTCAGCGTGTCCACCAGCGAGTAGTCGCGTTCGCGGACACGTTGCAGGCGCTGCAGCACGGGGTCGTCCGCGGCGGGCAGGCGCACGATCGTCCAGTTGCCCTTGCGGTCCTGCGCGAGGTACTGGCCGAACGCATAGGGCGCGAGCTCCGCGTCGAAGCGCAGGTTGGAGATCTCGTGCAGTTGCACCAGTTGCGCGCGCGTCAACTTGCCGCGCGCGGCGAGCATGTCGTTGGCGATCGTGTTGTAGACGTTCTCGAACGGGTCGGCGGGCTTCGACGCCACGTCCTTGTAGGCGCGCGTGTCAGCCATGCCCTGGTAGACCTTCGAGTACCACACGCGACCCGACGAATCGCTGACGGTTACATTGAGTTCGAGCTCACGACCGTCGGACACCAGGATCCTGCCGTCGACGTACACGTCCATGCCCGTGCCGTCGCGCGGCAGCACTCGAACCTGCCCCCACTGGCCCGTACCCTCCAGGGTGTCGCGGATCACCACAGGTATGTATCGGGACTCGGCATTGCGCACGTCCGGGAAGATGCCCTCCTCCTCTTGCTTCTTGGGATCCTGCGGCACGTTCGGGTCGAACAGCCGGACCGCAACGTCGAGCAACTCGTCCTGCGGTACCTCGGCGGTCGCTTTCACCGCGACGACTCGCGTCATCGGCCGCGTGTCCTGCACGACGCAGCCGGCGAGCAGGACGGAGGCCACGAGCGCAGCCACCGGAATCGTGCGAAACATGAATGAGATGCTCACGACGTGCTCTTCTTGTATTTCCTGTATTCGTCCCACAGGCGCTCGCGAAGTTCCGGATCCGTCTCCTTCATCGCCGCCTCGCGCAGCTGCCGCGCGACGATGTCGTCGTCACTGCCGTCGGGTATGTCCGAGGGCACGGTGTTCGGGCCCGCCCCACCCTTGGCGCCGCCCCCGTAACCGCCGCCGCCACCCGGTGTGCTGGACCCGCTGCCCGCCGTCTGGCCGCGACTGCCTGGCTCGCCGCTGCCCGATTCCTGCCCGGACCCGGTGTGCCCGCCGTCGCCGCTGCCCGATTCCTGCCCTGGTCCAGCGTGCCCGCCTTCGCCCGTTGCGCCCGATTGCTCGCCAGTGCCCGCACCCTCGCCCGCACCGCGTGACGCTCGCTGCTGCGAAGCAGTCTCCTGTTCCTTTCGCATGCGCTCATCGAATACCGCGAAGGTCTCGTCGAATCGGCGGTCGATCTGTGCCTGCCGGTCCTCGCTGGTCACCGGCCCACTGCCAGTGCCAGCACCAGCGCCGTTCCCCTGCGACGACGACGCGCCGGCGGACGATGTTCCCTGTGCTGACCCGGCCGAACCCGATGAGGACGCCTGGCCAGCGCCGGGAGCCCTGCCACTCGAACCGGCGCTTCCCGACTGGCCACTGGTGCTTGCCGACTGACCACTGGCGCCAGCGCTTCCCGGCTGGCCGGCTGCCGTGCTGCCGGCGGGGGCGCCTGCGCTCGCAGGACTGCCCGCCGAACCACTCGCACCACCTTTTGTCTGCTGCGACGGAAATGGTGATTCGGGTCCGCCGCCCTGGCTCGACGACTGCCCACTGCTCGATCCCTGGCTCGATGTTTCGCCGCCACCGGCCGAACCTGCGGTCGATGGCTGACCGGTGCCCGAGCCCTGCCCGGA
This sequence comes from uncultured Gammaproteobacteria bacterium, assembly GCA_963732375.1. Classification (GTDB taxonomy): domain Bacteria; phylum Pseudomonadota; class Gammaproteobacteria; order Steroidobacterales; family Steroidobacteraceae; genus RPQJ01. Next base: position 125,220 of record CAVSZE010000002.1, read on the forward strand.
GCTCGGACTACCGCCCGATGACGAGGGAGATGGCGAAGAGGGCGATGACGACGCGCTTGGCGACGACGGACTCGGCGGCTGCGGCATCGACGCCGACTGTGTCGAACTTGTCGACGAGCAGCCGGCCAGGGCCAGTGCGCAGGCGGCGGACCAGACAATGTTTCCCATGATTCTGTCAGGCATTCCAGACGACTCCCGTGTCCGCAGCCGCAAAGTTCGCAGCGCGGCGCCTTCCTCGATCTTGATTGGATCCGGCCGACCGGGTACAGGTTCAATGACCGCCGCTACCCGTCGCGACGGCAGGCGCCGTGCCGACGAGGTCGGAGCCCACCAGGAACGAGCGCAACTGTTCCGAGAGCCGGTTGCAGGCCGTGCTCTGCACCGGCGTGATGATCGGTATCGGCGCAATGGCACCAATGAAGACGGAGGTTCCGGTCACGTCGGCCGTGACGGTGCCGAGTTCGGTTGCCGTCTGCAGGTCCCAGACCGTTGCGACATAATCCGACTCCTTGTCCCACCAGCCAACGCCGAAACAACCCACTATCGTCGGCCCGCCAACCGCGCAGGACACGCTGCCGCCACCGTTCGTCTTGCGCGTATTGCCGTCCAGCCAGACGACGTAGCGCACGCCGATCTGCGCCAGTCGTTCTGTCACGCCAGGGTGCTCGAGCAGGCCCTTCAAGCCGGCCGCGTTGGCGGGCGCCGTGCTTGGCTCGAACCACGGGAACAGCGCGTCCGTGAACTGCCGCTCGCCGTAGATCTTGAATGGCACGACGCCGTCCTTGGCCGGTTTCGCGGACTGCCCGCCCTGCGGATGCATCAGTTCGCCGCCCAGCTTTTGCTGCACGCAGCTCAAGAATTCACCCTCGGTGCCAACGCCCTCTAGCTGCGGCTTCGTCAGCAAAACGATGGATTCGTGCGCCTGGATCGCCGAGGCCCCCTGGCGTGTCTCGTCCACCGTCGAGGTTATGCAGCCGGCGCAGGCCGTCGCGAGGATCATCAGGCATGCAGCCACGCGCACGCCGGAAGCGCGCGCTCGCATTGGCAGCTGGGCCTGTGATCCTACGTTCAAGGCGGCATTCCTCGACCAACTGAACCTGCCCGGAATCGCGTCCGGTGCGGCCGATTCAGTATACGACACGGATGCTGCGCCCTCCGGGACACGGCTCGCAGACTCAACGGAACAGGACGCCCTGCTCGGGCGCCCCGGGATCGCGCAGGAAAATGCCGGTGTCGAGGTCCGAACCCCTGCGGTCCTGGATTCCGTGGCGCCGGCACGCGGCCTGGAACCGGGCGGCCAGCAGGTCCGCGTACGGCCCATGGCCGCGCATGCGGTGACCGAACCTGGGGTCGTTCAACCGCCCGCCGCGTGCGTCGCGCAGCAGGTTCAACACGCGGTCTGCGCGCGCCGGGTAATGCTCGCGCAGCCAGTCCTCGAACAGTCGGCCAAGCTCATGCGGCAACCTGAGCAGCATGAATGCAGCGCCCGTCGCGCCATTCTGCGCGGCAGCCTCGAGCAGGTGCTCCATTTCGTGGTCGTTCAACGCCGGAATCATCGGCGCGAGCAGCACGCCCACCGGTACGCCGGCGTCAGCCAGCGCGCGGACCACGCGCAGGCGCGCCGCGGGCGATGCCGCGCGTGGCTCGAGCGTGCGCTTCAGGCCGTCATCGAGCGTCGTCAGGCTCACGTGAACCTTCGCCAGGCGCTGGCCGGCCAGCTCTGCGAGCAGGTCGAGGTCGCGCAGGACCAGCGCGCCCTTGGTCACGATCGTGACCGGGTGGCGATGCGCAAGCAGCACTTCGAGCAGTTCACGGGTCGTGCGGTGCTGGCGTTCCGCCGGCTGGTAGGGATCGGTGTTCGCCCCGAGATTGATGGGCTTGCACACGTACCCCGGCGACGAGAGTTCCCGATCGAGCAGCTGCGCGAGCCCGGGTTTGTGGAAGATGCGCGTCTCGAAATCGAGCCCGGGGCCCAGGTTCCAGTAGGAGTGCGAGGGCCTGGCGAAACAGTAGACGCAGCCGTGCTCACAACCCTGGTACGGGTTTACTGACTGGTCGAAGGGAACGTCCGGCGACTCGTTGCGAGTGATTGCACGTCTTGGGCGGTCGGGAACCAGGACCGTCTCCGCGCGGCGCGGCGGCTCATCAAGGCCGCCCCAGCCGTCGTCCTCGACTTCCAGTCGAACGGGCTCGAAGCGCCCGGCAGGGTTCGTGACCGACCCCCGGCCCTTCTCGACGCGCGCTCGTTCCCCCTGTCGCATGGGGTAACGATACTGTATATCCATACAGCCGTCACGACCCTGGACCTGGGTCCAGGTCTGGATCTCGATCTGGAAACCGGTCCATCCCGGCCAGTTCGGGAAACAGCCTGGTCCACACGCCGGCGACGACGAGGGTCGCGCAGCCGCCCACGATCACTGCCGGCACCGCGCCCCACCAGCCGGCCGTCAGGCCCGACTCGAATTCGCCCAGTTCGTTGGACGCGCCAATGAACACCGCATTGACCGCGCTCACCCTGCCGCGGATCTCGTCCGGGGTTTCGAGTTGCACCAGCAGGTGGCGGATATAGACGCTCACCATGTCCCCGGCACCCATGAACGTGAGCGCCACCGCGGACAGCCAGAAACTGCTCGACAGCCCGAACGTGATCGTCGCGATGCCGAACACGATGACCCCGCCGAACATCCATCGGCCGACGTGGCGTGAAATCGGCGACAGGCCGATCACGAGTCCGCAAAGCGCCGCGCCGACCCCGGGGGCCGTGCGCAGCAGCCCAAGGCCGCTGGGACCCACGTGCAGGATGTCGGCGGCGTACACCGGCAACAGCGCGGTCGCGCCGCCGAACAGCACGGCGAACAGGTCGAGCGAAATGGCCCCAAGCAGTGGCCGACGAGACCACACGAACCGGAGCCCCAGCAGCAGCGTGTGCAGGCTGGGTGCCTCCGACGACGCGCGGCGGCGCTGGCCGCCTCCGCGCACCATCAACGTGAGCAGGGTCGCGATCGCCAGCAGCGCCGCGACGCTCGCGTACACGACCGGCGCGCCCGACAGGTACACGACGCCGCCGATCGCGGGACCCGCGATGGTGGCGACCTGCCAGGACGAGGACATCAGTGCGACTGCAGAACCGAACTGTTCGCGTGGCACGAGGTTCGGCAGCAGCGCCTGCCCGGTGGGCATCGCGAACGCCCGCGCGATGCCAAACAGCACCATCACCGCGAACACCGGCCTTGCCGAGTGCAGGCCGCCAGCCGCAAAGAGGAGCAGCAGCAGCGCGCAAACGAACATCAGCGCGTAGCAGAGGGAAATGATCCGCCGGCGGTCGCGAGTGTCCGCCAGGTGCCCAGCAGGCAATATCAGCAGCACGAAAGGCAGGAACTGCGACAGGCCGATCAGGCCGAGGTCGAACGGGTCCCGCGTGACCGCGTACACCTGCCAGCCGACGGCGACCGTCTGCATCTGGACCGCGAGCGCGCCAAGGAAGCGCGCCGACAGGAAAAATGTGAAATCGCGGTTGCCGAGCAGCGCGAGGCGAGAGGACGAGTGGTTGCTCATGCGGCGGCTGGCAAGTGGGTCGGGTCGCCGCCGGTGCGCTTCGTCCGCGAACTCACGTTCGACGAGCCTATTCGCTAGCTCGTGCTGCCCGGGGCGCGCGCTGCGCGGATCCGGTCCAGGATGGCGGCGAACCGCGGGTCCGGGCGCAGCGCGTCGAAGTCCGGGTCGTGCTCGATCCACTCGAGATTGCCGCGATCGTGCTGGACAGCCTGGTCGAGCATGGCGATCGCGTCGTCGATGTCGCCCAGCACTGAATACGCGCAGGCTACGTTGTAGTAGGTTGCGAACGCGTTCGGCCGGGCCATCACCGCCCGCTCCGCGAGCTCACGCGCCTTCTCGCGCAGGCCCAGCCTTGCCGCCACCACGGTAGCCAGCTGCAGTGCCCGCCCGTCCTGTGGAGCGATTGCGAGACGCCTCTCCAGCACCTGCATGGCGCGGCGCGCCACATCGACGTGCTGCTCGACCCTACCGAGCTTGATCATTGCGCCCTCGAGCATGCAAAGCGGCGCATAGTCATCGGGCCTCAACCTGATCGCCGCCTCGTAAAGCGACACGGCCCGCTCGAACTCTCCGCTCTGGAAGCAGGTCCTCCCGTAAAGATAATGCGCGTCGAACGACGCGGGATTGAGCCGGATCGCTTCCTCGAAGTCCCGGTAGGCCTCCTCGGTGCGGCCCTGCAGCGAAAGCATCTGGGCACGTGCGATGTACGCCTCCGGCATGCGCGGCTCGAGCTCGAGCGCCCGCCGACTCGCGGCAAACGCCTCGTCGAAGTCCGCCTGCGTCATGCCTATGCGCCACAGGCCCTTTATCGACTGTGCATTTGCGAGCCCCGCATGGGCCTGCGCAAAGCGCTCGTCGCGAAGGATCGCCTCGCGGAAGAACTCGATTGCCGGAGCCATCTCGCTGTCCGATCCGTCACGCAGGCAGGCCTGGCCGCGCAGGTATAGATCGTAGGCCTCGGGATTGCTGGTTCCGCGACGCTGTATCAGCTCGCGTTCCTGCCGACTCAGGCTCACTCGCAGCGCCCCGACCATCTTCTGTGCAATCTCGGTCTGGATGGCGAACACGTCGCTCAACTCGCGATCGTAACTTTCAGACCACAGGTGGTAACCGTCCGTCGAACTCACCAGCTGTGCGGTGATTCGCACGCGCTCGCCTGCCTTGCGGACGCTGCCCTCCAGCACCGCATTCACTCCGAGTGCACGGCCGATCTCACGCACGTCTGCCGCGCGTCCCTTGAACTGGAACGACGAGGTTCGCGACGCAATTCGCAGGTCGCGAATGCAGCAAAGCGCGTTGATGATCTCCTCCGCGATTCCGTCGCAGAAATACTCCTGGTCACGCTCGGGGCTCATGTCCACGAACGGCAGGATGGCGACGGAATCCGGTGCCTCTGCCGCATCGCCTGCGGCAGCGTCAGCGCGCAGCACCGCTGGCGGCGGCTGGCCCGCGGGAGGGATCACTGGCGCCGGGTCTGCGTCCGGCGTTCGCTCGATGCCCGTCGCTGTCACGTCGAACGCCCAGGCCAGTGCACAGGCCAGCGGGAACCCGAGCGCGACCAGCGTGATCACAAGTTTCAGCGTCCACGGGGGCAGCCCCATGGGCTCGAAGATCGCGTCCGCCACCTGCACCAGCAGCCACGCGACGACCAGGTACACGACCACGACGCGAAACACCTTGCGGCGTCTCAGCTCGGCAAACCAGCGTTCGGCCTTGGACACCTGGTCGGACATCGTGAGCCAGCACCCCCCGTGACTTGATTATAGAGGCGCGAACACCCTGCGACGCGACCCGTTACGAGCGCTCGAGAAACGCCTCGATCGCGCTTGCGAGCTCCGCAGGCCGCTCGTGGTGAACCATGTGGCTCGCGTCCTCGATTGTGCAGGGCTCGAACCTGCGGATGATTTGCTCCATGCAGTCCTGCCGGCCGTCCTCGCCGAGGCGCGGCAGGAACTCCGACTGCGCGGCGACCACGTACAGCACCGGCGCGATGATCTCCTTCCAGCAGGCCTCGGCCTCCTCGCGCCGGTAGAGCACGGCGTTCACGCGCTTGTGCCGCGGGTCGCCCAGCACCTGCACGCCTCCACCGGCCACCGGACGGGTCCACACCTGCGCGATGAAGCGCGCGCGATCGTGCGAGAGTCGCGGATTGCGACGGATAAGCAGGTGGGCGAATGCTTCGAGTGTGGGGAAAGTCGCGAGCCTGTGCTCGTGGCCCAGGTCCTTCAGCCACTCGCGGTAGCGACCCGGCGCCTGCGCGGGCTGGGTACGGGGCAGACCGAAGCCCTCGATGCACACGATGCGCCTGACGCGCTCGGGGCGGATCCCCGCGTACAACGCCGCGACATTTCCACCCATGCTGTGCCCGACCAGCGTGACAGGTGCATCGGGCGACCAGAGGTCCAGCAGTGCGTCCAGGTCACCGAGATAGTCAGGGAACCAGTAGCCGTCGGCCGGCCACTCGCTGCGGCCGAAGCCGCGCCAGTCCGGCGCCACGAACGCGTGCCGGTCGGACATTTCGTCCACCAGGAACTGGAAGGTGTCGCCGGTGTCCATCCAGCCGTGCAGCAGCACCACAAGTCGCCCGTCGCTGCCGGGCCAGCGCGTCACGTGATGGCGCAGGCCGCGGACTACCGTCTGCTCGTGGACCGGCGCGCGGCGGGGCTGGTAGGTCTCGTGCATGTCTGGATCACATTTCCTCTGTGGCCCTATATAGTGCGCCCGCCCCGGCCCACACCAAACCATGCGCAAGATCCTCGTCTTCCAGCACGTTGCCACCGAACCGCTCGGTCACCTCGACCGATTGCTGCGCGAATCGGGAGTGCGCATCCGCTACGTGAACTTCGGGCGCGAGCCGCACGCCGAACCGGACGTACGCCGCTACGACGGGCTGGTGGTGCTGGGCGGGCCGATGAACGTGGACCAGGCCGATCTGATGCCGCACCTGCGCACCGAGATGACCGCGATCCGCGAAGCGGTGACCGCGGGCAAGCCGATGCTCGGGATCTGTCTCGGCGCACAGCTGCTCGCGCAGGCCATGGGCGGCAATGTCCACCCGAACAAGGTGCCGGAGATCGGCTGGTACCGGCTGCACACGCGAAAGGCCGCGCACGACGACCGGCTGTTCCGCCACTTCGAACACCGCCCGCACTTCGTATTCCAGTGGCATGCCTACACCTTCGCGCCGCCGCCCGGCGCGGTGCCGCTCGCATGGACGCGCAATTGCCGAAACCAGGCATACAGGCTCGGAGATTCAGCGTGGGGACTGCAGTTTCACCTCGAGGCAGATGAGGCACTGATCGCACGCTGGCTGGCGAGCGAGGCCGGGCGGACAGAGATCGGCCAGCACTGGAGCCCGCAGAAGATCGCGCGGATCCGAGCGGCGACACCGCGCCACCTCGCGCTTGCGCAGCCGCTGAGCGACCGGGTGTTCGACGAGTTCTTGCGCCTTGTGGGCCCGCGCGCGCGGGGGCTGGTGCTGCCGTCGAGGTAGCTCAGGCGACCGATTCACTCGACCGTTCGTGCGGCCGCTCAACCACCTACCCCAACTCGCAACCCTGGTAGCCGTTCCGCGCGACCGCTGCGCATTGCTCGACGTAGGTGGGAAATCCCGCCGCAAACGGCATGAACACCCTGGGCTTGCCCGGAATGTTCGCACCCAGGTACCACGAGTTGCAGCTGAGCAGCACCGTGTGCTCGGCCACTGCGTTCACGAGACCCACCCAGGCGGCCTCGGCCTGGTCGGTGGCATCGATGGTCGCGTGGCCATGCGCATCCAGATAGGAGATGCACTCTGCAATCCAGTCAACGTGATGCTCGATCGACTTGATCACGTTGGTGAACGCGGAGCTGCTGCCGGGCCCCGCGATGTGAAACATGTTCGGGAATCCCGCGACCATGAGTCCCAGGTAGTTGCGCGGCCCCGCCTGCCACTTCTGCTGGATGGTCAGCCCGCCGCGGCCCCGCAGGTCCATCCGGGTCAGCGCGCCGGTCATCGCATCGAACCCTGTCGCCAGGACCAGCGCGTCGATCACGTGCTCCTGGCCGCCAACTCTCACGCCGGAAGGCGTGACTTCCTCGATCGGATGCTCGGCGACGTCAACGAGCCGAACGTTCGGCCGATTATAGGTCTCGTAGTACCCCGTCCCGACCGACAGGCGCTTGCAGCCGATCGGATAACCGGGCGACAGTCGTCGCGCAGTCTCCGGATCGCGCACGATCGAATGAATCTTCTTCCTCAAGAACTCCGCCGCCACCTGATTTGCCCTTGGATCGATCGGCAGGTCCGCGAATGCCCTCAGGAAACTGAACCCACCGATTCGCCAGCGCTCCTCGTAGACCGCCTCGCGGGTCGCCTCGTCGGTCGAAAACGTCGTCTCTGCCGCCGTCGTCCAATCCGACCCGAGAGCGCCGAACATGGCGCGGTTACGCGCCCGGAATCCCGCATAGTCCGCCTTGATGCGCGCCTCGTACGCTGGGTCGAGAGGTCCGTTGTGCGCCGGCACCACGTAGACCGGCGTGCGCTGAAACACCTTGAGTTCCTTCGCCTGCTCCGCGATCAGGGGGATCACCTGCACGCCGGAAGATCCCGTCCCGATGACCCCCACCCGGCGGCCCGTGAAGTCGATGGCCTCGTGCGGCCAGTGCGCCGTGTGATACGTGGGACCCGCGAAGGACTCGAGACCCGGGATGCGTGGCAGGTTCGGTACCGATAAACCCCCTGTCGCCAGCACCAGGAAACGCGATGTCCAGGTGTCGCCGGTCTCCGACCGTGTCCGCCAGCAGCCCGCGGCCTCGTCGAATTCCGCCCCGGCGATGCGCGTGTTGAGTTGAATCCCGTCCCGCAGCGCGAAGCGGTCCGCCACGTGGTTCGCATACGCAAGAAGTTCCCGTTGTGGCGCATAGCGCTCGGTCCAATGCCACTCCTGCTGCAACTCCTCGGAGAACTCGAACGAGTACTCCATGCTCTGGATATCGACGCGCGCGCCCGGATAACGGTTGTGCCACCAGGTGCCACCGACGCTCGGCGCGGATTCGATGGCCAGCGCTCGCAGCCCGTGCTGGCGCGCCTTGTAGAGCGCATAGAGTCCGGCGAATCCGGCACCGACAATCAGCAGGTCCAGCCCCAAACCTGTCTTCGACTCCGTCATGTCTCCCCCGTCGGGTCGCGTTCGTTAGCAGAATACGCCCGGTTCGCGATCCTTCAACACGCCGCAACGGCCCACCTTCCCGGTCCCGTGCCCAACCACACCCGACGACGATAGGATGCCTGCTCATGAAACACCTGCGCGCGAACAGCATCGACTTCGCATACCTGGAGAAAGGAACCGGTCCACTGGTCCTGTTGCTGCACGGTTTTCCGGACAATGCCCGCTCGTGGGAGCACCAGCTGCCGGCGCTGGCCTCGGCGGGTTACCGCACCGTGGCGCCGAACCTGCGCGGCTATCCACCGAGCGAGATCCCGACCGAGGGCTATTACGACCGTGCCACGCTCGCCGCGGACGTCGCCGACCTGATCCGCCAGCTGGGCGGCGGTCAACGCGTGCACCTGATTGGCCAGGACTGGGGCGCCGCGATCGCCTATGGCGTCCTCGCCGCGTTCCCCGAGCTGATCGACCGCGCGGTCGTGATGGCAGTGCCACACGCCGCCGCGGTGGCAAAAAGCATCCTCGATGCTCGACATGTGCATCACTCATTTCACTGGTGGTTCTTCCAGCTGCCCGGGCTGCCGGAGCAGGCGCTCGCCGCGAACGACTTCGCCTTCATCGACTACCTGTGGCGCCACTGGTCCGCACCCGGCCACGAGGACACCGCGCACATCGCCGACATCAAGCGGATGCTGGCGGAGCCCGGCGCATTGACGGCCACACTCTCCTATTACCGCGCCATGTTCGACCCGGCCAAAGCCGATCCGCACCTCGAGACCCTGCGCCAGTCGATGAATCGGCCGATCTCCGTGCCGACACTCGCACTCTGCGGCGGCGTCGATCCGCGCGCCGAGCTGATGCAGGACCAGGCGCAGTATTTCACCAGCGAGTATCGCTTCGAACTGGTGCCCGGCGCCGGACACTTCCTGCATCGTGAACAACCCGCAGACGTGAACCGACGGATCCTCGACTGGCTCAAGCCCGCGGCGGGCGAACGCTCACCGAACCGCTGATATCCGTGTCACGACGGTGTCAGTGACCCGGCTTCACCCAGGATTCGCCGCCTCCTAACCCCCGAGGAAATCCACCTTCCCGATAGCTACACCGTTGTGACGCAGGATGTTGTAGGCCGTCGTGACGTGGAAGAAGAAGTTCGGCAGCACGAAGTCCGCGATGTAGCTCGCGCCCGTGAACTTCACCTCGTGCGGCCCGAGCTTGAGCTCGATCGGGCGACTTTCCGACCCGGCGAAATCCTCCGGCGCAAAGCTCGCGAGATAGTCGATGGCCTTCCCGAGTCGCTCGTGGACCTCGGCAAACGTCGTCTCCTCGTCCGGCCACGACGGCACCGGTCTTCCGGTGAGGCGCGCGGCCGCACCCTTCGCAGTATCAGTCGCCACGCAAATCTGGAAGATGAACGGCCGCATGTTCGGGTACAGCCGCGCCTGGATCAGCGTCTCAGGCTCCAGGTTCTTGTCAGCCGCAACGTACACTTCCGCCTTGCTGACGATGGAATCGAGGTTCCTGAGCGAATGCTGCATGGTCGCGATGGCGAGGTCGTAAACGAGGTTGCTCATGGCGACAGGCCTCCAACGTATGGGAACGGAAGCATAGATCCGCCCGCGAGCGCTGGATAGCGCATTTCCGGGACATTGCACCCTCCGCCTCTCTGCCGCACCCTGCACCACCTCTTGCTGGCGCGTGATCTAATACCCCCATGATCGCCACCCTCGATGTTCTGAACTCCTCGCTGGCATCCACCCTGCGCCTCTGGCGCGGCACCAACGCACGCGGCTCAGCAAAGCAACCCGCGAAGCATCTCGAGCTCTATGAGTTCGAGGCCTGCCCGTACTGCCGCCTGGTTCGCGAGGCACTCACCGAACTCGACCTCGACGTACGTATCTACCCGACGCCGCACGGCGGGAAGCGCTTCCGCCCGAAGGTCGCAGCGATGGGCGGCAAGCAGCAGTTTCCGTTCCTCGTGGATCCGAACAGCGGCGAGTCGATGTACGAGTCGGCCGACATCATCGACTACCTTTATCGGAGCTACGCGGGGAGGCCCGCGCCCACGCGCCTGCTGCGGCCACTCGACGTCTCCCTGTCCGTGCTGGCCTCGATCCCGCGATTTCGCGCCGGCGCGCAGGTCCGACCCTCGCGGGCGCCGAAGCGGCCACTGGAACTCTTCAGCTTCGAGTCGAGCCCCTACTCACGGCGCGTGCGCGAGCTGCTCTGCGAACTCGAACTGCCCTACCTGCTGCGCAGCACCGGTAAGGCAACCTGGCAGGACCTCGGACCACCGATCCTTCGCGCAACCCTGTTCCCGGAACTGCCCGTGCGCGGACGCACACGGACCGAACTGCTCGAGCGTGCCGGCAAGGTCCAGGTGCCGTACCTGGTAGATCCGAACACTGGCGAAGCGCTATTCGAGTCGGAAGCGATCCGCAGCTACCTGGTAGCCACATACGCCAGGTGACCCACTCATCAATGCACGCCCGCCCCGACCTTACCGATCCGCCGGCGCGTGAAAAATCCTGAGCACGGGCACATCCGTGCCGGCAATTTCGTAGCGGCCTTCATACTTCTGCACCAGCACCCGGCGCACCGCCGCCATCCCCATACAGCACACCGCCCCTCGCACCGCGACCACGGAATCAATGAAAACCCCAGCAGCACTGCAACCCCTGATCGACGACGGCGTGATCGACGAAGTCATCCTTTCACTGAAAAGCGGCAAGGAAGCGACCGTCTACCTGGTGCGCTCAGGCACGGAGATGCGCTGCGCCAAGGTCTACCGGAACATGGCACAGCGTAGCTTCCAGAAGCGCGCCCAGTACCAGGAGGGGCGGAAAGTCCGCGGCAGCCGGCAGGCCCGCGCGATCGGGAAGAGCACCGCGTTCGGTCGCTCGGAACAGGAAGCCGCCTGGAAAAATGCCGAGGTGGACGCGCTGTACCAGCTCGTTTCCGCTGGAGTGCGCGTGCCAAAGCCGCACGGCTATTTCGATGGCGTCCTCATCATGGAGTTGGTGACGGACGCGGACGGGAACCCCGCGCCCCGACTGGGGGAGGTGCATCTTTCTCCGGAGATCGCCCGCGAGTACCACGGCTTCCTGATACGGCAGGTCGTGCGCATGCTGTGCATTGGACTCATCCACGGCGACCTCTCGGAATTCAACGTGCTGGTCGCTCCCGACGGCCCCGTGATCATCGACCTCCCGCAGGCCGTCAATGCGGCCGGTAACAACGCTGCGCGGGCGTTACTCGAACGGGACGTGAACAACCTGCGGTCTTCTCTCGGTCGCTTTGCGCCGGGGTTGCTCGTCACCGAGTTTGCCAGGGAAATGTGGTCGTTGTTCGAGCAGGGCGAACTGCGACCGGAAAGCGCGCTCACCGGGGTATTCGCGCCCGATGAGACCGTCGTCGATCCGGACAGCGTCATGATCGTCATCGACGATGCGCGCGAAGAAGAAATACAGCGTCGGCTGCGGCTGGTCGGCTAGCCGATATGCTTCGCTCGCCGCGGAGGATGTAAACGAGGCCGATGGTCCCGGTACGGATCAACTAGCCCGCGAATGCAATTGCGAAACCGAGCTCAGCCGTGACCCAGGAACATGCGATAGGCCGGGTTGCCGGTTTCCTCGGTAAACGGGTAGCCCAGCTCGCGCAGGTGCTGGGCGAACTCATCCGCATCGGCCGGCGCAACCTGCACGCCTGCGAGCACGCGCCCGTAGTCCGATCCGTGGTTGCGATAGTGGAACAGGCTGATGTTCCAGCGAGCGCCGACGGCTTCAAGGAACCTGAGCAGCGCGCCGGGTCGCTCCGGGAACTCGAAACGGAACAGCCGCTCGTGCGCCAGGCCGTGCGCGTGGCCGCCGATCATGTAGCGCACGTGCAATTTCGCCATCTCGTCGTCGCTCATGTCGAGCACGCGGTAGCCTGAACCGGCCACCAGGCTGAGCAGCGCTTCCTTCTCGCGGCTGCCGCCGTTCAGCGAGATCCCGACGAAGATCTGGGCCTTCGACGCGTCGTCGTAGCGGTAGTTGAACTCCGTGACGCTGCGCCGCCCGAGCAACTGGCAGAAGCCAAGGAAACTGCCGGGCCGTTCCGGCAGTTCGACCGCCAGCAACGCCTCGCGCTGGGCGCCCAGGTCGGCGCGCTCGGCCACGTGGCGCAGGCGGTCGAAATTGATGTTTGCACCGCAGTTCAGCGCGACAAGCGTGCGCCCGGCGCACTGCTCGCGGGCCACGTACTTCTTGATGCCCGCGACCGCGAGCGCGCCGGCCGGCTCGGCGATGGTGCGGTTGTCCTCGAAGATGTCCTGGATGGCCGCGCAGATCTCGTCGGTACTGACCAGGATCACCTCATCCACGTACTTCTGCGCGAGGCGGAAGGTTTCCTCGCCAACGCGGCGCACGGCGACACCGTCGGCGAAGATGCCGACGCGCTCAAGCGTGATGCGCTGCCCGGCCCGCAGTGAATCATGCATGCTGGCCGCGTCCTCGGGCTCCACTCCAACGATGCGGATCTCCGGGTAGAGCGACTTCACGTAGGTGGCAATCCCGGCGATCAGGCCGCCGCCCCCGATCGGGACGAAGATTGCGTCGATGGGGCCTGAGTGCTGGCGCAGGATCTCCATGCCGATCGTGCCCTGCCCGGCGATCACGTCAGGGTCGTCGAACGGGTGAATGAAGGTGAGTCCCCGTTCGAGCGCCAGCTCGACCGCGTGCCCGAACGCGTGGTCGAAGTCGTCGCCGTACATGACGACCTCACCGCCGAGGTCGCGAACCGCCTGCACCTTGATGGTCGGCGTGGTCTCCGGCATCACGATCACCGCCGGTATGCCTCGTCGGCGGGCCGCCAGCGCGACGCCCTGGGCGTGATTGCCCGCGGACGCGCAGATCACGCCGCGCAGCGCGACATCGTCGGGCAGGTGCACGATCTTGTTGTACGCACCCCTCAGCTTGAACGAGAAGACGGGCTGCAGGTCTTCGCGCTTGAAGAGGATCCGGTTGCCGAGGCGCTTCGACAGCCGCGGCGCAGGTTCAAGAGGTGACTCGATCGCGACGTCGTAGACGCGCGCCTTCAGGATGCGTTCGATGTAGCTCTCTTGCATGGGATTGTGCGGCTGGTCCGGCCCGCTACGTTAGCAGGAATGCGCGGTCCTGGCCGTTCCAGTGCTGCTTCTCGTTTGCGCCGGCGAGTCGCATACTCTGCCGCTCCCCAGGACCTGGACCCCGGATTTGCGCATCGAACTCGTGATGAGCCTGTTCGCCGGCATCAGCGGCGGATTGGCGGGATTCGTATGGAGCTGGCTGGTGTCGGCCCCGTGGATCGCCCGCAGCGGTGGCGGACCACACGGCAGCTCTGACAATGCGCCGCTTGCACGGCAGGTCGCGGCAGCGGCGCTGTTCGCATTCGCCGGCGCGGCCCTCGGATTCCTTTACTGGTTGGGCTGGGGGCTGATTTCCCTGGTGAATGCCCCGTGGTACGCGGCAGGCCTGCTGTTCGGCGGACTGGCGTGGGCCGGCATTGCGATGCCGCTGATCGGCGCGCTGGCACTCAGGCTGCGCGGATTCGGCGGGACCGCGCTGGTGCTCAGCGTGGAATGGCTGGTGACCTGCGCGGCGATAGGCTTGTCCTGCGCGCAGGCCTGGCAGCGCTACTCCTGAGCCCGGCGGCGCCCGAGGCGCCGCGGCCTGGCTTCAGCGGTCGAGGAAATCCCTGGCGTAACGCGCCACCTCACCCGCTCCCGCATCGAGCAGGCCGCCGTCCTGTTCCGGCATGTCCACACGGCGACTCTCGTGGATCAGCGTACATGCCCGTGCGCACATGTCCCAGAACTCGTCGCGCGGCCGCAGCACCATCGCCGGCTGCCGCAGCAGCGGCAGGCGCTCGCCGGCCGGATAGTTCGCAGCCGCTGCCGACCCCCATGCCGCCGAGTCGCCGGCGCGCAACGCGCCCGCGAGATCCTCGGACACCCTCGGTATCGTGGCGTTCGGGCCGCGCGAACGACGTATCCGCTGCCACTCCTCGACCAGGTGGCTTCCGTCCTCGCGCGCGCGCAGGGGCCAAGGACGCGAATTGAAAGTCTCGCGCTCCTTCGCGTCGTAGACCGGCACGCTGGCAAGCACGACGCGGCGAACCTGCTGCGGCCGGGCGAGCGCGAGTTCCACTGCAGCCGACGCGCCGCCCTGCCAGCCAAGCACGTCCACCTGCCGCAGGCGCAGCGTGTCGATCAGGTCGCCGACTGCGGCTGCGTACTCCGCCATCGAGGGCGCCGATTGCGGAGCGTCGGATTCGCCGTGACCGGGAAGGTCGGGCGCGTAGACGCTACGATCCTGGCCGAGGTCCGCAAGCAGCGGGCGGAACACGCGACCAGACAGCGGTGCCGGGTGGATGCATACCAGCGGCGTGAGTTCGTCGAAGCCGCCGCTGGACGGAAACGCGGTGCGCACGTGCATCTGCCCGTAACGGCAGTCGACGTACATCTTTCGAAGGTGGACGGTCACGGGCTGGGACTTCCTGCTCTGCTGGCTGGAGATGCGCGCGGCTGCGCGGATGCTGGTGCGTGTCACTGGCGTTGGCCCTCGGATCTGGCTGCGGTTCGGGACGAATTCTCCGCGCCGCGGCTCCAGGTCACGTTGACTCAACTCTCACAAACAGGCCTCCTGACCTGACTTAATGCGCGCAACCAGGCGCGGCCGCTTATGTTGCACGCCTCAGGCAGAATCCAGGTACCACTCGTAATCGCGATCCGACACCAGCGCGCCGAACTTGTCGCACTCGTGCCGCTTGACTGCGAGGAAGACCTTCAGGAAATCCTCGCCGAGCGCCCAGGCGAGGAATTCCGAATCCGCAGCTCTCTCCAGTGCGGAGTGCCACTGTGTCGGGAGTTCCCCGTCCGGGTCCTGCGCGTAGCCGTTGCCCGTTACCGGTGGACCCGGGTCCATGCGGCCGTCGATGCCCCGTTGCATCGCGCCGAGCACCAGCGCAGCGACGAGGTACGGATTCGCGTCGGCCCCCGCCACCCGATGCTCGACGTGCCGGCTCGCGGGCGGTCCCGCCGGGATCCGCAGGCTCACGGTACGGTTGTTGACGCCCCAGGTCGGCGCGACCGGCGCGTAACTCATGGCCCGGAAGCGCCGGTAGGAGTTCGCGTGCGGCGCAAACACTGCCATGCCGTCGGCGAGGGTATCGCGCAAACCGCCGATGGCGTGGCGCAGCAACTCCGTGCCGGCCGGATCCTCGCTCGCGAAAGCGTTGGCCCCATCCACCCCGGCAAGACTCGCGTGCAGGTGCATGCCGGTACCTGCCATGCCGGCGAAAGGCTTCGCCATGAAGCAGGCGATGAGGCCGTGGCGGCGCGCGATGCCGCGGATGGCACGCTTGAACAGCACCGCCTCGTCCACGGCGCGCAACGCATCGGCGCGGTGCTCGAGCGTAATCTCGAACTGCCCGGGCGCGTACTCGGACATCAGCGTGCGCACCGGGAGGCCCTGCGCGCGAGCTGCGGCATACAGTTCGTCGAACAGCGGAGACATGTCGTCGAGCCGCCCCAGGCCATAGGCATCGATGTGGCTTCCCTTACGCCCGGTAACCAATCCGCCTGCAGGACACACCCGCCCATGATCGTCCCGCTCGAGCAGGTAGAACTCGAGTTCGACTGCCACGACCGGCGTGAACCCCGCGGCCGCGAACCGGTCGACCGCGCGGGCGAGCACGTGGCGCGGGTCGGCACCGGCGGGACGGCCGTCGAGTTCGAACATGGTGCCGAGTACCTGGGCCGTGGGCCGCTCGAGCCAGGGCGCACGCCACAGCGATCCCGGCACCGGACGGCAACACAGGTCGGCATCGCCCACCGCCCATACGAGGCCCGTCTCCTCGACATCCTCGCCGGTGATGTCGAGGCCGAGGATCGAACCGGCGACGTTACGTCCGCTGCCGTACAGTGCCCTGAGTTCCTCGCGCGCAATGTTCTTGCCGCGGCCGACGCCGTTTGCGTCGGTGATCACGAGCTGCACTGCCTCGACGTCGGGATTTGCGTCGAGAAACGCCCGCGCCTCGTCCGGCAGGCCGGTCACCCGGCGCTCGTGGTCCGTTTCACCCATGCCGGCGATAGTGAAGGAATCGCTTCGGCAGTGGCAAGCACGCTGCCCGGCGGTCGGCACAAGACCTCTAGTGTGACGCCCGTCGGGCCGATGGTGACTGAGGAGCGCGAACTTTCCCGCGAGGTGCAAGAATAGCCGTCCATGCGCCTCGCGCCATACGAACATGACTGACGCCTACACATTGCTGCGCGACGCGCCGCTGCGGGAACTCAACACCCTGCGGATAACGGCGACCGCACGCTGGCTGGCAACGCTCGACGATCCGAGCGCCCTGCCGGAGGTTCTAGGGCGTAGCGAATACGCCGGGTTGCCGATGCTGGTACTCGGCCAGGGCAGCAACATGCTTTTCGCGCGGGACTTCGACGGCCTGGTCCTGCAGCCAGCCTGGCGACGCGTGAACATCTGCGAGGACAAGGGCGACGGCGTGCTGGTGCGGGCAGAAGCAGGTCTCGGCTGGGACGCACTGGTGGACTGGACGCTGGCACAGCAGCTCACCGGACTGGAAAACCTGGCACTGATACCAGGGCTCGTCGGCGCGGCGCCGATCCAGAACATCGGCGCGTACGGCGCCGAGGTCAGCGAACTGATCATGTCTGTCGAGGCCTGGGACCGGCGCGACTCGACTCCCGCGCTGCTGTCCTGTGCGGAATGCCGGTTCGGCTACCGTGACAGCCTCTTCAAGCGGGAACCGGATCGCTGGATCGTCACCGCGGTCAATTTCCTGTTTCCGCGCGACCGCGAACTGAACCTGGGCTACGCGGGGCTGCATGACGAGATCGCGGCGCTTCGGATTGCACAACCCACGGCGGCACAGGTGGCGCAGGCCGTGCGACGCCTGCGGCGGCGAAAGCTGCCGGATCCCGAATTCCTGCCGAACGCGGGAAGCTTTTTCAAGAACCCCGTGGTGCCGGCCAGGTTGGCCGGTGAACTCGCGGAAGCGCACCCCGGCCTGCCGGTTCACGCGTCATCGGACGGCACCTGCAAGCTCTCCGCTGCCTGGCTGATCGAGGCCTGCGGCCTGAAGGGAAACCGCGAGGGCGACGCGGGTGTGTCGGCGCAGCACGCGCTGGTGCTGGTGAATCACGGCAGCGCGAGCGGCGCCGAATTGCTCGGGCTCGCACGGCGCGTCGCGGACACCGTGGAGCAGCGATTCGGAATCAGGCTCGAGCCCGAGCCGCGCATCGTCGGCGCATCATTCCGATAAGGCGCTGACGGCCCTCCGTCAACCCACTGATACCCGGCGGGCCTGCTGCCGATAATCCGCGCCTACCAGCTGCCTGCGTTGGCCATGCTGGTCCAGGGCTCTGCAGGCGCCAGCGCGGCGCCCTTCTGCAGCAGTTCGACAGAAATGCCATCCGGCGAGCGCACGAATGCCATGCGACCGTCACGCGGCGGCCTGTTGATCGCGACGCCGTGCTCCGCAAGGCGGCGGCAGGCCGCGTAGATGTCGTCCACCTCGTACGCGAGGTGCCCGAACGCACGTCCGATACCGTAGGGCTCGGGGTCCCAGTTCCAGGTGAGTTCGATCTGCGCCGACTCATCGCCCGGCGCTGCGAGGAACACCAGCGTAAAGCGCCCCTGGGTGCTCTCATGGCGGCGCACTTCGCGCAGCCCCAGGGCGTCACAGTAGAACTTCAGCGACTCGGCGACGTCGGTCACCCGGACCATCGTGTGCAGGTATTTCATGTTGATCCACGCAATGGGCCAACCGCGGCCCGGCTGCCGATATGTTAGCGACTTACGCCATGCCCGTGCGCCAGACCGGTACGGCGCGTACCGCGCACCATGCCCGGCCGGCGCTTGTCACGCGGGCGGCACTGCTGCACGCTGCCGGTCACATCGACCAATGGAATCCGCCATGACCCGCCACGGACGCACGCTCTGTCTCACCGCGCTTGTCGCACTCATGCTGCCCGCACTCGCGCCGGTGAGCGCGGACACGGTCGCCGCTGCGCCTGCGCCCCAGGCCGCACCGCGCAGCGCCCCGGGCACGGCGGCATCGGTCCAGGCAGGCGTGGAGACGCCGATCAATGTTCTCGGTCGCGAGGATGCGCCGGTCGCCATGGTGGAATTCAGCGACCTGCAATGCCCGTACTGCGCGGCCTACGCGCTGCGGACCTTTCCGCAGCTGAAGCGCGCCTACATAGACACTGGAAAGGTGCACTACGCGGCGGTCAGCTTCCCGCTGCCCATGCACGCCTACGCGTTTCCGGCGGCAGTTGCCGCCCGCTGCGCCGGCGAACAGGGACAGTTCTGGAAGTTCCGCGACGCATTGTTCGCGGACCAGGCGCAGCTTGCCTCTGATCCCTACGATGCGCTGGCCGCGAAACTGGGCCTCGACGTCGCGAAGTTCAAGTCCTGCCGACGCGACATTCGCCAGGATTCCATTGTGCGGGAGGACCTGGCGATGGCGCGCCGCGACGGCATCGCCTCGACACCGTCGTTCATGCTCGGACGGGTCGTGGACGGCGAGTTCCAGGCCGAGACGTTTTCAGGCGCGAAGTCGTTCGAGGAAATTTCAGCGATGATCGACAAGTTGCTCGCGACCGCCAGGTGACCGGGTCGGCTCCCGCTCAGAACATTCCGCTGGGGCCGGAGTCAGTCTTGCCGCCGTTGCCGCGCGACTCTATGAAGTCGCCGGTGATCATCTCGTCGTAGGTCTGGCCCGGCCCGACCATCGGGTAGACGCATGCATCGATGTCGATGATCACCTCGAGGAACGCAGGCCCCTCGAACTCGATGAATTCCTTCACCACGCGCGGCACGTCCTCCTTGCGGTCGAGGCGCACAGCGAACTGGAACCCGTCCGCCTCGGCAGCCTTGACGAAGTCCTTCTTGTGCAGCGACTTGTCGCTCGCCGACAGCCGGCCCTTGAAGAACAGCTTCTGCCACTGCTTGACCATGCCGTCGCCGAAGTTGTTCAGCACCACGACCTTCACCGGCAGGTCGTAGGTCGTGACCGTCTCGAGCTCGCCCAAGTTCATGCGGATGCTGGCGTCGCCATCCACGTCGATCACCAGCCGGTCGCGGCGTGCGAACTGCGCGCCGATCGCCGCGGGCAGGCCGAAGCCCATCGTGCCCATGCTTCCCGAGGTGAGCCACAGCCGCGGCTCGCGGAAGTCGAAGTACTGCGCGGCCCACATCTGGTGCTGGCCGACGCCGGTGGCGATGATCGCCTCGCCCTTCGTCAGGCGGTTGATTTCCTCGATCACGTAATACGGCTGGATCAGCTCGCTGTCGCGGTCATAGTTCATCGCGTGCCGCTGCCTGAGCGCGTCGACGTGCGCCTGCCACGCGGACCAGTCGCGGCGGAAACCGGCCTGTTTCACGCGCGCGGTAAGCGCGGTAAGCGCCGCTGGCAGCAGCCCGACGTGGCTCCACTGCACGCGCTTCACCTTGTTGATCTCCGACGCGTCCACGTCGATGTGCGCGATCTTCTTTGCGTTCGGCGCGAACTGCTCCGGAACTCCGGCGACGCGGTCGTCGAAGCGGGCGCCGAGCGCGATCAGGAAGTCGCAGTCGTCCACCGCGTAGTTGGCGAAGGCAGTACCGTGCATGCCGAGCATCCGCATCGCGAGCCGGTCGGTCGTGTCCACGGAGCCGATGCCCATCAGCGTAGTGACCACCGGGATGCCGAGTTCCGTGGAGAATCGGCGCAGCTGCTGCGCCGCGCCGCCGTTCACCACGCCGCCGCCGGCGTAGATCAGTGGGCGCTGCGCGCTGCCGAGCATGGCGAGGAATGCGTCTGCCTGCTTGTCCGAGATCGCGTTCTTCTCGAGGGTCTTCATGCGGTGGCGATAGCCGCGCACGTCGAGGTGTCCCTCGCCCTTGAACGGACCCTGCCAGTTCTGCACGTCCTTGGGGACGTCGATCACGACCGGGCCCGGCCGGCCGGTGCGCGCAATCTCGAACGCAGTGCGGATCGTCGCCTCGAGCAGCTCCGGAGCCGTGACCAGGAAGCAGTGCTTGGCGACCGAACCCATGATGTTCGAGACCGGCGCCTCCTGGAATCCATCGCTGCCGATGGCGGCTGTGGGTACCTGGCCGCAGATGACCACGATCGGCACCGAGTCGGCCGCGCAGTCGCGCACCGGCGTCACGGTGTTCGTGGCGCCCGGGCCCGACGTGACCATGCACACGCCTACGCGACCACTGGCACGCGCATAGCCCGCGGCCATGAAGCCCGCGCCCTGCTCGTTGGCGGGCACGATCAGCGGCATGGGCGCGCCGGCGCCGTCCGCGTCCGCGTGGGCCTGGTTGAAACGAAACACTGCGTCGTAGGTCGGCAGGATCGCGCCGCCGCTGTAGCCGAAAATTGTGTCCACGCCTTCGTCGGCAAGCACCTGCACGATGATGTCCGCACCGGACATGACCTGGCCTGCCCGGGGGTGGACGGCTCGATCGTTCTTGGCGTGGCTCTGGCTCACGAGAAATCCTGCCTGGCGACCCGCGAATATTCGTGTTGCGATGCAGCGGAGACTAGCAGCCGCATCCGTACCCGTCCATCTAGGCGGACCCTGATCCATACCCTATGCTTCACAGCAAGCCGGGGCGACGAGTCGGTCGTTTGAGGCTTTAAAATCAGTCACTTATGAATTGAGCGCGGAGTCGATCCGCAGGCTGGACCACCGTGAAAACCATGCGCCACATCATTTCCGTCACGCTGCAGAACGAGGTCGGCGCGCTGAACCGCGTCGCGGGACTCTTCTCGACCCGTGGCTACAACATCGAGTCGCTGAGCGTCGCGCCGACCGACGATCCCACGGTGTCGCGCCTGACCGTCGTCACGACCGGCAACGACGCGGTGATCCAGCAGATCTCGAACCAACTGCTGAAACTGGTCGACGTCGTGGACGTCGAGGACGTGACCCGCGAGGAACATTTCGAGCGTGAACTGCTTCTGATCAAGGTGAAGGGCAAGGCGACGATGGTCGGATCGCTGTGGTCCGCCGCACAGCGGGCCGGCGGTCGCGTGCTCTGGGATGCCGCAGACAGCTTCACTGTCGAACTGACCAGCAACGAGGCGGAGATCAATCGCTTCATCGCAGAGGTCTCCAACTTCGGCCAGGTACTCGAGGTCGTACGCTCGGGCGCGCTGGCGATCCAGAAGGGCAAGGAAATACTGGAGTCCTGACAGGCGCTGAAACGAAGCGCCCGGGCCGCAGCGTGACGATTACCAGGGAGCAATTGTGCCGCTACGCCGTCGCGCGATCGCTGTTCCGACCGACGACGCTCGCTCGAGCCATCACCAGGCTCGGCTTCGTGCAGGCCGACCCGATTCGCGCTCCTGCGCGCGCCCAGGACCTGACACTGCGCCATCGGGTCAGGGATTACCGTGCCGGCGACCTCGAGCGACGCTACCCACGGCTGATGCTCGAGGAGGATTTCTTCGTCAACTACGGGATCCTGCCGCGCGCTCACAGCGAATTGATGCACCCGCGGACCGCGCGACGCGCGTGGACGGCACGGCGCAAGCGGCAGGCGGACGAAGTGCTGGAGTTCGTGCGGGAGCGAGGACCGGTGCACCCACGCGAGGTAGACGCCCGGTTTGCGCACGGCAAGGTGACCAACTGGTTCGGTGGTTCGTCTAATGCCACCACGCAGCTGCTCGACGAGATGCACTATCGCGGCCTGCTACGGGTGGTTCGACGCGAGGGCGGAACACGCGTGTATGCAGCACGCGCGGACCTGGGCGCGTCGCCGCAGGACGATACAGACATCGTCGAGAGAATGGATGCCCTCATCGACATCTGCGTGAACAAGTACGCGCCGCTGCCCGCGAGCGGTCTCGGGCGCCTGTTGAGCGGTCTTTGCGTTGGCGTACCGCAGTGGCGGTCGCGGCGCGCCGAGTCGCTGGCACGCGCAAAGCGCCGGCTGGGTCATGCAAGGGTGGATGCCGAGGACTGGTACTGGCCGGCGTCCGAGAATCCCGCTTCGCGCCGCTGGGATCCCGACGACGCCGTGCGCCTGCTCACACCGTTCGACCCGATCGTGTTCGACCGGCAGCGATTCGAGACGTTCTGGGGATGGCCATACCGATTCGAGGCCTATACCCCCGCGCCGAAGAGGAAGCTCGGCTACTACGCCCTGCCCCTGCTGTGGCGCGAACAGGTCATCGGCTGGGGGAACCTCTCGGTCGCCAACGGTTCGCTCGGCAGCTCGATTGGGTACTGCGCGGGCGCTCAACCACGCGACGCGGCATTTCGCCGGGAACTTGAGGCGGAACTCGAGCGAATGCGTGTCTTCCTCCGGTTGGAGCGCTGAGTAGCGAGCAGAGGCACCGCTGCGTGATCGCGCTGGTGGTTCGCACGGCAGCAAGTCTCGCGCTACGGCAGCGGCGATGTCCCGACTGAGCCGTCCGCGAGTGCGCTGAGCGCGGCCCTGATCGGCGTCGGCACCGGCACGGGGCGGCGCGTTACCGCATCGACGTACACGTGCACGAAGCGCCCGATCGCTGCAGGCGCGGTGTCGTCGTTGCCGAACAGCCCGATGCGGTACACGACACTCGAGTTGCCGAGCTTCTCGAGTGCGAGGCCCGCGTGCACCGTGTCCGGGAAACTCAGTTCACGCAGGAACCGGCAGCTAGTCTCGGCAACGATGCCGATCGCCGGCAGGTCCCGGATGTCCACCCCGCTCGCCTCGATCAGGTAGCCGTTCACCGCGGTGTCGAAGTACGAGTAATAGACGACGTTGTTCACGTGGCCGTAGTGGTCGTTGTCCATCCAGCGCGTGGTGATCCTGCGCAGCACTGGGAATTCCCCGCGCTGCTCGGGCAGCCGTATGTCGTTCGGTTTGCTCATGTTCGCCCTGCCCCGCTTTTTGGCAACGATCGTCGTCCGAGTGGACTCGACATTAGCCGTCGCGCGCGGCAAGGGGAAGGACTCGGCGCAGACAGCGGGCGATGCAGGGCAGGCCTGTGTCGCCCGCGCAATAGAATGCAGCCGATATTCCGCCGCCCTTCGACGCGCGTCGCCTGGCGAGTTATTCTCCCCCACATGCGAATACGAGCCGCGGTACTGCGCGAAATTGGCCGTCCAGGACCCTATGCGGAGTCCCGCCCTCTCACGATCGAAGACATCGAACTCGACCCGCCAGGCGCCGGCGAAGTGCTGGTACGAATTCGCGCGGCCGGGCTATGCCACTCCGACCTGTCGGTGATCGACGGCAACCGGCCGCGGCCGATGCCCATGGTGCTGGGCCACGAGGCTGCGGGCGTAGTGGAAGAAGTGGGGCCGGGCGTGACCGGCCTCGCGACCGGCGATCACGTGGTAGCCGCATTCGTGCCGAGTTGCGGTCACTGCGGGCCCTGCGACGCCGGCCGTCCGGCGCTCTGCGAGCCGGGCTTCGCCGCAAACAGCGCCGGCACGCTGCTCTCCGGATCGCGCCGGCTGCACGATGCCGGTCGCGACGTAAACCACCACCTGGGCGTCTCTGGATTTGCCGACCATGCGGTGCTCGCCGCAAATTCGCTGGTGCGCGTGCCCGCCGACCTGCCGTTTGCGGAGGCCGCACTCTTCGGCTGCGCTGTGATCACCGGCGTGGGCGCCGTGGTCAACACCGCCGCGATGCCGCGCGGTGCGTCGGTCGCGGTGGTCGGTCTCGGTGGGGTTGGCCTCGCAGCTCTGCTCGCCGCGCGCATGCTCGACGCCTCGCACATCGTCGCCATCGACATGAACGACGCAAAGCTCGCGACCGCGCGCGAGTTCGGCGCGACCGCCACGGTGAACGCGGCAGACGCCGACGCCGCCGAGAAGGTCCGCGAGCTGACGAAAGGCGGCGTGGCCTTCGCTTTCGAGATGGCCGGCGCTGCGAGGGCGCTCGAACTCGCCTATCGAATCACGCGCCGCGGCGGCACGACGGTCAGCGCCGGCCTTTCACACCCCGACCAGCGATTCACCATCCCGCACCTCGGCCTGGTCGCCGAGGAACGCACGCTGAAGGGCAGCTACCTCGGCAGCTGCGTTCCCACGCGCGACATCCCGCGCTACATCGACTGGTATCGCGCAGGGCGCCTGCCAGTGAACCTGCTGCTCAGCGAACGCATCCGCCTCGACGATATCAACGGCGCGTTCGACCGTCTCGCCGCCGGCGCATCCATCCGCCAGGTGATCGAGATTCCGTAATGGTGGACGCCGACCCGCCGGCATCGGGACGATCCGTGCTGCTCGACTTCGACGACGCGGCCGACTTCCGCCTCTGGACGCCTGTGAACGACGTGGTGATGGGCGGAATCTCACGCAGCGGATTCACGCAGGCGGAGCCCGGGATCGCGCGATTCGCCGGGGTTGTGTCGCTCGAAAATTCCGGCGGCTTTGCGTCGGCCAGGACCACGCCACGGGCATGGCATGCCGCCGGCGCAACCGCGTTCGTGCTTCGAGTCCGTGGCGATGGGAAGCAATACAAGTTCACCGTTCGCACCGACGACGCCTTCGACGGAATCCAGTACCAGTCCCGGTTTGCACCGCAGGCCGCGGAATGGCAGCAGGTGCGGCTACCCGTGGATTCCTTCGCGGCAACATTCCGGGGACGGAACGTGCCCGGCGCGCCTGCGCTCGATCCCGCCCGCGCCAGGACCCTGGGCTTGATGATCAGCGACGGGCAGGCGGGCGCATTCGATCTCCTCGTCGACTGGATCGCCGCGGAATTCCGCTGACGGCAGCGCGCTGCGAGCCGCGCACGCCTAGAACCGCTGGCTGGTTTCGACGATCAGCTGCACTCTGTCGATGTCGTTCCCGCCGTCCAGTGGAAACGCCAGGTCGATGTGCACGACATTGCCGAACGCGGATCGGCTGGACCCGAGCCTGAGCCCCAGGCCGACGTCTTTCAGCATTCCCAGGCTCGTGGCGCCGGTTACGTCGCGGCCCCAGGTGCGGCCCATGTCGAAGAACACCGCACCGCCCACGTGAAACAGCCGGAACGGATACCACGTCGTGTAATAGCGCTGCTCCAGTGTGAGCAGCGCCTTCGACGTGCCTGCCTGGTAGCGCAGCGGGTACCCGCGCAGGCCGTTGTCGCCGCCCAGCGTCAGTTGCTCGTTCTCGTTGAGGTTTTCCGTAACTGTTCCGGAGAGGCTCGCATAGAACTTGCTGCGCGCCGACGTCGCAAGGTAGTAGCGTGACTCTGCGCCCAGGATGCCATTGTGGACCTCACCGCGCTCGTAGCGCCCAGACGCCCAGACGGACCCGAACAGCGACTGCCGCGGACTCAGGTCCGTGCCGTCCTGTGCGAACGCAGACAGCAGCAGCGCGTCGGCGCTGGAGCCCAGTGTCTCGGTCGCATAGCCCAGCCGTGCCCAGCCACGAAAACCGACCAGTACGTCCTCGGTGCGATCGATCTGGTTCAGGTTCACTCGCCTCTCGAACGCGTTCTGCACGCGCTCGAAGCCTATCCACGGATAGATGAACTTCCTGTCCGGTGGCAACGGACCACCGAGCGGCTTGCCGGGCTCCGGCTCGAACTGCGACTCCTGCCAGGTCGCACCCAGCGTCCAGCGACTGACCCAGCCGCTCACGAGTCCGTCCGACCAGCCGCCGCTCGCCTCGTAGTACTGGTCGTGCGCCTTGAATTCGCCGACTATCTTGCCGAGTTCGTAACGGTCGGTGATGTAGTTGCTGTCGCTCAGTGTCGTTCCGGCGGCCCAGCGCGTGTCCAGCGCATAGAATGGTCGGTTCAGGCTGAGGAACTTGGTGTCGCCATCGTTGGCATTGCTGTAGGAGAGGGCCAGGCGTGTGAAGCTCTCCAGGAAGTGCGGGTCGATGAAGGTGAACGTCCACGCGGTGCTGTCCACGCTGCTGTCCCAGGCGACCTCCACCTTGCGCCCGGTGCCCAGCAGGTTCTCCTCCTGCACGTGGACGTTGGTTGCGTTCTTGCCGCCGGAGCGGCCGAAGTTGAACCCGGGGTTCAGCGTCCAGACGTCCTTTGTCCGAACCTCGAGGTCCACCGTGTGCCCGTCCCAGGCGATCGGGACGATGACCGCGTCATAGAGGTAGTCGTTGTTGCGCAGCAGGCGCTCGTTCTCCTGCACCAGCCGTGCGTCATACAGATCGCCCGTCTTGAACAGCAGTTGTCCGCGGATTACCGCCGGGCGCGTGTTGATGTGCAGCTTGTTCGCCGCTCGGTACAGCCAGCCGTGCTCGGCCGGTATCGACGTGTCGAAGATGTCGTTCGGCGTGACGATGATCCGTCCGATGACCGCGCCCTGGGCCTCGAGTTCCTGCGGGGACGGCATGGCCCCCTGCTCCGAGGCAGCCCACGCGGCGGCGGTGACGCAGGTGGCCGCAATGCACGCGGCCACCCACGACGCGCGGTGCGGCGTGCCGCACGTTTTCGTTGGGTGATTCACACGGCCCCCGCTACGGGATCAGTACCGTGGAGCCGATGGTGCGCCTCGCCTCGAGGTCACGATGCGCCTGCGCCACGTCCGTGAGCGGATGGGTCTGGCCGATCTCGATCCGTACCGCACCGCGACCGATCACGTCGAACAGCTCACGCGCCGCGCGCGCCAGGTCGGCCCGTCGCGCGATGTAGTGGAACAGCGTCGGTCGCGTGAGGAACAGCGACCCCCGCTTCGCGAGTTCAAGCGGCTGGAATGGCGGCACGGGGCCGGAAGCATTGCCGTAGCTCACCATGAGTCCGAGCGGACGCAACGAATCGAGCGATCGAAAGAACGTGTCCTTGCCGACGGAGTCGTACACGACGTCCGCGCCCCCGCCACCCGATATCTCGCGAACCTTCGCAGGCAGGTTGTCGCGACCCAGCACCAGCACGTGGTGACAGCCGTGCGCGCGGGCGACTCCGGCTTTTGCCTCACTGCCGACGACGCCGATTACCAAAGCGCCCAGGTGGCGCGCCCATTGCGCGGCGATCAGTCCGACGCCGCCCGTTGCCGCGTGGATCAGCACGACGTCGCCCCGCTTCACGCGGTGGGTACGACGCAGCAGGAACTGCGCGGTGAGTCCCTTCAGCATGGCAGCCGCAGCGAGCCGGTCGCTGACGCCGTCCGGAATCGCGACCAGCCGGTCGGCGGCGACGACGCGGTACTGCGCATAGGCGCCTGGTTGCGCGGATGCATATGCGACGCGATCTCCCACCGCGAGGCCACGCACGCCCCTGCCAAGCGCCTCGACCACGCCCGCAGCCTCGCGGCCGAGCCCGGTCGGCAACGCATTCGGGTACAGGCCGGTGCGCTCGTATACGTCGATGAAATTGAGGCCAATCGCCGTCTGGCGGATCAATGCCTCGCCGGGACCCGGCTCTCCCGGGGCGAACGGCTCCCATTGCATGACCTCGGGGCCACCGAAGGAGCGGATGCGGACGGCATGTGACATTACGGGCAGTCAATGGCCAGCGGTCATCCGATAGTGAAGATTGCCGACTGCGCCGGCAACGGGACTATCCGCTACGCGTGGGTCGCGGGCGGCTGCTCGCCGGCAGCTTTCCCCAGCGGTGCTTCAGCTATCACCAGGTCCGCCACTGGACAGCCGTGAACCAGGTGCTGGTCGATGATTCGATCGAGGTTCTCCGGCGTGCAGTCCCGGTACCAGGTTCCGTCCGGATACACGACGGCGATCGGGCCGGCAACGCACACACGCAGGCAATCGGCCTTGGTGCGAAGCACGCCGCCCGTGACCCCGCTGATTGCGGGATCGGCGAGCCGCCGCTTCAGGTGCTCCCAGCTCTTCAGCGCCTCGTCCTGCGGGGCGCACTTCCCGCCCACGCACAGGAACACGTGCCGCGACTGCCGGCCGAGCTTGAGTTTCTCGAGGGCGCTTTCGAGCGGGTCGGGCAAGCCGTCAGAGAGCCTGGTCGTCCGCTTCGCCGGTGCGGATGCGGACCGCACGCTCCAGGTCGGAGACGAAGATCTTGCCGTCGCCCACCTTGCCGGTGCGCGCGGCAGCTACGACCGCCTCGATGACCTGGTCCACGAGCGTGTCCTTGACCGCGACCTCGATGCGGGTCTTTGGCACGAAGTCCACGACGTATTCGGCTCCACGATATAGCTCGGTATGGCCGCGCTGCCGGCCGAAGCCCTTGACCTCCGTTACCGTCATGCCGGACACGCCGAGTTCCGACAATGCCGCACGCACGTCGTCCAGCTTGAAAGGTTTGATAATTGCGCTGATCAGCTTCATAGGGCTCTGGCTCCTGAACTATTCGTCATTGTCCGGCGGACATCGCTCCAGCCAATATGCAGAAACCGTGCCGCGCCCGCAGACCGGGCGAATCCGGCGCCGGAGGCGCCTGTCCGCACCAGCGTGTGGCACCCGGGACCCCGCCCTGCTCGACCGTGGTGCGCGGCGACCCTGCAAGCATAGCCATGGGCAGGCCGCAGCGCACCCTGTTCCGTCGGCCGGGCTGGCCTGCCCGCAGCCTGTTCCTCCGTGGAGGCTCCGTATATAAGGGACACCGTGGCGCCCCGGGCGGGCGCAGCCAAGGGATCGGGACCGGGAATGACCCAGGCGTTCGTCATCGTGGGAGCGAGCCACGCCTCGGTGCAGGCGATCGACACGCTGCGCCGCCAGGGGCACCAGGGCCCGATCGTGCTGGTGGGCGACGAACCCTACCTGCCCTACAACCGGCCGCCCTTGTCGAAGAAATTCCTGTCCGGGGAACTCGAACGCGAACGCCTGCTGCTGCGCAGCCCCCAGTTCTACGAGCTGGCGCGCGTAGACACGCGCCTGGGCCTCAGGGTCACAGCCATCGACTGCGGCGCGCGCCGACTGCGGCTCGACGATGGCGACGAGCTCACCTACGACAAGCTGTTGCTCAGCGTCGGCAGCCGGCCACGGCTGCTTGAAACGCCGGGCCACGACCTCGGCGGTATCCATTACCTGCGCACGATCGCCGACGTCGAGGCCATCCGCGCCGATCTCAGAGACGCGCGGCAGCTGGTCGTGGTCGGCGCCGGGTACGTCGGCCTGGAGGCCGCGGCCAGCGCCCGCCACCTCGGCCTGGAGGTCACCGTGCTCGAGATGGCGGACCGGCCGCTGAACCGGGTCGTGGCGCCGCAGCTGTCGGAGTTCTACGTAAAGAGGCACGAACGCGAGGGCGTGCGCATTCACTGCGGCACGTCGGTGACTGCTTTCGACGGCGAGGGCCGCGTGCGCGCAGTCGTCTGCGGCGAGCAGACCTTCCCGGCCGACATCGTGATCGTCGGCGTCGGCATCCTGCCCGACGTAATCCTGGCGGCCTCCGCCGGCATCAGCTGCGACAACGGTGTGCTGGTGGACGAGCGGTGCCAGACCTCGGACCCTGACGTCTGGGCGGCAGGCGACTGCACCAACCATCCGAGCGTCAGGTACGGCCGGCGCGTCCGACTCGAGTCGGTGGACAACGCGGTCGAACAGGGCCGCGTCGCAGCAACCAACATGTGTGGTGGCGAGGCACGGCACGACCACGTGCCGTGGTTCTGGTCCGACCAGTACGATGTGAAGCTGCAGATCGCGGGCCTGTCGCAGGGTTATGAGACGGCGCTGCTGCGCGGCGACCCGCAGTCCGGTAGTTTTGCGCTTTACTACCTCGCGCAGGGCGAACTGCTGGCGGTCGACGCCGTCAACAGCCCGCGCGACTTCATGACGGCCAAGCGATGGATTGCCGAGCGCAAGCATCCCGATCCGGCGAAGCTTGCCGATATTACCTGCGACCTGAAGAGCATCTGAGGCGAGTACCATGAAAAAGCAGACTGGAAAGGCCGGGACCTCCCTCGAGACCGACGACGCTTCCCGAGTGCTGCTCGCGACGCTTGCACGGTGGACCGGTGGACTTTCGCCACAGGCCTTCGGCGGTGCCTGGATCAACGTGCTCACCCGGCTCGCGCTGGCGCCGGGCCGGCAGGCGGCGCTGGCTCGTTCCGCACTGCAGAAATCGGTGGCGCTCGCGCAGTTCGCGGGCGGCGCACTGAAGAACGGCAGCCAGGCGCCCGAGGCCGACGGAACGCCCTACCAGCACCGTTACGCCGATCCGGCCTGGGCGAAATTTCCGTTCAATGTCTTGGCGCAGACGTTCCTGACCGCGTCCGACTTGGCTCGCGAGTCGGTGCGGAACCTCCCGGGCGCGGATCCTGCTGCCGAGAACATCGTCGGCTTCGCAGTGAGGGAGGGCCTCGAACTCGTCGCGCCGGATAACTACCTGCCGACCAACCCCCAGCTCATCGAAAAGACAAAAGAGGAAAGAGGCCGCAACCTGCTCAGGGGCCTGAAGCACCTCGGGGAGGACGTGGTCCGCACCTACAAGGGCAAGGGCCCGGTCGGCGCGGAGCAGTACCGGGTCGGCGAGCAGGTCGCCGCGACTAAGGGCAAGGTCGTCCTGCGCACCCGGCTGATGGAGTTGATCCAGTACTCACCACAGACGAAGACCGTCTATGCCGAGCCGCTGCTGATCGTCCCGGCGTGGATCATGAAGTACTACATCCTCGACCTGTCGCCGAAGAATTCGCTGGTGAACTACCTGACTGGGCTCGGCCACACGGTGTTCATGATTTCCTGGAAGAACCCGACCGCCGAGGACCGCGACGTCACGATGGACGACTACCTCGAGCACGGCGTACTCGCTGCGCTCGACGCGGTGACCACCATAGTTCCGAAACGCAAGGTTCACGCGGTCGGGTACTGCATCGGCGGGACGCTGCTCGCAATCGCCGCGTCGCTGCTGGCAGCCCGCGACGACAACCGCCTGGCAAGCGCAACGATCTTCGCGGGCCAGACGGACTTCAGCGAACCGGGTGAGATATCGATCTTCATCAGTCCCGCGCAACTCGCAATGCTCGAGGCCATGATGTGGAAGGCGGGCGTGCTCGAGAGCCGCCAGATGGGCGGTGCGTTCCAGATGCTGCGCACCTACGACCTGCTCTGGGCTCCGACGGTAGGCACCTACCTGCGCGGCGAGCGCATCGGCGTGAACGACCTGATGGCCTGGAACGCCGACGGCACGCGCATGGCCTATCGCATGCACACGGACTACCTGCACCAGTTGTACCTCAATAACGACCTGGCGGAAGGCCGCTACGTCGCGATGGGCGAACAACTGAACCTCACGGACGTAACAGTGCCGATGTTCGTGGTCGGCACCGAGACCGACCACGTCGCGCCGTGGCGTTCCGTGTACAAGGTCGGCCGGCTGGTGCGCTCTGCTGACTACACCTTCTGCCTCACCAGCGGAGGGCACAACGCCGGGATCATCAGCGGGCCCGAGCACCCGCGGCGACGCCACCGCGTGCTGCAGACGAAGTCCGGTGGACGTCTTCTCGCACCGGACAGGTACCTGGAGAAGGTCGCGCCGACGCCCGGCTCGTGGTGGCCGACGTGGGCAAAGTGGCTCGAGCAGCGCTCCAGCCCGCGCAAGGTCGCCCCGCCTGCGATGGGTGCGGCCAAGAAAGGCCTGAAACCAATCTGTGACGCGCCCGGAACCTACGTAAAGCAGTAGTGATCAGTCGAGGCTCTTGTGGAACCGCCGCGTCGCGATCAGCAGCGTCACGACAAAAAACGCCAGCAGCTTCGCCGCCTGCACCTTGAGATCCACCAGAGGTGCGCCGCGCAGGACCACGCCTCGGACCATGTCCACGAAGTGAGTCAACGGCAATAGCTGCGCGAACCACTGCGCCGGTTTCGGCATGCCGTCGAACGGGAACACGAACCCGGACATCAGGATCGACGGCAGCATGGTCATGAACGCCATCTGGAAGGCCTGCAGCTGCGTGGTGGCTACAGTCGAGATCACCAGCCCAAGCGTCAGCGTGGACGCGATGAACAGCGCCGCGGCCAGGTAGAACTGCGCCAGGCTGCCGTTCAGCGGCACGTCGAAGATCCACATGCCGACCACCAGCACCAGCGTGGCCTGCAGCAGGCCGATGAACACGTACGGCATCAGCTTGCCGGTCATCAGCTCGCCGGAGCTGATAGGTGTCGTGATCAGCAGCTCGAGGTTACCCCGCTCGCGCTCGCGGACGATCGCGGCCGCGGTGAAAATCACCATCGTCATGTTCAGGATCACGCCGATCAGGGCCGGCACCACCTGCACCGCGGTGCGCCGCTCGGGATTGAACTCCGTATTCACCTCGAAGTACCGGCCGGGCGGCTGCTGCAGTCCCGTCCGACCCGGCATCGGGGTCGAGGCTAGTGAGCGGGCGATTCCGTCGATCATCGGCTCGCTGCCGTCCACCAGCAGCTGCACCGCGGGGCGATCCGGATCGAGGCGGCGTCGCTCGAAATCCGCGGGGATCACGATGCCGACGCTCAACTGCCCGGCGTTGATGCGGCGACGCAGGTCCGCGACGCTGGGGCTCGGCGGCTCGAGCACGATCACGCCGGTCGCCTGCAGGTCGCCCACCAGCGCACGCGAGTAGCTGGTGCCAGCCTCGTCGACGACGGCCGCCCGCAGCCCGCGCACGTCGAAATTGATCGCATAGCCGAACAGCAGGATTTCCATCAGCGGGATGCCGACGATCATCCCGAAGGTGACGCGGTCGCGCGCGAGCTGCCGCACTTCTTTCTGCATTACCGCGAATATTCGTCCCAGCATGACCGTCTACACCTCGCCGCTAGTGCCCTGGGCCGTTGCGGAAACCGGTCGCTGCGACGAACACGTCCTCGAGGCTTGCGCCGACCGCTTCGACGCTCGCCTCGACGCCGGCTGCGCGCAACCGGTCACGCACCCGGTCAGCGGGCGCCTGCACCGTCGGGTCGAGCAGCACATGCAACCTCAGGCCGAGCTGCGCGACACTCTTCACCGCGTCGTCGCCGGCGATCGCACCACGCGCCGCGACGGTGTCCCGGGCCTCTACCTCGATCACCGCCGCAGGTATGTCGCGCATCAGGTCCTGCGGCACGCCTTCCGAGACCAGGCGGCCCTCGGCGAGGATCGCCAGCCGGTGGCAGCGCTCGGCTTCGTCCATGTAGTGCGTCGACACCAGGATCGTGATGCCGCGATTCACCAGCGCGAACAGGCTTTCCCAGAAGTCGCGGCGGCTCTGCGGATCGACGGCGCTGGTCGGTTCGTCCAGCAGCAGCAATTCAGGCTCGTGCAGCGTTGCGGCCGCGAGCGCCAGCCGCTGGCGCTGGCCGCCGCTCATGGTCCCGACCCGCTGGTCGAGCAGCGGTCCAAGCGAGTACTCCTCCGCGCGCGCGCTGATGCGGCGACGTCGCTCGGGTCCCGGCAGGCCGAACACGCGTCCCATAAACTGCAGGTTCTCGAGCACCGTGAGGTCGTCCCACAGCGAGAATCGCTGCGTCATGTAGCCGAGCTTTCTGCGCAGCTTCTCGGCGTCCTTCGGCATGCTGTAGCCGAGCACTTCGACCGTTCCCGCAGTGGGCTCGAGCAGGCCGCAGAGCATGCGGATGGTCGTGGACTTGCCCGAACCGTTTGGCCCCAGGAAACCGAATATCCGCGCACGCGGGATTGCCAGGTCCACCCCGTCGACCGCCACGAGCTTGCCGAAGCGCCTGGTGAGTCCGCGCGCGACGATGGCTATGTCTTCGCTCATTGCGGTCTGCTGGTTTCGGTTCGCCGGGGTGCAGCTGGATGGCGCAACTGCGCTCAGGATGATTCGTCCAGCGTGACCTGCACCGGCACGCCCGCCGGCAGGTCCGCTGCGCGCGGATCGGCAACGGTAATCTCGGCCAGGTAACTGAGCCGCGTCCGGTCCCTCTGGGTCATTGAGTAGTAGGGCGTAAAGCTTGCCTGCGCCGACACGAAGCGCACCCTTCCCTCGAGCGGTGCCTCGACGCCGTCCACTCGCAGGCTCACTTTCGCGCCGGGCCGGTATGCGGCCCGCAGTGGTTCCGGCACGTAGACGCGCGCATAGGGCACTCCGTCGGCCAGCAGCACCGCAACCACGCCTCCTGCGGGCGGACGCTCGCCAAGCTTGTACGGAAGCGCCTCGACCAGCGCGGCGCGCGGTGCGAGCAGCGAATAGCGCGACGCCGAGGTTTGCAGTTCCGCCAGCGCGGCTCGGCTGCGCGCCACCACTGCCTCGGCCTGCTGCACCTGCTCGGTACGCGTGCCCTCGAGCAGCAACTGGAGCCGCGCCCGGGCCTGGTCGCGGGACGAGCGCGCCGTGTCGCGTCTCGCCCGTGCCTGGTCGAGACTCGAATCGCTGAGCAACCTGCTCTCGACCAGCGAACGGACGCGATCGTACTCACGCGTCTCCGTCTCGAGGCTGCTCTCGGCGCCCGCCAGTGCGGCGCGCGCTTCGTCGATCTCGCGCTGCCTCGCGCCATCGCGCAGTTCGGCCAGCCGACGCTCGGATTCGTCGAGCGTCGCCCGCGCCTGGTCGAGGCGGGGCTGCATGGTGCCGGCCTCCTGGCGCAGCAACACGGTTCCGGCCGCGACGCTCTGGCCTTCCTGCACGGGGATTTCGACGATGCGCTCGTTGGACTCCGCGACGATTTCGAGCCTGTCACGCTCGAGCGTACCGTGCACTTCCTGCGGCGCATCGCCGCTGGAACAGCCGGTCGCGAGCGCGGCCAGCAGAGCTGTGCATGCGATGAGCCTGATCATGCCGACCCCCCTGGGGCACCAATGCCCCACATCAAGACTCGCGTCGTGTGCGCCGCGAGGCGCTCGATCGACTCGTGCTCGACCGACAGGCCGAGCACACGGCCGGCCACCGGCAGTGCCAGGAACGGGAACACGGTCAGGCTGATCGCCGAGAGCGCGGCGAGGCGCGGCTCGACTTCGGGCCGAACTGTGCCAGCCGCCTGCTCGCGCTGGACAGCGGCCACCAGCAGCGGCGCAAGCCGACCCGCGAACTGTTCGATGAACTGCTCGCGGAACGGCCCGCCTTCGGTGAGCACTTCCTGGACAATCAGCGCGGGCACCCAGGGATTCTCGGCGAGCATGCGGCTGTAAAGACCGATCACGTCCACCAGGCGGACCTCGGACGCGTGCGTCGTTTCGTCAACGCCCTGCAGGGCCTCGACGACGGGCGCGATCGCGGCCTGCAGCATGGCGCGATACAGGCCGAGCTTGTCGCCGAAATGGTAGTGGATCGTGGCGGGCGAACTGCCGGCGGCGGCCGCGATCTGCCGGATCGTCACCGAGGCGAATCCCCGGCTCAGGAACAGCCCGCGGGCCGTCGCGAGCAGCGCATCGCGCACTGCCGCATCGCCGCCGGGCGGTCGTCCGCGTGGACGTCCGGGCCGCCGGCCCTGTCGTCGCGACGGGAGACGGTCCGCACGCTGGCTCGTGGTCCGGGAGGCGCTCATCGCGCCATATTAATCGATTGTTTAATTTACACCAAGCGCGTGGCGGCAGGTATCAGCTGGCGAGCAGGTCGGCCACGGCAATGGCCCCGATTTCCTGCATCGGCCGGGGCATGCCGACCTCGAACCCCTGCGCGTAGTCGATTCCGATCTCGCGCAGTTTCTCTAGCACCGCCGGCGTTTCGACGGACTCGGCGACGATCTTCTTGCCCATGACATGCCCGATTTCCTTGATCGAACGGACCATCGCGTAATCGACCTTGTCCTGGGAAATACTGCCGACGAACATGCCGTCGATCTTGATGTATTCCACCGCAAGCGCCTTCAGGTACGCGAACGACGACACGCCGCTGCCGAAGTCATCGAGGCTTGTCGCGCATCCGATGCGCCGCAGGTCGTTGATCAGCTGGTTGGCGCGGGACAGGTTCGCGATTGCGACGCTTTCCGAAAGCTCGAATCCGAGCCTGTGCGGGTCCACGCCCGCGCTCGCGGCAGCCTGCCGGACGTAGGCCGCGGTTTCCGGGTCGATCACGGAATCCCTGGACAGGTTGATGAACAAGCGGGATACCTTGGCAAGCCCCTGGGGATTCTCCTTCATCCAGTCCAGCGCGGCGCCGATGACCCAGCGGTCGTAACGCACGGCAAGGTTGTAGCGTTCGACTGAGGGCAGGAAGGCGCCCGGTGGAACGGACCTGCCGTTTTCATCCCGCATTCGCACCAGCAATTCGTAGTGCGGCATCTCCGATACGCCCGCGCCCAGCGGGACGATCGGCTGGGCTTCGAGGAACAACCTGTTCTCGGTGAGTGCGCGCTTGGCGCGCACCACCCACTCCATCTCCCCGTGACGACGCTCGTCGAGCGC
Source organism: uncultured Gammaproteobacteria bacterium (assembly GCA_963732375.1). GTDB lineage: Bacteria > Pseudomonadota > Gammaproteobacteria > Steroidobacterales > Steroidobacteraceae > RPQJ01. The sequence continues at coordinate 162,082 of CAVSZE010000002.1, forward strand.
CTCGTCCTCCTTGTACACGCGGACACGATTGCGCCCCGCATCCTTTGCGGCGTAACAGGCGGTATCCGCCGCGTTCATCACCTGCGCGATACGACGCATGTGCGGGTTGACGATCACGACGCCGATGCTGATGCCGAGCGTGTATGCCTTGGAGCCCCAGATGAACTGGTATTCGTCCACCGCCTTCAGCAGGTTGCCGGCCACCTGCTCGGCATCCCCCGGGTCGCAGTTGTGCAACAGCACCCCGAACTCGTCGCCGCCCAGCCGCGCAACCACGTCCGCGGAGCGCACGTTCTGCTCGAGCACCCGACCTAGCTGCCGCAACAGTTCGTCGCCGGCCACGTGCCCGCACGAGTCGTTGATGGCCTTGAAACGGTCGAGGTCCATGAAACAGACCGCATGGGTCTTCCCGGTGGCCTGCACGAGCTCGAGCGCCCGCTGCAGGCACAGCTCGAACTCGCGCCGGTTGGCGAGACCGGTGAGCGGGTCGTGGCTCGCGTCGTAGGAAAGCTGCTGCGATAATTCGTGCGACTCGGTGATATCGGTAAGCGTGCCCTCGTAGAAGAGCGCGCCGCCATCGCCGTCGCGAACCACGCGAGAGTTCTCGAGCACCACGATCTTGCTGCCGTCGCGCCGCTTCAGCACCAGCTCGGCATTCCTCACCTCGCCGGCCTTCGCCATGTCCTGCACCCATTTTTCGCGGTGCCCGGGGTCCATGTAGATATCCGACGCGACGTCGATGGCCAGCAACTCGTCTTCCGAGTCGTAGCCCAGCATTCGCACCAGCGCCGGGTTCGCCGCCATGAACTTGCCGTCGGGCGTGGTCTGGAAAACGCCGGCCGTGACGTTCTGGAACAGTTCGCGGTAGCGCTGCTCCGAGGCCTTCAGCGCCTTCAGCGTATGCGTGCGCTCCGTCGCGTAGCGCAGCGCCTTGTCCAGCATCTGCGACGTCAATTCGTCGACCACGAAGAAATCCAGGGCCCCACGCTCGACGGCCTCCCGGCCGATGTCCTCGTTCGTCACATCGACCGCGATCACGATCGGTACGTGGGGAGCCTTCGGCTGGATGCGCAGGAAGGTCGTGAGCCCGATGCTGTCCGGCAACGCGACGTCGAGGATTATCGCGTCGACGCGACCGTGCTTCACCCGTAACAAGCCGTCGGCGAGGCTCTCGGCGACCTCGAGCTGGAATGGCTGGCCACGAATGCCGGCAAGCAACTCGGCGAACCGGGCGTGGTCCTCCTTGCGGGCACTGATCAGCAGGACGGTGGCGGATTGCATCGGTCCCGAGTATACGGCCGGAAACCCGGGCCAGAATGTGAGGTCGGGACAGTCCCCGCGCGGACGGGCGTGACGCGGTTCACAGCGCGCATCGGCCGCCGGGCGGCACTTGCCGCCCCCCCCCGCGCCGAGCCGCCGTCAGGCCCTCCGCCGGATTGCCACCTAGTGCCCAGCCTGCTTCACGACCAGCACGTCGCAGGGCAGCCGGTCGAGGACGCGTTCCGCCGTGCTGCCGACGAACAGTTCCTGCAACCGGCTGCGGGACACGGCACCCATGACCAGCACGTCGGCCGGAAGGCTGCGCGCGACGATCTGCATCACGTCGGCCGCCGAGCCCTGCTCGAGGTGGATGCGGCCGTCCGGCACCGAGTGCCTGGCCACGACGTCCGCGAGGACTGCACCGATGCGCTCGCGTTCCTTCACGACGACCTCGCCCGCACCTGCCTCGGGGAAGGCCAGGGCGCCGGCTCCCGCCCCGGTCACCGCCGCGAGCAGCACGGTGGACAGGAACGCGTGCACGACGTGCAGTTCTCCTTCCAGCGACCTCGCCAGCAGGTCCGCCGCATCGAGGATCGCGTGATCCAGCGCCGCCGGCTGGTCCCCGACGTGCTCCGGATCGAGCGCCGCGAGGATGCGTGGTTGCGCCGACCAGTCATGGGGCTTCGCGAGCAGCAGCGGCGCCGGGCAGCTGCGTATCAGGCTCCAGTCGGTATTGGTGAGCAGTGCCCTGCGGATCATCGAATGATGGTGCGTGTCCTTCACGACCAGGTCGGGCGACGACTCCTGCACGCGCCGCAGGACGCCGAGGTACAGGGGATTGTCCCAGTGCACGTGCGTTTCGACCTTGACGCCCTCGGCCCGAATCTCGTCGGCCAGCGCCTCGAGCAACTCCATCCTCTCCTTTACGAATTCGACCCGGAGTTCCTTCAGCGTCGCCGTGTCGAACAGCGGCTTGCCGCTCAACGACGGATCGAAGTCGCAGATGAAGAGTTCGAGCGTCCCGCCCGATCGCTGCGCGAGCAGCCGCGCCTTGTCGAGCGCCGGCTGTGCGTCGGATGTCGGGTCGACGATAGCCAGGATCCTGTCGAGGCGCACCATGATCAAGCTCCTCCGTCCGGCGCCCATTGCGCCCATTCGCAATGTGCGGCCGCGCCTAGCAGGCCGCAATCAGGGTTTGAAGCTGCGGTATATGCGTATGCCACGGGTAACCGGAGACTTGTGACCCACGGGCATGTCTCCGTAACATGTCGGCCGGTCCGCGCGCTCGGCTGGCGCGAGGCACAGGACTCCTTTCACTCGAGGCGCGCATGAACACCGGCTCCTATTACAACGACAAGGTCGTCCGGCAGTTCGCGATAATGACCGTGGTCTGGGGAATCGTCGGCATGCTGGTCGGCGTCCTGATCGCGGCGCAACTGCTGTGGCCCGACCTGCTCCCCCCCGTCCCCTGGCTGACCTACAGCCGGCTGCGTCCACTGCACACCAACGCGGTGATTTTCGCGTTCGGGGGTAGCGCGCTGTTCGCCTCCTCCTATTACATCGTGCAGCGCACCTGCCACGTGCGCCTGTTCGCCGACAAGCTGGCCGCGTTCACGTTCTGGGGCTGGCAGGTAGTGATCCTCTGCGCCGCCATCACGCTGCCGCTCGGCATCACCCAGGGCAAGGAGTACGCGGAACTCGAGTGGCCGATCGACCTGCTGATCACGGTCGTGTGGGTCGCATACGCAGTGGTGTTCTTCGGCACCATCGCGCTGCGCAAGGTCAAGCACATCTACGTGGCGAACTGGTTCTTCGCCGCCTACATCATCACCATCGCCGTGCTTCACATCACCAACAACCTGGCCATCCCGGTCACGATGACCAAGTCCTACGGCATCTACTCGGGCGTGGTCGATGCGATGGTGCAGTGGTGGTACGGGCACAACGCGGTGGGATTCTTCCTGACCGCCGCCTTCCTCGGCATGATGTACTACTTCATACCGAAGCAGGCCGGGCGTCCCGTCTACTCGTACCGTCTGTCAGTGGTGCATTTCTGGGCGCTGATCGCCATCTACATGTGGGCAGGCCCGCACCACCTGCACTATACGACGCTGCCGGACTGGGCGCAGTCGCTCGGCATGGTGTTCTCGCTGATCCTGCTCGCGCCGTCGTGGGGCGGCATGATCAACGGCATCATGACGCTGTCCGGCGCCTGGCATAAGCTGCGCACCGACCCGATCCTGAAGTTTATGATCGTGTCGCTGTCGTTCTACGGCATGTCCACGTTCGAAGGGCCGATGATGTCGATCAAGACCGTCAACGCCCTGTCGCACTACACCGACTGGACCATCGGCCACGTGCACTCCGGCGCGCTCGGCTGGGTCGCGATGATCTCGATCGGCTCGATGTACGCGCTGATCCCGAAGCTGTTCGGGCGCGAGCAGATGTACAGCACCAAGGCGATCGACGTTCACTTCTGGATCACGACCATCGGCGTGGTGCTGTACATCACCTCGATGTGGATCGCCGGCGTGATGCAGGGCCTGATGTGGCGCGCCACCAATGCCGACGGCACGCTCACCTACGCGTTCATCGAGTCCATCAAGTCGACGTACCCGTACTACGCGGTCCGGCTCGCCGGCGGCACGCTGGTGCTCTCGGGCATGTTCATCATGGCCTGGAATGTCTGGAAGACCGTCGCCGCCCGCACCAGCACCGCGGATGCACCGGTCGTGCAGCCGGCCTGAGGAAGCACGCATGAACCACGAATCAATCGAAAAGAAAATCGGCCTGATGGGCGTGCTGATCGCGATCGCGATCAGCTTCGGCGGGCTGGTGGAAATCGTGCCGCTCTACTTCCAGGGCGTCAGCAACCAGCCGGCGCCGGGCATCAAGCCCTACGAGGCGCTCAGGCTCGCGGGCCGGGACGTCTACGTTCGCGAGGGCTGCTACAACTGCCACTCGCAGATGATCCGGCCGTTCCGGTCCGAGACCGAGCGCTACGGGCCCTACTCGCTCGCGGGCGAGTCCGTGTACGACCATCCGTTCCAGTTCGGCTCGAAGCGCACGGGGCCCGACCTCGCCCGCGTCGGCGCCCGCTACTCGGACGACTGGCATCGCGTGCACCTGCGGAACCCGCGCGACGTCGTGCCGGAGTCGAACATGCCGCGCTACCCGTGGCTCGAGAAGGCGACGGTGGACGGTGACCTGGTCGCGAAGAAGATGCGCGTTCTGCGCATGGAAGGCGTGCCCTACACCGACGAAGACATCGCCGGAGCACCGGCTGCGGTGGCAGGCAAGACCGAGCTCGATGCGCTGATCGCCTACCTGCAGGGCCTCGGCATCGACCTAAGGTCGGGTGGCTGAGTCATGGGCATCGGCACCATTCGCGGCCTGATGACGCTGGCAATGATGCTGGCGTTCGTCGCGATCGTATTCTGGGCATACAGCAAGCGCCGCAAGGCGGAGTTCAAGGAGATGGCCGAATTGCCGTTCCACGAATATCCGCCTGGTAAGGAACAAGGGAGCAAGACCCCATGACTAGCGGTTGGAGCGTGTTCATCGTCCTCGTGACGCTATTCAACATCTTCGGCTGCCTGTGGCTGCTGAGGTGGACTTCCAAGCCCAAGGCTGCTGGCGAGAAGATCGGCGGCGGCGCCGACACCGGGCACGTGTGGGACAAGGACCTGCGCGAGTACAACAACCCGCTGCCCCGCTGGTGGCTGTGGCTGTTCTATCTCACGGTGGCCTTCGGCCTGGTCTACCTGGTGCTGTACCCGGGACTTGGCACGTTCAAGGGTATCAAGGGCTGGACCCAGCACGGCCAGTACGAGCAGGAGAGAGCCGCAGCGGAGGCCAAGGCAGCCGCCTACCTGGCGCCGTTCGCGACCATGACCATTCCCCAGCTCGCAGCCGATCCGAAGGCGATGTCCACGGCGCGGAACCTCTTCCAGGTGAACTGCGCCCAGTGCCACGGCTCGGATGGCGGAGGCGCGAAGGGCTTCCCTAACCTGACCGATGCCAACTGGCAGTGGGGCGGCGATCCAGACACGGTCGTCCAGACGATCACGGGCGGGCGCATGGCAGTGATGCCACCCTGGGGCCCGGTACTCGGCGCACAGGGCGTTGACCAGGTCGTGGCCTACGTGGAGAAGCTGAGCGGCCAACAGGCCGATGCGACGCTGGCGGCAGCTGGCCAGACGCTGTTCGAGACCAACTGCGCGGCCTGCCATGGCGTCGACGGCAAGGGCAACCCGATCCTCGGCGCACCCAATCTCACCGACGAAATCTGGCTCTACGGCGGTGACGCGGCGACGCTGCACCAGACTGTCGAGAACGGTCGCAACGGCCAGATGCTTGCGTTTGGCGAGCGCCTCGGCCCGGAGCGCGTGCGGTTGCTGGCGGCGTATGCCATCCAGCTCGCCGGTACCAGCAATTGAGCTGATCATGTTCGGGTCTCATCGATCGGAATACTCGGGCAAGCTGCGATGGCCACGCCTCGGGCAGGACGTGGCCATCGTTCTCTGGCCCTCGTTCATCACGGCCAGCGTCGCCACGATGATCTGCTTCGCGTTCCTGGACCCGCTGCTGATCGGCAACGACGACTACCCGCCACCCGGCTTCGCCACGCGCATGACCGGATACGCCGTCGGCTTCTTCTTTTTCTGGCTGGTGTCCACGCTGTCGAGCCTGCTCAGCCTGTATCTCGTCCGGACCGCGCACCCCGAACCACCTGACCAGGACCAGGCTGACGGCGGGACCCGGAGCGACGGATGAGCGGCCCCGAGGCCCAGGCGGACGGCGGGCTGTACGCGGCACGCCAGAAGATCTATCCGCGTGAGATAGACGGTCGCTTCCAGCACCTGCGAACGGCTGCGGCCTGGGTCCTGCTCGGCATCTTCTATGCGATACCGTGGCTGCGCTGGAACGGCAGGCAGGCGGTGCTCTTCGACCTACCGGTGCGCCAGTTCCACATCTTCGGCCTCACGCTGTGGCCCCAGGACTTCTACTACCTGACCTGGCTGCTGGTGATCGCCGCGCTGTCGCTGTTTTTCTTCACGGCGCTCGCCGGGCGGCTGTTCTGCGGCTACGCCTGCCCGCAGACCGTCTGGACCGAGACCTTCCTGTGGATGGAACGGCTGGTCGAGGGCAGCCGCACGCAGCAGATGAAGCTCTCCAGGGCGCCCTGGAGCGGGAACAAGCTGCTGCGCAAGGGCACCAAGCAGTTTCTCTGGATCACGTTCTCGCTGTGGACAGGTTTCACGTTCGTCGGCTACTTCACGCCGATCACCGAGCTGGCGGGAGCAGTGTTCCACCTCGCCACGGGGCCGTGGGAGACGTTCTGGGTGCTGTTCTACGGCGGCGCCACCTACGTGAACGCGGGCTTCATGCGCGAGCAGGTCTGCAAGTACATGTGTCCCTACGCGCGCTTCCAGAGCGCGATGTTCGACCGCGACACGCTGATCATCACCTACGACGACAAGCGCGGCGAGCCGCGCGGCGCCCGCAAGAAGGGCGCCGACCACAAGTCGCAGGGCCTGGGCGACTGCGTGGACTGCACCGTGTGCGTGCAGGTCTGCCCGACCGGCATCGACATCCGCCAGGGCCTGCAGTACGAGTGCATCGCCTGTGCCGCCTGCATCGATGCCTGCGACGAAGTCATGGACAAGGTCGGTTACCCGCGCGGGCTGATCCGCTACGACACGCAGAGCGGGCTCGACGGCCAGCGCAAGCGCGTGCTGCGACCACGCACCGTCATCTATGCGGCCCTGCTCACGCTGCTCGCGATCGGCTTCGGCTATTCGATCACGCACCGCAACCTGATCGGGATCGACGTGATGCGCGACCGCAACGCCCTCTACCGAGAGCGCCCCGACGAGACCGTCGAGAACGTGTACAACGTCAAGATACTGAACAAGGACAGCCAGGCCCACGAATTCACGATCTCCGGCAGCGGACTGCCCGGTCTGCAGGTGGATTACCGGGGACCGACAGTCTGGGTCGGCGCCGGCCAGGTGCAGGGCGTGCCGGTGCGCATCCGCATCCCCGAGGATGCGCTCGAGGGCGGGGCCGACATCCAGGTATCGATCGAGGCAACGGACCAGCCGGAGCTCCGCGCGAGCGGCAAGGCGCGCTTCCTCGCGCCGACCGACTGATATCCTGCCTACCATGAGCGATCTCACGCCCCGTCCCTGGTACCGACAGCTCTGGCCCTGGCTGCTGATGCTGCCGCCCGCGCTCTCCGTGGTCGGCGGGGCCGTGACCTATTACCTCGCGGTGACTCGACCCGAGGTGCTGGTGAGCCAGGACTGCGTGCAGGACGGCGTGACCATGAAATGCGGTGAGACCGACTCCGACCGGGCGCCATGACCTCGGCGGGTCCGGCCTGCTTCCACTGCAGCGAGCCTGTTCCCGCCGGCGTCGTGATTCACGCACGGATTGATGGGCGTGACGAGCCGGTCTGCTGCCACGGCTGCCGGGCCGTCGCCGAGTTCATCGCCGGGGCTGGGCTCGGCGACTATTATCGCTATCGAGATGCGGCCGCCGCGCGCGCCGACGAGACCCCACGGCCCGACCGCTGGTCCGCCTATGACCGCCCGGAGCTGGTCGAGCGACTGAGCACCGCGGAACCGGACGGGGCGAGGTCCATGACGGTGCTGCTCGAGGGCCTGCGGTGCTCGGCTTGCAGCTGGCTTGCGGACAAGGCGCTGCGGCAGCAACGCGGCCTGCGCGATGTGAGCGTCAATCCAGCGACGGCGCGCGCCCGGCTCACCTGGGATCCCGAAATCGCCAGCCTCGGCGACCTGCTGCGCGTGCTCGAGCATGTTGGGCTGCGCCCGCATCCGCTGGCCGGCGACGCGGCCGGCCAACTCGCCATCCTCGAGCGCCGCACGGCGCTCAAGCGGCTCGCGGTCGCGGGCTTCGGAATGATGCAGGTGATGATGTTCGCGGTGCCGCTCTATATCGCGCACACGTCCGGCATGGATCCCGGCATCCGCAAGCTGTTGCGCCTGGTGAGCATGCTGGTCTCGGTGCCGGTTGCGCTGTATGCCGGCTGGCCGTTCTACGTCGGTGCGTGGCAGGCGTTGCGCGCTCGCGGCATCAGCATGGACGTGCCCGTCAGCATCGCCATCATGCTCGCATTCGTTGCGAGCGTCTGGAATGCTCTAACCGGGCACGGAGAGGTGTATTTCGACTCGGTGACCATGTTCGTATTCTTCCTTTCGCTCGGCCGCTACGTCGAGATGGTCGCGCGCCACCGTTCCGGCAGCGTAGCGGACGCGCTTGCCCGCCTGGCGCCCGTCACCGCGCGGCGCCTGCGCGATGGCGTGGTCGAGGACGTGCAGGCTGCCGAGCTGGAGCCAGGCGATGAACTGCTGGTACGGACCGGCGAGGTCTTTGCCGCGGACGGCGTGGTCGCGGAAGGCGCCGGGCGCGTCGATGAGTCGATGCTGACCGGCGAATCCACCGCAGTCGCGAAGGACGCCGGCGCGCTGGTGCACGCGGGCACGCAGAATCTCGGCGCGCCGCTCAGGGTGCGGGTCTCCGCGGTCGCGGACCGCACGGTGCTGGCCGGCATCGTCGCGCTGCTCGAGCGCGCGCAGGCAGAACGGCCGCGCGTGGCGCGCGCGGCCGACCGGGCGGCGGCCTGGTTCCTCGGCCGGATCCTGGTCGGCGCGGCGGTAGTGTTCGTGGCGTGGTGGTTCATCGACCCGACGCGCGCGTTCCCGGCCACGCTCGCGGTGCTGGTCGCGACCTGCCCTTGCGCGCTTTCGCTTGCCACGCCGGCGGCAATAGCTGCGGCCACCGCCGGGCTGGCGCGGCGCGGCGTGCTGGTGGCCCACTCGGATGCGCTCGAAACGCTTGCCAGGGCGGACTGTGTGCTCTGGGACAAGACCGGGACGCTGACCCGGGGCCTGATCCGCGTCGAGGAGATCCGCGCTCTCGCGGGCCATACGGAGGCCCAGTGCCTCGAGATGGCGGCAGCGCTGGAGCGCATGTCCGAACACCCGATCGCACGCGCATTCATCGAGCCGGGCGTGGCGACGGCCGAGGCGACTGCGGTCGAGGTCCACGCCGGGCTCGGCATCGAAGGGACAGTCGGGGACCGAAGGCTGCGGATTGGTCGTCCGTCGTTCGTGAGCGGGCTTGCGCCGTCACACGCGGCGATAGACGGCGTGGACGGCGAGAGCTGGGTCTGCCTGGGCGACTCGAGCGGTCCGCTCGCGGCATTCCGGCTGACCGACCAGCTGCGCCCGGAGGCTGCCGCGTGTGTCGCAGGCCTGCGCCGGCTCGGTCTCGAATCCGAGATCGTCAGCGGCGACGACGCGGACGCGGTCGCGCGGATCGCGGCACTCTGCGGCGTCGGACTCTCGGCGGCCCGGCTCGACCCGGCCCGCAAGCTCGCGCGCGTCAAGGACCTCCAGGCCACGGGCGCCGTGGTCATCGCGATCGGCGACGGCATCAACGATGCGCCGCTGCTGCGCGGCGCGGACGTCGCCATCGCGATGGGCCGCGGCTCCGCGCTGGCGCAGACAAGTGCCGACCTGATCCTGGTGCGCGATTCGCTGGAGGAGATCCCGCAGGCCGTGGACGTCGCGAGACGCACGCAGCGGATCATCCGGCAGAATCTCGCCTGGGCGATCGGGTACAACGTCGCGGCGCTGCCGCTGGCCGCGCTCGGCTTGGTTCCGCCCTGGCTCGCTGCGATCGGCATGTCACTCAGTTCGGTCGTGGTGGTGTTGAATGCCATGCGCCTGTCGCGCGGCGCGGGACATCGAAGCGACGCAGGCTGGACGTTGCGGGTACCGGCGGAGGCGGCCTGATATGAACATCGTCTACCTGCTGATTCCGCTTGGGCTGGTACTGGTCGGCGTCGGACTCTGGGCATTCTTCTGGGCGGTCGGCAGCGGCCAGTTCGACGACCTCGACAGCCCAGGATGGTCGGTGCTCTCGGACGGTGAGGACGCGAAGCGGGACCCCCAGTCCCGATCGCTGCAATCGGAAGCGGACAGACGGGAGTTGTAATGGACACGACGACGCTGAACCTAGGTGCTGCGCTGCTTGCAGGACTTGCCGCGAGCGGCCACTGCGCCGCCATGTGCGGCGGCATCTCGGGAGCGCTCGCAATGCGCGATCGCGAAGCCGGCACCGCCGCGCGCGTTGCCAACGTGCTCGCATACAACCTGTCGCGCGTGACGAGCTATGCCGTGGCGGGGGCGATCGCCGGCCTGCTCGGCGGTGCACTGCTCCGCGCGATCGACGTGCGCGCACTGTCGGTGGCGATTCGCGTGCTGTCCGGACTGATCATGGTGGCGGCAGCCGGTCGCCTGCTGTTCGGCTGGCGACTGCTAGACCCGCTGGAGGCGGCAGGATCGGGACTCTGGCGACGCATTGCGCCGATGGCGGGAGCGCAGCGCCGGCACGGCGGCCTGCGCGCCGCGATCGGGCTCGGCCTCGCCTGGGGCTGGCTGCCCTGCGGAATGACGTACTCGATGCTGTTGCTGGCCGCGACCTCCGCGAGCGCGCCGCTGGGCGCGGCCGTGATGCTCGCATTCGGCGCGGGCACCTTGCCTTCGATGACGACGGCCGGCCTCGCGTTCGACCGCGTGGCCCGACTGCTCTCGACGCGACTGTCGCTGAAGCGGGTCGCCGGGTTGCTGCTGCTGCTCTTCGGCCTGTGGACGGCCGGATACGCCATCCACCAGTTGACCTCGGGCCCGGCGGCCCACGCGCACCATCACGCCGGTGTTACTGGATCGTAATCGCCAGCGGGCGCTTCTTCGGCACGTCCACCTTCGGCATGTGGACCACCAGCACGCCGTCCTTGGCCTCGGCACGGATCAGTTTCGGATCGATCTCGTCCGGCAGCACGAAGCTGCGCTCGAACGCACCGAAATACCTCTCGGTCCGGTGCACTTTCTCGCCCTTCACTTCCTTCTCGACCTTGCGCTCGCCCTTCACGGTGAGCACTCCGTCGTCGAACAGGACCTTGACGTCCTCCTTCGGCACATCCGGCAGGTCGATCCTGATCAGGTATTCCTTCTCGTGTTCGACGATGTCCGCGAGCGGCATGAATTCCATCATCCCCTCGAGCGGACGGGTCGCGGGTACGCGGCCGAGCAATGGCGTGAAGCCCCTGAAGATCTCGTCCATGTCACGGAAGGGTTCCCAGCGTGTAAGTCTCATGGCTCCCTCCTCGGGCCACCTGTTAGGAAACTCGCGGCCGGGGCCCATCGGGCCGCGACTTCATTCTCCGCCCCTCCTTCGGCGGGCGAAATTCGGAGCCTCGCCTAGTCGTTCTCCTGTAATACCTAGTCCGGCGCGTCCGCTTCACTTACGATTGGGCGCCCCGGACCCAGTCCAACCGATGAATCACCAGCACTCGCCCCGAAAAGCGCCGACACCGAAGAGCCGCGGCGCCGTGGCACGCAGCGACCAGGCACTGCGTGCGCTGCTCGATGCAGCGGTAGACGCGATCATCGTGATCGACCACCTTGGCACCGTGGAGGAGTTCAGCCTGGCGGCTGAGCGGCTGTTCGGGTATTCGGCCGACGAGGTGATCGGCCACAACGTAAAGCTGCTGATGCCTGAGCCGTTCCATGGCGCGCACGACGGCTACCTCGAGCGCTACGACAAGACCCGGGTCACGCGCATCATCGGCGTCGGGCGCGAGATCGTTTCGCTGCGCAAGGACGGCACGACTTTCCCCTGCGAGCTCGCGGTCGGCCGGGTGGCCGACGTCGAGCCGCCCCGATACGTCGGGTTCATCCGCGACCTGACCAACTACAAGGAGGCCGAGGCGCAATTGAAGCGCAGCGAGGCCGAACTCCAGCTCGCGCAGACCCTCGCAAACCTCGGCAATTACGTCCTGCACCCGAGCGGCGACGGGACGGACTACTACTCGGCGCAGTTGTACCGGATCCTGGACCTGCCGGTCGATGGCCCGACGATGAAGCGCGACGAATTCTTCGAACGGTGGGTGCACCCCGCCGACCGCGCACGTGTAATGGAGGCGTTTCGTCGCCTGGGTGCCGCCGAGGCGCCGCTCGACATCGAATACCGGGTGGTGCTTCGCGACGGACGCACACGGCACCTGCATCACATCGCGCAGGTGTCGCGCGACGAGGATGGTCGGATCGTGAAGCAGATCGGGACGGTCCACGACATCACGGACCGCCACCACGCCGAGGACGAGGCGCGGCAACTGCAGGAGCGCCTTACCCACTTCAGCCGGCTGTCCACCATGGGCGAGATGGCGGCCGGCCTCGCCCACGAGATCAACCAGCCGCTGTCAGCCATCGCGACCTACTCACAGGCCTGCCAGCGCCTGCTGCGCCAGGACGAGCCCGACATTCCGGACGTCATTGCCGCCCTCGAGCAGGTCAACGCCCAGGCGCTCCGCGCCGGCGAGGTCATCCGCAGGCTGCGTAATTTCGTCAGGAACCGCGAGGTCAAGCGTGAATGGGTAACCTGCGAGCGTCTGCTGGAAGACCTTCGCACGCTGGCCGAGACCGATGCGCGGCTGCACAACGTCCACCTGCGGCTGGAGGTGGACAAGGACCTGCCGGGCGTTCACGCCGATCCGATCCAGCTGCAGCAGGTGGTGCTGAACCTGGTTCGCAACGCGATCGACGCCATGATCGAGTGCCCGGAGGACCGCAGGGAGATCGTCCTCAAGGCCTGCGGTCCCGAAGAAGGACTGGTCCAGATCACGGTCGCCGACCAGGGAAGCGGCCTGGCGCCGGGCGCGGATGAGCATCTGTTCAACCCGTTTTTCACTACAAAAGCAACCGGCACAGGGCTCGGACTGGCCATCAGCCACTCCATCATCCGCGCCCATGGCGGGCGCCTGTGGCACACTTCGAACGAGCCGTGCGGTGTGTGCTTTCATTTCACGCTGCCGGCGGCTTCGGCAACGAAAGAGGAATGACCCGTGATCAAGGAAATAAAGCCCACGGTATTCGTAGTAGACGACGACGCGGCCGTGCGCGACTCGCTGCGGATGCTGCTTAAGTCCGTCGGGCTTCCGGTCGAGGTATTCGAATCCGGGCAGGAATTCCTCGACGCCGACCGCGATGACCGGCCCGGCTGCCTGGTGCTGGACATCCGCATGCCGGGAATGAGTGGCCTCGAGTTGCAGGTCAAGCTGAACGAGCGGCATTCGATCCTGCCCATCATCTTCATCACCGGGCATGGCGACGTGCCGATGGCAGTCGAGGCCATGCAGGCCGGCGCGGTAGACTTCATCCAGAAGCCTTTCCGCGACCAGGACCTGCTCGACCGCATCAACCAGGCGCTCGACAAGGACGCGGGCAGCCGGCGGATGCTGGCTGAACGCAACATGATCCGGAAGCGCCTGGAGTCGCTTACACCGCGCGAGCGCGAGGTGCTCGACCTGGTCGTGGCGGGCAAGGCGAACAAGGTCATCGCAGGAGACCTCAACCTGAGCCAGCGCACGGTCGAAATCCATCGCGCGCGCGTGATGGAAAAGATGGAGGCGCATTCGCTCGCGCACCTGGTGCGCATGGTGCTTGCGGTCGAACGCGGTGACGATTGATTTGCCGCGCCGCAGCACACTGCGGTGATCGCCGCAGTTTAGGTATAAGCCCCGATTCTCCCGATTTTTGCAGGCAGGAACACTGGGTCCCATGCGACCACAGTTCGCCGCGCGGTTCGCCGCAACCGATCCTCCCTGCGGGCAGAATTGAACTGGCCCGACCTGTGGTCGCGTCTTATCCATGGCAGAAAACAGGAATCCGTCAGACGCCCCGCCGCATGTCGGGGTCATCGATCCTGACCCGGTGGCCCGGGCCGGCCTGCGTGCGCTGCTGCACCGTAACGGCGTCGACGTGTCCACGTTCGACAGCGCGGAGAGCTACCTGCTCGCGGCAAACGGCCGGCACCTGGCCTGCCTGATCGTGGAACTGCTGTTGCCCGGCATGTCCGGACTCGACCTGCTGCGCAGACTCCGCAAGGGTGGCAACGACGTGCCCGTGGTGCTGCTTGCCGACGAATCCGACGTGCCGACCGCGGTCGCCGCGATGCGCGAGGGCGCAACCGACTTCATCGAGAAGCCCTACATGGACGTGGCCGTGCTGAAGCAGGTTCAGAAGCTGATCCGTCGGCCGCCCTCCGCCGCACACGCGTGACGTGAGCGGTCTCGACAGCTGGCGCGAGGAAAAGCAGTCCGCGTGGCTCTACCGGGAGCTTGCGGACTGCGAGCCTGACGCGCGCATCGCCGAGTTGTTCCGCACGCTGGCCGCCGCAGCGGACGGCCAGGCAGACACCTGGCGCACGCAGTCTGGTACCGAACCGCCGCCATTCACGCCGTCGACGCGCGCCCGGATCACTGCGATGCTGGCGCGCTGGCTTGGTCCGCGGCGCGTCAAACCGGTACTGATCGCGATGAAGGTCCGTGGCGTTTCCGTGTACGACGCGCGGGCCGCAACGCCCGGGCATGTGATGCCGACTTCGGTGTCCGAGGTGGGCATGCGCCACAAGGGCTACGGTGGCGGGAACCTGCGCGCAGCGGTGTTCGGCGTCAATGATGGCCTTGTATCGAACGCGAGCCTGATCATGGGCGTGGCAGGCGCTGGCGCGGGCCTCGGAGCGGTGATCACCAGCGGCGTCGCGGGGCTGCTCGCGGGCGCGCTGTCGATGGCGGCGGGCGAATACATCTCGATGCGTTCACAGCGCGAGATGTTCGAGTACCAGATCGGGCTCGAGCGCGACGAATTGAACGAGTATCCCGAGGAAGAAGCCGAGGAACTTGCGCTCATTTACGCGGCGCGCGGCATGGACCTCGAAGAAGCGCGCCGCATCACGCGCGAACTGGTGAAGAACCACGACGCCGCGCTCGACGCGCTGGCGCGCGAGGAACTCGGGCTGAACCCCGACGACCTCGGCTCTCCCTGGGGCGCGGCTATTTTCTCGTTCATCGCTTTCGCCGGCGGCGCTGCGCTGCCGCTGGCACCGTTCCTGTTCGGCATGCCACTCGCCCGTTCCGTGACACTCGCGGCGGTGCTGGCAAGCGTCGCGCTGTTTGCCGTCGGCGCGACGCTCTCGCTGTTCACGGGCCGCAACGCCTGGCTGGGTGGACTGCGCATGGTCGCGATCGGCGGCGGCGCGGGCGCCGTCACCTGGTACATCGGCAGCCTGCTCGGCGCCGCGATCGGCTGAGGTCCGGGATCAGTCAGGACGTGGGTCGAAGGGCAGTTCGCGCTTCATCTTCTCGAAGAACTCGCGCGCCTGCGGGCTGTCGGGCGGCAACACGATCTCGAGGGTCACGTACTGGTCGCCTGGCGTCGGACCTGGCAGGCCGCGACCGCGCAGGCGCAGCTTCTGCCCTGCTTTCGCACCGACCGGCAGCTTCATGTCCACCGGGCCGCCGAGCGTAGGTACCGATACGGATTCGCCCAAGGCCGCTTCCCAGGGTGCGACCGGCAGCGTCATGTTGATGTCACGGCCCTCGACGCGGAAACGTCGATGGGCGCGGAAGCCGATCTCGAGGAACAGGTTTCCCGGCGGGCCGCCGCCGATGCCCGGGCTGCCCTGGCCCGCGAGGCGGATCTGCTGGCCCTCGGTGACACCGGCCGGGATCGTCACCCGCAGGGTTCGCGGTTTCGTGACCACGCGGCCGTCGGGCGTCATTTCAGGCGAACGCAACTCTATGTCTCGCGAGCCGCCCCGGTAAGCGTCCTCGAGGTCGATCTCGACACGTGCGACGTGATCCTGTCCCGGCGCCGCGAAACCGCGGCCGCCACGCCCCGGGCGGGCACCTCCTGCCTGGCCAAACGGACTGCGTTCTCCGAACAGTTCCGAGAAAAAGTCGCTGAACTCGCCCATGCCGGCGCCACCGGCACCGCCCCGGCCCCCACGGCCACCCGCGCCACGCGAGAACTCGAAGCCCTTGCCCCAGTCCGGCGGCGGCCGGAAATCCTGGCCCTGTCGCCAGTCGGCGCCGAGTTGGTCGTAGGCGGCGCGCTTCTCGGGATCTTTCAGGACCTCGTGCGCTTCCTGCAGTTCCTTGAATTTCTCCTCGGCGTCCTTTTCCTTGCTGACGTCCGGGTGGTATTTACGCGCGAGTTTCCGGTACGAACGCTTGATCGCGTCCTGGTTGGCGTCGCGCGCGACGCCCATGATCTCGTAGTAATCCTTGAAGCGCATGCTGTTTGCCCGGCCCCGTTCGAACTGACGGCGCGAACGGCCGGATCCATAAGATGGTGGCTGGCGGCCGTCCGCACAAGGGATTGTGCTCCCGATTTTTCGTCCCCATCGTGTGGTACCAGTGAAATGCCACCCGGGACGCCCATGTCATCATCCCTGAAGATCATCTGCCGTCATTGCGACGCAATCGTCGGTGTACCAGCCGCGCGCCTGGGCGACGGACCGCGCTGCCCATCCTGTCATGCGCCGCTTTTCGAAGGCCACCCGGTCGAGCTGACCGGCCGGAACTTCGACCGGCACGTCGGCCGCACCGATCTACCGATGGTGGTGGACTTCTGGGCGCCCTGGTGCGGGCCCTGCCGAATGATGGCCCCCGCCTTTGAGGAGGCCGCCAGGGGCATGGAACCCACGGTCCGGTTCGCAAAGCTGAACACCGAGGAGGCCCAGGACATCGCCGGCAAATTCGCGATCCGCAGCATCCCGACGATGATCGTGTTCAAGGGCGGCCGCGAGGTTTCGCGGCAGTCCGGCGCAATGGGGGCGGAGCAGATTACCCAGTGGGTCAAGTCCGCCCTGAAGTAGGGGACATTCTCCTTTTTCGGAAAAGGGGACATTCTCCTTTTTCCCAAGGAAAAAGGAGAATGTCCCCTGTCCAGCTACTTCTTCGGGCAGGTGTTGACACCAAGCAGCGAGTACAGCGGGCAGAAACTCAGCAGTCCCGTCCCAAGGGCCACGAGACCGAGGATCGCCAGGTAGCGCGCCGGCCCTTGCAGCACGAAAAACAGTGCGATCAGCACGATCCCGACGACGATGCGCAGTGTCCGATCGATTCCACCGACGTTGGCAGTCATGTTCAATTCCTCCGGTTTATTGGCTGGCCGACCCCGCCCGGGGGCCGCCTTTTCATTGGCATAGTAGTCCCGCGACGTGGCCCAGGTCAGTAACCTAGGTCACCGAGGCAAATCCGTCGCATCGGAGCCCTGGCAATACGCCGGATCCGTCGCTAGTCGCCCTCAGCGACCTTGCGCAGGCCCGCTGCGTCCAGCAACTCGATCGAACCACGCCCCAGACGCACGAGGCCCTGGTCCGCGAAGCTCCGGAGCACGCGCGTGACGATTTCCCGCACGCTGCCGACGGAGTCGGCGAGCTGCTGGTGCGTTGCCTCCACCACCCTGCCGTGCCCGAGCAGCACGCTGGCCAGCCGGCGATCGAGCTTGTGGAATGCGACCGCCTCGACGAGCTCCATCAGGTCGGTGAGCCGCTCCGCGAACAGGCCGAATACGTACTGGCGGAAAGGCGGGTGATTCGCCATCAGTTCGTCGAACGCTGGCTTCGGCAGTACGACGAGGCGCACCTCGCTTTCGACCATACCAGTGGCCGGGTAATCGCGCCCGCCGATCAGGCAACTACTCGTCAGCACGCAGCTCTCACCGGGCGTCACTCGATAGAGCTGCAGCTCGCGCCCATCGGCGACCTTGGCGACGCGGATGGACCCTTCCAGGACCAGCGGAAACTGCCGGCAGACCGAGCTCTCGCCGAAGAGCAGCGTGCCGGCGGGCAGCTTGACCAGCGTGGCCTGCCCGAGCAAGGACGCAAAACTGGGCCCTGCCAGCTCCGCAAGCGCCGGGTAAAGCTCGCGTAGTTCCCGTTCGACGCTTTCGGTCTCGCGATCGTTCACTGAGGCGAGCTACGAGACACTGGACTCTTCCAGCACCACCAGCAGGTCTTTCGCGTCCACCTGCTGGCCCGGGCGCGCGACCACCTCGACGACAGTGCCATCTCGATCGGCACGCACGCTGGTCTCCATCTTCATCGCCTCGATGGTCAGCAGCACGTCACCTCGCTTCACCCCCTGACCGACAACCGCGTGCACGGTCACGATGGTGCCGGGCATTGGCGCGCCGATCTGGTCCGGGTGGTCCGCCTCCGCCTTTCGGCGTGGCGGGCGCTTCGCGACCTTGCTGCGGTCGGCGACCTTCACCGAGCGTGGCTGGCCGTTCAGCTCGAAGAACACCGTGCACGTGCCGTCGTCATGCACGTCACTGGTAGTGACGAAGCGGATGATCAGGTGCTTGCCGCGCTGCAGGTCCAGCGTGATTTCCTCCCCCGGCTCGAGCCCGTAGAAGAACGCCCTCGTGGGAACCACGCTGGTATCGCCGAAGTGCGTACGGTCGGCCATGTAGTCGGTGAACACCTTCGGATACATCAGCCAGGAGGCGAATTCGCCATCGGTGATGACGCGCGGCATCTTTGCCTGCAGTTCTTCGCGCGCACGCGCGAGGTCCACCGCCGGCAGCACCGATCCCGGCCGCGCCGTGAGCGGCGCCTCGCCCTTCAGCACCTTCTTCTGCAGCGCCGGCGGGAAGCCGCCGTACGGCTGTCCGATATCGCCGCGGAACAGCGACACCACGGACTCCGGGAAGGCGACCTCGGTCTCCGGATCGAGCACGTCCTCGGCCGTGAGCGCGCTCGTGACCATCATGATCGCCATGTCGCCGACGACCTTCGACGACGGCGTCACCTTGACGATGTCGCCCAGCATTTCGTTCACCTGGGCGTAGGCCCGCGCGACTTCGTGCCAGCGCGTTTCGTCGATGCCGAGCGATCGCGCCTGCTCACGCAGGTTGGTGTACTGGCCGCCCGGCATGCCGTGCACATAAACCTCGGAGGCGCCCGAACGCATGTCGCTCTCGAATGCCGCATAGCCGTGGCGGACCTGCTCCCAGTAGTTCGAGAGCTGCCGCAGCCTGTCCGGATCGAGGCCCGTGTCGCGCGGCCCGAAGCGCAGCGACTCGACGATCGAGCCCAGGTTAGGCTGCGAAGTGAGCCCGCTCATCGCGTCGAGAGCGCCGTCCACCGCGTCTACTCCCGCCTCCACCGCCATCAGCACGCTTGCCGCGGCGATTCCGCTGGTGTCGTGCGTGTGGAAGTGGACCGGTATGCCGATTTCATCCTTCAGCGCCTTCACCAGCGTGTAGGCTGCGCGCGGCTGGCACAGGCCCGCCATGTCCTTGATGCCGAGTATGTGCGCGCCCGACTTCTCGAGCTCCTTCGCCAGCTGTAAGTAATACTTGAGGTCGTACTTGGTCTGGCGCGGATCGTTCAGGTTTCCCGTGTAGCAGATCGCCGCCTCGCAGAGCCTGTCGGTTTCGAGCACTGCGCCCATCGCGACTCGCATGTTCTCGACCCAGTTCAGCGAATCGAACACGCGGAACACATCGACGCCGTTCTTCGCCGCCTGCTCGACGAAGTAGCGCACCACGTTGTCGGGGTAGTTCGTGTAGCCGACCGCGTTCGCCGAGCGCAGCAACATCTGCAGCAGCAGGTTCGGCATCGCTTCGCGGAATGCAGCCAGCCGGTCCCAGGGGCATTCCCTGAGAAAGCGCATCGAGACGTCGAAGGTGGCCCCGCCCCAGCATTCGACCGAGAAAAGCTCCGGCGCGAGACGCGCGTAGGCCGGCGCCACGGCCACCATGTCACGCGTGCGGAAGCGGGTGGCAAGCAGCGACTGATGTGCGTCGCGGAAAGTCGTGTCGGTGAGCAGCACCGCGCGCTGCTCGAGCATCCATTGCGCGAACTTCCTCGGGCCCAGTTCGTCGAGGCGCTGCTTGGTGCCAGGCGGCGGCGCCTCGGCGAGATTCACCTTTGGCGGCCTCGGGTCGATCGCGCGTGTCGGACGCGCGCGCCCGGTGACCTCGGGATTTCCGTTCACGATCACGTCGGCGATGAAACGCAGCAGGCGCGTCGCACGGTCGCGCTTGCGCGGGTAGCGGAACAGTTCCGGCGTGTCGTCTATGAACCGGGTCGTGTAGTCGGCGTTGCGGAACTGCGGGTGGGTGACCACCTGGTCCAGGAAGCGCAGGTTGGTGACCACGCCACGCACCCTGAATTCCCACAGCGCACGGTGCATGCGCGCGACCGTCTCATCCGGCGTCGGCGCCCAGACCGTCACCTTCACCAGCAGTGAGTCGTAGGAACGGGTGATGATCGCGCCGGTGTAGGCCGTACCCGCGTCGAGCCGGACACCGAATCCAGCGGGGCTGCGATAGGCGGTGATCCGGCCGTAGTCCGGGATGAAGGCGTTCTCCGGGTCCTCGCTCGTGACGCGGCACTGCATCGCGTGGCCGTTGATGCGGATGTCCGCCTGCGCGGGCACGCCACTGGCGGGATCGCCTATCGCGGCTCCCTCTGCGATGCGAATCTGCGCCTTGACGATGTCGATGCCGGTTACCGCTTCCGTGACCGTGTGCTCGACCTGTATGCGCGGGTTGACCTCGATGAAGTGGAACTGTCCGCTGTCGGCGTCCTGAAGGAACTCGACCGTTCCGGCATTCAGGTAGCCGACGGCCCGGCCGATGCGCAGGCCGAGTTCGCAGAGCTCCGCGCGTCGTGCGTCGTCGAGGTACACCGCTGGCGCTCGCTCGACGACCTTCTGGTTGCGCCGCTGCACCGTGCAGTCGCGCTCGTAGAGGTGCACGAGGTTGCCGTGCGTATCGCCGAGGATCTGCACTTCGACGTGGCGCGCGCGGCGCACCAGCTTCTCGAGGTACACCTCGTCGTTGCCGAATGCGGCCTTCGCCTCGCGTCGTGCGGTCGCCACCATTTCGGCGAGCTGCGCCTCGCCCTCGATAACGCGCATGCCGCGTCCGCCGCCACCCCAGCTCGCCTTCAGCATCACCGGATACCCGATGCCGCCTGCCAGTCGCGCGCATTCGGCGTCGTCGCGCGGCAGCGGCGGCGTCGCGGGCATCACCGGCACGCCGGCGGACACCGCCAGCTCGCGTGCCGTGACCTTGTTGCCGAGGCTGCGCATTATCTGTGGCGTCGGGCCGATGAAGGTGATGCCGGCTGCAGCACAGGCCTCGGCGAACTGCGGGTTCTCCGACAGGAATCCATACCCGGGGTGGATGGCGTCGGCGCCCGCCTCCTGCGCCACCCGGATGATGTCGTCTATGTCGAGATAAGCCTCGACCGGGCCCTTGCCCTCCCCGATCAGGTAGCTCTCGTCCGCCTTCATCCGGTGCAGCGAAAAGCGATCCTCCTGCGAATAGATCGACACCGTCTTGATGCCCAGCTCGTGGGAGGCGCGCATCACGCGGATGGAGATCTCGCCGCGGTTCGCGACGAGCAGGGTCCTGATCTTCCTGGGCTTTCGCATGGCAGCTCGATGGGACACGAACGGAACTGTGGCAGACGCCCGATGATAAGCTGAATGCCGAGTCGCACTACCCCTCGGTCGGGGTTGGCGCAGAGGACACGCGATGCTCGCAATTGCCGTGCACGGCGGTGCCGGGGTCATACCGGCGGCAGAACTGACGCCGGAGCGCCGCCAGGCGTTCCACGCTGCGCTCGAGTCAGCGCTTCGGGCGGGATTTGCGCTCATGGAGGCCGGCGGTGCCAGCCTCGACGCCGTGGTGGCCGCGGTGAAGGTCCTCGAGGACGACCCGCTCTTCAACGCGGGCCGAGGCTCGGTGCTCACTGCGAGCGGCCACCACGAACTCGACGCCTCGATCATGGACGGGCGCGACCTGCGTGCCGGGTCGGTCACGGGCGTGCGGCGGGTGCGCAATCCCGTCGAACTCGCGCGACTGGTGATGGACCGTTCGCCACACGTGATGCTGGCTGGGCCCGGCGCCGACGAGTTCGCGCTTGGGATGGGACTCGAGCCGGTTGCGAACGAATATTTCTCGACCGAACGACGCCGGACGGAGCTCGAGCGACACCTTCGCGGGGAGGCGCGCTCCAGCGACGAGGCCGTGCTCGGCACCGTCGGCGCCGTCGCGCTCGACTCACATGGCAACCTCGCGGCAGCGACCTCCACCGGCGGCATGACCGGCAAGAAGTGGGGACGCGTCGGCGACTCGCCCATCATCGGCGCCGGAACCTACGCGGCCAACGACTGCTGCGCGGTGTCCGCGACCGGCCACGGTGAATTCTTCATCCGTGCGGCCGTCGCCCACGAAATCGCCTCGCTGATGCGCTACCGCGGGATGAGTGTCCGCGAGGCCGCCGACGAAGTCGTCTTGAAGCAGCTGGTGAAGCTCGGCGGATCGGGCGGCGTGATTGCCGTCGGCCGCGACGGATCGATCGCGATGCCGTTCAACTCGCCCGGGATGCTGCGCGGTGCGATGGATTCGATGGGGCGACTGGAGACAGGGATCCTGCAGGACCCACCCCAAGTGCGGTCGCGGTGAGCAGGCCGGAACGCTACCATGGGGCTCATGGCGTGACTGGAAAACGCGACGTTGAACAGCAGGGAAGAAATCGCATGCGCTTCGTGCCTTCCGAGTCACCATCAACCGGCCTGCTCAGGACCGGATCCATTCAGCTCGCGCTCCTGGCGCTGCTGCTGGCCAGCGCCGGCACCGCGGATGCCAACGCCGAAGCCCCCGACGACACCGCAGCGCTGTTCAAGACCTACTGCGCAATCTGCCACGAAGTCCCGGAAACCAAGGCACCGCCCACCGACACGCTGCGCCGCCTGCCGGCCTCCCAGATCCTGCAGGCCATGGAGTTCGGCAAGATGCAGCCACAGGCAGCTGCGCTGAAGCAGGAGCAGCGCGTGCGCATCGCGCACTGGCTGGCAGCCGAGGAGGATGCGAAACGCGACGAGTGGATCGCGAAGAATTCCTGTGCCGGGGAAGTAACCGTTCGACCGACTGGACGCGAGAACTGGGGATTGGGGCGGCAGAACCGGCGTGAGGCCGCCGGCGCCGCAATCGACGGCAGCAACGTCGACCGCCTCGAACTGCTGTGGTCCATTGCACTGCCGGCTGTCACCACCATGCGCTCGCAGCCGGTCGTGGCGGGCGACACCGTGTTCGTCGGCAGCAAGGGCGCGCACGTGTTCGCACTGGATCGGCGAAGCGGCTGTGTGCGCTGGTCTTTCAAGACGGACGGGCCGGTCCACTCGGCACTGACGCTCGACACGACACCCGACGGCGTGGCCACGCTGTTTTTCGCCGACGAGATGGCCAGCGTCTACGCGGTGTCAGCGAATTCCGGCAAGCTTCGCTGGCGGGAGCGCCTGAAGTGGTTCCCAACCTCGATCATCAGCGGCCCGATTACCTATTTCGACGGCCGACTGTATGTGCCGATGTCCTCCTTCGAAGTCGCCGCGGCCGGCCTTCCGACGCACGAATGCTGCCGAACGCATGGCGGCATCGCGGCGCTCGACGCTTCGACCGGCCAGGCACTGTGGCGATTCGACACCACGCCGCAAGCCGCGAAGACCCATGTCAACCGTGATGGCGTGCAGATGTGGGGCCCGAGCGGTGCCGTCGTATGGAACAGTCCGACCGTCGACACGAAGCGCGGTGCCCTTTACTTCGGCACCGGACAGAACTCGTCGTCGCCGGCCACCGGCACGAGCGACTCGATCATCGCGCTCGACCTGAAGACGGGCGAAAAACGCTGGGTGTTCCAGGCCCTGGCGAACGACGCCTGGAACGCGGCCTGTCTCAGCGGCGGCGCAAGTTGCCCCGAGGAAAACGGCCCTGACTTCGATTTCGGCGCATCCGTAATCCTCGTCGAGCGCAAGCAGGGAGACCTGTTGCTGGCCGGCCAGAAGTCCGGAGAAGTCTTCGCGCTCGATCCCGACCGCAACGGCGCGGTCGTCTGGCGCAAGCGTGTCGGCTCGGGAAGTTCCAACGGCGGCGTGCACCACGGCATGGCCACCGACGGTGAGCGGGTATATGTCCCGGTCGCAGACCCCGAGCGTAAGCTGCCGGGCTACGTCCCCAGGCCGGGCGTCTATGCGCTCGCCGTCGACGACGGCGCGAGCCTGTGGTCACAGCCGGTGCAGCGCGGCTGCAAGTTCGATCCCGCGGACGCGCCGCTGGTGGGCCTGGCCGAGATGGCCAAGGGCAAGTCGGACCGCACGCCGTGGCCGCAGTGCAGTTATTACTACGGCCAGTCCGCGGCGGCCGTGGTCGCGAACGGGCTCGTGTACGCCGGCGCACTCGACGGCAAGCTGCGCATCCTGGACGCGCGCGACGGGAAGACACTGCGCGTCATCGAGACCGCGCTTCCGTTCCAGGCGAGCAATGGCGTCGCAGGGCACGGCGGCGCGATCGACGTCGGTGGAGCGATAGTGAGCGGTGACCAGCTTTTCGTGCTGTCAGGCTACGGCATGTTCGGCCAGATGCCGGGCAACATGCTGCTCGTCTACGGGTTCCGGTCTGGCAAGTAGCCGCGCCCGCCCGACAAACCGGCGCTGATTCCCCGCCGCAGGGACCTCAGGGCCGCTGCACGCGAATCAGCGTCGGCTGGCCGTCCTCCACGTGCCAGCCGGGGAAATTCGCGATGGCAGTGTAGGCAGTGCCGTCGGGCGCGAATTCCACGTCGCGAGTGAACGTCACGCGACGCGGCATCGGAATCTGCTGCCACGTCTCGGTCGCGATGTCGAACGTATAGAGCGAGTCGCTCTGGTTTCCGTTGACCCACACGACGCCACGCGGACGATCGACGTTCAGCGCATAGGGTGTGTCGCCGCCCTTCGGCCGCAGCGGCAGGTCGAAACGCGTGAATTTGCCGCTCGCCGGATCGAATCGCACGATGGCCGACTCCGGAAACGCCGTGATCCACAGCTTGCCCTGGGCGTCGGTGCGCAACCTCCGCGGACCCTTGAAGGGCGTGGCAATCATCGTGATCTTGCCGGTGTCTGGGTCGATCGAGCCGATCTCGTCCGTGTGCAGACGTGCGAACCACACCTTGCCGTCGGGCGTGATGTCGATGCCGTAAGGCAGCGGCGTGCCGGTCGCCTGCCGGTCCACCGGCAGCCAGTTCGCGAGCGGTACCCCCCAGCTGATCAACTTGAAGATGAACCCGATCAGCCGGACGTTCAGCCACTCGCGGAATCCGCGCGTCGGCAGGTCGTACATCGTGAAGCGCTGGGTGCCGCGGTCGAACATCGCGACCTGGTTCGACAGTGCGACCGTGAACCACACGCGGTCTTTCTGGTCGATCCGGATCGTGTGCGGATAGAAGCCTTCCTTCATCTCGTGCAGCGTGAACGCCTTCGTCCCAGGGTCGAACTCCACGAGGCGGCGCTGCGCCGATGGCGTGATGAAGACGTGGCCGTCCACGCGCGACTCGGCCAGCGAGTGCGCATTCGAGGTGCTGTCGTGCTTAGGAAAGTCCTTCATGCGCCCCGCGAGCAGGCCGCCGTTCTTTTCACCCTCGCGGTGCGGGATCCGGTAGACGGTGACCGCGTTGCTGCGCGGGTCGACTTCGTACAGCCGGTCCTGGATGTTGTCGGCCACATAGACCAGGCCATTGGCGGCCACCAGCATGTCGTGGACCTGGCTGAAGATGTCACCGAGGGGCCACTCGGTGATCGTGATTCCGGCAAGCGCCGGGTCCCACGGCAGCGGGTCGGGAACCATTGCGGGGTTTTCGCGCAACTTGCGGTAGCCGGCAGACAACCGCCCGGGCAGCGTTTCCTGGTCCCCGCTCGACAGCCTCGAACCGTAGCGCATCATGCGTTTGATGATCGCGCTCCACTCGTCCGGCGTGCGCTCCATGCGGATGAAGGCGTTTCCCTGCTGGTGGCAGAACGTGCACTGCGTCTGGAAGTGAATCTTGGTTTCGCGATCACCGAGGTCGAGCACGCCGAGCCACGAACTCGCCGGCCTGGCCTCCGCCAGCTTCAACGGGTCGGTTTCCGGAACCAGCGTCACCGGCAGTTCGCGCGTCTCGAGCGGCGGCCGTATCGCGAGGTCCTGGAATCCCGGCTTGCGAACCAGGTACTCCATCGGTTCGTCGCGATCGGCGAATTCCACGCGGGCAGAGGCATCGCTGAAGCGCGTAATCTCGGGTGCGACGATGTGCGCCACACCAGGCTTGGGGTAGCCGTCGTCGGAGGTGTCCAGGCCCGGGCCGGCGGCGCGGCGCTCGCGCACCATCACCGTGGCGAGTGGCTGCCCGGCTGGGTCGGTTACCGTCAGGGTAGTGGCCGACACCGGCGCCGCCAGCGCGAGCGCCAGTAACACCGTCGTTCCACGTTGTGCGCGGATCCCCGACATTGTCCTTCCAGTTGGAATGATCGTGTTCCCAATCAAGCCGCGAAGTACCGCGCGAGGTACTCGTCGAAGCCGATGCTGTCGGACGCCTCGACCCGGGCCTGCGCGTGCAGCGACTCTTCCGCTTCAGCGGCGAACTGGTCCTGGCGCGCCTCGTTCGGCAGGTGCAGCTCCAGGAAATAGGACTTGTGGGTCTTCGACATTCGAAGCGCGAAATCGAAGAACGATTCCTCGTTGATGCGCATCTCCTCGAGCGTGCGCGCGGATGGCGTGAGCGCGACGTCGCGCACCTTCGCCTCCTGCAGCTCGAGCGCAACGGTGTACGGGCACTGCGGGTCACCATCGTCGAGCAACTCGCACACCCCACGCATCGAATCGAGGATCTCGGCCGCCCAGTCGCGCAATGAAACGCCCCGGCCTTCGCGGCGCAGCTCGAGGCCAGGCCGGCGCCCTTCACGCGCAACAAGCACGTGATCGGCGTCGAGCTCGTCCTGCTCCGATCGTTCGATCGGCGGGCTCGCGGCCAGCACGCAGTAGGCGGCAAAGGCTTCGAGGAAACGGAGCTTGGCCTGGTTCACCCCGACCGGGTCCCACGCACTCACGTCCAGCGAGCGCATCTCGACGTACTGCACGCCGCCGCGCAGCAGCGCCTTGGTGGGCCTCTCGCCGGACAGTGCGACGCGCTTCGGGCGGATGAAGCTGTAGTACTCGTTCTCGATCTGCAGCATGTTGGCGTTCAGCTGGCGGTATTCGCCGTTCACCTTCACGCCGATCTTTTCGTAGTCCGGGTTCGGGGTGTTTATCGCCAGTGAGAGGTCGCGCACGTAGTGGTCGAGACTGTTGGCCGAGACCTGCAGGCCGGCCTGGCTGGTGTTGCGGTAGCCGAGGTCGCTCATGCGCAACGACGTGGCGTGCGGCGCGTACAGGCTGCCCGGCGCGAAGTCCTCGAGCCAGTCCACCTTGCGGCCCTGCAGGAAGGACGGGCAGAGTGCCGGTGAGTTGCCGAACAGGTACAGGACGATCCACCCCATGCGGCGGTAATTTCGGATCAGCGCGAAATAGCTGTCGGAACGGAACGGCTGTGCGCTGTCGTGGCTCTCGAGCAGGTCGGCAAGCACCGGCCAGAAGTGCTCGGGGAACGAGTAATTGAAGTGCACGCCGGAGATCGCCTGCATGACACGGCCGTAGCGATGGCCAAGCCCGCGCCGATACACGGTTTTCATGGTGCCGACATTGGACGAGCCAAACTCCGCGATCGGGATGCTCTCCTCGCCCTTGATGGCGCAGGGCATACTGGTCGCCCAGAGGAGTTCGTCCTCCAGGCGCCGGTAGACGAATTGGTGCAGGTCGCAGAGGTACTGGGTGAGCTCCCAGGTCTGGGCAAAGGGGGGCGTGACGAGCTCGATCAGCGCCTCGGAGTAGTCCGTGGTGATGTGCTCGTTGGTGAGCGCCGAGCCCAGCACCTTCGGGTGGGGCGTCTTGGCGATCAGCCCCCTGGGAGTGACCCGGAGGGACTCCTTCTCCGCGCCCTTCAAGCCGCCCTGGAGCGATCGGGTCGCCTGGCGATTGACCAGGGCGGCCAGGCGGCGGTCGTAGGTGCGGGAGGGGGACATGGAGCACGCCGGCGCATATCTGCGGGCTGCAGAGGGTAGCAGAGTCGGCGGCGAACCGGCCTATTCGCCGACGGCACTTGGCTGCGGGCGCGGCAAGTCCGGCGCGCGACGGCAAGTGTCATGCCAACTGCCAGTGTCTTACGATAGTGACCTGTTCGCAGCCTCGGGAGGCGCGTACCGGATGACCACCAGGTCGAACCAAATCTACGCGGGGCTCAGGGTTCCAACGCGCTGGCTGCAGGCCCTGGCGGTCGTCGGCACGGGCCTCGCGCTCGCCCTGCCGACCGCCGTGCAGGCCGAATCAATGCGCTGCGGCACGCACCTGGTCAGCGAAGGGGACGGCAAGGACAAGGTTCGCACGCTGTGCGGCGAACCCACCAGCGTCAGCCTAGCGGGCTACGTGGGTGGGCCTGGCTACTACAGCGGCCCGTATGAGAACACTTACCTTTGGCCCGGCTGGACCACCGTCCCGGTCGAGATCTGGACCTACAACTTCGGGCCCAGCAAGCTGCTGCGGAAGCTGCGCTTCGTCGGCGACCAGCTCGACGATATCCAGACCAAAGGATATGGGTATTAACCGCCAGGCCGCGTCCGCCGCCGTGGTGTGGTTCTGCAGGGTCTGCGTGGCATGCGCCCCCCTCGGCCTGCTGCCCCTGGACGCGCGCGCCGACACGATGCGCTGCGGCAACCGCATCGTGAAGGACGGCGACACGATCGAGAAGGTGCTCGACACATGCGGCGAACCAGCCAGCAGGGAACGCACCTGGATCCAGCGCGCACCCCAGTACGAAGTGGGCGGCGCCTACTACTCGTTCCCGGGCACCGAGCAGGTCCCGGTGGACCTCTGGACCTACGACTTCGGCCGCAACAAGCTTATGCGACGGGTGCGCTTCGTCGATGGGCTGGTCGTGTCCATCGTCGAACTCGGCAAGGGGAAGTAGGGGACATTCTCCTTTTTCGCAAATGACGACAATCCTCATCCGGAAGCGCGCTGGGAAAAAGGAGAATGTCCCCTCCGAAAAAGGAGAATGTCCCCTACTTCCCCCCTACTTCCGGGCCGCGACCCAGCGTGCGATCTTTTCCTCCAGCACACCCATCGGCACTGAGCCGTCGCTGAGTACCTCGCGGTGGAAGTCGCGCAGGTCGAACTTGTCGCCCAGTTCGGCCTCGGCCCTGCGGCGCAGGCCCTGGATGCGGAGGTCGCCGATCTTGTAACCCAGCGCCTGGCCGGGCCACGCGATGTAGCGTTCCACCTCGGATACCACATCGGTCTCGGCCATCGTCGAATTGTCCAGCATGTACTTGATCGCCTGCTCACGCGACCAGCCGAGCGTGTGCAAGCCCGTATCCACCACGAGCCGCATCGCTCGCAGCTGCTCGTCGTTCAATCGCCCGTACCACTGGTAGGGATCGGTGAACATCCCAAGTTCCCTGCCCAGCGATTCTGAGTACAGCGCCCAACCCTCGTCATAGGCGGTGTAGCTGCCGCCGAACCTGCGGAAGCGCGGCAGTTCGGTGAGTTCCTGCTGGATCGACGTCTGGAAATGGTGCCCGGGCGAGGCCTCGTGCAGCGACAGCGTTTCCATGCCGAATTTCGGCTGCGCCTTCAGGTTGTAGGTGTTTACGTAGAAGATGCCCGGCCGCGAGCCGTCCGCCGAGGGCGGCTGGTAGAACGCGCCCGCCTCGGACGCCGCGCGGAAGGCCTCGACCTCGCGGATCTCGTAATCCGCCTTCGGAAACACGGAGAACAACTTCGGCAGCGCTGAATCAATGCGCAGCTTGAGGTCACGATAGCCCTGGATCAGCTCCGTACCCTGCGTGAAGTAGAACTGCGGGTCCGTCTTGAGATACTCGAAGAACGCCGGCAGGTCGCCCTTGAACCCGACCTGGCGACGGACGCCATCCATCTCGCCGAGGATACGCGCCACCTCGTTCAAGCCCAGCTCGTGGATCTCCAACGGCGTCATGTCTGTGGTGGTGTGCTCCTGCACGACGAACTCGTACCAGGCCTTGCCATCCGGCAGCGCGGTCCAGGCAACCGTGGTGCGGGATTTCGGCAGGTATTCATCGCGAACGAAGTCGCGCATGCGACGATAGGCCGGCACGATCCTGCCACTGATCGCGGCGCGGTATGCGGCAGTCAGTCGCTCGCGGTCCGCTGCCGGTACCGTCTCCGGGAAACTGGTGATCGGTCCGTAGAAAAGGCTGTCCTCGGGCTTGTCCACCAGCATCGCATCGAGCTGCGGCAGCACCTTCTCCATGACGGTACGCGGCTGCACCACGCCCCTGGTCACGCCCTCGCGCATGTTCTCGACAGCCTGGTCCATCCACACGACGAAGCCGTCGAGGCGGCCGAGCCAGTTTTCATAGTCCTGGACGGTGATGAACGGCTGTGCGTTCGTGCCCGAGCCGAGCGCCGGCATCAGCGTCGTCAGCCCGCCGCGCTGGTCCACCGGCAGCAGGTAGTCAGGGAAGCGCTCGGCCTCCAGCGCGCGCCTTCGCTCGCGGACGAAGATCTCGTACGAAATGAGGTCTTCGCCCGACAGCGCCTTCCGCTCGAACCGCTGCACAGCGTCGAGGTAACGCTGGTTCATCTCGTGAGCGCGGGCGCGGTACTCGGGCCCGATGTAGTTCGGCAGGCTGTCGTTGTAACGATCATCGCCGATGAAGGTGGCCGCGAGCGGCTGCAGCTTCAGGTACTCCTCGAAATACTGCTCGAACAGCGCGTGCAGCTGTCGGCTCGTCCCGGACACCTGGACCGTCTCCTTTGCCTCGACAACGCTGGCCGCCGGATCACCCGGGGTCACGGGCGAGGACACCCGTGCGGGCGGCGAGGCGTTTACGCTACCCGCGCAGGTGACCAGTACGAGCGCGCAGCTGAGCAGAAACGAGGTCCGGCGGGTTCGGGGCATTGTTCGATACCAGGGCCAACTGGGCGGGCCGCGGATTATACGTGCCGGGCGCGCGTTTTTTACCCGCCCTGATATCCTTGTGCGCTCCGACAGAGCCATTATCCGGGCGGCCAGCTGCGCGCCTGCGTCCGCAGGCCGGGCCCGGGCGAACCGAGCAGGAAAACCAGCCATGTCATTCACACTCAAGGACCCCACCCTCCTCCGCCAGCAGTGCTACGTAGACGGCGCATGGATCGACGCCGACTCGGGCGGCACCGTCCCGGTCTCGAACCCGGCCACCGGCGAGGTGATCGGCACGGTCCCGAACCTGGGCGCAGCCGAGACGCGCCGAGCGATCGAGGCCGCATCGGCGGCTTTCCCGGCCTGGGCCGCGAAGACCGCCAAGGAGCGCTCGATCATCCTGCGGCGCTGGAACGACCTGATGCTCGCCAACGCCGACGACCTCGCGATGCTGATGACCGCAGAGCAGGGCAAGCCGCTGGCCGAGGCGCGCGGAGAGATTTCCTATGCTGCTTCGTTCATCGAGTGGTTCGCCGAGGAAGCCAAGCGCGTCTACGGCGACGTGATACCCGGCCACCAGCCCGACAAACGCATCCTGGTGCTGCGCCAACCCATCGGCGTGGTCGCGGCGATCACGCCGTGGAACTTCCCCGCAGCGATGATCACGCGCAAGGCGGGACCCGCGCTCGCGGCCGGCTGCACCTTCGTCTGCAAACCCGCAATGCTGACGCCCTATTCCGCGCTCGCAATGGCCGAACTCGCTCACCGTGCCGGCGTCCCGAAGGGCGTGTTCAGCGTCGTCACCGGCAAGGCGTCGGAGTTGGGCGGCGAAATGACCTCGAACCCGATCGTGCGCAAGCTCACGTTCACGGGCTCGACGGAGATTGGCAAGCTGCTCGCGACCCAGTGCACAAGCACGCTGAAGAAAGTCTCGCTCGAACTCGGCGGCAATGCGCCATTCATCGTGTTCGACGACGCTGACCTCGACGCCGCCGTGCAGGGGGCGATCGCAAGCAAGTACCGCAACACCGGGCAGACCTGCGTGTGCGCGAACCGCCTGCTGGTGCAGGAAGGCGTCTACGACGCGTTCGTCGCAAAGCTGGTGGACGCGGTGCGCAAACTGCGCGTGGGCGACGGCCTGAAGGGCGCCACCGAACAGGGTCCGCTGATCGACGAGAAGGCGGTCGCCAAGGTAGAGGAACACGTCGCGGACGCGCTCGCCAAGGGCGGCAAGCTTGCGCTCGGCGGCAAGCGTCACTCACTCGGCGGGACGTACTTCGAGCCCACGATCATCACGCACGTGACGCCGGCGATGATGGTCGCGCGCGAGGAGACCTTCGGCCCGGTCGCGCCGATCTTCGCCTTCAAGGACGAAAAGCAGGCGATCCGGATGGCGAACGACACCGAGTTCGGCCTGGCGTCGTACTTCTACACCCGCGACCTGGCGCGCGCGTGGCGCGTCGCCGAGGGGCTCGAGTACGGCATCGTCGGACTCAACACCGGCATCATCTCGACCGAGGTCGCGCCGTTCGGCGGCGTGAAGGAGTCTGGTAGCGGCCGCGAAGGCTCGAAGTACGGCATCCTCGACTACACCGAAATCAAGTACTTCTGTATCGGCGGCATCGAGGATTGACGCGGCCGCTGTCGGACCGGGCGCTTCTGCTGCTGCTCGCGGCGGTCACTGCGCTGGGACCGATCGCGACCAACCTGTACCTGCCGGCGCTGCCCGCGGTCCGCGAATACTTCGGCGCGAGTGTCGCCGCGGTGCAGGCGACGTTCTCTGTGTCGCTGGTCACGTTCGCGCTCGGCATACTTGTCTGGGGGCCGATCTCGGACCGCTACGGCCGGCGCAACGCGGTGCTGTACGGGCTCTCGATCATGATCGTCGGCTCGATCGTGTGCCTGGCCGCGCAGAGCCTGCACTGGTTGATCGCCGGTCGAGCGCTGCAGGCCTTCGGGACTGCGACCGGCCTGGTGACGGCCCGTGCCATCGTCGCGGATCTCTACCCAGCGGAACGCATGGCGAAGCTGTTCGCGTCGCTGACCATGGTTGCGGTGCTCGGAAACTCGCTGGCGCCGGTGATCGGCGGCTTCGTCGCGACGGGACTCGGCTGGCGAGCCATTTTCGCGACCCTGATGCTGGCGACACTGGTCGTGGGAGCAATCGCCTGGCGCCGGCTACCCGAGACGCGGCGCGCCGGCGCGCACCCGCCGCGCGCGGCGGAAATGCTCGCGACCACCTGGTCGCTGTCGCGCGACCCGCTGTTCGCCGGCTGCGTGCTGCAGGGCGCCGTCGTCTATGCGACCTTCCTGGTGTTCATCTCGCTTGCGCCTTACGTGATGGTATCGGCCCTCGGACGCCCGGCGACGGAGTTCGGCTTCTACTACCTGTTCATTGCCGCCGGGTATTTCCTCGGAAACTGGTCAGTCGGCCGCCTGATGGGGCGGCGCGACCTGCACTGGATGGTCGTCGCAGGCGTGTTGCTGACGGTCATCGCTTCCGGCGCGGCGCTCGGATTCGCAGCGCTGGGCATGAAGCACCCGCTCTGGATCTTCATACCCATGGGCGTGCTGGCTTTCGGGCAGGGACTCGCGCTGCCGAACGTCACCGCGACGGCCGTGAGCCGCTCGCCGCAACACGCAGGCGTGGCGTCCAGCCTCATCGGCTTCCTGCAGCAGATGATCGGCGCGATCTGCGTCCAGCTGATGGGCCACTTCCGGACCGACACGCCGCTGCCGTCACTGATCTTCTGTGCTTCGGCCTGCGCCATCGGGCTTGCGATGTTGTACGTGTTTCCGCGAGTGGACCTGCGCAGTCCGCAAGCTCTTCCGCCGGCCTTGCCATCCAGGAACTCCTGACCGGCAACGCCTCGACCTGACCGGCAATCCCTTGACCGGCCCGGTGGACGACGCGGTCACCGGAATGCCGTGCACGCATGACCGCTATTCGAATGCCTTGCGCTTTTTTTGTGGCGCTCCTGCGCTTGCGGTATCGTTCGCGGGCGCTCCAGACAAGGTTCCTCTAACGCGATGACCGGATACCTCGGCAGTCCTGATTTCGCCCACGGCCGGCCGTCGAAGGCCGGGGTCCTGCTCGTCAACCTCGGCACCCCCGACGAACCGACGCCGGCGGCAGTGCGCCGCTACCTCGCCGAGTTCCTGTGGGACCCGCGCGTGATAGAGATGCCACGCGCGCTGTGGTGGCTGGTGCTGCACGGCGTCATCCTGCGCGTGCGCCCGAAGCGCAGCGCGCACGCCTACGGGAAGATCTGGACCGACGAAGGGTCGCCGCTGATGGTCGGGTCGCGCAGGCTTGCGACCGCGCTCGGCTATCGCATGCGCGCCAGCCATGGAGACCGTGTGCAGGTCGAACTGGCGATGACCTACGGTAACCCGTCGATCCACGATGCGCTGGAGCGACTGCGAAGCGCGGGCGTACAGCGCCTGCTCGTGATGCCCATGTATCCGCAGTATTCGGCCACGACCACAGCATCGATCTTCGAGCGCGTGACGGCGGAACTTTCGCGATGGCGATGGATTCCGGAACTGCGCATGGTGAACCAGTACTGGGAAGAGGATGCCTACATCGACGCGATCGCCGCCAGCATCGCGACGCACTGGCAGACGCACGGCCGCAAGCACCTGCTGTTCTCGTTCCACTCGATCCCGAAGCGCTACTTCACCGCGGGCGACCCATATCACTGTTTCTGCCAGGCGACGGCGCGCCGCGTCGCGGCCAGGCTCGGCCTCGCGGACGGCGACTGGTCGCTCGGCTTCCAGTCGCGTTTTGGCCGCGAGGAATGGATGAAGCCCTACGTGGACGCGCTGCTGCACGACTACTCGCACACGGGGCCGAAGCAAGTCACCCTGGTGTGCCCGGGATTCGCGACTGACTGCCTCGAGACGCTCGAGGAAATCTGCATGCAGAACCGCGACATGTTCCTGTCGCACGGGGGCGAGGCGTTCGACTACGTGCCCTGCCTCAATGCCAGCGAGGCGCAGGTCAACCTGTACACGGGCGTGATCACAAGCCACGCGCATGGCTGGCCGGAGTTCTCCGGCAGCGACGACCCGGCAGCCCGCGAGGCATCGAGGCACCGCGCGCTCGAGCTCGGCGCGCAGGCCTAGGAAAGTGCTCGGGCGCTTCCTCGAAGTCAGTGTCCAGGCGCCGGACATCCTGGAGTCGCTGGCGTTCTACGAGTCGCTCGGCTTCGTGCAGGCGCGCGTCGGCGACACGCGGAGCCACCCATACGCGGTCGTCACGGACGGGCGGCTGAACCTGGGGCTGCACGCCTGCGAAATGGCCTCACCCGCACTGACCTGGGTGCATCCAGACCTCGCGCCACATGCCGCGGAACTCGAGTCGCTGGACATAGAGCTCGATTATTCGCGCCTGGGCGAGGACGCGATGCACGAGATCGGCTTCCGTGATCCAGCGGGCCAGCGGATCATGCTGATCGAGGCACGCACGTTTTCGTCGCCTCCCGCGGCGGATCTGCGTGCTTCGTCGCTCGGCTACTTCGAGGAATTCGGGGTGCCGGTCACGGACCTCGCGCGCTCGGCGGCGTTCTGGGACTCGCTCGGCTTCATCGCCTTCGATCCCGAGCACGTGCCGTTCACACGTGTCGTGGCCTCGCACCGCGACCTGAACGTGGGCCTGTACGACACCGACCTCCGCAATCCAGTGCTGACGTTCTCGAACCCGCAGATGGCCGAGCGCATCGTCGAGCTGCGCGAAAAGGGCCATCGAATGCCGGACCGGCTGCCGCGCGGCATGGATCCGAAGGAGAATGCGCTGCTGGAGGCCCCCGAGGGAACCTGGCTGCTGCTCACGACGTCCGCCGAGTAGGTACGACTCAGCCGTTGCGCGACCCGCCCTGGCCTTGCAGGGCGAAAACTGCTTGTTCGCGCTACGCGCCAGGCCTTCAGCGCGCCGTCGCTACGATCACGAAGCTCAGGTCGAGTTCGTCGCCCACCTGTATCGCGCCACCACCGACGCTGAACGGCGTGATGCCGAAGTCGGTCTGGCGAATGTGCAGCGAGCCTCGGGCTGAAAGGGTGTCGGCGGAACGCACGAGCTCGACGGGGACTTCGATGCGTCGCGTCACGCCGCGGATCGTCAGGTCGGCGGCGGCCACTGGCTGTTCCCAGGTCCCGGTGAGGCCGGCGCAGCGCACGATGATCTGGGGAAACTCGGCAACGTCGAGCACCTCTGGCCTTGTCATGTTCGTGAAGGTTCCCTCGCGAGCAGCCTCAGGAACCTCGCCCGCGAATTCCCCGCCGGCCGCGGCACGCGCGGCCGGGTCGTCCACGACCAGTGACGCCACGGGAATACGGATCTCGAATCCGGATTCCGCTGGGTCGCGGCCCACCCAGGCAAGGCCGGTCTCCCCACCCGAAGTCACGACGTGGTTGTGCCCGAACCTGGCCATCGGCCCGGATCGATAGACCAGGATCGTAATGACGCTCTGCGCGGAATCGATCGCGAATGCGCGGCTACCGGCTGGCAGTGGAATCTCGCCCGTGACGCCGGGCGGCACCTGTGAAATCTCTGCGATGGGCTTCTGCGGCAACGGCACGGGCGCGCGTGTGGTACAGGCGGTCGCCAGCACGGCGCAGGCGACAATGCCGGCGCGCAGCGCCCAAGGCATCGGCCCTGACCTTGACGCTGGCCCCGGGCTGGACTCGGTCCGGCGACACCGGTACGCGACGGTGGCAGTCGGCCGACCGTCGCGCTGGGTTACCATGCGACCTTCACAGACCGGTAAAGGATGATGTTCATGCAGTGGCGCAATACCGCGGACTCCTATGGATCACTCGCGAAATTCCTGCACTGGACGATCGTCGTCCTGATCATTGCACAGTATTTCATCGCCGAGTCGGCCGACGAACTTCCGGATGGACTCGAGAAGCTGTCGCTGATCTCCTGGCACAAGTCCTTCGGGATGCTCGTGCTGATACTCGCACTGGTGCGGATCGGCTGGCGACTGGCGAATCGAGGCGCACCAGCACCGGTGCCCATGCCGAGGCGGCAGCAGATTGCCGCGGCTGCCGGCCACGGACTCCTCTACCTGCTGATACTCGCGCAGCCGCTCACCGGCTGGGCCATGTCCTCCGCCGCCAATTACCCGGTGACGCTGTTCGGGTGGTTCCAGTTCCCGGCGCTGGTCGGCGCGAACCCTGACCTGCACGAAATACTGGGGGAAGTGCACGAAGTGACGTTCTACGCACTGGTGATCGTAGCCACGTTGCACGCCGCAGCGGCCCTCTACCACCACTTCTGGATGAAGGATGACGCGCTGCGCCGGATTCTGCCGTTCGCAGCCCGCCGCAAGTCTTGATCCGTACTGGCAACCCGCACCAGCCGCGGCTCGCTGCCGCAACCATCGCCACAGCGTTGGTAACGATGCTGGCGCTGGCATCACCAGCGCGCGCGGCAAGCACATGGGTGACAGACCCTGCGCGTAGCCGCCTGGCGTTCGTTGCAACGCAGGCGGGCGGAGAGTTTGAAGGCCAGTTCAGGCGCTTCAGCGCGGCCATCGCCTTCGAGCCAGGCGATCTCGCGGGAAGCCGGTTCCACGTCACTATCGACACGGCTTCCGCCGACACCCAGGACGAGACCCGCGACAAGGCGCTCATCGGCAACGACTTTTTCGCGTCAGGTCGCTGGCCCACGGCCACGTTCGACGCGACGCGGTTCACGGTGCTTCCGGACGGACGCTACGACGCGCTCGGACGCCTGACGATCCGTGGGCTCGGCCGCGACGTGAACGTGCTGTTCTCGTTCAAGCCTGCAGCATCCGGCCGCAGCGCGGTCCTGGCCGGAGGCACGACCATCCGCCGCCTCGATTTCGGGGTCGGCCAGGGCGAGTGGCAGGATACGAAGTGGGTGGGCAACGACGTGCGCATCGAATTTGAACTCGTTCTCGTGCCGGGACCGGCCCCGGCGAGCGACAAAGGACCGTAGCGCCGCCGACGGCCGGACGTGCTGAAACCCCACGTCGCTTGAGACTACAATCGGTCAGCACCGATAAATCGAACAGCAGCATACCTGCCCGGGAGCAATCGACATGTCGAACGATTCCACGACGATTGGCAGCAGCCTGGCGATCACCGTCGCCGTCGCCCTCACTCTCGTTCTCGCAGGCTGCGCAAAGAAGAAAGAGGAACAGCTTGCCCAGGCGCCTGTGGCCGAACCCGCCGCCGCGCCGGCCACGACGCTCGAAGGGCAGGTCGACATCGTCGCGTGGCCCGGTTACATCGAACGCGGCGAGACCGACAAGGGCTACGACTGGGTCACGCCGTTCGAAGCCGAGACGGGCTGCAAGGTCAATGTGAAGACGGCCGGCACCTCCGACGAGATGGTGTCGCTGATGACGCAGGGCGGCTACGACCTCGTCACGGCCTCGGGCGACGCGTCGCTGCGCCTGATCCGGGGCGGCACGGTACAGCCGGTAGACATCGGTCGCATCCCGGCCTACTCGACCGTGGACGACCGCCTGAAGGAAGCGCCCTGGCATTTCGTCGACGGCAAGCACTACGGCACGCCCTACCAGTGGGGCCCGAACGTGCTGATGTACAACACCAAGGCGTTCAAGACGGCGCCCACCTCGTGGGCGGTCGTGTTCGAGGAACAGAAGCTGTCTGACGGCAAGAGCAACAAGGGACGCGTGCAGGCCTACGACGGGGCGATCTACATCGCGGACGCCGCGGTCTACCTGATGGCGACAAACCCGGCGCTCGGCATCAAGGACCCATACGAACTTAACGAGCAGCAGTACGCGGCGGCGCTCGAGGTCCTGCGCAAGCAGCACCCGCTGGTGCAGCGCTACTGGCACGACGCCAACGTGCAGGTGCAGGACTTCACGACCGAAGGTATCGTCGCCTCGGGCTCCTGGCCGTTCCAGGCGAACACGCTGGCGGCAAACAAGCAGCCGGTCTCGAGCACGGTGCCGGTCGAGGGCGCGACGGGCTGGGCCGACACGACCATGCTTGCCGCGAACGCCAAGCACCCCAACTGCGCTTACAAGTGGATGGAGTGGTCGCTGAACCCGAAGGTGCAGGGCGACGTCGCAGCCTGGTTTGGCTCCGTGCCGGCCGTGCCGGCGGCCTGCAAGGGCAATGCACTACTGACGGACGCGGGCTGCGCCGCGAACGGCTTCGACAACTTCGACAAGATCCACTTCTGGCGCACGCCGGAAGCCGCCTGCAGCCAGGGCACCTGCGTGCCCTACAGCCGCTGGGCGACGGATTACGTTGCCGTCATGGGCGGCCGGTAACGGGTCGCTGCTGCACTCCCGCGTGCTGGCGGATTGCCGGCACGCGGGGGCGCCGTTCAGTTTGTCGTTCTTAAGAGCTAGCTCAGGTACCGGGAGGCCGGGCATGCGGTCGAGTCGCTCCTCGGGAATCGCTTTGTCGACCGCATGCCCGGCCTCCCGGCCGATGCAGTTACAGCCTCTAACGATGGCTGCGACTGCATGACGTCCGCCATCGAACTCCAGGACGCGAGCCGTGCGTTCGGCGCGGTCGTCGCGCTGGACCACGTGTCGCTTGCCGTCGCGCCCGGTGAATTTTTCGCGCTGCTGGGTCCCTCGGGTTCCGGCAAGACCACCTGCCTGCGGCTGATCGCGGGCTTCGATCGTCCCGACAGCGGCCGCATCCTGCTCGACGGAGACGATGTCACTGACATTCCTCCATATGATCGCAACCTCAATACCGTCTTCCAGGACTACGCGCTCTTCCCGCACATGACAGTGGCGGAGAACGTCGCCTACGGGCCGCGGGTCCGCGGCGTAGCCGCCAACGAGCGGCGCAGGCGAGCGGGAGAGATGCTCGAACTCGTGCGCCTCGGCAGCTACGGCGACCGCAGGCCCGCGCAGCTCTCCGGCGGCCAGCGGCAGCGCGTCGCGCTCGCGCGCGCGCTCATCAACAGCCCCAAGGTCCTGCTGCTCGACGAGCCGCTCGGCGCGCTCGACCTGAAGCTCCGGGAGGAGATGCAGGCGGAGCTGAAGGGCCTCCAGCAACGGCTCGGCATCACGTTCCTGTTCGTGACGCACGACCAGGGTGAGGCGCTCAGCATGGCCGACCGAGTCGCGGTGTTCAGCCAGGGCCGCGTCGAGCAGCTGGACACGCCGCGCGGCCTGTACACGCGTCCCCGCACCGCGTTCGTCGCGAATTTCGTTGGCAGCGCCAACGTCGTCGAGGGCGAGGCAGCCGAGCGACTGACGGGCCGCGCACAGTCGTTCGCAATCCGCCCCGAGCTGATCGAGGTGCTGCCCGCGGGCGTCGCGCCCGCAGACGACGCAGTCACCTGCAGCGGCACGCTCGAGGAAGTGCTCTACCACGGTGCCAGCAGCCGCTGCCAGGTGCGTATCGACCAGACGACGCTGCTCGCCGTCTCGCGTGCCGAGTCGGCCTCGGGCGGCGCCCTGCCGCCACAGGGCTCGCAGGTTCGCCTCGCATGGCGGCCGGAAAGCATGGTCCGCCTCGAAGCAGGTTGAGCCGTGCTGCGATCCGTCTCCACATTCTTCCAGCGACGCAATGCGTTCTACGTGTCGCTGCTGCTGGTGCCGCCGCTGCTGTGGATGGGCACGGTGTACCTCGGGTCGCTTTTTACCCTGCTCGCGCAGAGCTTCTACGCCATCGACGAATTCACGGCGCGCGTCGTGCCGAAGCTCACGCTGGCAACCTACCGGCAACTCTTCACGCAACCGGCGAACGTGGACATCGTCGTTCGGACGGTGCTGATGGCCGTCGCGGTGACGATCGCGTCGGCTGTGATCGCCTTCCCGGTCGCAAACTACATGGCCCGGTTCGCGAGCCCGAAACTCAAGGCGTTCTTCTACGTTGGCGTGATGCTGCCGATGTGGACCAGTTACCTGGTCAAGGTCTATGCATGGCGCCTGATACTGGCCAAGCAGGGCATCGCGTCGTGGGTGTTGACGACGCTCGGGCTGCAAAGCGGACTCGACGCGCTGCTCGCGACACCCGTGGTCGGCGGTCCATCACTTGCCTCGTCCTACATCGGCATGTTCATCGTGTTCGTATACATGTGGCTGCCGTTCATGATCCTGCCGCTGGCCGCGTCGCTCGAGCGCGTGCCGGCCTCCTTGCTGCAGGCCTCCGCGGACCTTGGCGCGCGCCCGGCGCAGACCTTCCGCAACGTTATCCTGCCGCTCGCGCTGCCCGGCCTCGCGGCGGGCTCGATCTTCACGTTCTCGCTGACGCTCGGTGACTTCATCATCCCGAGCGTGGTCGGCGCGCCTGGCTACTTCGTGGGCATGATGGTCTACCAGCAACAGGGAACCGCGGGAAACATGCCGCTCGCCGCAGCATTCTCGGTGGTGCCGATCGTGCTGATCGCGCTCTACCTGACGTTCGCGCGGCGACTTGGAGCCTTCGATGCGCTCTAGGCGGAACTGGAACGGCGCGTCCCTCGGCCAGAAGATCGCGGCCGCCGCAGGGCTAGTGTTCCTCCACGCGCCTGTCTGGGTGATCGTGCTTTACGCTTTCACGACCGAGGACCGAACCTACCAGTTCCCTCCGCCAGGCCTGACGCTGCACTGGTTCGAGCTCGCCTTCGCGCGCGCGGACATCTGGGCGGCGATGAGGCTCTCCGTGGTTGTGGCCGTCGCCGCCACTTCGCTCGCGCTGGTGCTCGGGGCGCTTGCCGCCTTCGCACTTGCAAAGCGCAGCTTTGTTGGCAAGGAATCGATCACGCTCCTCTTCGTGCTGCCGATCGCGCTGCCCGGCATCCTGACCGGCCTCGCGCTGCTGGTCGGCATCCGCGCCATCGGCATCGAGCCGAACTTCTGGACCATCGTGGCCGGCCACGCGACCTTCTGCCTTGTGATCGTCTACAACAACGTGGTCGCGCGGCTGCGGCGCATGCCCGCGAGCTGGGTGGAGGCGTCCATGGACCTCGGCGCAGACGGCTTCCAGACCTTCCGCCACATACTGCTGCCGCAGATCGCAAGCGCGCTGCTGGCGGGAGGCATGCTCGCCTTCGCACTATCGTTCGACGAGATCATCGTCACGCTGTTCACGGCCGGGCACCAGCAGACCCTGCCGATCTGGTTCTACAGCGAGCTGTTCCGGCCACGCGATCGACCAATCACCAACGTCGTCGCAGTCGTCGTAATGCTC
The DNA here is from genome assembly GCA_963732375.1 of uncultured Gammaproteobacteria bacterium. Taxonomy (GTDB): domain Bacteria; phylum Pseudomonadota; class Gammaproteobacteria; order Steroidobacterales; family Steroidobacteraceae; genus RPQJ01. The sequence continues at coordinate 204,202 of CAVSZE010000002.1, forward strand.
GTGACACTGGTGCCGATCCTGCTGGCCTACTACCTGACCAGACCGGACGAGCAGGCTTCCGGCGCGTAATTGAATTCGGTGCCTGTAATTCGGTGCCAGGCACCTATTTTTTTTCCAGCGAGGCTCAAATGCAAACGAAACTGCTCATCAACGGAAAACTCGTCGCGGGCGAGGGCAAGGTAGAGGAAGTGCTTAACCCGGCGACCGGCAAGGTGATCGCGAAGGTTCCGGAGGCCTCGCGCGGGCAGATCGATTCCGCCGTGAAGGCTGCCGACACCGCGTTCGACGGCTGGGCGCGCACGGCGCCGAAGGATCGCGCGACACTGCTGCTCAGGCTGGCGGACCGTATCGAGGCCGACGGCCACGCGTTCGCGAAACTCGAGTCGCTGAATTGCGGCAAGCCGCTTACCGCGGCACTGAACGACGAGATACCGGCGGTCGCCGACGTGTTCCGCTTCTTCGCCGGCGCCTGCCGCACGATGACAGGAGCCGTCGCGGGCGAGTACCTCTCGGGATTCACGAGCATGATCCGCCGCGACCCGGTTGGCGTCGTTGCCTCGATAGCGCCCTGGAACTATCCACTGATGATGGCGGCCTGGAAGCTGGGCCCGGCGCTCGCCGCCGGCAACACCTGCGTACTCAAGCCTTCCGAGCAGACGCCGCTCACGGCACTCAGGCTGGGTGAACTGCTGGCCGAGATTTTCCCTGCCGGCGTCGTCAACATCGTATGCGGGCGCGGCCCATCGGTCGGTGCACCGCTGACCAGGCACCCGAAGGTCAGGATGATTTCGCTCACAGGCGACGTCGCGACCGGCGCGAAGATCCTCGGCCAGGCGAGCGACGGCATCAAGCGCACGCACCTCGAGCTGGGCGGCAAGGCGCCGGTGATCGTTTTCGACGACGCGGACGTCGAGTCGGTCGTCGCGGGCGTGCGCACCTTCGGCTACTACAACGCGGGACAGGACTGCACGGCGGCCTGCCGCATCTACGCGGGCGCGAAAGTGTACGACCGATTGGTGGCAGATCTCTCCTCCGCAGTCAGCTCGATCAAGACCGGGCTGCAGACCGCCAAGGACGTCGAGATGGGACCGCTGATCAGCGCCGAGCAGCGCAACCGGGTGGCGGGTTTCGTGTCGCGAGCCCGGAAGCAGAAGCACATCGAGATCACCGCGGGCGGAAACGCGGGAACCGGCGGCGGCTTCTTCTTCGAGCCGACCGTAGTCGCGGGCGCCCGGCAGTCGGACGAGATCGTCCAGCGTGAAGTGTTCGGTCCAGTGGTCTCGGTGACGCGCTTCAAGGATGCGGACCAGGCCGTTTCCTGGGCCAACGACTCCGACTACGGACTTGCCTCGTCGGTGTGGACCCAGGACGTCGGCAAGGCGCTCTCCGTCGCATCGCGGCTGCAGTACGGTTGTACCTGGATCAACACGCATTTCATGCTGGTGAGCGAGATGCCGCACGGCGGTCTCAAGCGCTCGGGATACGGCAAGGACCTGTCAATGTACGCACTCGAGGACTACACGGTCGTCCGTCACGTGATGGCGAAGCTCTAGCGGCGCGACCACGGGTCGCGCGTGGTCGAGGCAGAAAGCGAGCGAGTGGCCCGGGCCATCGCCGGCTGTCACATTCCGGTAATGGTCAGTGGGCATGCTGTTCCCTGTCGAGCTAGTCCCGCCCCCGGACGCCTCGACTGCTTCGGACCCGGCGAGAGGCAGCGTCAGCCGACAAAGGCAGCAAGGACGGACGCGCTAAGTCCTCGATTCGGTCCCGCGCGCCGGGACAGGGAAACCCGCCCCTGTCCCGGCTTTCTTTTTTTCCTGGCCCTCGCGTTTACCCAGGCTGATTCGCGCGCGAATCAATGCCTGCTTTGCACCTGAAACACGTCAGCCGGCTTGCGCGAGCAGTCGCTCGATCATGTCCTCGGCCTGCCTGCGATAACTGCCACCGAAAAGATTCAGGTGGTTGAGCACGTGGTAGAGGTTGTAGAGCGGCACGCGCTCGGAAGCACCCGGTTCCAGCGGCCACGCAGCTTCGTAAGCCCTGTAAAACTCGCGACCATACCCACCGAAAAGTCGCGTCATGGCAAGGTCCGCCTCGCGATCGCCGAAGTAGACGGCAGGATCGAAGAGCACAGGGCGTCCGCCGGAATCTTCGGCGTGATTGCCGGCCCACAGGTCGCCGTGCAACAGCGACGGGGCCGGCGAATGCCCGCCGAGCAGCGCCGGGACTCGCTCGCAGAGCCGTCGCCCCTTGTCGATCAGGCCGCTGCCGTGGCCACCTGACTCCGCGAGCGAAAGCTGCGGCTCCAGGCGTCGAGTCACGTAAAACCTGCCCCAGTCAACGTCACGACCATTGTCCTGCTTCGTGAGGCCGATCGTATTGGTTCGATGCCAGCCAAAGGCCTCACTCGTCGTGCGGTGCTGCTCAGCGAGCAGTTCACCCAGGCGCGCTTCGCTGCCTCGCGCCGGCGACTTGAAATCGATCCACTCCAGCACGAGCCAGGCGCGATTCGACGCCACGCCGGCACCGAGCACGCTCGGCACGCGGATCGCACTGGCCGACGCGAGCGCTCGTAAACCCTCCGCTTCCACATCGAATGCCCATGCACGGTCGGCGCCCGCAATCTTGACGAACATCGGGCCCCCGTCGCTCGTCCAGCGCAGGCAAGCGCTGGCGCCGGAGACAGCTTCGTCCGGCGCAGGCGCGAGCTCGTGGCCGGTTGCGGCCGAGATCGCGCGTGCCAGGTCGTACCAATCCGGGCTACGGTTCACGCGCTCATTTTCGCAGGAGTTATCTTGCCATCTTCAGCGGTACGATTGGTTCGGCGGTCTGCAAGGTCGATTGACGAGCCCGGCAGGCTGTCAAGGGGCCTCCGCGATTCCGACTCGGCTCGACCCCGCCACGGTGGGCACTTCAATGTTGAAGTCCAACTCAGCGACCTGCTCGTCCGACAGGCCGATTCGCCGAAGGAACGGTACATAGCGGGGATCCTCCCGCAACGGCTGGTACAGCGGTCCGGCCCGCAATTCGAGCACGCCCCCATCGCGTTCCCGCAGGGCCCGGTCCAGCCATTCGAACGCCTCGTCGGCTTTGCCGAGCCTCGCGTAACCAGTGGCGACCGGCGAAGCCCAGTCCGGATGCTCCTCGCCGACCTCTTCGAGCAATCGTTGTGATTCCTCACGTCGCTCCAGGGCAGCATATGCGAAGGAAAGCCCCAGGCGCCGCATGATTTCATTGGGCTCGCGCTGCATCTCGGCAAGCGCGCCGTCGTAGTCGCCCGAGAGAATCATCGCCTCGCCCAGATGCTCGCGCGTGAAAACCGCGTCGGGCTCCAGATCAAGCGACTTCCGAAACGCCGCAATCGCGTCGGTGTTCCTGCCGAACGTCGAGTACGCGAAGCCGAGGCTATCCCAGGCCGCGCCGTTGACCGGGTCGCGGCGCACCAGTTTCTCGAGGATTGCGATCGTCCGCGGGCCGTCTCCTGTCAACATCGTCAGGTTGGCAGCCGCGCTCAAGACGGTCTCGTCCTGCGCCGAGAGTGACAAGGCGCGCTTCAGCAGGCGCGCAGTCTCTGGCAGGTTCATGTCGTAGGACAGTGACAGCGAAGCTAATTGGGCAATCGCCGCCGCGTCGGAGGGATCGATGTCTATCGCCCGCTGGATTGCGGCGCGAGCCTTCGCGAAACCTTCATGGAGCGGCAGGAAGCCAACCCAGGCGCGCCTGGAATATGTTTGCGCCAGCAGTCTCCACCCCGGGCCGTACTCGTCGTCGACCACAACGACGCGCTCTAGCAGAGCGCTCGCCTGTGCTAGGCCGTCCCGGGTGCCTGTCCGGTACAGCTGTCTGGCCCGGAGGTAATCAGCATAGGCCTCGGCGTCGGTCGTGCGGTCGAGCCGCGTCGACGTGCCGAGCATGCTGACCCTGAGCTGCGCGACGACGGCTCCGGCAATCTCGTCCTGTACCTTGAAGATGTCTTCGAGATTCCGGTCATAGGTCTCGGACCAGAGCTGCGAGCCGTCGGAGGCCCGCACGAGCTTGGCGCTGATGCGCAGGTGACTCCCGGACCTCCGCACGCTGCCTTCCAGCAGATGCGAAACGCCCAGCGTGCGCGCGATGGTCGCAGCGTCGACCTCCCTGCCCTTGAACGAGAAGGACGAGGTACGCGCGATGACGCGCAGTTGCGGCACTTTCGCCAGCAGGTCGAGCATCTGTTCGGACAAGCCGTCCGAAAAATACTCCTGGTCCTTGTCCGGACTCATGTTTGCGAAAGGCAGCACGGCGATGGACGGACGAGGGTCGGAGGTCGCGACAGATGGGGACTGGGCGGGTGCGGCAGAAGCAGTCTTGGGGCCGCCTGTCGTGGGAGCGCTTCGATTTCCGTAGAGCCAGAGCACGCCGCCGCCCAGGAACAGCAGCAACGTCAGGACGGCGAGTTCGACGCGAGTAACGCTCTGCTCGCCACGGTCGCCGTGATACCAGGCCAGCGTCATGGCGACGGGGAGCCCAATCGCCAGGATCAGCATCGAAAACGGCTTGATTACGTTCGGCCATTGAAATGCATCGGCGGCGAAGCCGATGACCTCCAACAGCGCCCAGGCCCCGGCTGCGTATGCCAGCCCCCACTGCACCACCTTGCGGCGGCTCAGCTTGGCCCAGGCAGCCTCGTCGTCACGCTCTGTCGGCGCGTTGGCCAATGTGTCCTCCCTCTGGCCAGGAGTGTAGCCGGAGTGCCGAGAGGAGCGACAGTTGCGGCGGAAAAGTGACTCGCGACCAGCCCAGACGGGGCGGCGAGGGCAGGCAACCGGCAGGCACTTGGGTTCGGTATACACCCGCTTCGACGCGGCCCGCCGCGACGCATTTAAAGGACCCCCGCGAGCAGGGCCCTTTCAACGGCGCATGGCGCGACCGCCGAAAGTGCGGATCAGCTTCCGGCTCGGCGCGTACGGCGCACGGTCTTCTTGACCTTGCGCTTCGCCTTGCGAACCGCCTTCTTCACCTTTCGCTTGCGGGTCGGGGCAGACTCCGCGCGCGGCGCCTTCACGATTTCCGCATAGGTGTCCGTGGCCACTGCGCGGGCGCCCTTGCCGGCACGCTTCAGGATCGCGACCACTCGCTGGATGTCCTTTGCAATGCGCTCGCGCGCCGCCCGAAGCTCCTCGGCCTGTCCCCCTACCAGCGACCGAACACTCTGTGCTCGCGATACACGTTCCAGTTGCTCCGCCGCATTGGTGAGTGCCGCGGTTACAAGCTCGAGCTGCAGCTCGAGCAGGCTCTCCACAGTGTGCTGCGTCAGCGTCGTGAGCCTCACGCCCGAGCGCGTCACAGCTCGCACTGGCATCTGCAATGCCTTGACGCCTGTTGCCGATTTCTTCGCCGCCCGGCGCATCAGTGTGCCGGGTGCCCGGCGCATGACCCCTGCCTGTTCGCCAGCGAACTCCATCTGCTCGTTTATCAATTTCCTGGCTTTGCCGACCATGGATGACTCCCGTTTCGTGCCGCGACACGGCACCTCTTCTGTTCAGGCTAGCGCGACGGCGAACTGCTGCCTATTCGGGATTAACGTTGGCCTGCACATGGACAGTCACCGGCAGAGCGGGACGCCGCCCGGATGATTGTGGGGTCTGATTCCGAACTGTCGCTGTCATATCCGGACTTCATTCGGCGCGACCCACAACTCAACAATGCCTGATTCACTATCCTCCACGACCAGCCAATTGAAGGGCCTGCGCGGCAAAAACGCCGCAAGCTTCGATCCGGCGAGGCGGTGGCCCGCATTCTCCACCAGTACCTTGAATTCCTCCGCACAGCGATGTGCCGATGGCGCCGGGTCGATCACTTCGCAGCGAATCTCCGCGGGACCGGGGCGTAAGGCGATCACGCCATCCAGCATTACGATCCCTTCGCAGCGCTCCAGCAGTTCACCCGCCAGCGCAAGACGCAGCTCGGATGAAGTGTCATCAATGACAAGGGCTTGCTCGTAACCGGACTTGGATCCGTGCGCCACGCAATGGTCACTTGTGTGAAAATACAGGGCACCAACTACATCACCGAACCGACGACCGATCAATCCGTCCCGCCGGAGCCGGTGCGTTGACGCAGGAGCGGGCACCATGAGTCCAGTCGCCAGCAGACTCTCTGTCCTCGATCGCTATCTTACGGTGTGGATTTTCGCCGCGATGGCGCTCGGCATCACCCTGGGCTGGTTCGTGCCTGACGCCGAGGCGCTGGTCGATTCATTCAGCATCGGCACGACCAACATCCCGATCGCCATCGGCCTGATCCTGATGATGTACCCGCCTTTCGCCAAGGTTCGGTACGAGGACCTGCCCGACGTCTTTCGGGACAGGAAGATCCTGGCGCTGTCGCTGGTGCAGAACTGGGTGATCGGGCCGGTCCTGATGTTCATCCTGGCCGTGACGTTTCTCGCTGACAAGCCTGAGTACATGGCAGGCCTGATCCTGATCGGACTCGCCCGCTGCATCGCCATGGTCATCGTGTGGAACGAACTCGCCGGGGGCTCGACCGAGTACGCGGCCGGCCTTGTCGCATTCAACTCGATATTCCAGGTGCTGTTCTACAGCGTGTATGCGTGGCTGTTCGTGACTGTGCTGCCGCCACTGTTTGGCCTGCACGGGTCGGTCGTCGACATCTCGATCGGCCAGATCGCGAGGAGCGTCTTCATCTACCTGGGCATTCCCTGCATTGCCGGAGTGCTGACACGCGTGGTGATGCTGCGCTTCGTCACGAAGGAGTATTACCACAAGCACTTCGTGCCGATGATCAGCCCGATTACGCTCGTGGCGCTGCTGTTCACGATCGTGGTGATGTTCAGCCTCAAGGGCAGGCTGATCGTCACGATCCCTATGGACGTCGTGCGTATCGCAGTTCCGCTGCTGATCTACTTCGTGGTGATGTTCCTCGTGTCCTTCGCAATGGGCCTGCGCGCCGGCGCCGGCTACCCGAAGTGCGCAACACTGTCATTCACGGCCGCCAGCAACAACTTCGAACTTGCCATCGCCGTGGCGGTCGCGGTCTACGGAATCAATTCCGGGGCGGCATTCGCGGCCGTGATCGGGCCGCTGGTGGAGGTTCCCGTGATGATCGCCCTGGTGAACGTCTCTTTCCGACTGAAACGGCGCTGGTTCAGCGGCCCGGATGCCTCCGGGAGAATGGCCGACTGATCGGCCCGATGGCCGTTACGTCGTAGCCCCGGAACTCGTCCCGGCCGGTCAGTACTTCGTCTCAGAACTCGTCCTGGCCGGTCAGTTCCTTTTCCATCCGGTCGGCGCTGATGGTGACCGCCTCGATAACCTCCTGGAGAAATCCCGGAGCCGTGTCTGCCGGGATCGCGTACGTATACACGACGAGATACTCGCCCTCCCCCTGGCTCACCTGCCACGCGCCCAGGACCATCCTGACGTTCTCCTTGAGCAGGTGATCCGCAAGTTCCGCGGGCAGCTCACCCTTCCCACGATTGGCGACCGACCACACATCCCGGAACTCGGTGTCCGCGATCTTCGCGGTCTTCGAGGCGATCCAGACCAGCTGTGTTCGACCGTCCGGAAGCGTGTAGTTCAGCCGGAAGTCACCGCCATCGACGGTGAATGGCAGACCCGCGGCTTTCAGGGTCGCCTCGACCCGCGGGTCCAGGGCCGGCACCGCGGGAGTGTCCTGTGCGACTGCAGGGCCTGACCCGCAGGCCATCAGCATCAGAGACAGGATTCGAATCACGTTTTTCATGGCAATTGCTCCTGGACACCGGCCCAAATGCTTGCGGGACGCGAGCTACGCTGCACCGACCAGCCGTCGTGCCCGTACGCCCAGCGTCCTCCCGAACCCCTGGGCTTCGGCGAACGCATCGACGGCCGCGAGGTCGGGCGCCCGACGGCGTAGTTCTTCACGGGAGGGGGCGAGCGGCATGTCGCAGGCGATGCCCGTCAGCCGTCGCGACATGAACGCCGACTCACGGTTCTCGCGCAGGGTCTGCGCGACGAACGCCGCGTTGCGGAACTTGAGCTTGGGGATCGCGTCGAGGTTTTCGTAGACGCCGTCCAGCGTCGCGTAGTGCTTCAGCAGCGTCGCCGCGGTCTTGCGGCCGACGCCCGGGACGCCCGGGATGTTGTCCACGGCGTCGCCCATCAGCGCCAGGAAGTCGGCCATTCGCTCCGGAACCACGCCGAAGCGCTCCTCGATGTCCTTGTATCCGTAGCGTATATCCGCGACCGCGTCCCAGTAGGTGTCCCTCGCGGTCACCAGCTGGGTCAGGTCCTTGTCGCGGCTGACGATCGTAACGGCCAGTCCTTCAAGCTGTGCCCGGGCCGCCAGCGTACCGATGATATCGTCCGCCTCGTAGCGCGAGCTGCCGAACTCGGCGATGCCGAAGCTGCGCACCAGCGCGCGGCAGAGCCCGAACTGGCGCTTCAATTCAGGCGGTGCCGGCTCGCGATTTGCCTTGTATGCGGGGTAGATCTCGTTGCGGTAGGACTGCTCGAGGCTCTCGTCGAACGCGACCGCAATGTGGCCCGGCGACTCCCTGTCCAGCAGGTCGCTCAGGAATCGAGCGAATCCGTGGACCGCGTTCACCGGATTGCCCTCCGGGTCGGTGAACTCGAGCGGCACCGAGAAGTAGGCACGGAAGATGAATACGCTGGCGTCGACAAGGTAGAGCACGGGCGGCATTCTGGGCGAGTACGCCGGCGGCTGCCAGCGCTAACGAGTTATCCGCATGCCCGTCGAGATCCTGCCCATCGAGCGCCGCCACATCGTGGGATTCCGCGAGGTGCTGGACTCGGTGGCGCGCGAGCGGCGCTACCTCGCGTTCACCGAGGCGCCGCCGATGCCGCAGGTGCGTCGTTTCGTGCTCGGAAACCTGCGCAGCGCCGCCGCGCAGTTCGTGGCCGTGGACGAGGCGCGCGTGGTGGGCTGGTGCGACATCACCCCGAAGACGCGGGAGGCCCTCAGGCACAGCGGCGTCCTCGGCATGGGCGTGGCCGCTACGCACCGCGGAATCGGCGTCGGCGCCCGGCTGCTGGCCGCAACGCTCGAGGCGGCCTTCGCCAGCGGGCTCACCCGCGTGGAACTCACCGTGCTGGCCGACAACGCGGCCGCAATCGCGCTCTACCGGCGCTTCGGTTTCGAGACCGAGGGCCTGTGCCGCGACTACCTGTTGCTCGACGACCGCGCGCATGACGCGATGATCATGGCGAAGCTTAAGGGGACATTCTCCTTTTTCTGAACCGGTCCCATTGCAGATCTGGCAGCGCGGTTGGAAAAAGGAGAATGTCCCCTATTTCTGTCCCCTATTTCCATGTCCCCTACTTCCAGCCGAGGCGCTGGTGCAACGGGCTGGAGCGCGGGAAGTGCGCCCGCAGGTACTCCATCTGGTCGGCGAGCACGCGACGGCCCTTCAGGTAGATGTACTCCGCATAACTGGGCGTAAACGGGATCGCGATCAGCTGCAGCTTCGCCTGCTCCGGCGTGCGCCAGGCCTTCAGGTTGTTGCAACTGCGGCAGGCAGTGACGACGTTGTTCCAGGCGTCCCGGCCGCCCCGCGACAGCGGCGTGACGTGGTCGCGCGACAGCTGGCTGGAGAGAAACCGCTGTCCGCAGTACATGCAGATGTGCGCGTCGCGCTTGAACAGGGTCTCGTTGTTGAGCGGCGGCACATAGCCGGCGCGGACATTGCCGGGATTGTGGCTGTGCCCCAGTGTCGCAACGATCGAACTGACCTCGACCACCGTGCGGCAGCCGGTGCTGGCATTGGTGCCGCCGCGCAGCCGGAACAGCGGCTGCCCGAATGCGTAGGCCACCTGCCCCATGAAATGCAAACGGACGGCATCCCGGTAGTCGATCCACTCCAGTGGCATCCCCGAGACGTCGGTACGCAGGACCTCCTGTGAGAGGCTATGCATGGGCTGAAAGATACGTTACTGCTGTGCAATAATCCAACCCCCCGCCCAGCCGCAGGACTACCAGAAATTCCCGGCACGGCGGCAACTTAGCTTTCCTGTCCGGGCTACCGGGAGGCCGCACCTCCCCATGCATCGATGAGGTCACCATGTCGCTAACGATCGGAGTGCCACGCGAGACCTTCGCTGGCGAAAAGCGCGTCGCCACGGTTCCCGAGGTGGTCGAGAAGCTGATCAAGCTCGGCTTCGCGGTCAAGGTCGAATCCGGTGCGGGTGCCGCCGCCAATTTCGCCGACGATACCTACCAGGCCGCTGGCGCCGGGATCGCGGGCAGCGCGGCGGAACTGCTCGGCAACTCAGACATCATCTTCAAGGTGCGCGCGCCCACGCCCGAGGAAATCGCGCTGATGAAGCCCGGCAGCACGCTGGTCAGCTTCGTATGGCCGGCGCAGAACCCGGAGCTGATGCAGCAGCTCGCAGATCGCAAGCTCACCGTGCTCGCCATCGACTCCTTGCCGCGCCAGCTCTCGCGCGCCCAGAAGATGGACGCGCTCACCTCCATGGCCAGCATCAGCGGTTACCGCGCCGTGATCGAGGCCGCCAACGCCTTCGGCCGCTTCTTCAACGGACAGATCACCGCCGCAGGCAAGATTCCGCCGGCCAAGGTCTTCGTCGCCGGCGCCGGCGTCGCCGGCCTGGCTGCCATCGGCACCGCCGCCAACCTGGGCGCCATCGTGCGCGCCAACGACACGCGAGCCGAGGTCGCCGACCAGGTCGTGTCGCTGGGCGGCGAATTCGTCAAGGTCGACTACGAGGAAGAAGGCTCAGGCGGCGGCGGCTACGCCAAGGTGATGAGCGAGGGCTTCCAGCAGGCCCAGCGCGAGATGTACGCCAAGCAGGCCAGGGAAGCGGACATCATCATCACGACCGCCCTGATTCCGGGCAAGCCCGCACCCAGGCTCATCACGGCCGACATGGTGAAGAGCATGAAGCCGGGCAGTGTCATCGTCGACATGGCGGGTGAGCAGGGCGGCAACTGCGAACTCACCGTTCCTGGCGAGGCGGTGGTCCGCCACGGCGTTACCATCATTGGCTACACCGACCTGGTCAGCCGTCTGGCCAAGCAGGCCTCGACGCTGTACTCGACCAACCTGCTGCGCGTGACCGAGGAACTCTGCAAGACCAAGGACGGCGTCGTCAACGTCAACATGGAGGACGACGCGATCCGCGGCTTGACCGTGATCAAGGAGGGCGGCATCACCTGGCCGCCTCCGGCGCCGAAGTTGCCGGCCGCGCCGGCACAGGCCAAGCCCGCAGCCGCCACGCCGGCAAAGAAATCGGGCCACGGTCATGGGGCCAGTGAGCCCGCTTCGGCGAAGAGCCTCGCCATCACGTTCGCGGTCGGCGCGCTGCTGTTCTGGCTGGTCGGCGCGTTCGCACCGGCCTCGTTCCTCGCGCATTTCACGGTCTTCGTGCTGGCCTGCTTCATCGGCTACATGGTGATCTGGAACGTGAAGCCCGCGTTGCACACGCCGCTGATGAGCGTCACCAACGCCATCTCCAGCATCATCGCTGTCGGCGCGCTGATCCAGGTGGCGCCCCCACTGGGCGACGCAACCGACGGACGGCCAGACATACTGATCCTCGGTCTCGCAGTCGCCGCGCTCACGCTCACTGCGATCAACATGTTCGGCGGCTTCGCCGTCACCGGTCGCATGCTCGCGATGTTCCGGAAATAGGAGAACGCCAGCATGTCAACAAATATCGCCACGATGGCCTACATCGCCGCCATTGTCCTGTTCATCCTGAGCCTCGGCGGCCTGTCGAATCCCGAGACGTCCCGGCGCGGCAACCTCTACGGCATCATCGGCATGACCATCGCCGTACTCGCGACCGTGCTAGGGCCGCGGGTCACTGCGGCTGGCTTCCCATGGATCATCGGGTCGCTCGCAGTGGGCGGCACGATCGGACTGTATGCGGCCCGCAAAGTGCGGATGACGCAGATGCCGGAGCTGGTCGCGATCATGCACAGCCTGGTCGGTCTCGCGGCCTGCCTGGTCGGCTACGCGAGCTACATCGATACCTCGATCGCCTTCACGGGCGCCGAGAAGACGATCCACGAAGTCGAGATCTATCTCGGCATCCTGATCGGCGCAGTCACGTTCTCGGGCTCGGTCATCGCTTTTGGCAAACTGTCCGGAAAGATCGGCGGCAAGCCGCTGCTACTGCCCGCGCGCCACTGGCTGAATCTCGCCGGACTGATCGCCGTAATCTGGTTCGGAGCCAGGTTCCTCGGGGCGCATGACATCGATGCGGGCATGATGCCGCTCATCGCGATGACCGCGATCGCGCTGTTGTTCGGCATTCACATGGTGATGGCGATCGGCGGCGCGGACATGCCGGTCGTCGTGTCGATGCTGAACAGCTACTCGGGATGGGCGGCGGCGGCCACCGGCTTCATGCTGTCCAACGACCTGCTGATCGTCACCGGCGCACTGGTCGGCTCCTCCGGCGCGATCCTGTCCTACATCATGTGCCAGGCTATGAATCGGAACTTCATCAGCGTGATCGCCGGCGGCTTCGGCACTGGCGAAGGTGCGGCGCCGGCTGCCGCGGGTACGGAGCCGGCCGGCGAAGTGACGCCGATCAGCGCGGTCGAGACCGCGGAGCTGCTGCGCGATTCAAAGAGCGTGATTATCGTCCCGGGCTACGGCATGGCGGTCGCGCAGGCGCAGCACACGGTGAACGAAATCACCAAGCTGTTGCGCGACAAGGGTGTGAACGTGCGCTTCGGCATCCACCCGGTGGCGGGCCGCATGCCTGGGCACATGAACGTGCTGCTGGCCGAGGCCAAGGTGCCCTACGACATCGTGTTCGAGATGGACGAGCTGAACGAAGACTTCCCGGACACAGATGTCTCGATGGTGATCGGCGCCAATGACATCGTGAATCCGGCCGCCGAGGACGACCCCACCAGCCCGATCGCCGGCATGCCGGTGCTTCAGGTGTGGAAGGCGAAGAACTCCATCGTGATGAAGCGTTCGATGGCCTCGGGCTACGCCGGCGTCGACAATCCGCTGTTCTACAAGGAGAACAACCGGATGCTGTTCGGCGACGCGAAGAAGATGCTCGACGAGGTGCTGGTCGCGCTTAAGGGTTGACACCTGGCTGAGCGACCCCGGGCTTTGCCGGGACCGGACCAAGTCCAGCTGCACGCGGCGGCCATGTTGCCTGCGGCGCCGCTGGCGCCTGCTTCGGTCCCGGCCCGATCTGGCCGCGCTGCCTAGCGGCTCTGCCAATCGCCCGGCTTCCCGGCCTGCTCCAGCCACTGCTGGCGTTCATCGGGCGTCATCTTCTGCAGCCTGTCGCGCATCTGCTGGCGCTGCTCCGGCGTCAGTTTCTGCATCTTTTCTCGAAACTCCTGGCGCTGCTCTGGCGTCACGTTCTTCAACTTTTCACGCCATTGCTCGCGCTGCTCCGGCGTCGCCTGCTGCCAGCGCTGCCGCATTTGGGTACGCTCCTCCGGCGGTATCTGCTGCCAGCGCTCACGCAACTGATCACGCTCCGCAGGCGGCAAGTCCTTGAACCGCCGATACGTGTCACGCAGCTGTTGCTGCTCCTCCGGCGGCAGGCTGCGGAACTCCTGGTAGCGCTTGCGCAACTGATCGCGCTCAGCCGGCGGCATCTCGCGCCAATGGTCGAATCGCTTGCGCGCTTTTTCGCGCTGCTCCGGCGTCATCGATTCCCAGCGCTCTGCTCCGCGCGCCAGCGCGGACTGGCGCTCCGGCCCCAGGCTGTCCCAGCGCGAGTGCATAGGCTCGAGCGCCTGCTGCTGTTCGGCGCTGAGCTGGCTCCAGGGAACGGCTTGCGCGGGCGTGGTCTCCGCATGGACAGCCATGCTTGCCGCGAGCAGCACGCCAGCGACAACGATGTTAAGACGACATTTCATTTGTCCCGCTCCTGTCCCATGCCTGCTTTTTCCGCACTGCTCGTCGCGTTACCCGTGCGTCGGGCCTTCGGAGCGGCGCGGAATTCCGCGGTCGCGTGTGCGGCGAACATCGGACGCATCAACCGCTGCTTCCGGCAACCTCGAATCCGGTCGCGTTTAGCCATTCGTAAAACGCGAGGTCGTTCTCCACGAGGCCCAGGTCGTCCCCGTTTGCGAGCAGTTCCACCGGGGCGAGCGGAGCGTCGGCCGCAGTCACGTCGGCGGCGACGACATCCGCCGCAATCACGTCGGCAGCCGTAGGCGATTGCGGTCCCTGCGCCCGCCACAGCAGCACGGCGACCAGCGCCACCGATGCCATTGCAGCCACAGGTGCCCACGAACGCCAAGGCAGGCCTCGCGGCTGCCGGACCACGGCCACCGCAGCCCGGCGCGCCGCGGCCAGCCGCGCGCGCGAGCTTCCATCCAGCGATTCGACGCTGGCCTCGAACAATTCGCGCGCGCGCGCCTCGGTGCCGGTCAGTTCATGATCCTGGCTGTCCATCACCACACCTCGCCCAGTTGCGCGCGCAGCGTCTGCAGCGCGCGAAAGTAATGTGTCTTGACGCTGCCCTCGGAGCAGCCCATCGCCGCGGCGGTCCCGGCCACGTCGAGCCCTTCGAGGCAGCGCAGCGCGAACGCCTGCTGCTGTCGCGCCGGCAGGTTGCCCAGTGCCGACTCGAGCGCGCGCATCGCTTCGTCCGTTTCGGCTCGAGCCGCAGGGCCAGCGCTTCCGTCGGCGACCTGGGCTATCGGGTCCTCGCTGCCCTCGTCGTCCTGCCACTGGCCCGGCAGCAGCGCAAAGATCTTCGAGCGCACCGAGCGACGCCGCTGGAAATCACGGATCCCGTTCCACAGGATCCGGTAGAAGATCGGCTTCCATTCCGACGTGGGTCGCGCGGCATAGCTCCGGGCGAGCCGCAGCATCGCGCCCTGCACGATGTCGAGCGCGTCATCACGATTTCGGACTGCCATCTCGGCGATACGGCACGCCCGCCGTTCGACGTCAGACAGAAAGGCATTCAGTTCCGCGGGCTGGTCCAAACACTCTCCTGCGGTCCGTTCAGCGCAACCGGCGCCAACCGGCCCCGGGAGCGAGATTTCGAGACTAGCAAAGCTCTCCATGAGGTTAGACTGCACCGCTCCTGCCTGGTCATATCCTGGTCTCAGATGACCATAACGCCAGTCCGGACAATCGGTTGACGCAATGTGCTGAAGAAGATTTGCACCGGGATGGCCGGGCGCGGTGCCAGGGCATTCCCGGCAGGCGACGCGATCTGGACAGAGTCTATGCATGTTGCGATACAGCAATGTAAGTATCTGATTATCATGGGTTAATTTCTGGCCGGTGATTTTCTGACCAGATCGGAAAACTCTTTTGCGAAACCGGCACTTGGCAGCTGTACCCGCAATTCACCCACAGACTTATCCACAGCGCGTGTGGACAACTTCACATAAGCGTACGCAGCGATGAACGGCATCCTGGTTGTCGCGATCGACGCGCCGCTGCGTCGCCTATTTGACTATCGAGCGCCGCCAGAGGCAGCGCCGGAATCGCTGCGACCAGGTGTCCGCGTGTGGGTGCCGTTCGGGCGCCGGCGTGTGATTGGCGTCGTCGTGGAAACGCGGGCCGGTTCAGACGTCCCCGAATCGAAACTCAAGGCCGCCATTGCCGTGGTCGACGACGAACCGGTATTCGACCCGCCGCTGCTGGAATTGCTGCGCTGGGCGGCCGACTACTACCGGCACCCGCCGGGCGAGGTGATCGCCGCTGCGCTGCCGGCGCCGCTGCGCACCGGGGACTCGATGCTCGAGATGAGCGACCGCTGGACGCTGAGTGCCGCGGCGCGCACCGGCAGCCTCGCCGCGCTGCCGACCCGCGCGAACCGGCTCCGGGAAATGGCGGAGTTCCTCGAGGCCCGTGATGGCGCCGACGCCGCAGGCCTCGCCACCGTTTCGCCGCGCTGGCGCGACCACGTGCGCGAGCTCGAGAAGCGAGGCTGGGTGACGAAGTTCCGCATGACCGACGCGCCGTCGCCCAGGCCCGACGTGCGTGCCAGCCCGGGACTGGAACCGACGGCGGAGCAGCGCTCGGCGATCGAATCCATCGCCGGTGCGCGCGGCCGTCACGTGTCGTTCCTGCTGCATGGGGTCACTGGCAGCGGCAAGACCGAGGTCTACCTGCGCGCGATCGAGGAGGTCGTCGCGCGTGGCGAGCAGGCGCTGGTGCTGGTGCCCGAGATCGCACTCACCCCGCAGCTCGTCAGTCGATTCGCGGCGCGCTTCGATGCGCCGCTCGCGGTGCTGCACTCGTCTCTCAACGACCAGGAACGGCTGCGCGCATGGCGTGCGGCACGCAGCGGCGCTTCGCCGGTGGTGATCGGCACGCGGTCGGCGATCTTCGCGCCGCTGGCCCGCCCGGGGCTCATCGTCGTGGACGAGGAGCACGACGCGTCCTACAAGCAGCAGGAAGGGTTCCGCTATTCAGCGCGCGACCTCGCGCTCGCGCGGGCGCAGCGGCTTTCTATCCCGGTGGTGCTGGGATCGGCCACGCCGTCGCTCGAGAGCCTCGAGCGGGCGCGATCGGGCAAGGCCATGCTGCTGTCGCTACCGAATCGGACCGCTGGTGCCTCGCAGCCGAAGCTGCACCTCGTGGACCTGCGCAAGCACGCTGCGACCCAGGGTATTGCCACGCCGACCGTGCTCACGATCAAGCGTCACCTCGACGCGGGCGGGCAGGTGCTGCTGTACCTGAACCGCCGGGGCTACGCGCCATCGCTGTTCTGCCCGTCCTGCGGTTGGGCCGCGCCATGCCCTCGCTGCGATGCGCGGCTGACCGTCCACCAGCGGGAGCAGCGCCTGCACTGCCATCACTGCGGAACGGAACAACGGGTGCCCGAGGCATGCCCAACCTGCGGCGAGGCGGTGAAGCCGGTGGGCCAGGGCACGGAACGCATCGAGGAAACACTGGCGCAGCTCTTTCCTGACGTGCCGCTCGCGCGCATCGACCGCGACTCGGTCCGGCGCCGCGGAGCGCTCGAGGCCGCGCTCGACCGCGTGACCAGCGGCGAAGTACGACTGCTGGTCGGCACCCAGATGCTGACCAAGGGACATCACTTCCCCGACGTGAGCCTGGTCGTGGTGCTGAACGCTGACCAGGGACTGTTCGGCACCGACTTCCGCGCGAGCGAGCGTCTCGCGCAGTCGATCGTGCAGGTCGCCGGACGCGCCGGGCGTGCCGAGCGGCCAGGAGAAGTTCTGATACAGACCGAGTACCCGGAACATCCGCTGCTCGCGCAGCTGGTGACTGCCGGCTACGACGCGTTCGCCTCGGCGGCACTGGCGGAGCGTGAACTCGCAAAGTGGCCGCCCTTTGCGCGCATCGCCGTACTCAGGGCGGAGGCCGCGAAACGAGAGGCGCCGATCGAGTTCCTGGACCGGGCGCGCGAAATCGCCGAGTCGATAGCCTCGAGCGGCGTCGAGGTGCTGGGACCCGCTTCGGCGCCGATGGAACGACGCGCAGGGCATTACCGTGCGCAGTTGCTGTTGCATGCCGCTACGCACTCGCCGCTGCAGCGGCTGTTCGCGCGCTGGCTGCCGGCCGTCGAGGAACTGCCCGAGGCGCGCAAGGTACGATGGTCGCTGGACGTGGACCCGCTGGAACTCTTCTGAGCGCCTGCCGAGCATGGCTGCCACGACGCCAGCAGACACGCCGCAACCACTGCATTTTCCGGACTCGCTTCCCTGCAAGGAATTGCCTAGACTGACCGCCCTCGCCGGACACCTTCCGGACGGCAACATCTTGAAATACCTGATAGAAAACCTGGTGCGGGATGCGCTTGCGGCGCTGCCCGAGGACCTCGCGGGCGCCGACGCGTCCGCCCTCGTGCCGACGATCGAACGCACTCGCGACCCGAGTCACGGCGATTTCGCCACCAATGCGGCGATGCAGCTCGCGAAGAGCGCCAAGCGCAAGCCTCGCGATGTCGCGCAGGCGATCGTAGATGCGCTGCCTGCGAGCCAGTTCGTGGCCAGGGTCGAGATCGCGGGCCCCGGCTTCATCAATTTTCATCTCGCGCCGGCCGCCGGGCACCAGGAGCTGCTGCGCGTGCTCGACCTCGGCGCGGCATATGGCAGCGGCAAACAGGGCGCCGGAAAGCGCGTCATCATCGAGTACGTCTCGGCAAACCCAACCGGACCGCTGCACGTGGGCCACGGCAGGCACGCGGCATTCGGTGCAACGCTCGCCAACCTGCTCGATGCGGCCGGCTACGACGTGCACCGCGAGTACTACATCAACGACGCCGGGCGGCAGATGGAGATCCTGGCGGTCAGCGTGTGGCTGCGCTACCTAGAGTGCTTCGGCGAGTGCTTCGCGTTCCCGAGCAATGGCTACCGCGGCGACTACCTGCACCCGATCGCCGACAAGCTGGTGGAGCAGAACGGGCGGACACTGGTGCGTCCCGCGGCCGACGTATTCCGCGACATGCCGCCAGACGCGCCGGCTGGCGACAAGGACGTTTACATCGACGCCGTGATCGCACGAGCCAGGGAACTGCTCGGTGCGGACGGATTCCGCAAGGCGTTCGACATCGCGCTCGCGGACATCCTCGCCGACATCCGCCAGGACCTCGAGGAATTCGGCGTCTGCTACGACGAGTGGTTCTCCGAGCGCAGCCTCTCTGACGACGGCGCGATCGACCGCGCGCTCGATCGCCTGCGCAAAAATGGCGTCGTCTACGAAAAGGATGGCGCCGAGTGGTTCCGCGCCACCGACTTCGGCGACGAGAAGGACCGCGTCGTGGTGCGCGAGAACGGCATCAAGACTTATTTTGCCTCCGACATCGCCTACCACCTGCACAAGCGCGAACGCGGCTTCGAACAGCTGATCGACGTGCTGGGCGCCGACCACCACGGTTACATCGCGCGTGTGCGCGCCGGCCTGGTCGCGATGGGTGAGCCCGGTGACTCACTCGAGGTGCGGCTGGTGCAGTTCGTCACGCTGTACCGCGGCGGCGAAAAGGTGCAGATGTCCACTCGCTCCGGCGAATTCATCACGTTGCGCGAGCTGCGCCGCGAGGTCGGCAACGACGCCGCGCGCTTCTACTACGTGATGCGCAGCAACGACCAGCACCTGGACTTCGACATGCAGCTGGCGACGTCGCGCTCGAACGAAAACCCTGTGTACTACATCCAGTACGCGCACGCCCGAGTCTGCAGCGTGCTGCGGCAGATGTACGAGAAGGGATTCGCCTACGATCCGGCGCAGGGCCGAGCCTCGCTGCACCGCCTGGTGGAACCGCACGAGCAGGCGCTGCTCGCCACCATCAGCCGCTATCCGGAAGTGGTGGAGCAGGCGGCTGCGCTGCGGGCGCCGCACGCGCTGGTCCACTACCTGCGCGAACTCGCCAACGACTTCCACACCTACTACAACGCGCACCAGTTCCTGGTGGACGATGCGGAACTGCGCGACGCGCGGCTGACGCTGATCCAGGGGCTGCGGCAGGTGGTGCGCAACGGCCTCGGCCTGCTCGGCGTTTCAGCGCCGGAGGCGATGTGAAGTGACGCAGGGCCGGACGCTCAGTCGCGACTTCAAGCACGTCAAGCGAAACACTCCGGGCGGCAGCACTTTCAACGGGTGGATGGGCTTTGTCGCCGGGCTCACCGTCGGTCTCGCGGTCGCATTCGCCGTGTATCTGCACTTCCACGACCTCGCACCGGCCGAACCGCAGGCTGCGGCGGTCAAGCCGCCTGCTTCGGCGCAGTCGACCGAGGAAGCACCGCCCACGGCCGTCGACCCGGCGAAGGACTACACGTTCTACGACATGCTGCCGACCCAGGAAGTGCAGGTGCCGAAGCAGGAGGATAAGAAGGGCGGCGCGGTCGCATCGAACCTCCCGGCTGGCGACATCGTATTGCAGGCCGGCGCGTTCAAGCAGCCGACCGAAGCGGAGAAGCTGCAGGCGACGCTGGCCCGCTACGGCGTGGATGCGAAGATCCAGCGCTTCGCGCTGGAGGACGAGACCTGGTACCGGGTGCGCATCGGCCCGATCGCCACGGTGGAACAACTCGAAGCCATCCGTGCCAAGCTCGCCGAGGCCGAGATCGAAGCGACACCGGTAACCTCGAGCTTCCAGGAACCGCCGCCCTGAGGGCCTTGAGGGGACATTCTCCTTTTTCGAAGTGCTTAGGCGGCAGGACGCCAAAATTCTGCGGATAGTGGAGCGAGGTCGTGCGCCGCAGCGAAAAAAGAGAATGTCCCCTAGCGCTGCAGTTCCTCGTCGATGAGCGTGAGCAGCTGCTGAGTGCCGAAGCTCGGCATCGGACGGCCATTCACGAAGTACTCGGGTGTCGCGGTCACTTTCATCGTAACCGCATCTTTCGCGTCCTGCTGCACGCGCTGCGCGACTTCCGGCGAGTTCATGTCGGTCGCGAGTTGGCCCATGTCGAGGCCCAGTCCGTCGATCACTACATTGACCAGTTCCGGCTGGACGGTATGATCTGGCGCCCATTGCGACTGCGACGCGAGCAGTGTTTCAAGTGTCTGCCAGTACTTGTCCTGCTTGCGGCTCGCCTCGAGCAGCCGGACCACGTAGTCGGATCCATTGTGAAACGCCACCTGGCGAACCGACAGGCGAATTTTTCCCGGATTCTCCGCCATCACCTGCTTCACCAGCGGGAAGAACATCGCGCAGGTCTCGCACGCCGGATCCATGAACTCGACGACGTGGACCTTCGCGGTGGGATCGCCGAGCGTCGGCGCCTGCAGGCTCGCGAGAGCCTCCTGCTCATTGCCGCTTACCGAAGACGATCCCACGCGCTTGTACAGCAGGCTTCCCATCAGCACCGCAAGCAGCAGGGCCGCGGCGCAGGCGTACAGGATTGCGCTTCTACGCAGCCAACCTTTCCCGGGCGCCTGGTTTTCCTGGATCGGCTGGTTTCGCTTGCTCTTTCTGCTCATCGGGAACCCCAGTGACGCGCGAGGACCGCTATGCGAGGCGATGCCAGTACTGGTCGCGCAGCTTGGCCTTCAGGATCTTGCCGGTCGCGGTCATCGGCATCTCGGCGACGAAGACGACGTCGTCCGGCAGCCACCACTTCGCCATCAGCGGCGCCAGGAACTCCAGCAGTTCCTCGCGCGTGAGTTGCTGACCGGCCTTTGGCACGATCACCAGTACAGGACGCTCGTCCCACTTCGGGTGGAATGCCGAAACCGCCGCGGCGAGCGCGACCTTCGGGTGCGACATCGCGGCATTCTCGACGTCGATCGAGCTGATCCACTCGCCGCCCGACTTGATGACGTCCTTGGTGCGGTCGGTGATCTTCATGTAGCCGTAACGGTCCCAGGTCGCAACGTCGCCGGTCGGGAACCAGCCGTCCGCGTCCAGAACTGCACCGCCTTCGCCCTTGAAATACCCGGACGCCACCCACGAGCCGCGCACCCACAGCGGCCCGAAGGTCTCACCATCCCTGGGTGCGATGCCTCCCTGCGAATCCCTGACCTGGATCTCGACGCCGTAGGGCACGCGACCCTGCTTCAGCAACTGCGCCACCTGCTGATCCTCGGGCAGCGCAATCACTTCGGCCGTCGGCGTGCCCATGGTACCCAGCGGACTCGTTTCCGTCATGCCCCAGAGGTGCACCACCCTGACGCCGTGCAGGTCCTTCAGTGTCTTCTGGACGGCTGGCGGCAGCGCCGTTCCACCCACCATGCATCGATCGAGGTGTTCAAGCTTCACGCCATGCTCGCTCATGTAACCGAGCAGCATTGTCCAGATCGTCGGCACGCCCACCGCAAAACTCACCCGCTCGGTGGAAAGCAGTTCGAAGAGACTCGCCGCATCCATGCGATGCCCAGGCAGCACCATCTTTGCGCCGACCATCGGGCAGGCGTAGGGCATCGACCAGCCGTTGGCGTGGAACAGCGGTGCCATCGGCATCACCGAGTCCAGCCCCGACAGCGCAAATCCGTCGGCCTGTGACCCGGAAAGCGCGTGCAGCAACGTCGAGCGATGGCTGTAGAGCACGCCCTTCGGGTTGCCGGTGGTGCCCGACGTGTAGCACAGCGACGATGCCGCGCGCTCGTCGAGATCCGGCCAGGCGTAGTCGTCGTCCGCGTCGTCGATCCAGTCCTCGTAGGCCTCAAGCTCGATCGACGATTCAGGCAGGCTCGCGCGGACGCAAAGCACGACGAAGCGTTCGACGCAGTCGATCTCGGCCGCGATCGTCTCGACCGTTGGCAGCTGGTCCACGTCGAAGATGAGTATGCGGTCCTCGGCGTGACGGATGATGTACGCGATCTGCTCGCGGAACAGCCTCGGATTCACCGTGTGCAGCACGGCGCCATGACCCGAGACGCCGTAGAAACACTCGACATGCCGATAGGTGTTCCAGGCGAGTGTGGCGACGCGATCGCCCGATCGGATCCCGCGGGATTCCAGCGCCCGCGCCAGGCGCCGCGCGCGTCGCTCGATGGTCGCGTAGTCGGTGCGATGAATGCTGCCGTCCCCGAGCCGGGAGACGACCTCGCGTCGGCCGTGGTTCTCCGCGGCGTGACGGATCAGCGAGGAGATCAGCAGCGGGTGATCCTGCATCAGGCCGTGCATGGAAACGCTCCTGTCGGTATGAACGCTGGTTTCTACGATGCCTGGGCGGCGGCGATCAGCTCACTGACGTACCTGACGTCCGCGACCTGCCGGGCCTCGGCCGGCAGGTCCGCGATCAACTTCGCCGCCTCGGCCAGCTGCAACTTGCGCTGCGCACGGCCCAGCCCGTCATCCGGCTGGGCGATCGCGTCAGTACACAACGCATAGGCCAGGTCGCGCTGGAACGACAACCCACGCGCACCCTGCTTCTGCTCGTCGCGCAGGTACTCGATCTCCGGCGCCAGCAGCAGGCGCGCGTCGTCCTTGCGGCCCAGCATCGCCGCCGAATAGGCTTGCATCACCCGCGCACGGGAAATATCGTCCCTGGGATCCGAGCTGCCGAAGGCATTGGGCGGCAACGCGGCACGTTCCTGCGATGCCTTTTCGGCATCAGCGTATCGGCCCAGCCGGATGTCCGCGATGCCCTGCGTCGTGAGCAGGAACCGCATGATGTTGGCCCGAAAGCCACGCGCCGGCACATCGTCCTCCGGTACCTTGAGCTGCCGCAGACGGGCCGCCGCGGTGCCAGCAGCCTTCTGCGCGGAATCGAATTCACCCGAATACATCTGCAATCGGGCGCCCCAGGATTCGTACACCAATGGCTGTAGCGCGAAGAACGGACTGTCCTTGCGCACGCCGACCATGCCCTCCTCGGACCCGCGAATCGCCTCCTTCACCGATTTCTGGGCCGCGGCCTGCTGGCCCATTCGAGCCTGCAGGGCCGCGAGCTGGACCCATTGCTGCGACATCGCCGGGCCGAGGCTGGAAGGCCGGCGCGGGTCGTTCTCGAGCGCGACGGTTGCAAGCTGCAGGTCCAGCGACTCCTGCACGCGCCCCTGCTCAAGGATTGCGTCCGCCAGTTCGCCGTTGCCACGAATCCAGTACACCCAGGAATTCAGGTCCGACGGGTTGAATCGCACGTTCTCCTGGCCGGCGTTTGCGGACTTGCGATGGAATTCCTCGGCTGCGACATAGTCGTGACGACGCGCCGCCACGCGCCCCCTGAGGTCCACCGCCAGCGTGCGATTCTGCATCGAGCGCAGATCCCCCGGTCGCTGCGCCAGCACCTTCTCGGCGATGTCGTAGACCTGCTGTTCCAGCGCCTCCGCCTGTTCCAGCCTGCCGAGCTGGACGGCGTGCCGCGCCTCCGAATCACTGGTGTCCGCGTAGATCGAGGCGGCGGTCAGGTCGGTCAGATCCAGCGCGCCCATGCTCGCCAGCAGCTTGCGGCTCTCCTCGCAGGTGGCCACGGCGTCTTCCTTCTTCGCCCGCTCATGGCTCAGGTAGTTCAGGATGTCGGCGTAGGTGAGCTTTGCCTGCCTCGAGCCGGTCGGCGCATAGGCGAATGGACGCAGCATGTCGGCCGCCTTCTGCAGGTCACCCGGTTTCGATCCGGGACCGCCGCCGGGGCCGAAGGATGAGTACGGCACGAAGTACGTGAGCGCGAGCCCCAGCGTGACTGCCTCGCTCTTGTCGCCCGCTGCGCGAAGCTTTTCGAACACGCCACTGGCCTCGTCCAGCGACTTGCTCCCGCCCTTGATGTCGCCGCTCGCCAGCAGCGCGCCGCTCTCGCGCAATAGCGCCATGCCCCTGTAGACCTGCGTCTGCGGAGTCATCAGTTCCGCCGGCAGGCCGTCGTAGTAACTCACGGCCATGTGCGCGAGCTTGCCCATGGTCTTCAACTGGCCAGTCGGCGCGAGCTCCTCGTAGAAGTCCTCGATCAGGAAGCCGACCAGCTTCTCGGCGTCATTGCGCGCCTGCTGCGCCAGGATGTCCGCCTTCCTGGCTCTCTGCTGGCTCACCCAACCGAACACAGCGCTCGCTGCAGCTACAACCATCAGCACCGCACAGACCGCTGCAATGGTCCGTGCGCGCACCAGGGCCCGGCGCGTGGCGGCCTCGCGTTCGCGTTGCGCGGCGAGCTGCCTTTCCGCTTCGTCGCGAGCCTCACGTTCATGCCGCATGTCACGACTTGCCGCGACCACGCCGCACAACACGTCATGCGTCAGCTCGACGCGGCGCATGTCGAGGCGTTCCTCGATGCGCAGCAGGCGGCGGTTGACCAGCTTCGAGAGCGCGTCCGGCGCGGCACCCGCCGCAGCCAGCGCCTTGGCCACGCGTTCCTCGGCCAGGCTCTCGCGATAGCCGGACTCGGTGAGCAGCTCGTCCTCGATCACGCGCCGCACGCCCTCGGGCTGGTCGGCGAGCGCGCGCTCGTAGAATTCGGTCAGGATCGTGTCGCGCGACCCGGCCAGCAGGTCGGCCGAGATTTCCTTGCGACCCTGCGCGATGCGCACGTTGTTCAGTTCGCGGCAGACGAGGCTCAGCAGCGACGGCTCGACCTCGGCGTTGACCAGTTCCGCGCCGCCAGCGACGAAGCGCACTATCGACTCGGCCACCTCCTGAGACACCAGGCGTCCGCCCGGCTGCATCACCGCAGCAAGCGCCTGCGTGCCGTTCATACGGGCGAGCCGCATCCTGTTCTGCGTGATCGAGGGCATCGTGCCCTTCACGCTTTCTAGGTGGGCGAGGTAGTCCTCGCGCAATGCGATCAGGATCCGGTAATCGG
Source organism: uncultured Gammaproteobacteria bacterium (assembly GCA_963732375.1). Classification (GTDB taxonomy): domain Bacteria; phylum Pseudomonadota; class Gammaproteobacteria; order Steroidobacterales; family Steroidobacteraceae; genus RPQJ01. Next base: position 229,309 of record CAVSZE010000002.1, read on the forward strand.
CGCGCGCGAAGTCGAAGTCCTCGGCTGCGGCTTCATCCTCGTCCAGCCGCGCCTCGAGCGAGGCCGGTGGACGGTTCTCGACCAGGTCGGCGAGGTCGGACAGGAATTCCTTGGCCCTCAAGCGCCCCGCGTCGTCGGCCTGCGCGAGCGTGAAGATTTCCTCGAACTGGTCGAAGATCAGCAGCGGCAGCAGCGTTCGGCCGTCGGCGTCGCGCAGCAGGTCACCGCGGTGATGCAGGAACTCCCACAGCGACTCGCCCTCGATCGCGGTGCCCGGCCGGCTCCAGTGCCCTGCCGCAGCCGTGGCGCGGAATATCGCCTGCTTGATCTGCTCCGACGGCGACGGCGAATCCGGGTTGTAGTCGACGCGCACGTACACCGGGCAGAAGCCCTCGCCGCGCAGGCGCGGCACCAGGCCGGCTCGCAGCAGCGAAGTCTTGCCGAGGCCCGACTGGCCGAACAGGACGGTGAGGTTCTTGCGCTGGACGCGGCGCGCGAGTTCCGCTGCTTCCTCATCGCGCCCATGGAAATAGGCCCGAGTCTCCTCGGTGTAGGAGGACAGGCCGAGCCAGGGGTTCTCCGGGTCGATGGCTACCGACGCGGCGAGATCATCCTGATTTGAACTCATGCGCGACGCCCGCTGAAGAGGTCCTTCAGCCGCCTCAGGAATTCGGGCGACGGCTCACCATCGGGCATACGCGTGATGTGCAGCGCGCGGAACTTGTCCGGCACCAGCGCGGACGCCTCGGGCGTATCGTCGATGCAGACCGGCAGGATGAACACGCCGCCCTCGGCGATGCTGAGCGAGCGATCCACGGCGTAGCTCCATTCGCGGCGGAAGTAGGCTTCGTGGCGGCGCTGCGTCGTGGCCGAGATGACCGGCACGAAGAAGCTGCAGCGCGCGATGTTGGCGCGGATCTTGCGGTCGTAGTCGTCACCGCCCTCGAGACGATCGAGGTCGAACCAGGTGGTAAGGCCCGCGGCATCCATCGCCGCCTTCAGGCGCTGCACCGCGGGCAGGTCCTCGCGTGCGTAGCTGATGAAGATCGCGTGCTCCGGCATCTCGCGCGACGGAGGCAGGAAGCGCTGCGGTGCCGCGCCCGCGCTGCTTGACGCGACCGCGCCGCCCTGGCGCCTGGTCCAGCGTGCATGCAGGTCGGCGACGAAGGCTTCAGCGCCGCCGTAGACGCGCGTGCGAACGCTTACCTGCTGCAGGAAAGCCACCAGCCTGGCGTCCTTCATCGTGTGGTCGTCGGCCAGCACCTCACCCACGTCACGCGGGTCCGAAAGCCGCTTGCGCTTGGCCATGCGCAGGAACAGGCGCGCCAGCCAGTTGGAAAAGTCGCTGCCGATCAGCAACAGGTGGTTGTGCTCGAGCTCGTGGAACAGCTTCTCGGGCGTCAGGTGTTCGGACTGCAGCGCGCAGATGAACTCGAGCATGTCCTCGTCGGATACGACGTAGGTGGGCGACGCGGAAAGCCGGCCGAGCAGGTGGTAAACGACCGCACGCTGCAGCTGGTCGCGCTCGGTGGGCAGGTCGGCCACGCGATTGGGCGCATAGGCGATCACGTCGGCCGTGGGCTGGCCGCCGTAGCGTTCCAGGTTGACGGCTTTCTCGAGCAGCGGGTCGAAGGTCGTCGTGATGTAGAGGTCGAAGTCGGTGATCTGCGCGAGCTGCCGCAGCGCGAGCGGCGGCTCGAAATCGACCTCGCGCATGATCGAGCGCAGGCGCGTGTACGCTTCCTCGCGTCGTCCGCGCTGGCCCAGGTAGGCGCAGACGACGTCGTTCAGCGTGAGCGGCTCGGGCAGCACCGAGGGATCGACCGACAGCCGCGCGGCCAGCTTCTCGGCCAGCCACTCGTAGAGCGGCCTTAAGCCCCGGTCCGTCTGCACGCGCAGCAGGTCCGGGCCGATGATCGGGATGACCCGACGCTCCTCGATGTAATTGAGGAGATCGTCCCAGGCATCCTCATCGAAGTTCTCGACGACGGGCATCGCGACGGTCACGACGCTGCCTTCGAGTCGAATCTGATCGACATCGCGTTCATACGGTTATTTGTGCCTCACCCTGTGCGACCGAGTGTAGCGGGATTTCGGGCTCGCGCGACATTTTGTGCGGCGCGGCATGACTCCCGGCCTCAGCGACTCGCCGGCTGCGCCCGAGAAGGTTGCGGAAGCCCGCGCCGCAGGCAACCGTCCGGGCGCGGGCGCCGTTCCCGCGCCTGGGCCCCGTGCCCGATCGCGTCCCTGCGATCCGGCTCCCGCCGGGTGCCATCCCTGGCTACTCATCCACGCCGCGGGCTTCCGCTCTGGCATTGAATCGCGTGAGAGCACCACCGGTCACGCGCTTTATCGGTCGCGATCAGGCCGAAATGGGCGCAAGCGCCATGACGCCGTGACGACGGTCGAGTTGACGAAGTGAAACCGCCTCGGCGACGTGCTCCGCGCTTACCATATTGCTTTCCGCGAGGTCGGCGATGGTGCGCGCAACCCTGAGTACGCGGTGGTAGGCGCGTGCCGACAGGGCGAACGTGCGCATTGCCCGATCAAGCAAGTCGAAGGCTTCGGGACTCGCCCTGAACACACCCGGATCATCCACCGCCTCGAGGCGCGCATTCGACCTGCGCTGGCGCTCGAGCTGCCGGTCGCGCGCAGCGGCGACTCGCGACGCGACGACGGCCGACGCCTCCGCGGGATGCCTCGAGGCGATCGCCTCCGCAGTGACACGCGGCACTTCGACGTGCAGGTCGATGCGATCGAGCAGCGGACCGGAAATCCGGGCGCGATAGGCTTCGATGCGTTCCGGTGCACAGCGACAGTTGGCCGCCGGATCGCCCAGGTGCCCGCAGGGACACGGATTCATCGCGGCGACGAGCTGGAAGCGCGCTGGGAAACGCGCCTGCCGGGCGGCGCGCGATATGGAGACTTGCCCGGACTCCAACGGCTCTCGCAGCACCTCGAGCACCTGCCGGTCGAACTCGGGAAGTTCGTCCAGGAACAGCACGCCGTTGTGAGCCAGCGAGATCTCGCCCGGGCGCGGACGCGAACCGCCGCCGACCAGCGCGATGGCGGACGCCGTGTGGTGTGGACTGCGGAATGGCCGTCGTCGCCACTCGTCGAGACGGAACGTCGAGGTCGCGAGTGACCGGACGGCCGCAGTCTCGATCGCCTCGTCCTCCGTCATCAGCGGCAGTATTCCGGGCAGGCGCTGCGCCAGCATGCTCTTGCCGGACCCCGGTGGCCCCATGAACAGCAGGCTGTGTTCGCCCGCGGCGGCGATCTCGAGCGCCCGGCGCGCCCCGGCCTGGCCCCGCACCTGGGTGAGGTCCGCTCCGCCAGCAGCCGTCGGAATCATCGTTGGCCTGGTCGCGAGCTTCAATGGCTCGATGCCGCGCGCATGACGGCAGACCTCGAGCAGGTGCGCCGCGCCGCTGATCCGTCCACCCTGCACCAGGCTCGCCTCGGCCAGGTTTCCGGCCGGCAACACCAATGCGTGACCGGCCCTGGTCCCCTGCAGCGCGGTCGGCAACGCGCCGCGGATCGCGTGAAGGTCGCCGCCCAGCGACAGCTCACCGTAAAGCTCGCAGCCCATGAACGGCGCGGCCGGCAGCTGGGCCGAAGCGACCAGTATCCCGACCGCGATCGGGAGGTCGAACCGGCCACCCTCCTTCGGCAGGTCCGCCGGCGCGAGATTGACGGTGATGTGGCCGGCCGGGAGTTCGAAACCGCAGTTCGCCAGCGCGGCGCGAACGCGATCCTTGCTCTCCTTTACCGCCGTCTCGGGCAGGCCGACGATCGAGAATGCCGGGAGGCCGCCGCCGACGTGGACCTCGACGCGCACCAGCGGAGCGTCGAGACCCTGCTGGGTGCGGCTCAGGATGGTGGCGAGGGTCACTGCGGGATTCCCTGTGCGAGGGTCACGACCGGCTCCGGTGGACGTGGGCCGACAGCATGCGGCCCACCGGCCCCGCTCCGTCAACGCGCGAATCGAGCCGAATTGGCTGCTATCGCATTCGCTAGAATGCGGGCATGAAACTGCATCAACTCAGGTACCTCGCGGCGGTGGCACAGTCGGGCCTCAACATCACGGCCGCGGCGGAAAAATTACATACCTCCCAGCCCGGCGTGTCGAAGCAGATCAAGCTGCTCGAGGAAGAACTTGGATTCCAGATCTTCGTCCGCGACGGCCGCAACCTCTCGCGCATCACGCCGGCGGGCCAGAAGGTGGTCGACCGTGCCGTGCGTATCCTGCGCGAGGTGCAGAACATCAAGCGGCTCTCGGACGAGTTCAAGGACGAGGCCCGCGGCTCGCTGTCGATCGCCACGACGCACACGCAGGCGCGCTACGTCCTGCCCGGGATCATCACCACCTTCCGTGAGCGCTACCCGGAGGTCCGCCTGCACCTGCACCAGGGCACGTCCGAGCAGATCAGCGAGATGGCGGCGCTCGACCGCATCGATTTCTCGATCGCCACGGGCTCCCAGTCGCTGTTCGAGGGCTACGCGCTGCTGCCCTGCTATCGCTGGCACCGTCACGTCGTCGTGCCGAAGGGCCACCCGCTGGCGAAGGTGGCGAAACCGACGCTGAAGCAGCTCGCCGCGCACCCGATCATCACCTACGTCTTCAGCTTCAGCGGACCCTCGTCGCTGCACGACATCTTCGCGAAAGAGGGGTTGGTGCCGAACGTGGTGCTCACCGCGCACGACGCCGACGTGATCAAGACCTACGTGCGCCTCGGTCTCGGCATCGGCATCGTCGCGAGCATGGCGATCGACCCGAAGGTGGATACCGACCTGGTGCAGATCGATACCTCGCACCTCTTCCCGGCCCATGTCACGTGGATAGGCTTCCGCCGCGGCGGGCTTCTGCGCAAGTACCAACTCGACTTCATGCAGCTGTTCGCGCCGCACCTGACGCGGCGCCTGATCGAACGGGCGTCCAACGCAGCCACGCAGGCGGATGTCGAGGAATTGACGGCCGGGCTGGACCTGCCGCTCCGGTAGGAATGCACTTGTTCCGCTGGTTCGAAAACCTCGTAACGCCCTACCCGGACGACGCCCCCGAGACGCCGCCCGCGGGCTTCTTCGGGTTCCTGTGGGCCTGCTCGAAGGGCATGCGGCCGTTCATATTTGCGATGACAGCCTGCACGGCCGTGATCGGCGCGTTCGAGGCGCTGCTGTTCGCGATGATGGGCCGCATCGTCGACTGGCTCGCGCACGTGGCGCCATCGCAGCTCTGGGCGCAGGAACGCGGCACGCTGCTGCTGCTTGCGTCGGTGCTTGCGGGCAGCGTCGTGCTGGTCGCGCTGCAGACGATCCTGAAGCACCAGACGCTGGCCGCGAACTTCCCGATGCGCCTGCGCTGGAACTTCCATCGCCTGCTGCTCGGCCAGAGCATGAGCTTCTACCAGGACGAGTTCGCCGGGCGCGTCGCCGCAAAGGTGATGCAGACGGCGCTCGCGGTGCGCGACACCTGGTTCACCGTTGCCGACATCCTGGTGTTCACGGTCATCTACTTCGTGACCATGGTGTTGGTGGTCGGTCACTTCGACCTGTGGCTGCTGCTGCCGTTTCTCGGCTGGGCCGCCGCCTACGGCGTTGCCCTCGCGTACTTCGTTCCGCGGCTCGGCAAGGTGGGCGCGGCACAGGCGGACGCGCGCTCGCTGATGACCGGACGGGTGACGGACGCCTACACGAACATCGCGACCGTCAAGCTCTTCTCACACGCGAACCGTGAGGCGGGCTATGCGCGCTCGGCGATGCAGGAGTTCATGAAGACCGCCTACGCGCAGATGCGCCTGGTGAGCGCGTTCGAGATCGTGAACCAGCTGCTCAGCATGGCGCTGGTGGCCTCGACCACCGGCGTCGCATTGTGGCTCTGGACCAGTGGGCAGGTCGGCGTCGGCGCCCTGGCCGCAGCCACCGCGATGTCGCTCAGGTTGAACGGCATCGCGCACTGGATCATGTGGGAACTCGCGAGCCTGTTCGAGAACATCGGCACTGTGCAGGATGGCATGGCCACGCTGTCGCGGCGTCACGCCGTCGTGGACCGCCCGGAAGCGACGGCGCTTGAAGTAAAGCGGGGAGAAATCCTCTTCGAACACGTGCAGTTCAACTATGGCGGCGCGCGCAGCGTGATCGACGACTTCTCGCTGCACATCCGCCCCGGTGAGAAGATCGGCCTGATCGGCCGCTCAGGCGCCGGCAAGAGCACGATCGTGAACCTGCTGCTGCGCTTCTACGACGTCGAGGGCGGCCGCATCCTGGTGGACGGACAGGACATCGCCGGCGTCCGCCAGGACAGCCTGCGAGCGCAGATCGGCATGGTCACCCAGGACACGTCGCTGCTGCACCGATCGGTGCGCGACAACATCGTCTACGGCCGGCCGGACGTCGACGATGCACTGACGATCGCCGCTGCAGAGCGCGCCGAGGCGCACGAGTTCATCCAGGGCTTGTCCGACGCGAGGGGCCGCTGCGGCTACGACGCCCATGTGGGCGAGCGCGGCGTGAAGCTCTCGGGCGGCCAGAGGCAGCGCGTCGCGATCGCACGCGTGATGCTGAAGGATGCGCCGATCCTGATCCTCGACGAAGCCACCAGCGCGCTAGACAGCGAAGTCGAGTCGGTGATCCAGCAGAGCCTGTACCGGCTGATGGAAGGCAAGACCGTAGTCGCGATCGCGCACCGGCTCTCGACCATCGCCGCGATGGACCGTCTCGTCGTGATGGACCAGGGCCGCATCGTGGAGGAAGGAGACCACCATTCGCTGCTGGCGACGGGCGGTGTCTACGCGCGACTGTGGGCGCACCAGAGCGGCGGGTTCCTGGGCGACGAGACCGACTACGAGACGGACGGCGGCGGTGTCGCCCGCGCCGTTTCGGGCTAGGTCCATGGTCAAGGGTCGCACGCTTCACACCAGTCCGTCGGCGGACACAAATGGCGCCGGCGCGCGAACCACGCTGCGCGCGCTGCCGGACGTGTTCCGCTACACGCTGCACGCGCTCACACTGGTCTGGGAGACGAGCCGACCGCTGACGGTCGCGCTCGCGCTGCTGACGCTGGCCGGTGGCGTGCTGCCCGCGGGAGTCGCGTGGGTCGGCGCACGGATCGTGGACGCGGTGGTCGCCGCCATCGCCGCGCAAGCCGGCGGCACTGCGGGGTTGCTGCCAGACGTGCTCGGCTGGGTCGCCCTCGAGGGCGTGCTCGTCGCCGTCCTCGCGGCGGTTCAGCGCGGTGTCTCTACGTGCCAGTCGTTGCTGCGCGCGCAGCTCGGGCAGCGCGTAAACGAAATGATCCTCGAGAAAGCGCTCACGCTCGAGTTGCGGCACTTCGAGGACTCGGAGTTCTACGACAAGCTGACGCGCGCACGCCGCGAGGCGTCGAGCCGCCCATTGTCGCTGGTGATGCGCAGTTTCGGCCTGGTACAGAATGCCATTGCGCTGGTGAGCTTCGGCACGCTGCTCGCGCAGTTCTCGCCGTGGGCTGTCGCCGTGCTGCTGCTCGCGGGCCTGCCGTCATTCATCGCGGAGGGAAAGTTCTCGGGTGACGCGTTCCGGCTGTTTCGCTGGCGTTCACCCGAGACGCGCATGCAGATCTACCTCGAGACGGTGATCGCTCGCGAGGACCATGCCAAGGAAGTGAAGCTCTTCGGCCTGGGGCCGATGCTGCTCGACCGCTACCGAGCGATTTTCAAGAAGGTTTTCGCCGAGGACCGCGCACTCACGATCCGGCGCGACACCTGGGGCTTCTTCCTCGGCCTGGTCGGCACGGCGGCCTTCTACTGCGCTTACGCCTGGGTCGCGGTCAGCGCCGTTCGTGGTCAGATCACGCTGGGCGAGATGACCATGTACGTGCTGCTGTTCCGGCAGGGCCAGGCTGCCGTATCCGCGGCACTCGCTGCCATCGGCGGAATGTACGAAGACAACCTCTATCTCTCGACGCTTTACGAGTACCTCGACACACCCGTGGAAGAGCCCGCCGGCCACGCGACCTGCGGTCCCGATCCCGGCGCCGGCGTGCGATTCGAGGGCGTCAGCTTCACGTATCCGGACGCCACCGAACCGGCGGTCCGCAACGTGTCATTCCACCTGCAGGCTGGGCAGAGTCTCGCTCTCGTGGGAGAAAATGGTTCAGGCAAGACCACGATCATCAAGCTGCTCACGCGCCTTTACACTCCGACGTCGGGCCGCATCACGCTCGACGGACTCGACCTCGCCGAGTGGAGCCCGACAGCGCTGCGTCGCCGTGTCGGCGTGATCTTCCAGGATTTCGCCCGCTACCAGCTCACCGTCGGCGAGAACATAGGCGCTGGCGACGTCGAGCACTTCGAGGACCAGGCACGCTGGCGCCACGCCGGCGACCTCGCGGCCGCGACGTCCTTCATCGAGGACCTGCCGCAGGGCTTCGATACCCAGCTCGGCAAGTGGTTCAAGGACGGCCGCGAACTCTCGGGCGGCCAGTGGCAGAAGGTCGCGCTGGCGCGCGCCTTCATGCGCGAAGGCGCGGACATCCTGGTGCTCGACGAACCGACCGCGGCGATGGACGCACGCGCCGAGGCCGCGATCTTCGAACAGTTCCGGGCGCTGGCGAGTGAGCGAATGGTGATCCTGATCTCGCACCGGTTCTCGACGGTGCGCATGGCGGACCAGATCCTGGTAATCCAGGGTGGCGAGGTGCTTGAAAGCGGCAGCCACGAAGAACTGATGCGGCTGGAGGGCCATTACGCGCACCTGTTCTTGCTGCAGGCACGCGGGTACCGGTGAAGCTGCGATTGCGCTGGGTGCATGGTGACCCGCTTCGGTCGCCTACGCCGGCAACGCGCACGACGGGCCGCGTAAACCCACACCGAGGCGTCGCGACGCGATGCAGCAAGCTGCCGCCTCGCTCACTCCGCCACATCGCTCTGCCAACGTCACAAAGCCGCCGCCTTCCCTAGGTATATCGACGATCGGTTCGCCGTCTCACCGGCCGACGGGAGATCACGATGTGTCGCTTATCGATCCCAGCCGCGCCCGCTGGGTCAGCCGCGAAACCTGGCACCTGAAGCAGGGGCAAGTTGCTGCTCGACGGCAGCTACCCGCTCAAGTCTCCGTATTTTCGGAAGCCCTGGCTGGCGATAAACATCCTGAAATACGGTCCAGGCGTTGAACGACTACCAATTTGTCACCGCTTCTCGACTGACCCGGTCACCGGTCGCCACCTAGTATTTCGCTCCCCAACCTTCGATCGGAGAGCGAGCAATGACCGACCATGTCACGCGATGGCGCGCCGCCGCGATTGCCGCGGCCAGCCTGCTGCCATTCTCAGGCGCGCAGGGCGAGCCGGTCTCCAGCGCGCCGCCCGCCGCACAGGCGACCATAAACGAACTCTTGCAGCGGCTTGAGGAACAGGACCAGAAGATCCTGGCGCTGCAGCGCAAGCTTGAAGTCCTGGATCCGCAGGTACAGGCGCAGCAGGAGCAGGACCAGAAGGTCCTCGTCCTCGAGCGCAAGCTCGAGATCCAGGATGAAGCAACCAAAGCGGCACGCGCCTCAACGCCGGTGGTCAAGGCCGGCACAGGCGGCTTTTCGATTCAGTCTGCCGACGGGCAGAACCAGATCAAGTTGCGCGGCCTGGTCCAGGTGGACGGCGCATTCCTCACCGACGACTACGCCGGCGACCCGCCGGATACATGGCAGGTGTCGCGCGCGCGACCGACCATCGAAGGCACGCTCGGCGGGATCTACGATTTCAAGTTCATGCCGGACTTCGGCAACGGCAAGACCGTCCTCCAGGATGCCTACGTGAGAGCGCGCTTCCTGCCCGGGTTCCAGCTCACGGCCGGCAAGTTCAAGTCGCCTGTCGGACTCGAGCGCCTTCAGTCGGCGAGCGACCTCCGCTTCGTCGCCCGCGCATTCCCGACGCAGATCGCGCCGAACCGCGACATCGGCCTGCAGGTCGGCGGCGATTTCGCCGACCAGCGCGTGACCTACGCGGTCGCCTACCTGAACGGCTCGAACGATGGCAGCAGCAGCGATTCCTTCTCACCGTCCGACAAGGATGCCAACAGCGCGAAGGAATGGGCGGGGCGGCTTTTCACGCTGCCCTTCGCCGAGAGCGACGTGTTCGCGCTGCGCGGGCTCGGCATCGGCATCGCCTCGACCTACACCGACCAGGAGGGCACGACGTCGCAGACGCTGCTGCCCACCTACAAGACGGAGGCGCAGTCGAACTTCTTCCAGTACCGCACGGGCGCGACGGCGACGATCGCGAACGGATCGCGGGTGCGACTCGCGCCGCAGCTCTACTACTACGCCGGGCCCTTCGGGCTCATGGCCGAGTACACGCAGGAGTCGCAGGACGTCTCGCGCTTCGCCGGCGCCGCCTACCGCGAGGGCACCATGGACAACTATGCCTGGCAGGTGGCGGCCTACTGGTTCCTGACGGGCGAGGAGGAGTCGTTCAAGGGCTTCAAGCCGAACAGGATATTCTCGCTCGCCGACCACACCTGGGGAGCCTGGGAGCTGGCCGCACGCTACAATGTGCTCAACTTGGACAATGCGGCGTTCCAGGGCGGGGCCGATTCTTTCGCAGACCCGAACACCCAGGCCAGCAAGGCAAGCACCTGGACGCTCGGCGTCAACTGGTACCTCAGCGAAAACGTCAAGTGGGTGCTGAACTACGAGCAGACGTCGTTCGACGGCGGAGCCGCCGGCGGCACCGACCGCATCGACGAGAAAGCGTTCCTCACCCGTTTGCAGCTGGCATTCTGACCGGAGCCCTCCCATGACCATCCACCGCATCATCGCCCGCGCGTCGATCGCCGCACTCGCGGCCTCGCTCGCGCTCGTATCCACGACCGTGAGGGCCGAAAGGACTCTGCTGAACGTCTCGTACGACCCTACGCGCGAGCTCTACGAAGAGTACAACAAGGCCTTCGCTCAGCACTGGAAGCAGAAGACCGGCCAGGACGTGAAGATCCAGCAGTCCCACGGCGGCTCCGGCAAGCAGGCGCGCACCGTGATCGACGGCCTGCCCGCCGACGTGGTCACGCTTGCGCTCGCCTACGACATCGACTCGATCGCGGCCAAGGGCAAGCTGCTGCCGGCCAACTGGCAGACTCGCCTGCCGGACAACAGCTCCCCGTACACCTCGACCATCGTGTTCCTGGTCCGCAAGGGCAATCCGAAGGGAATCAAGGACTGGGGCGACCTTGCGAGGCCCGGGGTCTCGGTGATCACGCCGAACCCGAAGACCTCGGGCGGCGCACGCTGGAACTACCTCGCGGGCTGGGCCTGGGCACTCAAGCAGCCGGGCGGCAGCGCGGCGACGGCGGAGGCTTTCCTCGGCAAGCTGTACAGGAACGTGCCGGTGCTCGATACCGGTGCGCGCGGCTCGCTCACGACCTTCGCCCAGCGCGGCATCGGCGACGTGCTGATCTCCTGGGAGAACGAGGCGTTCCTCGCGACCCGGGACCTCGACAAGGGCAAGTTCGACATCGTCGTGCCCTCGGTGAGCATCCTTGCCGAGCCGCCGGTGGCCGTCGTCGACAAGGTCGCGCTGCGCAAGGGTACCTCGGACCTGGCCCGAGCCTACCTCGAGTACCTCTACACGAAGCAGGCGCAGGAGATCATCGCCAGGCACTACTACCGTCCGCGTGACCCTGAGATCGCAGCGAAGTACGAGAGCGTGTTCCCGAAGATCCCGACGATGGTCACGATCGCGGACTTCGGCGGCTGGGGCAAGGCACAGGCCACGCATTTCGACGACGGCGGAGTCTTCGACAGGATCTACGCGCACTGATCGATCTAAAGAATCGCCGGCGACGACCCAGGGACGAGTCGCCGCCCGGCACCTGTGGCAAGCTGGCGTAAACATGGTAGTCGGCCGCCACCCCAACAACCCGCCCACCGGCGGTCCCACCGGACAGGGCGGGCACCGCGGACCCTCCTACAAACCTCTAGCCGCTAGTCACTAACCGCGATCCTGTAGCCTGCACCCGACTCGGTCTGCAGGCATCGCGGCGCCGCGGGATCCGCCTCGATCTTCTGCCGCAGGCGATGCACCAGCTGCTTGAGGAGCTGGCGGTCGCCGCTGCCGCGGCGACCCCAGACGTGCGTGAGCAGCCGCTCGGTGCTGACGACGTTGCCCGCGTTCGCAATCAGGATCTGCATGAGCCGCGTCTCGAGCTTGGTGAGCTTCACGATCGCCGCGCCGCCGATGCGCAGCTGGTGCGCCTCGAGGTCGAGGGCGAACGGGCCGGCGGTCGCGGTGCCGCCGGCCTCTAGTCCCGCGCGCCTGAGCAGCGCCCTGACGCGTGCGAGCAGGGTACGCGGGCTGAACGGCTTCGTGAGGTAGTCGTCGGCGCCGAGCTCCAGTGCCCGCACGAGGTCCTCCTCCTCGCCACGTGCGGTGAGCATCATTACCGGAATGCGCGACTGCGCGCGTATTGCCTCGCAGATTTCGAATCCGCTGCCGTCGGGCAGGTTGATGTCGAGGATCGCGAGGTCCGGCGACTCCGCCGCATAGCGCTGCAGGGCCGTGCGAGTGTCCGGCGCCCTCACGACCAGGTAGCCCGCCTGCGTCAGCGCGAAGCCGACCAGCGCGAGCAGGTCCGCATCGTCGTCGACGATGAGGATTTTCACTACCCACCCCCCGCCGCTGGCAACGCGACGGTGAACCGCGTCCGGCCGGCCGGCGTGCGCTCGGCCATAACGCGACCGCCGTGGCGCTCGACGATGGACTTGACGATCCACAGCCCGAGGCCGAGGCCCCGCGGCTCGGGCTCGCTGTCCGCGGCGCGATAGAAGCGCTCGAATATCGATCCCTGCTCCGGATCAGTCACGCCGGGACCCTCGTCCTCCACCCAGGCGCGGACCTCACGGCCGGCGAGTTCGCCGCCGATGCGGATCGTGCCGCCGTCCGGGCCGAACTTGTTGGCGTTCGCGAGCAGGTTGACGAACACCTGCGTCAGACGGGGCGCGTCCCCGACGACCTCCGGCAGGTCATGGGGCAGCATTACGTCAAGCGACTGGCCGCGCTGCGAGAGCAGGCCCTCGACCAGCTCGCCGGCCTCGTGCACGACGTCCCCGAGCGCGACCGGCTGCGAACGAATGCCGAGCTGGCCGGACTCGATGCGCACGCTCTCGAGCAGGTTGTCGATCAGCCGTGTCAGGCGCAGCGTGCCGCGCTGCAGGGTCGTCACCAGTTCGCGGAGCTGCTCGCGCGGCATTTCCTGGAGGTTGTCCTCGAGGAGCTCCAGCGACGCCAGCTGTGCAGCGAGCGGCGTGCGGAACTCGTGCGAGATGTTGGCCAGGATGGAATCACGCGCGCGGCGCGCCGACTCGAGCGCAGTTTCGTCGCGCATCACCTGCACCTGCAGACCATCGACCATCGGCGCGCTGGTGATGATCACGGTGCGCTTCGACCCGTCCGGCCCGTCCATGAATTCCGTCGCCCGCGCCTGCTCGCGTTCGCGCGCGCACAGGATCGGGCAGGCGGTCTCGCAGGGTCGCCGGCCGTCCTTACCGACGCAGGGCTTCAGCACGTCGCCGCAGAACCGGCCGAGCGCCTCGCTGGAAATAACGCCCGCCATGCGCTCGGCCTGCGGATTCATGTACCTGATGACGCGGTCTGCATCCACCGCGAAGACGCCCTCCACGACGCCGCGCAGCATCGCCTGCGCCTCGGCCTCACGCTGTCGAAGCGTGGTATTCGTCTCGACGAGGTTGCGGCGCATGCCTTCGAGGGTGCGCCCGAGCGCGGCCGTCTCTGGCCCACCGGACTCGGGGATCGACGTGGAGAAGTCGCCGTGCCCGAGCCGCTGCGCGGCCGACGCGAGGAGCTCCAGGGGCCGGACGATGCGACGCGCCAGCAGCCAGGCCGCGAGCACTGCCACCATGCAGAGAACGAGCGCGGTCCAGGCAAGGCGTTTAACGAAGCCGTCGACCGTCGCGGTCACCCCAGCAATCGGCACACGCACCTCAATCAGCGCGATACCCTCACCTGTGGACGCGACGACCGGCGTGCTCGACGCGAACACGCCCGCCGCGGGAATGCGCTCGGCGGCCGTCGTTCCGGTCGTGAGCGCCGTCGAGTGCACGGACTTGAGCGCCGGGTCCACGCCATCCAGCCATTTCGACAGGCGCACGAACCGGACCTCGGTCCCTGCGGCTTCGGTCAGCATCGCTGCCAACCGGTCGTCGAGGAAGCGCAGTACGACCACGCGCGTCTCGACGAGATTCGGAACCTGGGCCGTCGCGCCGATGAGCCCGCGCGCCACCTCGGCTGGCGCGAACATGAAATGATCGCCCTGCTCCGATACGGCATTGAGAAGCGCGGCCCAGTCGAGCTCCGGCTGCGTCGATGCAAGCAACACGGAGGGGCCGGCGGTCACGGCGCAGGCGTTCAGGCCAGCGGTGCCGCAGAAGCGCCGAAGGAAGAGCTCGAGCTGCTTCTGGTTGCCGGCGCGGACCAGCCGCACCAGCGTGGGGCGCTCCGCGAGCAATCGCGCCGAGGTCTGGGCATCCTCCTCGACGCGCCGCAACTCCTCGCGCGCGGCGACGCCCGCGAGCTGGGTTCGCACCAGCGCCTGTTGTTCGGCCTGCTTGCGGAGCAGCCCGACTGCACTGAAAGCCAGCACCAGGATCGCGACGAGCAGCAGCCCCGCGACGGTGAGCGCGAACGAGCCCTGCAGCGAATTGGGCCCGGAGGCGAGCCGGCGCACGCTATCGAACCGATCCTTCAGCAACAATCGATCCTGCAGCAACTCGTGACTCCGCTTAGCCCGTCCGGCGGTCCGCACGCCACTCGACGAGGGTCTTGATCACCAGCGTGACGATCGCGAGCACCGCGAGCAGCGATGCGACCGCGAACGCAGCGACAAAATTGTACTCGTTGTAGAGGATCTCAACCTGCAGTGGCATGGTCGTCGTCATGCCGCGGATGTGCCCGGACACCACCGACACCGCGCCGAACTCGCCCATCGCGCGCGCATTGCAGAGGATGACGCCGTAGAGCAGTCCCCACCGGATCTTCGGCAGCGTGACCCTTAGGAAAGTCATCCAGGCGCCGGCGCCCAGCGTGATCGCCGCCTCCTCCTCCTCGCTGCCCTGCTGCTGCATGAGGGGAATGAGCTCGCGGGCGACATACGGGAAAGTGACGAATACCGTCGCGAGCACGATGCCAGGCACGGCGAAGATGATCGAGAGGTCGCGATCCTGCAGCCACTGCCCGAACCAGCCATGGGCCCCGAACAGCATCACGAGCATCAAGCCGGCGATGACCGGCGACACCGCGAACGGCAGGTCGATGAGCGTGATGAGCAGGCTCTTGCCGCGGAACTCGAACTTCGCGATGGCCCAGGCCGCGCAGATGCCGAATATCGTGTTCACCGGCACGACGATCGCGGCGGTGAGCAGCGTCAGCCGGATCGAGGCGAGCGTGTCGGAGTCGGTGAAACTCGCCGCGTACATCTCCAGCCCCTTCGCCAGCGCCTGCGCAAGAACCGCCGCCAGCGGCGCCATCAGGAGCAGCGCCACGAACGCCATCGAGACGAAGATCAGCAGCACCCTCGCGAGGCGAGCGCCCGGCGACCGGTTGTGCCGTTGCTCGATCCTGGGTGCAATCCCGGCCACGTCAGTTGTCCCGGCGCGTGTGGGCGCGACGGCCCCAGGCTTGTACGAGATTGATCGCGAACAGCATCACGAAGGACATCACCAGCATGATGAATCCGAGCGCCGCCGCACCGCCGTAGTCGAATTGCTCCAGCTTGATGACGATCAGGAGCGGCGTGATCTCCGTCTTGAACGGCAGGTTTCCCGAGATGAACACCACCGAGCCGTACTCGCCGATGCCGCGTGCCAGCGCCAGCGTGAAGCCGGTCAGCAGCGCCGGGAAAACCGCCGGCAGGATGATGCGCCTGAAGATGTGCAGCGGGCCCGCGCCCAGCGTCTCGGCAGCCTCCTCGAGGTCGCGCTGGACCTCTACCAGCGCAGGCTGGACGGAGCGGACCACGAACGGCAGTCCAATGAGCGTGAGGGCCACGACCACGCCGATCCACGTGTAGGCCACCTGCACGCCGAGGGCTGCGAGCTTCAGTCCCAGCCATCCATTCGGCGAGAACACGGCTGCGAGCGCGATGCCCGAGACGGCGGTTGGCAGCGCGAAGGGCAGGTCGATCAGCGCGTCGACCACGCGACGTCCCGGGAAGTCGTACCGCACCAGCGACCAGGCGACGATGAATCCGAACACCGCGTTGACGCCGGCCGCGAGAAGCGCGGCGCCAAAGCTCAGCCGATACGACGCGACGGCGCGCGGGTCGAGCAGGACCTTCACGAATTCCGGCCAGGTGAGTGACGCGGCATTGAAGGTCAGCGCCGCAAGCGGCAGCAGCACGATGCAGCTCAGGAAGAATGTCGTGAACCCGAGCGTCAGGCCGAAGCCCGGCAGGATGCTCGATTTGCGGAACCAGCTGGCGGCCACG
The DNA here is from genome assembly GCA_963732375.1 of uncultured Gammaproteobacteria bacterium. Classification (GTDB taxonomy): domain Bacteria; phylum Pseudomonadota; class Gammaproteobacteria; order Steroidobacterales; family Steroidobacteraceae; genus RPQJ01. The sequence goes on from CAVSZE010000002.1 coordinate 245,772, forward strand.
GGCTCAGTTGTCCTGCGCGCGGTCGGCGGGTGCGGCGTTCACGATGAGCACTGGACGCGCCGGCTCCGCCTCGAGCAGCCCGCCGAGCCAGGTCCAGTCGATGCTGCGGGGGTCGGAGGCCCCGAGCACCAGCATCGAGTTCGCATGTCCGTCGAGTTCCTTCCTGAGTTCCTCGCCGACCTGGCCGAAGCGCAGCTCGGTGCGCATGTCCAGGCCGTGCGACGCCAGTGCCGCCGCGCGCGCGTCGAGCAGGTCGCGCATGTACCCGGCGCGCTCCTTCTCCGACGAGATTGCCGGATGGATGCCCAGGTACACGGCCTCCGCCGCCACGTGGCGCAGAAGGCTGGCCGCGACCGGCACGGTCGCGCGGCGGGCGCCCGGATCCAGCGTGTGGATGACGACGTGCTGCGGCACCGGCGCCGTCGGTGCCGCGCACAGCAACTGCATCGAACCGTGGCGTACCAGCCACTTCGCCGCTTCCGTGCTGCCGTCGCCGGTCGCAATCACCGGCATGCCTGGAATCGCCCGGCCGCCACGGCCAACACGCGTCGCGACGCGCGTGTTCATGCGGGCGCGTAATGCGGACAGCAACGGCGAGTCGAACAGCGCGCGCGCGCCGTCCTCGGAGTCGGCGACTACGGTGAAACTCGAGATCGGCGTGGGCAATACGTGAACGCGTCGCGCACCGACGGCCACCTGCCGGCCCACGGCCACCGGGAAGCCGCGGTGCTCCGGCAGCGTGCGCGAGACCTCCAGAAGCGATCCGCCACCGGACCGTTCGTCGCCGGCGGGAGCCGCCGCGACCGGCCCGTCGCCCGCCATGCGGACGCGCAGGTGCTCTACCGCGCCGGCGAAAAGCACTTCCTCCACCTCGCCGAATCCGACGAAGTTGGAACGCACGTGACTCTCTTCGGCACCGATTTCGACTTCCTCCGGGCGCAGCACGGCAACGACCTCGCGCGGCACGGCCTGGCCCGCAGAAACCTCCGGGCGGAAACGAACACCGCCCTCCGTACGGTAGCCGAGCAGCAGGTTGGCCGCCCCGAGGAACGTCGACACGAAGCGCGTCTGTGGGCGCATGTAGAGATCGTCGGGGCGGCCGCACTCCAGCAGTCGGCCCTGATGCATCACGCCGATGCGGTCGGCGAGCGCAAACGCCTCCTCCTGGTCATGGGTTACCAGGATGGTAGTCATTCCCAGCTCACGCTGGATCTGGCGGATCGTGCGGCGAAGTTCCTCGCGGATCTTGGCGTCCAGCGCCCCGAAAGGCTCGTCCATCAGCAGCACCTGCGGCTGGTGCGCGAGCGCCCGCGCGACCGCGATGCGCTGCTGTTGTCCACCCGAGAGCTGCGCCGGCAGGCGGTCATCCATACCCTCGAGCGCAACCAGGCGCAGCAGTTCCTTGCGTCGCGCGCGCCGCTCCGCGGCCTTGACCTTGCGCACGCGCAGCGCGAACTCGATGTTGTCGCCCACCGACATGTGGCCGAAAAGCGCGTAGTGCTGGAAGACGAAGCCGACCTGGCGGTCGCGAGCCGATACCCGGGTCACGTCGCTGCCGTGCAGCGAGACCCGACCGTGGTCTATCTCGGTCAGCCCGGCGATCGCACGCAGCAGCGTGCTCTTGCCGCTACCGCTGGGGCCGAGCAGCACCAGGAACTCGCCCCGCTCGACCTTCAGCGAGACGTCGTTCACGACCGGCACCGATTGGTACCGTTTGGTCACCTGGTCGAGGGCGATGGACATGCGGGAACCGGCGCTATAGTGGTTGGCAGATATCCTAGTCGGGCGCGGTTACGCCGTCAGTCGCCGCGCGGTTACAAAAGGGTAACAATCGAGCGCAGGTCGGCGATGGTCCTGGGCGGTGATTCACGACGAGACCATCAGCCACTATCTTCCTTACACTGTCGACGGCACGCAGTATCAGATCCCACCAATTCCACGCGACCAGCCCCAAATGCCACTGCCCAGCTACGAGAAACTCGGCGCCTTCTACCTCGGCCGCGAGGTCGACCCCCAGTCGCAACAGCCCGGCGCGGACCTGCTCTACGACTCCCGCGACCTCACGACCCACGCTGTCTGCATCGGCATGACCGGCAGCGGCAAGACGGGCCTCTGCCTGTCGCTGCTGGAGGAAGCCGCTATCGACGGGGTGCCGGCGATCGCGATCGATCCCAAGGGCGACATCGCCAACCTGATGCTGACGTTTCCGGAGCTGCGCCCCGTGGACTTCCAGCCCTGGGTGGACGCCGGCGAGGCTGCACGCAAAGGCCAGTCCGTTGAGGAATTCGCTGCAGCCACAGCGGCGACCTGGAAGAAAGGGCTTGCCGACTGGAACGAAGACGGGGCGCGCATCCAGCGCCTGCGCGACGCGGCCGAAGTGGCGATCTATACGCCGGGATCGACGTCAGGCCGGCCGCTGTCGGTGCTGCGCTCGTTCGCCGCACCGGATGCCGCGACACTCGACGATTCGACGGCGCTCAAGGAGCGCATCGGCGCCGCGGTCGCGGGGCTGCTCGGGCTGCTCGGCATCGACGCCGACCCGATCAGGAGCCGCGAGTACCTGCTGCTCTCGGCCATTCTCGACGCGGCCTGGCGCAAGGGTCGCAGCCCCGACCTCGCGGCCGTGATCCAGGCAGTGCAGAAGCCTCCGTTCGAAAAGGTCGGCGTGTTCGACGTCGAGAGCTTCTATCCCGCGAAAGAGCGCATGGAACTCGCGCTGCGCGTGAACGGCCTGCTCGCGTCACCCGGTTTCGACGCCTGGCTCGCCGGCGACGCGCTGGACATCCAGAAGCTGCTCTACACCGATGCGGGCAAGCCGCGTATCTCGATCATCTCGATCGCGCACCTGAACGACGCCGAGCGCATGTTCGTGGTCACGCTGGTGGCGAACGAGCTGGTCGCCTGGATGCGCCGGCAGTCAGGCACCACCAGCCTGCGTGCGGTGTTCTACATGGACGAGGTGTTCGGCTACTTCCCACCCTCGGCCATGCCACCCTCGAAGCTGCCGCTGCTCACGCTGATGAAACAGGCACGAGCCTTCGGGCTCGGTGTCGTGCTATCCACGCAGAACCCGGTAGACCTCGACTACAAGGGCCTCGGCAACGCCGGCACCTGGCTGATCGGGCGCCTGCAGACCGAGCGCGACAAGGATCGCGTGATCGAGGGACTGCTGGGCACCGAGGCTGCCGGCGGAATGGACCGCGCCGGCCTCCAGGCGCTGATGTCGAACCTGGCGCAACGCACGTTCCTGATGCGCAACGTCCACGACGACGCGCCGGTGCTGTTCCGCACCCGCTGGGCGCTCTCATACCTTCGCGGGCCGCTGACGCTGACCGAGATTTCGAAGCTGGAGGGCCAGCGGACCGGGGCGAACACAACTTCCGGCGGGGGCACCGCGACGACCGCGGCCGCAGGCGTCGCGGCCGGGGCCGCGCCTGCCGCGGACGGCGGTGCCGTCGCGAGTGACCCGGCTGCCTCGCCGTCGACCAGCAACGCATCGGCCCGGCCGATCGTGCCGCCGGGCGTCGTGGAAAAATTCATGCGCGCCGCGCCGGGACGGAATCCAGTGACCTACCAGCCCTTCATCGGCGCCAGCGCGCGGGCGCATTTCGTTGACGCCAAGGCCGGCATGGATGCCTGGGAGTCCTGGTATTACCTCGCGCCGCTCAGCAAGGACGGTCCGGACTGGGCCTCAGCCGAGGTGCTGGGCGAGTCCGGTCGGGACTTCGACGACGAGCCACGCGAGGGCGCGGAATTCGGCGAGGTCCCGGGGTCGGCACTGTCCCCGAAGAACCATCGCGCCTGGGCCGATGCGCTGGAGGACCACGTCTATCGCAGCGCATCGCTCAACGTGATGTCCTGCCCGGCGCTCAAGATGAGCGCCGCGCCGGGCGGCACCGAGGGGGAATTCCGCACCCACATCGCGCAAGCGCTGCGCGAGAAGCGCGACGCTGCGGTCGATGCGCTGCGTGGCAAGTACGCCTCGAAGCTCGCCGCGATCGGGACGCGAGAGCAGCGCGCCGGCCAGCGCCTCGAGCGCGAGAAGTCGCAGGCTTCGAGCGAGACCCTGGCAACCGCCGTGTCGATCGGCGGCAGCCTGCTCGGCGCGCTGTTCGGCGGCCGGCGCGGCAGTGCCTACAGCAAGGCGTCGAGCGCCGCGCGCGGCATCGGACGCGCCAGCCGCGAGCGGACCGATGTCACCAATGCCGAGGCGGATATCCGGGCGATCCAGCAGCAGGCCGACGCGCTGAATGCCGAGCTCGAGGCCGAGGTCGCACGCCTGGAGGGCGAGTTCGACCCCAATGCCGTCCGGATCGAGACGGCGCCCGTTCGGCCTCGCAAGTCCGACGTCACGGTCGAGGACCTGGCGCTGGTCTGGCGGCCGTGACGTAGAATCTTTGCGGGGAGGATCCGGCCATGAATGAACTCGTAAAGCGACTGATGAAGGAACTCCGCATCACGAAGGAGCAGGCGCGCGGCGGCCTGGTGGCGCTGCTGCGCACGGCGCAGCAGAACATGTCGCGCTCCGATTTCGACGAGGTGGTGGTGGACATCCCGGGCGCAGACAAGCTGCTGAAAGAAGCCCCGCCGCCGAGCACCTTGAGCTCGCTTGCCGGCGGGCTCGGCTCACTGTTCGGAGGCAAGAAGAGCCCCGGGCGCTGGGCGGGGCTGGCTGCATCGTTCACCGAGCTTGGTATTCCCATCGACACCGCCAAGAAGTTCGGGCCAATCGTGATCGACTATGTCGAGCATCACGGTGGTGAAGACCTCGTGGACAAGATCAAGGATGCACTGGGTCTGTAGGCGTGGCCCGATGCTCGTGAGAATCCGCGGGATTCCGTCACTGCGGCTCCTGGTCGTGCCGGCGCTGCTCGCCGCGCTCGCAGCGGTCACGGGCTGCGGACCCAAGAGCCGCGACCTCCAGCCAGGCCTGTATCGCGCTGTGGTCGAATTGCCAGGCGAAGAGGTTCCGTTCGGGCTCGATGTCGTAGCCGACAAGGCAGGCATCGCGCTCTACCTGGTGAATGGCAAGGAGCGCTTGCGCGTGCCGGGGGCGAAGGTCGTCCCGGGCCAACTCACCGCCGAACTGCCGGGCACGGGCAATGTACTGACGGCCCAGGTCTCGGGCGACGAACTCGAGGGCGAAGTCACGCTGGCCGGCGCCAACGGCGGCAAGTCGGTACTCCCCTTCTCCGCCTTACGCGGGCAGGACTGGCGTTTCGTCCAGGAGCCGCGCAGCGACAACGCCGACTTCTCCGGACGCTGGGCCTTCCAACTCACCGGCGATGCCGGAACCAGCACCAAAGGCGTCGCCGAGTTTGCGCAGTCGTTCCACGTCGTCACCGGCTCGTTGCGCACTGCGGACCGGGAGCAACCGCTCGCCGGCGACGCAAACGACGAGGACCTCAGTCTCTCGCTCTTCGACGGCCAGCAGGCCGTACTGTACAAGGGCAAGCTGGACGAACGCGGTGAACTGGTGGGCGAGTGCTGGAGCAGCGCCGCCGGTCACGCGCGCTACACCGCGATCCGCAATCCCGACGCCACACTGTGAGCTGCCATGCCTTCATTCGACATCGTTTCCGAATTCAACCTGCACGAAGTCACCAACGCCCTGGACCAGGCCAGCCGCGAAGTGGACCAGCGATTTGACTTCAAGGGCACCGACGCGAAGTTCGAGCAGAAGGAAGCCGTCGTGACACTGTCAGCGCCGGCCGACTTCCAGCTGAAGCAGATGCTCGAGATCCTGAAGCTGAAGCTTTCGAAGCGCGGCATCGACGTCGCCTGCCTGAAGATCGACGAGCCGGTGACGACCGGGCAGACGGCGCGCCAGGTGGTGACCTTGCGGCAGGGCGTGGACACGGAGCTGGGCAAGAAAATCCAGCGGCTGATCAAGGACTCGAAGCTGAAGGTCCAGGCCGCCATCCAGGACAAGCAGGTGCGGGTCACGGGCAAGAGCCGTGACGACCTTCAGTCGGCGATGGCGATGGTGAAGAAGGGCGGCTTCGAGCTGCCGCTGCAGTTCACGAACTTCAGGGACTGAAGAAGGGGGACATTCTCCTTTTTCCTACGGTCCTGGAGGACCGTAGGAAAAAGGAGAATGTCCCCTGGCGCGTCAGGCGTAGGCCTTGGTCATCACCTGCAGTCGGCGGCGCTGCGTGCGCAGGCTGTGCTCGATCTCGCGCATGCGGGACCGGAGGCTGGTCTCCTCCCAGCGCTGCAGCAGGCGCTGCTTGCGGTCGGTGACCCACTGGTCACGCAGCTTCGACCATTCCTCGAGCGCCTTGCGGAACGCGGCGTATTCCTCGGCGACGCGCGCCTTCAGGCGCTCGATCTGCTCGTCGGTGCCACGCGCGCGGCGCTTCTCGAGCGCAGCTTCCATGCGCTTGAACTGCATGGCGATCTGGGCACGCTGGATCCAGAGGTCGGGCACTGTCTTCAGGTTGTCCGCCAGGCCCATCGCCGATAGCGTATTGATCAGCCACTTGGTCGGGTCCCACTGCCACCAGCGAACGCCATTTCGATAGTCGTTCTGGAAGATGTGGTGGAAGTTGTGATAACCCTCGCCAAAGGTCAGGAATGCCAGCGCGCCATTATCGCGCGCGGAGTTCTCGTCGGTGTACGGCTGCGAGCCCCACATGTGGGCCAGCGAGTTGATGAACCACGTGCAGTGATGGTTGATCACCAGGCGCAGCAGTCCGGCGAGCAGGAACACGCCCCACACGTCGCCCACGGCCCAGCCGAGCAGCAGCGGGAAGGCGATGTTCATGAACAGCGTGAGCGGCACGTAATAGCGGTGCTGGAAAACCACCATCGGGTCGCGCTCTAGGTCGCGCGCGTTGGAGAAGTCGTTAATGCCGCTCGGGTAGTCGCGCAGGATCCAGCCCATGTGCGAAAACCAGAAGCCACGCCTGGCGCTGTACGGGTCCTTGTCCACGTCATCCACGAACCGGTGGTGGGTGCGGTGTTGCGAGGACCAGATCAGGATGCTGTTCTGAAGCGACATCGCGCCGAACAGCATGAAGAAGAGCCGTACGCTCCAGTGGGCGCTGTAGGTGCGGTGCGACCAGAGGCGGTGGTAGCCCGCGGTGATCGCAAGGCCGCCCGCCCACTGCAGCACGACGAACAGGATTACTGCCGCCCAGCTGTAGCCGTGCGTAATGCCATACCAGGGAACGAAAACCAGCGCCGCAAGAGGCGTGATCGTGAACAGGATCATCGTGATCCAGTTGATAGGCGCGTGTTCTTCGCGCACCAGGGATTCGTTTTGCATCAGGGAGTTACCAGCGCCGAAAGGCGGCACAAACGTACGAACAGTCTACTCCCTGACAGGAATAGTCGCTCGCGTGGCGTAAGTCTCTGAAATAGAAGGTTTCGCTGTCCCTTCTCGGCGGGCCGATCCCGGCAAAGGCCGTCCCGCTCCTCCACCGGTACCGGATTCAGGCGACGCGCCGCCCGCGTGCAGCTTCCTGCTGGACCTCGGAGCTACCGGCAGGACGCGTCGCGCCCCGCTGATGACTGCCGATCAAGCGCTCCAGCCACTCGGGCGTGTGAAGGTGCGAATCCCTGGCCTGGTCCTCGGTTACAGGGGGGCCGATGTTCGCTGCCAGCGCAGGCAGACTACCGGGTTGCGGCGTAATTGGGGCCGCCATACGGCCACGCTCCTGCCACCATCGGACGAGCGACTCGGAGGGATCCCGTGCGAGGCGGGACGTAATGGCCATGATGCCCACGAGGACAATTACGACCATAACAGCGATGTCGATCTGCAACAGGCGCAACGTAAACCACTCGCGATCCATTCTGAGACTCCATGGGCCGCTCACGACCCGGTGTTTGACGGGTTTCATGCTACAGATGGAATGTTGCACCGCAATAACTGTTTTACGATAAATCCCGTAAGCCTATGAATAATAAATTTTTATTTATGCTGCAGCGCCGTAAAAACACCCTAAAAGGAGTCCCGAAACCGCCTGCCGGGAATGGGCGGAGCGCAGCCGGCACATAACGACTGCATTTCTCACGCTAATTCTCCCCAAACATGCTTCAATCTGCTGGAAAGATGAGCCGATCATTATCGATCACCGCGAAACGAGCGATCCACGGGAGCACAGGCGATGAAATACAGACTTCTGGGCCGCACCGGCCTTTACGTCTCCGAGATTTGCCTGGGGACCATGACCTTCGGCAGCGAGGGCTTCTGGAAAGTGATGGGCGGGCTGGGCCAGCAGGCGGTCAACACGCTCGTCGGCCAGGCGTTCGAGGCCGGGATCAACTTCATCGATACCGCCAACGTCTACTCGATCGGGCAGTCGGAATCGCTGGTCGGCCAGGCGCTGAAGGACCTCCGCCTGCCACGCGAACAGGTCGTGATCGCGACCAAGGCAACCGGCAGCATGGACGAACTGGCGAACGGGCGCGGCCAGTCGCGTTACCACCTGATGAACGCGCTGGACGCCAGCCTCGAGCGGCTGCAGCTCGACCACGTCGACCTGTACCAGCTTCACGGCTTCGACCCGCTCACGCCGCTCGAGGAGTCGCTCTCGACGCTGGACGATATGGTCAGGAGCGGCAAGGTCCGATACATCGGGCTGTGCAACCTCGCCGCCTGGCAGGTCATGAAGGCGCTCGCGATCTCCGACCAGCACGGCTGGGCACGGTTTGCGAGCGTGCAGGCGTACTACACGCTGGCAGGACGCGACCTGGAGCGCGAACTGCTCCCGCTGATCCGCGACCAGCAGCTCGGGCTGATGGTGTGGAGTCCGTTGGCCGGTGGACTGCTGACCGGCAAGTTCGACCGCGACGGAAAGGGGCCGGGCGACAGCCGTCGCGACACCTTCGACTTTCCCCCCGTGGACAAGGGGCGCGCCTTCGACTGCGTTGACGCGATGCGCCCCGTCGCCGCGCGACACGGCGTTTCGATCGCCCAGGTGGCTCTCGCCTGGCTGCTGGCCCAGCCAGCCGTGTCGTCGGTGATCATCGGTGCGAAGACGGTGGCGCAACTCACCGACAACATCGCCGCGGCACGGCTCGCGCTGTCGTCGGAAGACATGGCTCTGCTGGACGCCGTGAGCCGGCCGCCACCCGAGTATCCCGGCTGGATGATCGAGCTTCAGGGTGGTTATCGGGCGAAAGTGCCGGAGCGCGGCTGAGCCCGCCGCCGTCGGACCGTCAGCGCGACGCCTGCTCCGCGCGTGCCGGCCGCGGCTGGCACAGGTCGAGCAGCACCGTCCCGGCAGCCCGCAGGTTGTTCGAAGCAGCCCCACTCAGCCCTTCCCCCAGCTCGAACGACTCGCCACGCACGCAGAGGATGGCGCACGGCGGCGGCACCTCGCCCTTGATACGAACGTACGTCGCGAGGACCGTCTCCGGCGACAGCGCGTGGGATGTGTGCAGGAAATCCGCAGCGGGCTTCGCGTCGCGCAGCTCGAAAGGCCCGTCGGTACCGACGCCGGCATCGACGAAGATCACGCGCTCGCGACCCTCGAGATCGAGTGCGTTCTCGACCTGAAGCTGGAACTCGATGATCACCTCGACTCCGGGCAGCGCCGCGGCCTCGACCATGTCCGCAAGCATGGGCCCGAGCGCATCGTCGCCGCGGCTCGGATTACCGACCGCCAGCACCAGCACCGGCGCGCGCGGTGTGTTCATCCGCGGACCAGCGTGTCCACCAGCGACCCCTCGGCGTCCACCAGTTGCACCGAGAGCGGCATCTTGCCCATTGCATGCGTGGCACAGGAAAGGCAGGGGTCGAAGGCGCGCACGGCGACCTCGATGTGGTTCAGCAGTCCTTCCGTGAGCGTGCGACCGTCGAGGTACTTCCGGGCCACCTCGCGGATCGCGTTGTTCATCGCCTGGTTGTTGTGGGTCGTCGATACGATCAGGTTGGCCCGCACCACCTGATCGTTCTCGTCAACGCGGTAATGGTGGATCAACGTGCCGCGCGGTGCCTCGATCACGCCCACGCCACGCGCCTGCCGTTCGCCCCCGGCCATCAAGTCGTTGCCGAGCAGGTCATCGTCGTGCAGCAGGTCCTTGATCGCCTCGGCCGCGTGCAGCATCTCGATCATTCGCGCCCAGTGGGAGCCGAGCGTGGCCAGCGCCGCCCGCCCCTCGTCGAAAGCCATGAACTCACGGCGCTCACGGTCGGCGAGCGGCGTCGGAATGAAATCGCAGCGCGTCACTCGAGTAAGCGGGCCGACGCGATACCAGCCGTCCTCGGGTCCCAGCGAACGCAGGAACGGGAACTTCATGTAGGACCAGTCCTTCACTTCCTCGGAGATCTGGTCCCAGTAACGGGAATAGTCCACGTGGTCGAAGATGCGGCGATTGTCCGCGTCGCGCGCACGCAGGCCGCCGTGATACAGGTCGAGCGCGCCGTCGGCCCGCACCAGGCTGAGCGTGTGGGCGCGGAACGTGCCGAAGCTGCGGTACTCCTCGAGGCTGGCCTCGAACAGCTGCCGCACCAGCCGCACGGCGTCGCGGCTCCACGCGACGACCTGGTAGATGTCGCGCTTCAGTTCATCGCGCTCGGCGATCGTCAGGCTCTTGTTCACACCGCCCGGCACAGAGCCTGTGCCGTGGATGCGCTTGCCCGCCGTATGACGGATGACTTCCTGCCCGTACTTGCGCAACAGGACGCCCTGCCGCGCCACGTCGGGGTACGCGGCGGCGACGCCCACGATGTTGCGCCGGGCGACATCCGAGTCGAACCCGAACAGCAGGTCAGGCGACGAGAGGTGGAAGAAATGCAGCGCGTGCGACTGCAGGATCTGGCCGTAGTGCATCAGCCGCCGGATCTTCTCTGCGGTCGGCGTGAGCTGCGTCGCGCCGACGACCTGGTCGAGCGCCTTCGATGCGGCCAGGTGGTGGCTCACCGGGCAGATCCCGCACAGCCGCTGCACCATCACCGGCACTTCCCAGTACGGCCGGCCCTGGATGAACTTCTCGAAGGCCCGGAACTCGACGATGTGCAGCCGCGCCTGCTGCACATGGTCGTCTTCGTCCATCAGCAGCGTCACCTTGCCGTGCCCCTCGACGCGCGACAGCGGCTCGATGACGACGCGGCGCAGGCCTTCCGGGTTTCGTGCGGTCTCGAGTGCGGCAGGACTCATGACAGTCGTTGTTTCCCGTCAGTCATAGCTGATCAGGCCGTGGCCGAGCTTCGGCGTGCGGCCGGCGATCAGGTCGGTGAGGAATTTCCAGATCGCCTCGCCCGAGGGCGGACAGCCGGGAATGAAGTAGTCGACGCGCACGACCTCGTGCAGCGGATGGACCTTGTCGAGCGGCAGCGGCAGTTCAGGGTCGCTCGGCACGCGGCCGAGACCTACGCCGGGGTCGGTGACGTAGACCTCCTGCAGGCACTGCCCCAGGTCGAGGTGATTGCGCTGTGCCGGCAGTCCGCCGGTGACCGCGCAGGCGCCCATCGCAACCAGCACCTTGCAGTTGGCCCGGAACTCGCGCAGCACGTGCACGTTCTCTGCGTTGCACAGCCCGCCCTCGACGAGGCCAATGTCGCAGGGACCGCAATGCTTGATGTCGGTAAGCGGTGAGCGGTCGAACTCGACCAGCTCGAGCAGCGAGAACAGCCGTTCGTCGATGTCGAGTAGCGACATGTGGCAACCGAAACAGCCGGCCAGCGAGGTGGTCGCCACGCGCAGCTTCCGCGGGGGATTGGTGATTGGCGCGCCAATCGGTGCGGATGCTTCAGGCATGACTGCCTCCGCCGGGCGGGCGCGGCGCGTCGTCGAGCGCCTGGTCACTGATTGGCCGCTTGTCGAAGCGACGCTGGCCGATGGGCACGGCGAAACCGACGCGCTTGCGCAGGATCACGCCGACCGGGCAGACCTGCACCGCGACATCGGTGAGCGCGATGTCGGTGTCGCGCAGCAGTCCACTCTCCGAATTGACGATCAGGTGCTTGTCGAGACCACGACCGGAGAACGTAAACACGCACTTGCCATCGACGTCGCGCGACGCACGCACGCAGAGTTCGCACAGCACGCAGCGATTGAAGTCGAGCAGCAGGTCGGGGTGCGAGGCGTCGACCGGCCTGTCAGGGTAGAGGTGGCGGAATCCGGCGGTCATGACCCCGAGGTCGTAGCCCAGCGCCTGCAGTATGCAGTTGCCGCTCTTCTCGCAGCTCGGGCAGAAGTGGTTACCCTCGGCGAACAGCATCTGCACCAGCGTGCGCCGCAGGTCATTCAGTTCCTCGGTGTTGCTCTCCACCTCGATCGCGGACTCGGCCGGCGTGGTGCAGGACGCCACGGTCCGGCCGTTGACCTTGGCGGTGCAGATCTTGCAGCTGCCGTGCGGCTTGAATTCCGGGTGGTAGCAGAGATGCGGAATGTAGCGCCCGGCCGTGAGCGCCGCCTGCAGCACCGTCTGGCCTGGCGTGAAAGGAACATCCTCACCGTCGAGCAGGAAGGTCGGACGCTCGGTCACGTCGCGTTCTCCAGGTGTGCGCCCGGGTCGTCGCGACCGGTCATTTGGCGCGCGCGGGCGAGCGCTGCATCGAGGTCGAAGGCAGGCGCGAAGTCGCGTGCGGCGAGTCGGCGCTCGTACATCGGCCGGAATTTTTTCATCGTGTCCAGGATCGGGTTACAGGCGGTGTGGCCGAGGCCGCAATGCGCCGACATCAGCAGCACCCGGTTCAGCCTTGTGATCTCGCGCAGGTCGTGCAACGTACCGTTGCCGTCGCGGACCTTCGCCATCGATTGCATCAGCATCGAGGTTCCGGCGCGGCACGGGGTGCAGAAGCCGCAGCTTTCGTGGGCGAAGAACTGCGTGTAGGCGTGCGCTACCTCGAACATGTCGCGGCTCACGTCGAAAATCGTGAATGCGCCCGCGGTCGGCAGGTCCTCGAAGGCAATGCGGCGGTCGAATTCCGTACCGTCCACGCAACTGCCCGACGGCCCGCTCACCTGGATCGCCTGGGTGTTCGACGCGCCGCAATCCTCGAGCACCTGTCGCAGCGTCACGCCGAACGCGTATTCGTAGATGCCCGGCCGTTCACAGTCACCGGCAACCGAGAGAATCTTGGTGCCGGCGGACTTCAGCGTACCGATCGAGCGGTACCAGTCCCCGCCGCGCACCGCGATCAGCGCCGCGGCACAGAGCGTTTCGACGTTGTTCACTATGGTGGGTTGCTGCAGGTACCCGGCGGTCACCGGGAACGGAGGGCGGTTGCGCGGCACGCCGCGCTTGCCCTCGAGCGACTCGATCAGCGCGGACTCCTCGCCACAGACGTACGAGCCGGCGCCGACGTGGATTTCGATGTCGAAGTCGAATCCCGGCTGGCCACAGATCCTGTCGCCGAGCAGGTTAGCGTCACGACGCCGCTGCAGCACCGTCTGCAGGTTCTCGAGCAGGTACCGGTACTCGCCGCGCAGGTACAGGAAGCCGCGTCCGGCGCCTACCGCATAGGCAGCGACCGTCATGCCGTCGAACAGCAGGTCGGCGTGGCTCGTGAGCAGCACGCGGTCCTTGAATGTCCCGGGCTCGCCCTCGTCCGCGTTGCAGATCACGTAGCGGGCGTTGCCGGTGGCGTGTCGACAGGCCTCCCACTTGATGCCGGTCGTAAATCCCGCGCCGCCACGGCCGCGCAAGTTCGAGCGCTTCACTTCTTCGAGCACCGCCACGGGGCCCAGCGCGGCACCCACGTAGCCTTCACGCCAGGAGCGTTCGTTCGCGGCCTGCTCGAAGCGCCCCTCGATGCCGCGCTGCAGCGCCGCGCGAATCGCGTCGCCTGGCTTAAGTCCGTGGCCGAGCAACGCGTCGGCCCGACGGACGTTGTCTTCGACGAAGAACAGTTCCGCTGGCCAGTCGGCGAGCGGGACGTTTCGCAGGATCAATGCGCAGATCTCTTCGACCCTTTCCGAAGTGAGCCGGCCGATGGCGAGGCCGTTCACCAACATGCCCGGTCCCTGGTCGCATAACCCTGTGCAGGAGGTCACTGCGACACTTACGAGCCCGTCTTCCGAAACCTTGCCCGGCTCCACCCAGAGTCGATTACACATCTCGTCCAGCAATCGCTCGCTGCCCTGCATGCGATCGGTGACGTTGTCCGAGAAGAGCACGCGGTAGCGGCCCCAGGGCTCGATCGACAGGAACGAATAGAAGCCCGCGATACCCCTTACGCGCGACAGCGGCTGTCGCAGCAGCCGCGCAATCAACGATAGCGCCTGCGGCGGAATGTAGTTCAGGGATTCCTGGACCTCGCGCAGCACCTGCAGCAGGCCGGTCGGCTCGCTGCGCCAGCGCGTTACAGCCTTGCGCACCAACGCCTCGACGTCGGGCGCCTGCTGTGCCTCGGATATGGTCATTGCCGCGTGCCGATCCTGTTCCCTGCGCACAGGCTGCGCCGCCGGGCCAGTGGGGACAATCGCGGAAAACCACTTTTCGCTAGGGGGACATTCTCCTTTTCGGAGGGGACATTCTCCTTTTTCAGTTCCTGCGGCAGCAGACCTCAAGCATCTGTTCTTGAAAAAGGAGAATGTCCCCTCCGAAAAGGAGAATGTCCCCTTCCCTGAGGAAATAGGAGAATGCCTCCTTATGCAGGCCATCTTCCTCGACTACGCCACCGTGAGCTTCAACGGCGATCTCGACCCGGCACCGCTGCATCGTGCGCTGCCCGGCATCGAGATCCGCGACCACACCCGGCAGGAAGATGTCGCCGCGTGCATCGCGGGCAGCGAGGTCGTGCTGCTGAACAAGCTTCGCCTGACGCGCGAGATCATCGAGGCGACGCCGTCACTCCGGCTTGTTGCGCTCACCGCGACCGGCACCAACAACGTTGACCTGGCCGCCGCCTCGGAAGGCGGCATAGCTGTCTGCAACCTCCGCGACTACTGTACGGCCTCGGTCGTGCAACAGGTGTTCGGCACGTTACTTATGCTTACGCAGCGCCTTCGCGAGTACGACGCCCTGGTGCGATCCGGCGCGTGGCAGCGCGGCGAACAGTTCTGCCTGCTCGATTTCCCGATCCGCGAACTCACCGGCCGCACGCTGGGCATCGTGGGTCACGGCGCGCTCGGTCGCGGCGTCGCGCACGCGGCGGGCGCCTTCGGCATGAACGTGGTGATCGCGAACCGCCCGGGCGGCGAGCGGCAGCCGGGCCGCATGGACCTGGACGAAGTGCTGCCCGTAGCCGACGTACTGAGCCTGCACTGCCCACTCACTCCCGCGACGCAGGGATTGATCGGCGCAGCACGGCTCGCACAAATGAAGCCGGACGCGGTGCTGATAAACACCGCGCGCGGGGCGCTGGTCGACTCGGCGGCACTGGCCGACGCGCTGCGCGGCGGATGCCTCGGCGGCGCTGCCATCGACGTGCTGCAACAGGAACCGCCGGTGGACGGCGACCCGTTGCTCGCAGGCGACATCCCGAACCTGGTCGTGACGCCGCACGTCGCATGGGCGGCGAGTGAAGCGCGTCAGCGCTGCCTCGATGAACTGGCCGCGAATGTCGAGGACTTCAGGCGTGGCGGGAGACGCGGCCGGGTGGTTTGACGCCGATGATTCACTCGCCGGCCGGCAGGTTCAATATCATCGCGGCCCACCTGAGTACCGGCTGCAGGCGCGGCGAGACGAGCTTCGTGGCCTCGTCGAAACTGGCCCAGCGGAACTCCGTGTGCTCGGGCCGCCCGATCTCCGGGTTGACCGGCAGTTCGACCGCCGTGGTCCGCGTGCTGGCAATGAAATACTGCGCGACCTTGCCGTGACTGTAGGGACCGGTCTGGGTGGAGCCGCCACCCCATTCGAACTCCAGGTCGGCGATGCAGGACTCCTCCTTTACCTCGCGAAGCGCCGCTGCAAGCGGCTCCTCGCCCTCCTCGACCATTCCCTTCGGGAAGTCCCAGTGATTGAATGCGCGCAGCAGCAGGAATCGCCAGCCCTCGCCGGTCCGCCGCACGACTACGGAACCGGCGGACAGTCTCTGTCGGCGTACGGTCATTCGGGAAACCTGCACTTGATCATCAATGTGCTCGAGTCGGGTCCATCGGTCGATTATAGAGGATGCCGATCGCATTCCAGGACTATGATCACGGCATGAATCTCCGCGACCTTCGCTACCTGGTGGCGCTTGCCGACGAACGACACTTCGGGCGCGCGGCGCTGCGTTGCCACGTGAGCCAGCCCACGCTGTCGGCGCAGATCCGCAAGCTCGAGGAGTACCTGGGCGTACCGCTCGTCGAACGCCAGCCGCGCCGAGTGACGCTGACCGAGGCCGGCAGTCGGGTCGTCGAGCGCGCCCGCAGGATACTGCTCGAGGCCGATGCGATCGTCGAACTCGCCAGGTCGGATCGCGACCCGCTCGCGGGTTCGCTGAAGGTAGCGCTGATCCCGACCGTCGGGCCTTACCTGTTGCCGCACGTTGCACGGCGACTCCGTCGCGACCTGCCGAAACTCAAGCTGATGCTCTACGAGTACCAGACCGAGCCGCTGCTCGAGAAGCTCCGCTTGGGCGAAATCGACGTCGGCATCCTCGCATTGCCCGTGCCACAGGACGGGCTCGATTCCTGCGTGCTCTATGACGAGCCATTCACAATTGCCGTGCCCGCCGGCCATCCGCTAGCCGCCAGGGACCGGTTGAAGCTCGAGGACCTGCGGGGCGAAACCTTGCTGCTGCTGGAGGACGGGCACTGCCTGCGCGACCAGGCGCTCGAGGTCTGCAGTCGCGTGCGCGTCCACGAGGACCAGGACTACCGCGCAACCAGCCTCGAGACGCTGCGGCAGATGGTGGCCGCGGGACACGGCGTGACGTTGATGCCGCAGCTCGCAGCAACATCACACGGCAGCACGGCACGCGGCCTCAAGATCAAGCTCTTCGCGAAGCCCGCGCCGGCGCGTACGATCGGCGCCGTGTGGCGAAAGTCCACCACCCGGAGCCAGGCGATCGAGGCCCTGGCGAGCGTGGTTCGCGCGGTGATGAAGGAGGAGTGATTCGGATGACGAACGCGATGCGCCGGGCACTGCCGGGTCTCCCCTTGCTGGCACTATCGAGCCTCGTTTTGCTGGCGCTGCCGGCGCTGGCAATGGCCGGAGCGCCGTCCGTGTCGGACGCCTGGGCTCGCGCCACGCCGCCGGGAGTCAGCGTGGGCGCAGCCTATCTCACGATCGCCGGCGGTTCGACCAACGATCGACTGGTCGGAGCCAGCACCGATCGCGCGTCCATGGTCCAGCTGCACACGGTCGAGGAATCCAACGGCGTCGCAGCGATGCGCCAGGCCGATGGCGTACCCGTGCCGGCCGGCAAGAAGGTCGTGCTGGCCCCTGGTGGCACGCACATCATGCTGATGGGGCTCACCGGTCCGCTGGTAGTCGGCGAGACGTTCGCGCTGGATCTTCGTTTCGAGAAGGCGGGCGAGCAGACCGTGCGGGTCACTGTCCTCGATGCCGCCGCGCCGGGGCCTGCTGCCCCGGCTGCGCACTGAGGACCGCCGGGCGCGCACCGATGATGGACAGGCGCGCGCTCCTTCCGCTGCACCGGCTGCACGACGAGGACATCGAACGCCTGCTGGTGAGCGGCGAGCGCAGGGCCGAACTCGCGGCGCAGTTCGGTCCGCGCGGCTATCGCGAGCTTTCCGCGCTTGCAAGACGCGCAAGCGAGACCCGGACGCGCGGCGGCCCGGTCGTCTATGTGCTTCCCGGACTGATGGGATCGCGCATCGGCACGCGCGGACGGCTACTCGACGACGTGCTCTGGCTCGATCCGATCGAGATCGTCGCCGGACACCTGACGCGGCTCGCGCTGCCGCGCGGCTCGCGCCTCTCTGCGCTGGGCGTGATGCTGCTGAACGCGCTCAAGCTGAAGCTGTCGTTGACGATTGCGGGATTCGACGCGCGTTTCCACGCCTATGACTGGCGCATCGGCGTCGAGACGCTCGCGGCGGAACTGAACACGCGCATCGAAGCCGACGGCGTCCGCGACGTGATGCTGGTCGGGCACAGCATGGGCGGCGTGGTCGCGCGCGTCGCGCTGGCGTCGGGCGCCGGGCGCATCACCCGCGTCGTGCAGGTTGGCGCACCGAATGGCGGATCGTTCGCGGCGGTGCTCGCATTGCGCGGCGTGTACGTGACGGTGCGCAAGCTCGCGGCACTCGACTTAAGGCACGATGCAGAGGACCTCGCGCGGATCGTGTTCCGCAGCCTGCCGTCGCTGCACGAACTGCTGCCGGACCCGGTGCTGGCCGGTGGACCCGATTTCTTCGACCCGGCGAGCTGGCCCCGCGACACGCTGCGCCCGGATTCGCGACTGCTACTGGACGCGGCCGCCGCGCGACAACGCCGTCCTGCAGCCGATCCGCGTTGCCTGCACATCATCGGCGTACGCCAGGAGACGGTCATCGGCGCCGAGCGTGGCGCAAGTGGCTTCGACTTTCGCCTGAGCCACGACGGGGACGGCACCGTCCCGCGCGTGCTGGCCGAATTGCCTGGCGCGCAGGCCTGGTTCGTGGGGGAGAAGCACGGCGGACTCCCGAACAATGGACGCGTGATCTCGGCGGTCGCGGACCTGCTGCGCGAGGGAACCACCCGGCGACTGCCCTCGGCTACGCGCCGCGCAAGGACGCCGCGTGCGCGTATCGTCGCTGAATCGGCGCTGCGGCGAGTCGCGCCGCACAAGGTTCGCTGGCAGGATCTCTCGCCCGATGCGCGACGACGCCTGCTCGAGCCGGTCGTTTCGCCGGAATTCCACGGCGAGGTATCGAAGCGTTCGCTGCGTGCACCGGCACGGTTGCGCAAGCGCGCCTCGGACCGGACGGGACGGGGTCGCGGTGGCGCGCCGGGCGCGGTCGCGGCTGCGCCCCGCCGGCGCATGATCGAGATCCGCCTGAGCAGTGGCAGCATCGTGGACGCGAACGCGCGTGCGCTGGTGCTCGGCGTGTTCAGCAACGTGGATCCTTCCGGGGCCGCCGCGGCCGTCGATGCCCGCCTCGGCGGCGCGATTCGCGAGTTCACGCTGCGACGCATGTTGTCCGGCCGGCTCGGAGAAGCGTTCGTGCTGCCCTGCGCGCGCAGCCAGCTGCTCGCCGAGTTCGTGCTGTTCGTCGGGCTGGGCGACTTCCCGGAGTTCGGTGCCAACCCTCTCGCTTTCGCCGCGGAGAACGCTGTGCGCACGCTGACACGTGCACGCGCGGAGGATTTCGCCACCGTGCTGTTCGGCACGGGCTCGGGCACGCGGGTCGCAGCAGCACTCGAACACCAGCTTGGCGGATTCTTCGCCGCGCTGCGCAGCGACAGTGACCATGTCATTCGCCGCATCACCATCTGCGAAACCAATCCGCGCAGGTACGCGGCGATCCACCGCGCCCTGCCGCGCGTGATCGGCAAGCTCGCCGGGCCGGACATCGAAGTAGTGGCGGACGAGGCCGCGCCGGAGGCTGCCGATAACTACGAAAGTGCGGGCGACACCAGGACGGCGGCACATCGGATGGACAGCTCGGCCGGCGCCACTACTGCAAGGCCGGGAACGGTGGGTCCGGCGGGCTCGACGGACCGGTCGGAAGCTGCCGCCGTCGCGGCAAACGACCCGACCTACCTGCTCGTATCAATGGTGGGCCAGGGACGCAGCGACTACCAGTGCACTAGCTCACTGCTGACGGCCGGTGCGAAAGCGGCCGTGCTCGGCGGCAAGGTCACTTTCGCGCGATCCATGCTGCGCTCGCTGCTCGCGCGCGCCGGACCCGATTCGCTGAAGGCGAAAGACCTTGCGCGCTATGGCGATGAAATCGCGAAACTGCTGCTGGCCGAATCGGTGCGCGGCGGACTCGAGACCATGGTTCGCAGGCCGCTGGTGATCGTCCACGATCGCGAGGCGTCGCGCGTGCCCTGGGAAACGCTGCGCGTCGCCGGCGTTCATCCCGCGCTCGAGGGTGGCCTGAGCCGGCGCTACACGAGCGAAGGACTCTCCGTCGCACGCTGGCGCGACGAGCATGTCACAGACGGCACGCTGCGCGTGCTGATGGTAGTGAATCCCACGCTGGACCTGCCGGGTGCCGCGCAGGAAGGCAATGCGCTGCGCGAGACCCTGCTCCAGGCAGGCGCCCGCGTCGCCATCGTGGCTGGCGCAGCTGCCAGCCGCGCGCGCCTGCTGCGCGAGATGGGATCCGGTCAATACGACGTGCTGCATTTCGCCGGCCACGGTTTTTTCGACGCTGACGATCCGGGCACGAGCGGCCTCGTGTGCGCAAATGGCACGGTCCTGCGCGGCGCCGATCTCGAAGGCATCGCAAGCCTGCCAGCGCTGGTGTTCTTCAACGCATGCGAGGCGGCGCGTGTTCGGCGGCCTGGGGAAGCAGGTATCGCCGCCGCCGGCTCTCGACGAAGTGGTAGCAATGGCCCGGGGGTCATGTCCGGGCGGGGGCGCCTCTTCGGCCTGCGCCGCTCGAGCAGCCTTGCCGAGGCAATCCTGGATGGTGGCGTTGCAAACTTCGTCGGCACGCACTGGCCGGTCGGCGACGAATCGGCGCTCGCGTTCTCGAGGAGTTTCTACTCGGGCCTGCTCGGCGGCACCCGGCTGGGCGAAGCGATGCTCGATGCCAGGCGCAAAGTGCTCACGGCCGGTTCGATCGACTGGGCCGACTACGTGCATTACGGCAATCCGGGATTCCAGCTGCGATCTGCGCGCGAATAGCCATGTCTGGTCCCGATGGACCTCATATGGAGTGCGCGGCACCATCCCGGCGAAGAGTGTGACGCCGAACCCACTCTGTTGATTCACCCCCACTTCCTGGCGGGGCGATTTACATAACAAAACGCGACTCCGGTCACACCGCCGCCTGCTGCGGAACAAGAACAATGCACGCAAGCGAAAAAGACGTGTAGCGGAAGGACGGAAAGAATCCCCGACGTCGCGCCTGGATCGCTGGCTCTGGACTCGTCGTTGTTGCCCGGCATGGGTGGCGAGGACGAAGGAGCGCCAGAAAAATCAAACCACCACATGACGAGGATCATCATGCGTAGTAGTTATTTTGCCCCCATTGCTCCCATTGCCGCTGCCGCACTGCTGGCCCTTGCCGGCAGCGCGAACGCGGCCACGAAGACCGACACCATGCAGGTATCCGCGAACGTAGTGAAGAACTGCGTTATCAGTGCGGCCGCCTTGAATCTCGGTACCTTCGACGGTACCAACAACCTGTCGGCAAGCTCGACGATCGGCGTCCGCTGCACCAGTGGCACGACGTTCAACGTCGGCCTGAGCACCGGCGCAGGCAGCTACGCCAACCGCACGATGTCGAACGGCACTGACACGTTGGCCTACAACCTGTACACGACGAGCGGTTACGCCACGGTCTGGGGCGACGGCACGGCCAGCACGGCTGTGATGCCCGGCACCGGCGCCGGCATGGCCGTCGGCAACGTCCAGAATCTCACCGTGTACGGCCGCCTGCTCGCCAGCGCCAACACGGGTCCGGTCGGGCCGGGTACGTACACCGACTCGATCACCGCGACGGTTACGTACTAACCCGTGCCAGCGATGTTGCGCAGCCTTTCACTGTGCTTGCTGGCGTCGGCGGCAGCCCTCGGGCTGTCGGCGGCGCCGGCCGTCGCCGGCTCATTCTCGGTATCGCCGGTACGCGTCGAGCTGTCAGCGCAAACCCAAACCGGCGCAGTCACGCTGCGCAACCAGCTCGATTCGCCTGTGCTCATACAGGCCGAGGTACTGCTGTGGGAGCAGGACAGCGGCCAGGAGAAGCTGGCCGTCACGCAGGATGTGCTGGTCAGCCCGGCCGTGTTCACTTTGCCAGCCAACGGTTCGCAGCTGGTGCGCGTGGCGCTGCGAGCCCCGGTCGACGCCGGGCGCGAGCTCAGCTACCGGCTGATCCTGACCGAAGTGCCGCCACAGGAGGCTTCGGGCTTCACCGGACTCAACGTCTCGCTGCGGCTCAGCCTTCCGGTCTTCGTCGAGGCGCGGGCGCCGTCGCCGCCGCGGCTCGAGTGGTCGGCGCACTACGACGGCGAGGGCAAGCTGGCCGTCACGGCACAGAACACCGGCCAGGCGCATGCCCGGGTATTGCAGTTCAGCGTCGCGCCGGCCGAGGGGCCTGGACCAGCGTACAACGAGTCGACGACAGCGTACATCCTGCCGGGCCAGGCCCGGACATGGGTGCTCGACTACAACAAGAATGACGGGATTCCTGCCGGCGAGAGTAGCCGGCTTCGGTTGAAGGGCAAGACCGAGGCCGGTGACTTCGAGGTGGTGGTCAGTCCTGGCGCCGGGTGAGCCATGCGCTGCGCGATCGCGCTTGCCTCAGTGCTGTTGCTCACCGGCCAGATGGCAGCCGCAGCGACCGGGCCCTACGCCCCGTCGATTCTCGAGATCAAGGTCAACGACCAGGCCACAGGGCCGACGCTGATCGTTCGCCGGGACGCCAGCGGCAACCTGCTGATCCGCGAGGCTGACCTCGCGCAGCTCCGCCTGCGCATCCCATCCGCCGAGTCGATCACCATCAGCGGCGAAACTTACTACCGCTTCGGTACCGCAAGTGGCGCCGATGTGGCTTACGACGACTCAACGCAGAGCGTGCGGCTGACGCTGCCTCCCTCGGCGTTCATCGGTACCGTCGCTGCAACGAGCGCAGCGGACCGCCTGCCGGTCACGCCGGCCCAGCTCGGCGGCTTCGTCAACTACGACCTGTATGGCGAGAAGATCGATAGCCAGACCACGGTCGGCGGCTATTTCGAGGTCGGCGCATTCGGTCGCCTCGGCGTGCTGACCAACACGCTGATCGCCCAGGACGCAAGCGGCAACCAGTACACGCAGGTCGGCGCGCCAGCCGGATCCGCGGTGCGTCTCGACTCGACCTGGAGGCTCGACCTGCCGGAGCGGATGGAGACGCTGCGGGTCGGTGACTCGATCAGCACCGCCGGCGCCTGGGGGCGCTCCGCGCGATTCGGCGGCATCCAGTTCGGTACCAATTTCTCGACGCAACCCACGATGATCACCATGCCGCTGCTTTCGACGCAGGGCGAGGCCGTCATGCAGTCCACGGTGGACGTGTTCGTGAATGGCCAGCGCGTCGCATCGGAGGAGGTCCCGCCGGGGCCATTCACCATCGACCGGGTACCGCCCATTACAGGGGCCGGCCAGCTGCAGGTCGTTGTGACCGACGCTTTCGGCCGACAGCAGGTATTGTCGCAGCCCTACTACAGCGGCCGCTCGCTGCTCGCGGCCGGCCTGGACGAGTACTCCGTCGAGCTTGGCGCGATCCGCGAGGACTACACGATCAGCAGCAATTCGTACGGCAACGCGGTGGTCGCCGGTACGTTCCGGCGCGGCTTCACCGACAGGTTCACAGCCGAGGTGCACGCGGAGGGCCAGCAGCACGGCGCCAGCGCGCTCGGCTTCGACACGGCGTCGCAGATCGGCACCCTCGGCATCGTCTCGCTGACCGGCGCCGTCGGCGGCGACGGCAAGCTGGGCTGGCTTGGCGGCGTCGGCTTCGAGCGCAATGGACCGCGCCTGAGCGTGTTCGCACGCACGCGCTACACGACCAGTGATTTCGCCCAGCTCGGTACCCAGGACCTTGAGGAGCGCCCGAAGCAGCGCACGTTCGCCGGCCTGGGTTTGAACTTCGGGTCCGCGGGCAATACGCAGCTCACCTACGGCGTTCAGTCGAACTGGTCCGGTCCGAGCTCGAGCGCCCTCGGACTGAGCCACTCCGTCACGCTTGGCAACCTCGGCTACCTGAGCCTGATCGCGAGCCGCACGACCGGTTACGAATCGACCACCAGCCTGTTTCTCGGATGGACGCTGCCGGTCGCCGGTCGACGCACCGCATCCGTGTCGATGGAGTACACCCCGGACAACGCTGGCAAGGATGCATTCCACGCCGTGGCCACACTGCAGCAGAGCCTGCCGCCCGGCAACGGCTCGGGCTACTATCTTTCGGCCTCGACGCAGCAGGACGCGCAGGCCAACTATTTTTACCAGGGCAGCGCGGGCCTGGTGGGCGTGCAGTACGCACACCGCAATGACCAGGACGGCTGGCGCCTGAACGCAAGCGGCGGGCTCGGGATCACCGACGCCGGCGTGATGCCGGCGCGAACGCTCGACGAGAGCTTCGCCGTGGTCAAGCTCGCCGACTACGCGGGCCTGCCCGTCTATCTGGAGAACCAGCCGATCGGCGTCACCGACTCGAAGGGGCGTGTGCTGCTAGACTCGTTGCGTGCCTACGAAGGCAACACCGTGAGCATTGATCCGAGGGACCTGCCGCTCGATGCCTCACTCGCAAAAACCTCGATGGTCGTGACGCCCGCCTGGCGCAGCGGCCCGGTCGTGCGATTCCCGATCGTGCGCGCGAGTGCGGCAACGCTGCGACTCGTGCAGTCGGACGGCGCTGCCGTGCCGGCCGGAGCCACGGTCAGGACTCCGAGCGAGCAGGCGTCGGTCGCGCTCGCCGGCCTCGTCTACCTCACCGAAGCCGAAGGCCGACAACGGGCCTCGGCCGAGTGGAAAGGGCATCGCTGCAGTTTCGAGTTCGAGCGACCCACCGACTCCGGGCCGCAGCCCGACCTCGGCAGCATCCGCTGCGTCGAGGACGGCTCCCATCCCGATGATCCGGCCCCGGCCCCGTGATCACGGAAGTCACGATGCACTTGCGTTACCCAGGCCGACCGGCAAGACACGGGCGCAGGGACGCGTCGGCGCTCGCCGCGGGCGCCATGCTGGCCGGCGCGTTGCTGTGGAGCCAGGTGGCGCAGGCCGTCATCGATTGCTCGACGACCGTGCCGAGCCTGGCCTTCGGCACCTACGACCCTACGCTCGCGAGCCCGACGGACATCACCACCAGCATGACGGTCACCTGCACGCGCGGATTCCTCGAGTCGTGGAGCGTGAGCTATTCGGTCGAGCTGAGCACTGGGAACAGTGGAACCTACGCGACGCGCAGGATGAACGCCGGGGCCGCGCAGCTCAACTACAACGTCTACACCAATGCGTCGCGCAGCCAGGTCTGGGGTAACGGCACGTCCTCGACGGGCGTGGTAAGCACGACCATGAATTTCAATTTCTTCCAGTTCTCGAATTCGATCACGCACACCGCGTACGGCCGCATACCAGCCGGGCAGGACGCGGGTACCGGCACCTATGGCGACAACCTGGTCGTAACTATTTCGTTCTGAAGCAGCACCCGACGGCGTGAACGCCGGCGCTGCCAGTTCCTAGATCGGCTGGGCCGCGAGCCGGACAGGCCAGTTGAACGTGCCGGGGCGTGCGCCGTCCGCAAGAACGAAGCGAAACTGGAGCGCGACCTCCCGCTCCAAACTGTCGCCAGGGCGATAGATTTCGACCGTGTCCTGGCCGAGGACGAGTGCGCCGCCCAATCCGCGCACCTCGACCTGCCGGGCGATGCCGGCGACCGGTACGAACTGCAGCAGGTAGCCGGCCGGATCGTTGTTGCTAACGCGATAGACGGCGGCAACGTCCACGTAGCCACGCGCGACGTCCTCCTCCGAAACCGCAATCACGGTCGGCTGCGAACTGGTATCGAGGGCTGCACGAGGGGGAACGGTGACCGAAACGACGAACATCGCCTGCACGTCTGCGCCGTGGGTCGTCATCGGGACGGCCGCCAAGAGCGCCAATGCAGCAAGGCAAGGCTTCACCCGGGCACCTCAGGGAACCCGCACCGCGAAGACGGCACGGTTCCCATCCGCGTCCGTTCTTTTCTCACCTTCCACGCCGCCCCTCCATGAGGGTTAATTACTAGAAGTTGTGTCGGCGGTCACAAAATTACCCGATGCGTCTTGACGGTGGGCGACAACCCGACATAAGCGACTGGCTGATCGTTGCCTGTTGCGTCGCAGCATCCGGGTGGCGCGCAGGTTGCGCCGCCCGGCAGAACCGCTAAGCTGCCGCACTGCTTTCCCCCCACAGTGGATTCGCACGACCGTGCAACCGACCGATACGTCGAACCCGGACTATTTTCATCGGGTCGTGGATTGCCAGTGGGCCTGCCCGGCGCACACCGACGTCCCCGAATACATCCGCCTGATCGCGCTCGGAAAATTCTCCGATGCGTACATCGTCAACCGCGAGTCGAACGTGTTCCCGGGCATCCTCGGGCGCGTCTGCGACCGGCCCTGTGAGCCCGCCTGCCGGCGCGGCCGGGTCGAGGACAAGCCGGTCGCGATATGCCGGCTGAAGCGCGTCGCGGCCGACCACAAGGACCCCATCGACGACCGCCTGCCGGTGGTTCCGTCGAAGAAGAACGGCAAGCGGGTCGTCTGCGTCGGCGCCGGCCCCGCTTCGCTCACGGTCGCCAACGACCTGCTGCCGCTCGGTTACGAGGTGGTGGTGCTCGAGCAGTGGGGCAAGCCGGGCGGCCTGATGCGCACCAACATCCCGGCTTTCCGCCTGCCCGAGGGCGTGATCGACGAGGAAATCGGCTACATCGCCGGCATGGGCGCGGAGATCCGCTACGACTCGCGCGTGGACAGCCTCAGGAAGCTGCTCGCGACCGGTGGGTTTGATGCGGTGTTCGTCGGCAGCGGCGCGCCGAAGGGCAAGGAGTTGAAGCTCCCGGGCCGCGAGGAAGGCAAGGCGAACATCCACATCGGCATCGACTGGCTCGAGTCGGTGGCGTTCAAGCACGTCGAGAAAATCGGCAGGCGGGTGCTGATCATCGGCGTCGGCAACACCGCGATGGACTGCTGCCGATCCTCGCTGCGACTGGGCGCGAACGATGTCAAGGTGATGGCCCGCAAGCCTCGCCAGTTCTTCAAGGCCTCCGAGTGGGAACTCGAGGACGCCGAGGCCGAGAACGTCGAGATCGTGGTCAACCATGCGCCCCGCAGCTTCGTCGTCGAGGACGGCAAGCTCAAGGGCATGAATTTCGACAAGATGCAGTACGAGTTCGACGCGCGCGGCAACATCATCGCCGAGCGCGTGGTGGGCGAGACGTTCCTCCCCGCCGACGACGTGATACTCGCGATCGGCCAGGAGAACGCGTTCCCCTGGATCGAGAACGACGTCGGCGTCGAGTTCGACAAGTGGCACGTGCCGGTCGTCGACAAGATCACGTTCCAGTCCACGCGCCCGGAGGTCTTCTTCGGCGGCGATGCCGCATTCGGCCCGAAGAACATCATCTGGGCCGTCGAGCACGGCCACCAGGCAGCGATCTCGATCCACAATTTCTGCATGGGTCAGGCGGTCACCGAGCGGCTGCCGCCCACGCTGAATCTCTCGTCGCGCAAGATGGGCCTGCACGAGTGGTCGTACAAGAACGACTACAACCCGGTCGAACGCCGACTGGTGCCGCACGTGAGCCTCAAGGAGCGCTTCAAGAAGATCGGCATCGAGGTCGAACTCGGTTTCGACGCCGAACAGGCCGCCGCCGAGGTGCAGCGCTGCCTCAACTGCGACGTGCAGACCGTGTTCGAAACGAAGCTCTGCATCGAGTGCGACGCCTGCATCGACATCTGCCCGACCGACTGCCTTACCATCACGCGCAACGGCGACGAGGCCGAGCTCTCGACCCGGCTGAAGGCGCCGCGCCACGATCCGCGGCAGGCGCTGTACGTGTCGGACGCCCTCAAGCAGACCGGCCGCGTCATGGTGAAGGACGAGGACCTCTGCGTTCACTGCGGACTCTGCGCCGAGCGCTGCCCGACGGCGGCCTGGGACATGCAGAAGTCGAAGATCAACCTGCCCCACGCCAGCGATCACACATGGCCACGACCGCAAAGCCGCAAGACCGCGTAAACGACTTCGTCATCAAGCTGGCGAACGTCAACGGCACCGGCTCCGCCAGTGCCAACTCGCTGCTGATGAAGGCCATCTTCCGCATGGGCGTGCCCGTGATGGGTAAGAACTACTTCCCGTCCAACATCCAGGGCCTGCCAACCTGGTACGAGATCCGCGTCACGAAGGACGGCTACGTGGCGCGTTCCGGCCGCGTGGACCTGATGGTGGCGATGAACGCGGAGACCTACCAGAAGGACGTGCGCGAAGTTTCGCCGGGCGGGTTCCTGCTCTACGACTCCACCTGGCCGCGTTCGACGGTGCTGTCGCGCGAGGACATCACCATCCTCGGCGTGCCGCTCGCGAAGCTCTGCAACGAGAGCTTCGTCGGGGTGCGCAACCGCATCCTGATGAAGAACATCGTCTATGCGGGCGTGCTGGCGGCGCTGCTCGACATCGACGTCGAGGTGATCCGGCAGCTGCTGACCGAGACCTACGCCAAGAAGCCCGCGCTGGTGGACGCCAACATGAAGGCGGTGCAGCTCGGCCACGACTACGCGAAGACGCATCTGCCCTGCCCGCTGCCGCTGCGGCTCGAGCGCATGGACAGGACCGCCGGCCACATCATGATCGACGGCAACACCGCGGCCGGGCTTGGCGCCGTGTATGCCGGCGCGACCGTGGGGCCCTGGTATCCGATCACGCCGTCCACCTCGCTGATGGACGCGTTCAAGGGCTTCTGCGCGAAGCTGCGCGTCGACCCGGAGACCGGCAAGGCCAACTACGCGGTGATCCAGGCCGAGGACGAACTCTCGGCGATCGGCATGGTGCTCGGTGCCAACTGGAACGGCGCGCGCGCGTTCACCGCCACCAGTGGCCCGGGCATCTCGCTGATGAGCGAGTTCATCGGGCTGGCCTATTACGCCGAGATCCCGGCGGTGATCTTCAACGTGCAGCGCGTCGGCCCCTCGACCGGCATGCCGACCCGCACGCAGCAGTGCGACATCATGTTCTGCGCGTATGCTTCGCACGGCGACACCAAGCACGTGCTGCTGTTCCCCTCGGATCCCGAGGAATGCTTCTACATGGCGGTGCAGGCTTTCGACCTGGCCGAGCGGCTGCAGACGCCGGTGTTCGTGATGTCCGACCTCGACATCGGCATGAACGACTGGATGTGCCGGGAACTCAAGTGGGACGACGCCTACCGCCCCGACCGCGGCAAGGTGCTGACGAAGGAGCAGATCGAGGAACTGCCGAAGTTCTACCGCTACCTGGACGTCGACGACGACGCCATCCCGTACCGCACGCTGCCGGGCGTGAGCTCGAAGGGCGCGTATTTCACGCGCGGCTCGGGACACAACCAGTACGGTGGCTATACCGAAGACTCCGCGGAGTACCAGGTGGTGCTCGACCGGCTGGTGCGCAAGTTCAAGCACGCGCGAACCCACGTGCCACCCCCGGTGATCGAGGGCAGTGGCAATGAGTCGGTTGCGCTTATAGCGGTCGGCAGCACCCACGGTGCAGTGCGTGAGGCCACGGACATCCTGTCCCGCCACGGCATCGCCGTGGACTACATGAGGATCCGCGCATTTCCGTTCTCGCTGGAGGTGGAATCGTTCCTCGCCTCGCACGAGAAGATCTTCGTCGTCGAGCAGAACCGCGACGCGCAGCTGCGCTCGCTGCTCACGCTCGAGACGGACGTTCCCAAATCGAAGCTACGCTCGATCCTGCACTACAGCGGCCTGCCCATTACCTCGAGGGAGATCGTGCTGGCCGTACTGGCGGAACTTGGCGACGCGCAGCGCCTGGCCGCAGCGAGCGCCTGAGGACCACCACATGTCATTCATCAACAAGCCTAAGGTCCGCCACCCCGACCTACCGGTCAACGAGCTCGGGCTCACGCGCCGCGACTACGAAGGCGCGATGTCCACGCTGTGCGCGGGCTGCGGGCACGACTCCGTCACCGCCTCGATCATCGAGGCGCTGTGGGGCCTGGACATGCAGCCGGAGCAGCTGGTGAAGCTCTCGGGCATCGGCTGCTCATCGAAGACCACCGCCTACTTCGCCAGCGGCTCCCACGGCTTCAATGGCGTGCACGGACGCATGCCCTCGGTCGCGACCGGGGCGAACGCGGCCAACAAGGACCTCTACTACATCGGCGTGTCCGGCGACGGCGACTCGCTGTCGATCGGCTTCGGCCAGTTCGCGCACGCGATCCGGCGCAACGTCAACATGCTGTATCTCTGCGAGAACAACGGCGTGTACGGCCTCACCAAGGGCCAGTTCTCGGCCTCCGCCGACATCGGCACGAAGTCGAAGAAGGGCGAGGAGAACCAGCAGGCGCCGGTCGACCCCTGCCTCGCCGCGCTGTCGCTCGGTGGCACGTTCATCGCACGCAGCTTCTCCGGTGACAAGGAACAGCTGGTGCCGCTGATCCGCGCGGGGCTGATGCACAAGGGCTTCGCGATGATCGACGTGATTTCGCCCTGCGTGACGTTCAACGACCACGTGGGATCGACCAAGAGCTACGCGTTCACGCGCGAGCACTACCACGAGGCCGTGCACACCGATTACATCCCGCCACGCCAGGAGATACTCGCGTCCTACGCCGAGGGCGAGGCGCTGCCCGTGCAGATGCACGACGGCAGCCAGATCGTGCTGCGGAAACTCGACAAGGACTACGACCCGACGCATCGCGGCAAGGCCTTCGAGTACCTGCGCACCAAGCTGCGCCAGGGCGAGCACGTCACCGGGCTGATCTTCGTCTCGTCCAGCGGCCCCGACATGCACGCGATGGCGAACACTACCGACGTTCCGCTGAACCAGGTGCCGTACGACAAGCTGCACCCGGGCGCCTCCGGGCTCGCGAAGATACTGAAGCGCTACGCGTGAGGCGGACGCTGGGCGGCGGACGCGCTAACATCCGCAGGTGACTCCAGGCCGACGCAGTTTTCGAAATGCCTTCGTGGCCCTGCTGCTCGGTGCAGCGCTGGCCACCCCGGTAAGCGCATCCACGATCTACAAGTGGGTCGATGAGGACGGCGTCGTGCACCTTTCAAGCACCAAGCCGCCTGCTGGGGTCAAGTACCAGGCGGTGGACGTCGGCTCGGCACCGGGCGGCCGCAACCAGGCGTCGTCCAGCGGCAGCTCCGGCGGAACCAGCAGGCCGTCATCCGCGTCCCCGGCCCAGGCCGCCAGCCGCTCCGAGGTCCTCGCCAGCCTGCGCAACCGCGAATGCGTCATTGCGCTCGAGGCGCTCGACCGCCTGACCAGCGGCACGCAGCCCACCAGCCCGCAGGAGATCACCCGCCTGAAGCAGACCGCCGCCGCCAACTGCAGCAGTGATCCGGTTCGCAGGCGCGAGCAGGAGGACATGGCCACGCAGCTGCGCGTCGCCAGCGGCCCGGAGTGCGTCAGCGCACGCAACACTCTTGCGGACATGACGGCGAAACGCCTGCAGGCAACACCCGAGCAGGTGCGCGCGCAGCAGGCGTTCGTGGACGCGCACTGCATCGCTCCGGTGCAGTGAGGCCGGCGGCTCACGATGACCTCGCCCGGGGACTGGCTCGCGATCGTCAATCCCAGGTCGGGCCTCGCCGGTTCGCGATGGAGCTGGGATGACATCGAGGCGGCGCTCCGGGAAGCGCGCGTCCCACTCGAGGTCGTGCGCACCGCCGGGCCCCGCGACGGCGAGGCTATCGCGCGCCGCGCGGTGCAGCAGGGCCGGCGACACCTGATCGCGGCCGGCGGCGACGGGTCGGTCAACGACGTCGTGAACGGCGTGATGGACGCGGGCCTCGTGGATACACGCGAGGTGACGCTGGCAGTCGCGCCGACCGGCACCGGCAACGACTGGGCCAGGTCGCTGGGTATCGGCCGCCGTCCAGGCGACGTGACCGCGGCAATCGCCGCGGGCCGCACGATGCTGCACGACGTCGGGATCGTGGACCATCCGGAATCGGGCGGGCGGCGCCGCTGGTTCATCAATGTCGCCGGCGCCGGCTACGACGCCGACATGACGGCGCGCCTGCCGCGCCCGATTCCATCCGCGCTAACCTACCTGCGCGTCGCGATCAGCGGACTCATGTCTTACCGCGCACCGCGCTTCCGGGTAGATGCCGACGGGACCCGTGTCGACGGGCGCATGCTGCTGGTGTTTGCAGCCAACGGCCAGTACTGCGGCAACCGGATGCACGTCGCGCCCGTTGCCCGCATGGACGACGGCCTGCTCGACGTGGTCATGGTGCAGGAACTCGGACTGCTAGCCGTACTGCCGAAACTCTTGAAGCTCTACCGCGGCACCATTCTCGACGACCCGGCAGTGCGTCACCTCCGCGCGGCAAAGGTGCGCATCGAAGCGGACCCGCCGGCCGGGGTCCAGGTCGACGGCCAGCTGGCTGGCGGGACGCCGGCTGAATTCTCGCTGTTGGGCCGGGCGCTGCGCGTGGTCGTGCGGCCCTGAATCCCGGTTGAAGGCTGCCCGCCCCCGGGGGCCTGGCTACGCGACACGATCTTCGCGCACCGGCGCTTCACTCGCCCACATGTCCTGCTCGTCTCCACGCGGCAGGCCTCGCACGTTGGCTGACACCTCAGGCATCCGGCGGCGGCGACGACGCGCACGCTCGCGTGCTTCAGCGGCTCGCCTCGCCGCCCTGCGTTTCACCACCGATACTGCGAACATTGCCGCGACCAGCGCGACCACAGCGACGACCAGCGTACCCACGCCTGCTCCCTGGCGGCCCACCGTGGGGCCTTGCTCCTGCCGGCCGCGTCCATTGCGGCCCGGCGTGATGCTCGCACGAGGGGTGCGCGCGGCGACAGTTGCCAATCTGCCGATTCGCGCGCGAATCGCGGCTGGCGCGACGCCTAGTAGTTGAGCGTGGCCCTGCCGGTCGAGAACAGGAACGCGCAGTGAGCGGGCTGCTGCGGCTGGTTTCCCCGGCGCACGGTCATGCTGATACCGTAGCCTCCCGGCAGCGCGTGGGCCTTCTGCTGGCTCACGACGCGCAGCCCCAGGCGCTCCGCTTCCTTGAGGCAGGCGCGCTCGGCGACCACTGGCTCGCCGGTCACCGTGCTGCCATTGCGCACCACCTGGAAGTTCGCGCGACAGCCGTTGTTCACCCAGACGCGGTCGCCGCGCTGGCCCCAATCACGGCCCTCCACGCAGGACGCATCGGACTTCTTCTTCACCAGGCTCGCACGACCTTTTACCGGCAACTGGCACTCGCGGTACTTGTAGTCCGGCGACGCGCAGTAGAAGTCGACCGTGCCGCCGGCGTCGCTTCCGCCCCAGCCCGGACCGTACAGGCTGACGTCGCCGCTGCGGTTCTCGACGAAGCACGTGCCCCAGCTCACCCTGCCCTTGTGGTCGCGGGCCTGCAGTTCCACCGACCAGCCGTCCCCGTCCTTGTGGAAATTGCGCGTTGCAAGCACGGAATACCCACGCCGCTCCGCCTCACGCCGGCATTCGTCCTGCGCGGAGCGCTGGTCCTTCGCCAAGGCCGGCAGCGGGGACAGCATGCACGCCAGCACCGACAGCACCAGTAATCGAGTCGCAGATCGCATGCCAGTGCCCCCTTCAGGTGTGTCAATCCGGGTGCCGCTACCAGTGGATGCCGCGCATCAGGGAGGCGAAGATCATCGCCTCCCTGGTCGGTGCCCGCTGCGAACCCCCGTCCTTCTTGCCTTCGGCGGCCGGGGAATCCGGGAACATGCGGTAGGCCGAATTCATCACGACCTCCGACATCTTCGGCATCACCAGGTGCATGATCTCCGCCATCAGGCCAAGTCGCGTCGCGATGCGCTGCGGCTTGCGGATGATGGCATCGGCGATCATGTCCGCAGCCTCTTCGGGCGTGATGATGGTCGGCATTTCCTCGTAGATCTTGGTCGGCGCAATCATCGGCGTGCGCACCAACGGCATGTTGATGATCGTGAAGTGCACGCCTTCGTCGTGAAACTCGGCAGCGGCACAGCGCGCGAACGACTCGAGCGCGGCCTTCGAGGAGACGTAGGCCGAAAACCGCGGCGCGTTGGTCAGCACGCCGATCGAGGAAACGTTGATCACCTGTCCCTGCTTGCGCGCGGTCATGGACGGAAGCAGGTTCATCGTCAGGCGCACGCAGGCGAAGTAGTTCAGCTGCATCGTGCGTTCGAAGTCGTGGAAGCGGTCGTAGGAAAGCGCGAGCGAGCGACGGATCGAGCGTCCGGCATTGTTCACCAGCACGTCCACCTGGCCGAACTCCTTCAGGATGTCCTTTGCCAGCTTGTCATTTGCGGCGAGGTCGGTGATGTCGCAGGAGTAGGTCTTGACCGTGCCACCGAAACCCGTGATCTTCTTCCTGACCTCCGCAAGCTTTTCCTCGTCTCGCGCCACGACCACGACCTTGCCGCCGGCCTCCGCGATGCGGATCGCCGCAGCCTCGCCGATTCCCGAGGAGCCGCCGGTAATGACCACCACCTTGCCGCGGATCGCCCCGCGCAGGCTGCGGTCGATGGTGAGGTCGGGGTCGAGCTGGCGTTCCCAGTAGTCCCACAGCCGCCACGCGTAGTCCTCGAGCGGCGGCAGGTGGATTCGCGACTTCTTCAGCGCCTTCTGGGTGGCCGTCGAGTCGAAACGCGTCGGGTAATTGACGAACTGCAGGACGCTCTTCGGGACCTGCAGGTCGCGCAGCAGCTGGTCGTAGACGTTCTGGATCGGCCGGGTTCGCTGCACCGTCTTGCGCACGCTGTCCGGCACCATGTCGAAGACCTTCGAGTCGAGCCGGAACGCCATTTCGGGCGCGTGCGCTGCGCGCGCGAAGATGTTCAGCACGCCACCCACCCGGCGCGGCTTCGGGTCGGTCAGGTGGAAGCAGCGACCGTCCAGCCCCTTTTCGTGTGCAAGGTAGTCCATCGCGTCGACGACGTAGTCCACCGGCACCAAGTTGATGTAGCCGCCCTCGATGCCCACCAGCGGGATCCAGCGCGGCCATGATTCACGCAGCTTCTGCAGCGCCTTGAAGAAATAGTAGGGTCCGTCGATCTTGTCGATGAAGCCGGTCTTCGAATGGCCGACCACCGCGCCGGGGCGGTAGATACGGAACGGAGTGCGCCCGTCCGCGCGCACCATGCCTTCGGAATCGTGCTTGGTGCTGTGATACGGGTGGTCCAGGCCCTCGGCTTCCTCGAACATGTCCTCGGTGAACGTGCCGCGATACAGGCCCGCCGCGGCTATCGAGCTCACCAGGTGGAAACAGCCCGCACCTATGGCAGCGGCAACGTCGAGAGCGCCCTGCGTGCCGACGATGTTCGCCTTCTTCATCGTCTCGGCGCTTGCGTCGATGTCGTAGACGGCACCGAGATGGAAGAAGTGCTTGACCTTGCCCTTGAGTTTTCGAAGGTCAGCGGGCGCGATGCCGAGCTTAGGCGAGCCGAGGTCGCCCTTCACCGGCACGACCCGCCGGACACTCTCCTTGCCCCAGAATTCGCGCAGCTCGTCGAGCTTGCCGACGGACTTCGGCCGCACCAGCACGTAGATCGTGCCCTTGCCGCGCTTGAGCAGCGACTGTACCAGGTAGCGGCCGATGAACCCGGTCGCGCCGGTGACGAAATAGCTCATGGAATTCTCCCGGTCGATCTGTGACAGCAGGACCGTCCACGGACCTGCCCCTTTTTGGGGCTACCTTAGGTGTCGGACCGGCCTAGGTCAATGTGGAGAAAATTCGAGGCGCACGGGCGCCAATCGGCGACAATTACCACCGTGAAAGTCCTCGGAATCGAGACCGGGCAGGATGGAATCGGGCGGACGCCGAGGGGGGAACTCGGCCGGCTGCTCGCACGTAACGCCGAGCTG
The DNA here is from genome assembly GCA_963732375.1 of uncultured Gammaproteobacteria bacterium. Lineage (GTDB taxonomy): Bacteria > Pseudomonadota > Gammaproteobacteria > Steroidobacterales > Steroidobacteraceae > RPQJ01. The sequence goes on from CAVSZE010000002.1 coordinate 281,288, forward strand.
CGCGATGCGTTCGCGGACGACGACGCCACCGCGCATCGCCTCGCCGAACTGCAGCGCTGGCAGTCGAAGCGGCTGCTTCGGAGCCATGCCGACCTGCGCGCGAATCCGCGCTATCGCCGGGCGGTCGAGTTCTTCTTCGAGGACCTGTACGGCGGGTCCGACCCTCGCGGGCGTGATCGCGACCTCGCGCGCGTGCAGCGCGTCATGGAACGGCTGCTGCCCCGGCAGGCGCTGCGGGCGCTTTGCCGCGCCATTGACCTCGAGGTCATGTCCCAGGAACTGGACGCGGCCGTGGTGCGGGCCCTGCCCGGAGGCACGATCACGGCGGACACTTACGCCGAGGCCTACCGCCGCGCCGGGCGTGCGAAGGACCGGGAACGGCAGATCGAGCTGATCGGGGTCATCGGCGATTATCTCGACCGCGTGGTGCACAAGCCCTTCGTGCACAAGCTGGTCCGCTTCGCGCGCGGACCGGCTCACGCGGCCGGCTTCGGGGCACTGCAGGACCTGCTCGAGCGCGGGCTGGACGCCTTCAAGGCCATGGACGGGTCGGGGGAGTTCCTGGCTATCATCCGCGATCGTGAGGTTCGTGCGATGAAGCGCATCCTGGCCAGGAAACCCGACCCCTTCGAATTCGACGCACGCGATCCCGTAGCCACGACCGCATGAGCGTGCGCAAGCCGAAGAAGAAAAAGGGCTCCTCGCTGCGAAAGCCCGCGGTGCAGGTCGAACTGCCGCTCCCTCCGCCGCCAGGCCCGCCGCTGCCGGTGGAGGAACTCGTGCTCGCGTGGTGGCAGAAGCCAGCCGCGGTCGTGTCCCTGGCCACCGTCGCAATGCTGCTGCTGGTGCTGGGCGTGAGCTCGCAGCTGCACGCGCGTCGTGACCGGGCGCTGGCTGCGGAGCTCGAGGTGCGCGTCAAGACGCTGACGCTGCGCGCGTCGACGGCTGCGCGGGCGCTGCGCATCGCACCGAACCCGCGCAGCTGGTCGGCCACTCCGGACGCTTCGATCGACTGGCCCGAGCCGCCGCTGATGCTGGACCTGTACCTGCCGGTCGGGTACTCGCAATTCACCAGTTTCGGAGTCACGATCGACAAGGTGGACCAGGGGCGCATGTTGACGATCCAGCGCATGGTGCCTGACTCGAACCACGAACTCAGGCTGTCGATGAACAGCTCGGCCTTCGGCCCGGGCGAATACCGTATCCTGCTGCAGGGTTACGACTGGCGCGGCCAGCGCAGCGACAACGGGTGGGTGCGTCTGGTAATAAGAAAATAGACGGCGTATTCGGGGCCGACCCCGCGAGGCAGCAAGCATGACGCGGGATTCCGACACCACCGTTTTTGGCCACCCCAAGGGACTCTTCTACCTCGCCTTCACCGAGGCCTGGGAGCGCTTCTCCTACTACGGCATGACCGCGCTGCTGGTTCTCTACATGGTGAACCAGCTGCTGCTGCCCGGCCACATCGAGCAGGTCGCGGGTTTCGCAGCCTTCCGCGCCGCGATCGAGTCGATCACCGGCCCGCTCTCGACGCAGGCGCTCGCCTCGCAGGTCTTCGGCCTGTACAGCGGCTTCGTTTATTTCACGCCGATGCTGGGCGGACTGATGGCCGACCGCTGGATCGGCCAGCGAAATGCCGTCGTGATCGGCGCGCTCTCGATGAGCGGCGGCCACCTCGCGATGGCGTTCGACCAGTCTTTCCTGCTGGCGTTGCTGTTGCTGGTCGTGGGTTCCGGTTTCCTGAAGGGCAATATCTCGGCCCAGGTCGGGGCACTGTATCCAGCCTCCGACGAGTCGCGTCGCACGCGCGGTTTCGCGATCTTCAGCACCGCGATCAATTTCGGCGCCGTGGTCGGACCGCTCGCCTGCGGCGTGCTGGCGCAGGTGTACGGCTGGCACTTCGGCTTTGGCGTCGCCGCGATCTTCATGCTCGCGGGCCTCGCCACCTACCTGGTCGGCTATCGCCACCTGCCGGCCCGCGTGCCTCGGCGCGCACGTGACGCCGCGCCCTTGAGCGGCGCGGAATGGCGCGTGGTCCTGGCGCTGGTCGCGGTGATGGCGATCACCGTCTTCCAGTCAATCGCCTACTACCAGCTCGCCAACGTGCTCCCGGTCTGGATCCAGGAACACGTCGCGCTGCAGGTCGGCAGCGTCGGGATTCCTATTCCCTGGTACCAGTCGATCGATCCGCTGTTCAGCATCCTCGGTGTGCCTTTGCTGTTCTGGCTCTGGAAACGCCAGGCGGCCGGTCGCGGCGAACCGGATGACCTCGCGAAGATCGGCATCGGCGCATGGCTGGCGGCCGCCAGCAACCTTGTCCTCGTCGCGGCGATTCTCGCGGCGGGTGGCAGTCCCGTGCACCCGGTCTGGCCCTTCCTGTACTGCGCAGGACAGGGAATTGCCTTCCTCTATTACTGGCCGACGCTGCTGGCACTGGTCTCGCGCGCGGCTCCCGCCCAGGTGAACGCGACCATGATGGGGTTCGCGTTCATGAGCCTGTTCGTGGCCAACAACCTGATCGGCTGGATCGGCGGCTTCTACGAGAAAATGACGCCGGTGGCGTTCTGGTCCATGCACGCGGCGATCGGTGCAATGGGCGGGGTGCTGGTGATGCTGTTCGGCGGGGCGCTCAAGCGCGTGCTGGCCGGCGGCGCGAACCAGCCACTGCGGCCCTCGGCGATGACCATCGAAGTGGAGCGATGAGCGGCCGCACCTAGGTCTGCGCCTGGCGCAGCGTCGCGACCGGTGGCTGCGTGACGGCCGACCATGCGGCGATCACCCCAGCGAGTCCGACCATCAGTGCGCCGCCGACGATGCCTGCGACCCAGACCGCCGGATCCGGCCTGTACGCAAGGTCGAAGATCTCGCGCGCCAGGAAGTAACCGGCCACCGACGCACCGGCTGCGGCCAGCAAACCCGCCAGCAGGCCCAGAACCACGAACTCGGCCGCGACGCCCTTCAACACCAGGCTGCGGCTTGCGCCCAGCGTGCGCAGGATGGCGCTCTCGAAGCGCCGTTCGTCCCGCGTCGCCTGTGCGGCCGCCAGCAGCACCACCAGGCCCGCGAGCAACGTGAATGCGAACACGTACTGCACGGCGAGCGCGGCCCGGTCCATCACGCCGCGTACCTGCGTCAGCAACGCGTCGATGTCGATGATGGTGATTTCCGGAAACGTACGCACCAGTTCGACCAGCACGGGTCGCTGCGCCGGCTCGACGTGCACGCTGGTAATCAGCGTGCCGGTGACGTCGTCCAGCACCCCCGGCGAGAAGACCATGAAGAAGTTCGGCTGGAACGAGTCCCAGCGGACGTCACGGAGGCTCGCAATCCTTGCGCTCACCTGCTCGCCGGCGACGTCGTAGGTGACTTCGTCACCGATCTTCAGGCCGAGCAGTTCCGCGAAATCCTTCTCCACCGACACCCGCGGCCCGCCGTGGTCGCCGTCCTGCCACCAGCTTCCCGCAACGAGCCGGTTGTCGTCGCGCAGCGTCCGCGCCCAGGTCAGGTTCGCCTCGCGCTCGACGAAACCGTTGGCGCGGTCCGATTCGAAGTGCAGCTGGTCCACCGGCACGCCGTTCACCGCCGACAGTCGTGCGCGCACCAGCGGCGCCATCTCCGTACGCGGCAACCCTCGAGCCTCGAAGAACTGGCCCACGGCGCTGCCCTCGTCCGGACGGATGTTGATCATGAAATAGTTCGGCGCATTCGCGGGAAGGCTTGCGCGCCATTCGCGGAGCAGGTCGTTCCGCACCAGCGCAAGCAGCAGCAGCACCATGATCCCGAGCCCGAAGGCGACGACCTGCACGACACTGTCGCGGCCGCGGCGCGCGATGTTCGCGAGCCCGTAGCGCCACGCGACGCCCGCACCGCCGCGCAGCGGACGAAGCGCGTGCACCAGCGCCCACCCGGCGAGCCCAAGCGCCGCGAAAGTCGCTGCGATGCCGCCAGCGACCCAGGCCACCAGTCGAGCATCGCGTACCAGCCAGCCGAGCAGTACCAGCACCGAACCGACCGCGAGCCCGTAGACGGCGACGAAGCGCAGCGGCGGCGGCTCCAGGTCACGCCTGAGGACTCGCGCAGGGGGCACGCGCCGAAGCTGCAGCAGCGGCGGCAGCGCGAACCCGACCAGGATTGCGACCGCGGTCGCGAGCCCCAGCCAGGCCGCGTCCGCAGACGGGGGCGGCAGCGCACCCTGCATCAGGTCGCGCAGCAACCACGCGAGCCCAGCCTGCGCGACGTAGCCCGCGAGCGTGCCGAGCACGGCCACCACGATGGCAATGACGACGAGTTGCGTGAGCGACTGGCGGAGCACGAACCCCTGCGAGGCGCCCATGCACTTCATCAGCGCCACGCCGTCGAGGTGACGCCGGGTATAGCGACGCGCGGCCATCGCGACGGCGACCGCGGAGAGCAGCACGCTCACCATGCTCGCAAGCGAGAGGAACCGGCCAGCGCGGTCGGAGGATGCCCGGACCTGCGGGCTCATGTCTGCCACCGATTGGAGGCGCTCTCCCTTGGTTTTCGCAGACTCGAGCCAGGCGGCGAAATCGGCGACCGCACCCGGATCGCCGGCGAACAGCACGGCGCGGGTCACCCGGCTGCCCGGCTGGACAAGCTGCGTCGCGGGCACATCGGTCATGTTCACCAGCAACGTCGCCGACAGGTCCGCAAAGCCCGCGCCCTGGTCTGGCCGGTAATCGAGCACCTGCGTGACGCGCAGTGTCGCCGCGCCGACCGTGATGGTGGACCCGACCGGGACGCCGAGTTTCGCGAGCAGGCGTGAGTCGGCCCAGGCCTCGCCTGGGGCCGGGATGCCGCCGGCGATGCGCGCCGCGCCAAAGGGCTGGTCAGCGACCTTGAGCCTGCCACGCAACGGATAGCCCTCGCTGGCTGCCCGGAGCGTGACCAGCGAAGAGTCCTCACCGTGGAACACTACGCTCGGCATGGACAGGATCCGCGCCACTGCAAGTCCGCGCCCCAAGGCTTCGCGGTCGTAGGAATCGTTGATGGGACGCGCTGATTCGAGCCGCAGGTCAGCCGCGAGCACCTCACCGGCCTGCTGGGCCACTGCGCGTGACACCCGGCTGGTGAACGACCCTACCGCGGTCAGCGACGCGACCGCGACGACCAGCGCAAGAACCAGCACCGAGATCTCGCCCGACTTGAAGTCGCGGACGAGATTCCTGAGCGCGAATCGCAGCGCTGTCATGCGGCCTGCGCGACGACGCGGCCTGCATCGAGGCGTATCACGCGCGCGCAGCGCGCGGCGAGATCGCGGTCGTGCGTCACCAGCACCAGGGTCGCACCTGCATCGGCGTTGAGGCCGAATAGCAGGTCCATGATGCGTGCTCCGGTGGTTGCGTCGAGATTTCCCGTCGGCTCGTCCGCGAACAGCACGTCCGGCCGCGTGACGAAGGCGCGTGCAATCGCGACCCTCTGCTGCTCGCCGCCCGAAAGCTGTCGCGGGTAGTGCCCGACCCGCTCGGCGAGGCCTACCTTCGCGAGCACCTCGAGCGCCGCCGCGCGCGCGTCGGCTCGGCCAGCGAGTTCGAGCGGCAGCATCACGTTTTCGAGCGCAGTCAGCGACGGCACCAGGTGAAACGACTGGAACACGAACCCGACGTGGCGCGCGCGCACCGCCGCACGACCATCCTCGTCCAGCGCAGTGAGATCATTGCCCGCGAGCCTGACCCGGCCCGAGGTCGGCTCGTCCAGCCCGGCGAGCAACGCGAGCAGCGTTGATTTTCCCGCACCCGACGCGCCCATGACGGCCACGGTCTCGCCTCGCGAGATTTCGATCGACACGTCGTCGAGTATGGCTAGCGTTCCCTCCGGGCTGCTAACCTGCTTGCCCAGCTGCGAAGCCTCGAGCACCACGTCTTTGCGATCCACCTGCATTCGCCTTGCCTTCCTGTGCCTGGTCCTGTTCGGACACGTCGCCCGCGCCGACGTTCCCACCGTACTTGTAATGGGTGACAGCCTGAGCGCGGCCTACGGAATGCGCGTCGAGCAGGGCTGGGTGGCCCTGCTGCAGCAACGCCTTACGTCCGAAGGTTACGGATACCGCGTAGTGAACGCCAGCGAGAGCGGCGAGACCACGGGCGGCGCACTGGCCCGCCTGCCGCGCGCGCTGGACAAGCATCGCCCCGCTGTCGTGATCATCGAGCTTGGCGGCAACGACGGGCTTCGCGGCCTTCCGATAGGCGGCGTGCAATCGAACCTGGAGTCACTGGTCCGGTTGAGCCGGAAGTCGGGCGCCAGGGTGCTGCTGATCGGCATGCGGATTCCGCCGAACTACGGCCCAGCCTACACGAAATCATTTCACGAGCTGTTCGCGCAGGTCGCCGCCAGCCAGCATGTGCCGCTGGTGCCGTTCTTCCTGGACGGAATCGCGCTCGACGAGGGCCTGATGCAGGACGACGGCCTGCACCCGAATGCCACCGCGCAGCCGAAGCTGCTCGCCCAGGCCTGGCCCCTGCTCCAGCCCCTGCTGAAGAAATAGGGGACATTCTCCTTTTTCGGAGGGGACATTCTCCTTTTTCTGCATCTGACGACTCTCCACGTCTGGCAGCGCGTCGGGAAAAAGGAGAATGTCCCCTCCGAAAAAGGAGAATGTCCCCTATTTACGGCGGAGGGCGCCGCCCGCGATGAAGTGAGCGGCGACATCGTCGCCGTCGCGAGCGGAACGGCGGATTCCCTCGAGGATCATTCGCTCGGCCTTGGTGTGGTCTGCCCAGCGGACGATGGTCACCCACTTGCCCTTCTCCAGGTCCTTGTAATGCTGGAAGAAGTGCGCAATCTGGTCGATAAGCGTCACCGGCAGGTCGCGGTATGATTTCACGCCCGAGTAGAACGGGTTCAGCTTGTCCACCGGCACCGCGATGATCTTCTCGTCGTCGCCCGCCTCGTCCTTCATCAGCAGCGCGCCAACCGGCCGCACGCGGACGATGGCGCCCGGGACGACCGGGCTCGGCACCACGACGATCACGTCCACCGGGTCGCCGTCGCCCGACAGCGTGTGCGGGATGAAGCCGTAGTTGCCCGGGTAGAACATTGCGGTGTTCAGGAAACGGTCCACGCGCAGTGCGCCCGATTCCTTGTCAAGCTCGTACTTCACCGGCACGCCGCCCTGCGGTATCTCGATCAGCGCGTTTACGTCGCGCGGCGGGTCTTCGCCGATGCCGATCTTGCTGATGTCCATGGCGGGCCGTACTCCTGGAGAACGACAGCTGGTGCTGCTTTACCTGTGATAGCCGGGTGACAGCTCGTGCACCGCGTCCACCATCGCCGCCGCGTGCTCCGGCGGTACGTCGGGGTGGATGCCGTGCCCGAGGTTGAAGACGTGGCCGTGACCCTTGCCGTAGCTCTCGAGCACGCGCGCGACCTGTGCACGAATCTCGGCCGGCGGCGCATAGAGCACGCTTGGGTCGAGGTTGCCCTGCAGCGCGACCCGGTCATCGACCGCGCGACGCGCGTCTGCGAGTTCGGTGGTCCAGTCCACGCCGAGCGCATCGCAGCCCGTCGCCGCCATGTCGGCGAGCCACTGGCCGCCGCCCTTGGTGAACAGGATCACCGGCACGCGGCGCCCGTCGCTCTCGCGGGTAACACCGTCCACGATCTGCTGCATGTAGCGCAACGAAAACTCCCGGTAGTCGGCAGGCGTCAGCGCGCCGCCCCAGGTGTCGAATACCATCAAGGCCTGCGCGCCCGCGGCGACCTGCGCGTTGAGATAGAGGAGCGTCGCCCGCGTGATCACGTCGAGCAGCCGGTGCAGTTCTCGCGGCGCGCCGTAGAGCATGCCCTTGATGTGCTGGAATGTCTTGCTGCTGCCGCCTTCCACCATGTAGGTGCCGACAGTCCACGGGCTGCCGGCGAATCCGATCAGCGGCACCCGGCCGCCAAGCTCACGGCGAATCAGACGCACCGCGTCCATCACGTAGCGCAACTCGTCCTCGGGATCCGGAATCGGCAGCCGGTCGATGTCGGCCGCCGTACGCACGGGTCGCGCGATCCGCGGTCCCTCGCCGGTCTCGAACGAGAGACCGACATCCATCGCGTGCGGGATCGTCAGGATGTCCGAAAACAGGATCGCCGCGTCGAGCCTGTAGCGATCGAGCGGCTGCAACGTGACCTCGCAGGCGAGCTGCGGGTTCATGCACAGGTCCAGGAAACTGCCGGCCTTCGCGCGCGTCGCGCGGTATTCGGGCAGGTAGCGTCCGGCCTGACGCATCATCCACAGCGGGGTACGCGGCGTGGGCTCGCGCATCAGGGCGCGCAGGAACAGGTCGTTTTTCAGCGGCGCGGTCATCGTGGTGCTTCCTTGCCGAACACGCCGGCAATCGTCGACTGTATCGCGAGCGCCGCAGCGCGGGGGTCGGCGGCATCGCGGATGGGACGCCCGACCACGATGTAGTCCGCGCCGTTCTCGAAGGCCTGCGCCACGTCCACCGTGCGCTTCTGGTCGTCCACCGGCCGGTTCTCGACAGGACGGATGCCGGGCGTCACGACCAGCAGGCGCTGGTCGATAAATTCGCGAAGCTTCGGCGCCTCGAGGCCCGACGAAACCACGCCGTCACAGCCTGCCTCCAGCGCGCGCCGGGCGCGTGACAGCACCAGTCGTTCGACGTCGCAGGCGAAGCCGAGGTCGTCGAGGTCGCCACGGTCGAGGCTGGTGAGCACCGTCACCGCGAGGATCTTCACGTCGCCCTTGGCCGCCGCCGCAGCTTCCATGATGCCCTGGTTGCCGTGCACCGTCGCGAACGTCACGCCACGGTTGCGCAGTTGCCGTACAGCCGCAGCGACCGTCGCGGGCACGTCGAAGAACTTGAGGTCGACGAATACTTTCCTGTCGCGCGCGACCATCCAGTCGAGCAGTTCGAAGTAGCCGCCCGCCATGAAGAGCTCGAGGCCGATCTTGTAGAAGTGGACGGCGTCGCCGAGCGTTTCCGCGACGTTGCGCGCCTCGGCCGGATCGGCAACATCCATGGCGAATATCAGGCGCTCACGCGCCGGGATGGCTTTGGGAACGACTTGCATCAGTTGGCTCGATGTATACGGCAGCCGGAGATGATACCGGACGAAGCGGGCAGGGTAGCGATCCAGCGGTACGGACTAGTGCGGATTCGCCAGGGACCCGGGGGGGCTCCGCCCCGGATCCACCGTCGTTCAGGTCCGTTCCGACGGGTCGAACAGGCGCCGGTGCTCGAGGATCGCAAAGCGGTCGGTCATGCCGGCGATGTAATCGGCCACGGCCCTGGCCCGGCCTGCCCGCCCATCCTCGGCCTCAAGGCGTCGCGCCGCTTCCTGGTGCTCCGTCGGCATCAGGTCCACATCCCCGAACATCGCGTCGAAGAGCTCGCGAACGACCCGGCCGGCCTTGTTGGTCATGCGCAGCACCTTGTAGTGGCGGTACAGGTGCTGCCGAAGGTAGCGCTTCAGCTCGAGATGCTCGGCGGCCACCTCGGACCCGAAGCACAGCAGCGGCTCGGGACGCGCGCGCACGTCCTCGACGCCAGCGGGAGCCGCAGCCGCAATGGACGCAGCGGAGGCATCGATCAGGTCGTTGACCAGGTAGTCGATCATGCGGCGCACGACCTCATGGACCAGGCGACGGGTACCCAGGCCCGGGTAGCGGGCCGTCACCACATCGTGCTGGCGGCGGAAAATGGCCAGCTCGTTCAACTCGTCGATCATGATCAGCCCGGCGCGGATACCGTCGTCCACGTCGTGGTTGTTGTACGCGATCTCGTCGGAAAGGTTCGAGAGCTGCGCCTCGAGACTGGGCTGGTGGCGCTCGAGAAAGCGCTCGCCCAGCTCGCCAAGCCGGCGCGCGTTTGCCGCCGAACAGTGCTTCAGTATTCCCTCGCGCGTCTCGAAGGTCAGGTTCAGGCCGGCGAACTCGGCGTAGCGCTCCTCGAGTTCGTCCACTACCCGCAGCGACTGCAGGTTGTGCTCGAATCCGCCGAACTCGCGCATGCATTCGTGCAGCGCGTCCTGCCCGGCGTGGCCGAATGGCGTGTGGCCGAGGTCGTGCGCCAGGCAGATTGCCTCCGCCAGCGGCTCGTTCAACCCGAGCGCACGCGCCACGCTGCGCGCAATCTGGGCGACCTCCAGTGAGTGCGTAAGCCTCGTCCGGAACAGGTCTCCTTCATGATTCACGAAGACCTGTGTCTTGTAGACCAGGCGGCGGAACGCCGTCGAGTGCACGATGCGGTCACGGTCGCGCTGGTATTCGGTGCGATGCCGCGGGGCAGGCTCCGGGAACCGGCGGCCCCGCGATGCAGCATCGTGCTGCGCGTACGGAGCGAGCGTACCCGCGAAAGCGTTCATGCCATGGTCCCGAAGTGCTCCGAGAGCGTCTGCCTTAGCGCCTCGGCCGCGTAGTCGCCGCGGACCACGCCTTTGCCGATGCGCTCGAGCAGCACCAGGCGGATCCGGCCAGCGAGAACTTTCTTGTCCATGGCCATCAGCTCCAGCGCCCGCCCCGCGCCGATACCGGGCGCGGTCACGCGCAGCCCCGCTCGTTGCAGCAGGTCGCGGACCCGCTCCACGTCCGCGCTGCCGATCCAGCCGAGGCGGTGCGACATGTCGGCAGCCAGCAGCATTCCCACGCCAACCGCTTCGCCGTGCAGCCACTCGCCAAAACCCGCAGCGGCCTCGATCGCATGGCCGAAGGTGTGCCCGAGGTTGAGCAGCGCTCTCGCGCCGTGTTCGCGCTCGTCCTCGGATACGATTGCGGCCTTGATCTCGCAGCAGCGGCGCACGGCGTGCTCCACGGCCGGCGGATCCAGCGCCAGCAGCTTCTCGAGGTTCGACTCGAGCCAGCCGAGGAATGCCGCGTCGGCAACCAGCCCGTACTTGATCACCTCGGCGAGCCCTGCCCGGAGCTCACGGACCGGCAGCGAGCGCAGAGTCATGGTGTCCGAGATCACTGCAAGCGGCTGGTGGAACGCACCTATCAAGTTCTTGCCGCCTGGATGGTTGACGCCGGTCTTCCCCCCGACGGACGAGTCCACCTGTGCAAGCAGCGTGGTCGGAACCTGCACGTAGCCCACGCCGCGCTGGTAGCAGGCCGCGGCAAACCCGGCCACGTCGCCGATCACGCCACCGCCCAGCGCCAGCACGCAGGCGTCGCGGTTCATCCTCGCCCCCACCAGCGCGTCGAGGACGCGCGCCATGGTCTCGAGCGTCTTGTATCGCTCGCCGTCGGGCAGCCGCAGTGTCTCCACCCGCCGGTCACCGAGTGCGCGCAGCAGCCGGTCGAGGTACAGGGGGGCCACGACGTCGTTGGTCACCACCATGATGTCGCGGGCGGCCACGACCTCGGAGAGCACCTCACCGTCGTCCAGCAGGCCCGGCCCGATCAGAATCGGGTAACTTCGCGCGCCGAGGTCTATGTTCAGTCGCTGCACGGCCGGCCCCTCGCGGCCTCGAGCCGGTGCAGGATTTCCAGGGCCAGGGTCTTCACCCTGCGGCCGTCGGTGTCGACGACCAGGTCGGCGACCTCCTCGTAGAGTGGCTCCCGCAGCAACGCAAGACGCTCGAGCGTCCCCCTGGGGTCGGAGTTCATCAGAAGCGGACGCCTGGTGCTGCCGCGCGTGCGGGTGAGTTGCTGGTTCACTGAGGTCCGAAGATACACGACACAACCCCTCTCCCGCAGGCGCGAACGGGTCGCCGGGTCCAGTACGGCGCCGCCGCCGGTGGAGATGACCCGCCGCAGCGAGCGCGTGAGTTCGTCGAGGACCTCGCTCTCCCGCGCACGGAAGCCAGCCTCGCCCTCGCGCTCGAAGATATAGGGAACGTCCACGCCGGTGCGCGACTCGATCTCGGCGTCGCTGTCCACGAACTCGAGGCCGAGCCGGGCCGCGAGCTGCCGTCCCACGGCGCTCTTGCCCGAGCCCATGGGGCCCACCAGGAAGATGTTCTCGGCGTTCAGCATGCCCGAAACGAATGCGGCCGCAGGATCGCTGCGGCCGCATTGTCCCACCGGAGCGGGGAATCGTCAGTAGATCTCAGCGCCCTCGCGCAGGATCTTCGGCGTCACGAAGATCAGCAGCTCGTTCTTCTCGTCGGTGACCGATTTCTTGCGGAACAGCACCCCGAGGCCCGGGATGTCGCCCAGGAACGGCACCTTGCTCACGTCGTCGCGCTTGTCGGTCTCGAGGATGCCGCCCAGCACCACGGTCTGGCCGTCGTTCACCAGCACCTGGGTGGTGATCTGCCGCGTGTCGATGCTCGGCACCAGGCCGCCGGTCGCGCTCGGCACGTACTGGCCGACGCTGTCCTTGGTGACCTTCAGGTCGAGGATAAGGCGGTCGTCAGGCGTGATCTGCGGCGTGACGGTCAGCGACAGCACGGCCTTCTTGAACTGCGTGGTCGTGGCACCGCTGGACGCGGACTCCTGGTAGGGAATCTCGCGGCCCTGCTCGATGTAGGCCTCCTGGCCGTTCGCGGTGATGACGCGCGGGGCCGAGACGACCTCGCCGCGACCTTCGCGCTGCGCAGCCGTGATTTCGAGGTCGACGATGTAGTTGGAGTTCAGCAGCGTCATCGCCAGGTTCATCGCCGGGTTCGCGACCGGCAGGTTGACGATGTAGCGCCCCGGTGCCGTGCCGGTCTGCACCGGACCCTGTCCCGACGCGCCCCCGTCGCCGGAGATGATCGGTCCCGTGCTGCCGCTGCTGGTGCCTGAGCCGGCGAGGTTAAGGCCGTTGTTGCCCAGCCAGAACGTGCCGTCGTTGCCGACATTGTTCACGTAGGCGCTGCCGAAGCGCACGCCGAGCTCGCGGGCGAAGCTGTCGTTGACGATCACGATGCGCGACTCGATCAGCACCTGCTTCACGGGTATGTCGAGCGTGGAGACCAGGCGGCGGATGTCGGCGAGCCGCTCGGCGGTGTCTACCAGCAACAGGGTGTTGGTGCGGTCGTCCACCGAAACGCTGCCGCGGTCGGACAGCAGCGAGGCCTTGCCCTGCGACTTGATCAGCCCCGCGAGGTCCGAGGCCTTCGCGTAGTTGACCTGCATGTATTCAGTGCGCACGGGCGAGAGCTCGACGATCGCCTTCTGCGATTCGAGCTGCTGCTTCTCGCGAGCCTGCAGCTCGTCGGTCGGCGCGACGTAGATGACGTTGCCGTCCTGGCGCTTGTCGAGACCCTTGGTCCGGAGCACGATGTCGAGCGCCTGGTCCCAGGGCACGTTCTGCAGGCGCAAAGTCACGCTGCCCTGCACCGTGTCGCTCACCACGATGTTCTGGCCGCTGGTCTCGGCCAGCAGCTGCAGCACTGCGCGGGTTTCGATGTCCTGGAAATTGAGCGTCAGCCGCTCGCCCTTGTACTCGCGCTTGCTGGGATCGACGATAGCGGCCTTCTGGCGCTGGCGCACCTCGAGCACGTAGTCGCGGTCGCTCTGGTAGGCGAGCTGCTCGTAGTCGCCGGTTGCCACTACGACGATACGCGTGCCGTTCGGGCCGCGGGTCACGTCGAATGAACTGATCGGCGTGGCGAAATCCACTACGTCGAAGCGCTTCAGGTACTCGTCAGGCACCGTGGTATTCGGGAAGTCGATGACGATACGGCCGCCTTCCTGCTTGAGGCTGGCCTGCACGCCCGCATCACTGGTGCTGACGAGCACGCGGCCAGCACCGTCGGTGCCGCGGCGGAAGTCGACCTTTTGCACGACCGACGCGGTCGCCGGACCCGGCTTCTGCGCCGCGGTCGCCGTTGGCGCCGCTGATGCCGTCGCGGCCGGCGCCGTCGAGCCATTCTGCCCGATCGTCACGTACACGGTGTTGCCCGAGACACGGGTCTGGTACGGCTGCATCCGGTCCATGTTGAACACGAGCCTGGTGCGGCCCGAGGCCTCGGCCGCGACGATCGTATCGACGCCGCCTGAGTTGACGTCGATGCGGCGTGACGGCAGCGCAAGCGTGGCGCCCGGTAGGTCCACCGAGAGGCGCGCCGGGTTGTCTACGGTGAAGGTCACTGGCTGCGGCGCGGGTCCGTTCAGCACTAGCCGCACCTCGACCTGCTGGCCGGGTTGCGGCTGCACGTCGACTTTTTCCAGCATCAGGGCATCCTGTGCCAGCGCGGTGCGCGCGATGAACGCAGCGACTCCGGCCAGCGCGATGAGTGCCGCGGGCCTGCGCCGGCCGTGCGCCTGGCGCGCGCCGCCGCGGGTTTCGATCGTGTTGAACGATGCAGCGGTCATTCTCAAATCTCCTTGCAGATCAGTCGCTCAACCCAAGCGCGGCGGGACGCTCGATGAAACCGCCCATGCCGTCGGGAACGATCTCGATGAGCGAGATCCTGCCTTCGTCTATCGCCGTGATCCGGCCATCACTCTGGCCCAGGTGGTTGCCTGGCAGCACCCGGTGCACCAGTCCGTCTTTCGTCTGCACGAGCCCGTAGACCCGGCCATTCAGGTTCAGTGTCCCGACCATGCGCAGCGTGTCGAGCGAAAACTGCTCGAGAAACTCGCGGGGCCGGTTGGAATCGGGGCGTATGCCATTGGCCCCTGTCGACGACGAGGGCACGCCAGGTTCGAATGGCGAGCGCAGGTCGGCGGAAGGATAGGCGAAGGTCTCGTAGGGCCTCACCTCCGGCAGCGGCTCGATGCGCCCGCCGGGACGGCTCTCGATTTCCTCGATCTGGGCACGCAGCTTGTCGGTGTCGTCGGAACACCCGCTGGCCGTCGCAAGCACGGCTGCGGCGATGACGATGCGCAGTGCTGTGGTCATATCCGATTGCGTCTCCGCCATGGCCGCCTCACTTGCCAGCGCCGGACTTACCGGCTTTCTTGGCTTTTCCGGGCTTGCCGTCGCTGTCCTGGCTCTGATCTTCCTCGTCGAGGTAACGATAGGTCTTGGCGGTGACATTGAGCACCAGGTCGTCCGAGCCACCCGCGCTCTTCGCTGACGGTACGATCTCGATGTCGTGCAGCGTGACGATGCGGGGCAGCGCCGCTACACCGGCGGCGAACGTACCCATTTCGTGGTAGCCGCCCGCCAGCCGGATTTTGATCGGCAACTCGGCGTAGAAGTCCTTGCGCACCTCACCGCTCGGCTGGAAAAGCTGCTCCTGCAGGCCGGCCGCGAGGCCCGTCTGCGAAATGTCCACCAGCAGGTTAGGCACCTCGGTCTTGTCCGGCAGCTGGCGCAGCATGGCACCGAAGGACTTCTGCATCTCTGCGAGCTGGTCCTTGTAGGCCTGCAGGTTCGCGGCCTTGCGCGACTTGCTTTCGAGCGTACCGAGCAGCTCGACTTCCTTGGCGCGCGCTTCGACCAGCAGGGGATGCTGCGACTTCCAGACGAAGAAGTAGTAGCCGCCCGCGGCCGCCAGCCCGAACAGCGTGATCGCGACACCTAGGCGCACGGCCGCCGGCCAGCGGCCCGGATCATTGGGGTCCAGGCCGCGCAGCTGTTCGAGCAGTTGCTGGAGTTTATTCATTTGGCGGCCACCGTGGCAGCTTGCGCTTCATCCGCGGGCGGCGTCTGGCTGCGCAGCTTTGCGGTCAAGGTGAAGTCCGCACCGCGACCCGCATCGCGGCCTTTGGTCTCTACGACCTGGAGCGACGGGTCAGACAGCCACTGTGAATTGTCGATGTTGCGCATGAACGCCGAGACGCGCGTGCTCGATTGCGCGACGCCGCGAATCTCTATCTTGTCGCCCTGCCCCTTGAGGTACGTCAGGTAGACGCCTTCGGGAAGTGTACGGACGATCTCGTCGAAGACGTGGACGATCACCGGCCGGCTGCGCTGCAGGGTCTCGATGATTTCCATGCGCGCGAGCAGCCTGCGCTTCTGGTTCTCGAGCCCGACGATCTCCTCGATCTTCTTGTCGAGCTGCGCAATTGCGTCGGTCAGGATCTGGTTGCGCTGCTGCTGGTGTTCGATGGCCGAACTCATCTGCCAGCGGCCAATCAGCATGACCAGGGCCGCGGTGGCAAGCGCCGCAGCGATCGACAGGATGAACTCCTGTCGCTTTTGCTTGCGCTGGGCGTCGCGCCACGGCAGGAGGTTGATTCTTGGCATGTCAGTCGAAGCTCCTCAGCGCAAGACCGCAGGCCGTCAGGAGCGCGGTCGCGTCCTTTTTCACTCCCTGCGCCAGCGCTCGCGTCGAGATCTTCATCTGGCCGAGCGGATCACCGCGCTCGGCGCTGATGCCGACACGGCTGGTGATCACGTCGGCAACGCCTGGGATGTTCGCGCAACCGCCGCAGATCAGGATCTGCTCGGGCTGCGTGCGGCCGCTGCCGGACGCCAGGTAGAACTGCAGCGAGCGGCTCACCTGCTGACACATGTCGTCGATGAACGGGTCGAGTACCTCGGACTGGTAGTTCGCCGGCAGGCCGCCTTCTTTCTTGGCGCGTCCGGCCTCTTCCATGCTGAGCCCGTAGGTCCGCATGATTTCCTCGGTCAGCTGCTGGCCGCCGAAGGCGAAGTCGCGGGTGTAGGTCACTTTCAGGTCACGCAGCACGGAGAACGTGGTGCTGCTGGCGCCGAAGTCCATGACCGCGATGTTGCGATCCATGCCGCCGTCAGGCATCTGGTGTGTCAGGAGGCGGCAAGCGTTCTCGAGCGCGAAGGCCTCGACGTCGACGATGCGCGTGGCGAGGCCCGCGGCGTGCACTGCTGCCTGGCGCTGCTCGACGTTCTCGGAGCGCGTCGCCACCAGCAGGACGTCGAGCATTTCCGGATCTTTTTCCGACGGACCGATCACTTCGAAATCGAAGCTGACTTCTTCCATCGGGAATGGAATGTACTGATCGGCCTGCATCTCGACCTGGGATTCGAGTTCTACCTCGCGCAGGTTGCGCGGCATCTGGATGACCTTGGTGATCGCCGCGTCGCCGCTGATGGCTACGGCGCACTCCCTGCTTCGTGCACCTGCGCGCTTGACCGCGCGGCGCACAGCCTCGCCGACCGCCTGGGAGTCAACGATGGCCTTCTCGTTGATGGCGTTGGGCGGGGAAGCCTCCGCCGCGTAAGACTCGACGCGATAACCGTCGCCGGCCTTCGAAAGCTCAATGAGCTTGATGGACGACGTCGTGATGTCGAGTCCTATGACCGGTCGTGACCTACCCTGAAACAGCACGCGTGAGTCCTTCTAGTTCAAGAGGTTGCGCATCGATCGTGGTGTAGATTCCATGCCCCCGCCGCACTATATAACAGGCTTTCACCAAAAAGAATTGTGAGCGCCCTATCAATTTGCGGCATCCGGCAGCAAACCCCCATCTGTTCTATGCAAAAAACCATCGACCACGCCGGGCAGCGCTGGGCCGGTAGTCCGGGTCAGGCCACCCGGAGCGGGGTCCACGTCACGCGACG
Source organism: uncultured Gammaproteobacteria bacterium (assembly GCA_963732375.1). Lineage (GTDB taxonomy): Bacteria > Pseudomonadota > Gammaproteobacteria > Steroidobacterales > Steroidobacteraceae > RPQJ01. The sequence goes on from CAVSZE010000002.1 coordinate 298,612, forward strand.
ATCTCATGTGGCTCGTCGCTCGCAGTCGCGACGAAATCGTCCGGACCGGCAACCCCGCTGTCATAGGCCTGACCCTTAGACCGGTGGCTTTGCGTCCCCACCTTTCAGTGGGTTTGCCCTTGCGTCGCGAGCTACTATGCACAACCGTTCCAAGCGCGGCAAGGACTGGATCCCAGAATTCGGCATGAAGCGACCGGCCCGGAAAATACTCGCGACCGTTCTCACAGCTGCCCTGGGCGCATGCGGACTCATCGCTCTCGGCATCGCGGGCGCCTTCCAGTACCTGGAGCCCGAACTGCCGGGCGCAGCCGAACTCCGCGACCTGCGCATGCAACTACCGCTCACCGTGTATTCGCGCGACGGACTGCTGATCGCCCAGATCGGTGAGCAACGCCGCATACCGGTGTCGTCTGCCGAGATCCCGCAGGTGCTCGTGGACGCTTTCCTTGCCGCCGAAGACGACCGCTTTTTCGAGCATCCGGGCGTGGACTGGCAGGGCCTGGTGCGAGCGCTGGCAGCGAACCTGTCGGCAGGCGGGGTTCGCGAGGGCGGCGGCACGATTACGATGCAGCTCGCGCGCAATACGCTGCTCACCTCCGAACGGACACTTCGTCGCAAGCTGAACGAGGTGTTCCTGGCGCTGCGACTCGAGCACGAATTCACCAAGCAGGAGATCCTGGGCCAGTACCTGAACCGGATCTTCCTGGGCCAGCGTGCCTACGGCGTCGGCGCTGCCGCCGAGGTCTACTTCAACAAGCAGATCGGGGACCTGTCGCTGCCCGAAGCGGCGCTGATCGCCGGACTGCCGCGTTCGCCCTCGCGTGACAACCCGGCCACGAACGTCGAGAGGGCCCGCGCGCGCCGCGCCTATGTGCTGCGGCGCATGACCGAGACGGGCAAGATCGACGAGGCCCAGCGCGAAGCCGCGAACGGAGCGCCGATTTCGAGCCGCATCTACGCGCCCGTCGTCCAGCTCCAGGCGCCATACGTCGCCGAGATGGTCAGGCAGGACCTCGTCCAGCGCTACGGTGCGGCCGCGCTGACCGACGGGTATCGGGTCACGACGACGATCGACAGCGCGCTCCAGGCTGCCGCGGATTCAGCTGCGTGGCGGACGATGCTCGAATACGACCGGCGCCACGGTTATCGCGGCGCACGCGACCGGATCGATCCGGCGCTGGCGCAGGATGCAGTCGCAGTTGTCTCGGCACTGGGCAAGTACCCGACCCGAGGCAACCTGCGCGCCGCAGTGGTCGTCTCGGTTGGCGTACGGGAAGCCACGCTCCGCGTTCGATCGGGATCGACGATCGACCTCGACTGGGAGGCCATGTCCTGGGCTCGGCCGGCGCTCGACGGAGGCGCCGTCGGCCCGGCTCCGAAGTCGGCAGCCGACGTCCTGCAGGTCGGCCAGGTCGTGTATGTAGAACCGCTGGAAGGCGGGGGCAGCCGCCTCGCGCAGATGCCCACCGTGGGTGCCGCGCTGGTCGCACTCGATCCGTCCGACGGCGCGATCGTCGCGCTCGTGGGCGGCTTCGACTTCGACGCGAGCAAGTACAACCGGGCAATACAGGCGAAACGACAGCCTGGATCGTCGTTCAAGCCGTTCATCTACTCGGCCGCGCTCGAGCGCGGATTCACGCCGGCCACGCTGATAAACGACGCGCCTATCGTGCTCCAGGGCGGAGGTGGTGACGGCGGCGCCGAGGAGTGGCGGCCACAGAACAACAACAAGCGGTTCTATGGACCGACGCCGATGCGCGAGGGGTTGGCGCGGTCGCGAAATCTCGTATCGATCCGGCTGCTGCGCGGGGCCGGGATCGGACCGACGATACGGCACATCTCTGCATTCGGCTTCGGCCCCGAGGCCATGCCGCCCAACCTGACGCTTGCACTGGGCACCGGGCAGGTGACGCCGCTCGAAATGGCGCGTGGTTTCGCTGTCTTTGCCAATGGTGGCTGGCGCCTCACGCCGTATTTCATTGAAACGATCGCCGATTCGTCGGGCGTTGCGGTATTCGAGGCCGCGCCTCCGCTGGCCTGCCCGGGATGCGTGGACTTACCGCCTGTGGACTCGGCATCGGCGGCCGGCGTCACCGGCATGGCGGCAGGCGATTCCGTCGCAGGTAATATCACCGACGGCGATGCCATCGCCGGCAACCCCAGCTCCGACGTGCCGCTGGAGCGCCGCGCGCCGCGCGCCATCTCGGCGGCCAACGCTTTCGTGATGACCGACATGATGACGGACGTGATCCAGCGCGGCACCGGTCAGCGCGCGAAGGCGCTCGGTCGGCTCGACGTGGCTGGCAAGACCGGCACGACCAGCGATCACCGCGACGCGTGGTTTGTCGGTTTCAATGCCGACCTGGTCGCAGCCGCCTGGATCGGTTTCGACCATGAACGCTCCCTCGGCGACAACGAGGAAGGCGGCCGCACCGCGCTGCCGATGTGGCTCTATTTCATGCAGGTTGCGCTGAAGGACCGGCCCGAGCATCGGCTGCCCGAGCCGCCGGGACTCATGCGCATGTGGGTGTCGCGCGAAACCGGGGCTCCGGCGAGCGCTGGCAGCCCGGGCGCCATCTTCGAGGTTTTCCTCGATCGGTTCCCGCCACAGGCCGGGTCGTCGGGCTTCGGTGCCGAGGTGGATGCCGAGAGCGTCCGCTTGCCCGCGTCAGAAGAATCCATCTTCTGAAGCTGCGGCCGATGCACCGACGACCGAATCCTCGTGCCGAACTCCTGCGACAGGCCGTCGCCGAGGAAGCGGCCCGCATCATGCGTGAACAGGGCGTGGACGACTTCCTGCTCGCCAAACGCAAGGCCGCCGAGCGACTCGGCGTGACGGACGCCTCGATCCTGCCACGCAACAGGGAAATAGAGGCGGCCATGGTGGCCCACCAGAGGTTATTCGACGCCGACCGCCACGAGAGCGATCTCGCGACACTGCGGCGGGCCGCCCTTGAGGCGATGAGGCTGCTGTCGGACTTCGAGCCGCGGCTGGTCGGGCCCGTGCTCACCGGAACGGCGTCGGGTCACTCCGACATCAGCCTGCACGTATTCTCGGAGTCGGCCGAAGCCGTATGGCTGCAGCTCGCGGAGCGAGGCGTGCCGCACGAGGTGGTCGAACGACGAATGCGCTACGAGCGCGACCGAACCGTGACCTACCCCGCCGTGCGCTTCGTCGCCGGGCGCCTGGTCGTGGACACGGTCGTGTTCCCGCTGGACGGCATAAGGCAGGCGCCTGCGAGCCCCGTGGACGGAAGACCGATGCGGCGGGCTGGCTTTGCGGAGGTCGAGGCGCTGCTGTGAGCAGGGGACATTCTCCTTTTTCGGAGGGGACATTCTCCTTTTTCCCAATGCGCTGCCAGAAATGGGCAGTCGGCAGGCCCGGAAAAAGGAGAATGTCCCCTCCGAAAAAGGAGAATGTCCCCTATCCTCAGCGCTTGCCGATTTCGACGTAGTCGCGCACGGTCGGCCCGGTGTAGAGCTGGCGCGGCCGGCCGATCTTCATCCCCGGGTCCCCGATCATCTCCTGCCAGTGCGCAACCCAGCCCGCGGTACGCGCGATCGCGAACATCACGGTGAACATCGATCGCGGGATGCCGAGGGCGCTGTAGATCAGGCCCGAGTAGAAGTCCACGTTCGGGTAGAGCTTGCGGGCGATGAAGTACTCGTCCTTCAGCGCGATCTCCTCGAGCCTGAGCGCAAGCTCGAACAGCGGGTTGTCGGTGTGGCCCAGCCGCGCGAGCACCTTGTGGCACATCTCGCGGATGAGCTTCGCGCGCGGGTCGAAATTCTTGTACACGCGGTGGCCGAAACCCATCAGGCGCGTGTGGCCGTCCTTGTCCTTCACCCGTTCGAGGAACTTCGGGATGTTGTCGACGGTGCCGATGTCCTCGAGCATCGCCAGCACGGCCTCGTTAGCACCGCCATGCGCCGGACCCCACAGCGCCGAGACGCCGGCGGAGATCGCAGCGTAAGGGTTGGTGCCGGTGCTGCCGGCGAGGCGCACGGTCGATGTGCTGGCGTTCTGCTCGTGATCGGCGTGCAGGATCAGCAGCAGGTCCAGCGCCTGCGCGGTCACCGGGTCGACAACGTAGTCCTCTGCGGGCACCGCGAAGAACATGCGCAGGATGTTGGCGCAGTAATCCTGGTCATTACGCGGATAGACGAACGGCTGGCCCAGCATGTGCTTGTAGGCAGCCGCGGAAATGGTCGGCATCTTGGCCAGGATGCGGTGCGCAAAGATCTCGCGGTGCCGCGGGTTATTGTTGTCCATGGAGTCGTGGTAGAAGGCCGCCATCGACGAGACGACCGCGGACACCATGGCCATCGGGTGCGCGTTGTAGTGGAACCCGTTGAAGAACCGCAGCAGCGATTCGTTGATCATCGTGTGGTAGCGGATCGAGTGGTCGAACTGCTCGAGCTGCTTTGCGCCCGGCAGTTCACCGTTCAACAGCAGGTATGACACCTCGAGAAAGCTGGACTTGGCCGCGAGCTGGTCGATCGGATAACCCCGATAGAGCAGCACCCCGGCGTCGCCGTCGATGTAGGTGATCTTGCTCTCGCAGGATGCGGTCGCCATGAACCCGGGGTCGAAGGTGAATATCCCGAAGTCCTTCGCGAGCGGCGCGATACCGAGGCAGTCCGGCCCGACGGTACCGCTCTTGGCCTGCAGCGTGGACTTCTTCCCGGTGTCGAGATTGACCAGTTCGTATTTGTTCGTGCTCATAGCTTTCCTACCTGTTTTCGGCCGCGCACGGCGGTTCCGTGACGGCTAGCCAGCCTTGCACGACCGGACGACCCGATCAAGACAGTATTAATTCACGACCTTCAGGACCTCGCCGGCGGTCGGCTCCTTGTCCGGATAGAGGTCGTTCAGCAGCCGGAGCTGCTCCGCCGGATAGGGGCGGATGGGTGAGGACTGCGCCAGGCCCTGGATACGAGTCTGGGGCGTCGCCTTCACGAGTTCGATGCGGGTCGGCTCCGCCAGTGCAAATTCACTGTCCTTCAAGCGGCGGAACGTCTTGACGCTCGACAGGAACAGCGGATCGGCGGCCGTGAACCCCGCGGCCAGGTGGGTACTTCCGCGGAAGACATAGGCCATGCCGTTCAGGTAGACGACGGCGAAGCGCGCCTGCCCCCGGTTGCCCCAGGGCAGCTGTACGTCGCGAGCAACGGCCGTGTAGCCCGGGAGGCCATTCACCTGCAGGTTTTCCGTGGACGAAAGCGTCGTCCCGCTCAGGTTCCGCGCCAGGAACTCCCCGGGCGTGACATTGGGTGGAACGGGCATCGCATACAGCTCGAGAACCGTGTCTTTCTGTGCCGGGAACGCGACTACCTTGCTCGGCGTGTTCTTGATGGTCCAGGCGCTCGGGTACGCCAGCGTGAACCCCATGTCCGCGTGGTAGAAGCGGCTGCCGCGGACCATGCCCTGCGCCGCGCTCGACCCGAACGCCATGCCCTTCACGTGGTCCAGGTAGACGTCCCGGCCGTCGGGCAGGCGGGTTCCGTCGGGCTGTACCTTGTGGGCCGCCTTCACAACTTCCTTCAGTCGCGTGTCATTGTCCGGGTGAGTGGCGAAGACGCCGTGGTAGACGCGGGGCTGGCGATTCTCCGTCCGCGCCTGCTGCAGTTCGAAGGTCTCCTGGTTCTTGAGCAGGCGCACCACGTCGATCATCGCATCGGGGTCGTAGCCCAGGCGGTCGAGGTACTGGGCGCCGAGGTTGTCGGCCTCGAGTTCCATGTCCCGGCCGTAGCCGCTCACCAGCGCGGTGCCCGCCATGTTGGCCACGGAGGCAAGGTCCCCGCTGCCCGTCAGGATGCCGATTACCGTGGCGCCTACGCCCGTGGCCATCGCGCCGGACTGCTGACGCACCGCATGCCGCGCCGTCACGTGCCCGACTTCGTGGCCGAGCACGGCGACCAGTTCCGCCTCGGAGTTCAAGTAGGCCATGATGCCGCGGGTGATATACACGTAGCCGGGCACGGCGAACGCATTTATGTCCTCGCTGTCGAGCACCGTGAACGTGTACTGCAGCTGCGGCCGGTGGCTCACGGCCACGATGCGCTGGCCGATCTGGTTGACGTAGTCCTGAAGCGCCAGGTCGTCGTAGCGCGCGAACTCCTGCAGGATCTTCGCGTGCTCCTCGCGGCCGAGCTGGATCTCCTGCGCCTCCGACATCATCACGACGTCGGGCCTGCCGGTAACGGGGTTGGTGGCGCAGCCAGCGACGGCCGACGCGGCGAGCATCGCAGCCAGGAATCGGGCGCTGTGGAAACTCATGCACGGACCTCGCGAACAGGAACCCCGAGTCTAAGGGGCCAGCGCTCGTCCAGAAAGTTCCCTGCCCAAACGAAACGGGGCGCCCGAAGCGCCCCGTCGACGTCCGCCGGATCCGGCCGGATCAGCCGCGCGCGTATTTCTTGCGGAAGCGATCCACACGGCCACCCGTGTCGACGATCTTCTGCTTGCCCGTATAGAACGGATGACAGTTTGAGCACACTTCGATCTGCAGGTCCTCGCCGAGCGTGGAGCAGGTCTCGAAAGTGTTCCCGCAACTGCATGTCACGGTGATTTTCTTGTAGTCGGGATGGATTCCGCTCTTCATGGCCGCGGTCCTTGGGCAGACTTTGGAAAAAGGGCGCGAAGTATAGGAGCGCCAGCCTGGACTGACAAGGGCATTCTCGTGTCGCCTGTGAACCACGCCCGGTTATCCACAAAACCTGTGGATAACTTTGTGGATGAATTGGTCCGCCCAGGGCTGGGCGTAGCGCAGTATCCGGCCGTTTTCGCTTTGATCAAATTTTGACCAGTCATTTTCTTATAATAAAATCAATACATTACGCGCTGTGCCTAAGATGTCACTTCGACTACAGGCTGTAACCCGCCGAAACTTGGCTCTCCCGCCGTGGATGTGCATAACTGGATCACCCGCGTCCGGTGCCGGTTCGCGAGCAACACTGGCGCCCGCCCATTCTCACGCGCCGGAGGCCATATCGGGGCTGGGACCTGGCTTGTCTGGAAGGAACATCGCCTGCAAGTCATTGAGGAACAAGCGTCCCTGGGCGGTCGCCGCCCAATGGCCGGCCTCCGTACGCTCGAGCAGGCCCTGCCCGCAGGCAGCCGCCACGCTTGTTACGGTGGCCCACGATCGGCCCGTGCGGGCCTCGAACGTAGGCTCGTCGAAACCCTCGACCAGCCGCAATGCGTTCAGGCAGAACTCGAACGCGAGGTCGCCGTCCGCGACGGCACGCTGCAGGACAACCCGGTCTTCGGCATGCAACGCGGCCATGTACCGTCCCGGTTGGCGGACCCGCTCGGTGCGGATCACGCGTCCACCCGTGGCGTCCGTTAGCTTGCCGTGGGCGCCGGCGCCGATGCCGAGGTAGTCACCGAATTTCCAGTAGTTCAGGTTGTGCCTGCAGCGCCGCGTCGGCCGCGCGTAGGCCGAGACCTCGTACTGTCGGTACCCGGCGTCGGCCAGCAGCTGCTGGCAGGACGACTGCATCTCGTACACGGACTCTTCGTCAGGCAGTTGAGGCGGCCGCCGTTCGAAGGCGGTCCCCGGCTCCAGCGTCAGGTTGTAATGCGAGATGTGCGCGGGCTCGAGTGCCAGCGCACGCTCAACGTCGCGCCGCGCGCCTTCCGGCGCCTGCTGCGGCAGGCCGTACATCAGGTCCAGGTTGAAGTTGTCGATGCCTGCGGCGCGCAGCTCCGCGACTGCCGCTACGATTTCATCGCTCGCGTGAATGCGGCCGAGCGCCGCGAGGCACCGATCGTCAAAGCTCTGGGCACCCAGCGACACGCGATTGACGCCGGCGTCGCGATACGCGGCGAAGGTGCCGTGTTCCACGGTGCCCGGATTCGCCTCGAGCGTAACCTCCACGTCGCCGGCGACCGGCAGCAGTTCACGAGTCCGCGCCAGCACGGCTGCGACCGCATCTGCGGAGAACAGGCTCGGCGTCCCGCCGCCGAAGAACACGGACACGATCTCGCGCCCGCCGGCCCCGCGCGCAGCGAAGTCCAGGTCCCCAAGCAGCGCAGCAAGATACGAGGTTTCTGGAATCCCGGTGATCGGGAGGGCGTGGGAATTGAAGTCGCAATACGGGCACTTGCGTACGCACCATGGCAGGTGGACGTAGAGCGACAGCGGTGGCGCTGCAAGCACGGGCGCGGCGACCCGCGACGCTGCTGGCGCCGGCATCGCGGCCGGCGGTGCCGTGGGCGAGGTCACGACCCGCCTCCCGCGCCGCCTCCCGCGCGACTGGGCGCGCCGCCGAGTTCAGCGACCAGCGCGCGCAGCGCCTTGCCGCGATGGCTCACGCGGTTCTTCTCGTCGGCTTCGAATTCGGCGGCGGTGCGCATGGTGCCCTCAACGACGAACAGCGGGTCGTATCCGAAACCGCCGGTACCGCGAGTCGCAGTCGCGATCCGGCCCTCCCAACTCGCCTCGCAGATGACCGGGGCCGGATCGTCCGGCCGGCTCACGAACACCATCGCGCAGCGATAGCGCGCTCCGCGGTTCGCATCCGGAACCCCGGCCATTTCACGCAGCAGCCTGGCGTTGTTAGCGGCATCCCCTGCGCCCTCGCCGGCATAGCGTGCGGAATAGATTCCCGGCGCGCCGCCGAGCGCATCCGCCTCGAGCCCCGAGTCATCCGCGATCGCGGGAAGTCCGGCCGCCTTCGCCGCGAAACGCCCCTTCAGGAGCGCGTTCTCGACGAAGGAACAGCCGGTTTCCTCGGCTGCGGAATCCGTGAATTCGGACAAGGGCAGGACTTCGACGCGCCAGGGCGCGAGGATAGCCTGCAGTTCCCTGAGCTTGCCCGCGTTGCCGGTCGCGAGGACCAGCCGCGCAGGCAACCTTCCGCTCACGCGCCCGGCCCCTGCGACGCGCCGGGTCGCGGCTGCTGCAGCGCGGTCAGTTGCGCAGCAAACAGCTGCTGGCAGGCGACGGACGCCAGGTCCAGCAGCTGATCGAGTTCGTGCCTGCGAAACGCATGGCCCTCCGCCGTGCCCTGGATCTCGATGAACGCGCCGCCATTGTTCATGACCACGTTCATGTCGGTCTCCGCGCCGGAGTCCTCGGCGTAGTCGAGATCCACCACCGCGACGCCGTCCACGATGCCGACCGAAACAGCTGCGACCTGCCCGTGCAGGGGGTTGCGCGCGATGCCGCGCCTTCGGCACAGGCCGTCCATCGCGTCTGCGAGCGCCACGTAGGCGCCGGTGATCGCCGCGGTACGCGTGCCGCCGTCGGCCTGCAGCACGTCGCAGTCGAGCGTAACGGTGCGCTCACCAAGCGCGCGCAGGTCCACCGCGGCGCGCAGCGAGCGACCGATCAGTCGCTGGATCTCGAGCGTCCGGCCGCTCTGCTTGCCGCGTGCTGCCTCGCGGGCCGAGCGCGTATGGGTGGCGCGCGGCAGCATGCCGTACTCCGCGGTGACCCAGCCCTCGCCCTTGCCGCGCATGAATGACGGCACGCCATCCTCGACGCTGGCCGTCACCAGCACCCTGGTCTCGCCGAACTCGACCAGCACCGATCCTTCCGCGTGGCGCGTGAATCCGCGGGTGATGCGAATGGCGCGCATCTGGTCCGGCGAGCGGCCGCTTGGTCTCAAGGTGGATCTCCCGGGGGTTCAGATGCCGAGCCAACGGATGGCGGCGGCAGTCGTGTTGTCGGCAAAAGGACTGTTCGCCAGCAGCGCCCGCTCACCGAGGGTGACCAGCGAGTCGCGCAGGTTGCGCTCCGGATCCCCGCTCAGCGCGGCGATCTGCTCATCGGTGACACCGGACCAGAACCCGTCGGAACACAGCAGGATGACGTCGCCCGACTTCAGCACGTTGCGGCCGCTCAGCGACATTTCGGGCAGCACCGGATCGCCCCCGATGCAGCATTCGACGTAGTTGCGCATCGGGTGGTCCTGTGCCTGCCGCTCGGTGATGCGGCCGGCGCGCAGCAACAGTTCGACATGGCTGTGATCGCGCGTGCGTGCGAGGACCGCGCCGCCGCGCAGCTGGTAGATGCGGCTGTCGCCGACGTGGACCCAGTACGCGCTCGAGCCCTGCACCAGGCAGGCGGCGCAGGTGGCACGAGGCCGGATCTCCGGCGGCAGGCCGCGACCCAACTCTACCACCGCATCGTGCGCGCGGCCGGTCGCGAGATGCAGGAAGCCTTCGGGATCGAACACCGGGCGGCGCGCTTCCCAGAAATCCCCGACCATGGATCGTATGGCTGCCTCGGCGGCACTTGCGCCGTCGGCGTGCCCGCCCATGCCGTCCACGACGGCAAGCAGCGCGGCGCCGTCCCCAATCGCGACCGCGACCCGGTCCTGGTTTTCTTCGCGATTCCCGAGGAGGCTCAGATCCGCGTGCTCGATGTGCAAGTGTCGCTCCAGCACGCCTGCTTCTACTGTAGACTTTGGCGCGGTTTTATAACATCCCGCGCAGCATACCGTTAAGTGATGCACGCGTGGCCGCGGTTTTACCGCCCACCGTTCCAGTCCGGAAACACACCATGATTCGCAGCATGACGGGCTTTGCCCGACGCGAGCGTCAGGGGCCCTGGGGGACCCTGACCTGCGAACTACGCACGGTGAATCACCGCTACCTCGAAGTCTCGACACGATTGCCCGAAGACCTGCGCGGCCTCGAGGGCGACGTGCGCCAGCTGCTCGGCAGCAAGCTGCGCCGCGGCAAGGTCGAAGCAGGCCTTTACCTGCGCTCGACAGCCGCCTCGACACCACAACTCGAGTTGAACCGCCCGATGGTGGAGCAGCTGCTCAGGCGCGCGGCCGACGTCGGCAGCATGCTCGGCGGCATCCCGGGACCTATGAGCGCGCTCGACATCCTGCGCTGGCCGGGCGTCATCCGTGAAGCGGAGCGCGACCCGACGCCGCTCGCCGGTGAGGCGCTCGCGCTGGTGGGCGAGACCGCGGTGGAATTGAACGACTCGCGCGAGCGCGAAGGCGCGCGCATCCACGAACTGCTGACCCAGCGCTGCGAGGGCCTGACCGCCGGGGTGACGCTGGTGCGGGCACGGCTGCCGGAAATAAGCGCACGCATCCGGGCGAAGGTCGGTGAGCGCGTTGCGCAGCTTGGCACACAGGTGGACCCGGAGCGCCTCGAGCAGGAGCTGGTGCTGCTGGCCTACAAGATGGACGTCGACGAAGAGCTCGAGCGCCTCGCCAGCCACGTCACCGAGACGCTTCGCGTGCTCGACGCGAACGAACCGGCCGGCCGGCGCCTCGACTTCCTGATGCAGGAACTGAACCGCGAGGCGAACACGCTGTCGTCCAAGTCGCAGGACGTCGAGACCACGCGCGCCGCCGTGGACATGAAGGTCCTTATCGAGCAGATGCGCGAGCAGGTGCAAAACGTCGAGTGATTATTCTTGACGGCCCGGAGCAGTGTCACGCACTGAACGGCTAGAATGCCCGGGTGACCCCGCATCCCCAATCCGGCCCGCGCCGCGGGCGCCTGTTCGTGATCGCGGCACCCTCGGGCGCCGGCAAGACGTCGCTGGTTCGCGCATTGCTGGAGCGCGAACCCGGGCTGCGATTCTCGATCTCGTACACGACGCGGGCCAGGCGCCCGAACGAGCTCCACGGCCGCGACTACTTCTTCGTCACGCGCGGTGAATTCGACCGTATGGCCGCCGACGGCGGGTTTCTCGAGCACGCGACGGTGTTCGACAACAGCTACGGTACTGCGAAGGCGCAGGTCGAACAGTCGCTGGCCGCCGGCCAGGACCTGATCCTCGAGATCGACTGGCAGGGAGCCGCGCAGGTCCGTTCGGCCATGCCGGAATGCGTATCCGTCTTTATCCTGCCGCCTTCCCGGGCTGAACTGGAGCGCCGCCTGCGAGGGCGCGGCACCGATGCCGAGGATGTGATCCAGCGTCGCCTACGCGATGCCGCATCCGACATGGCCCACTGGAGAGAATTCGACTACGTGGTCGTCAACGACGACTTCGAACAGGCGCTCGGAGAGCTGCAGGAAATCGCCAGTGGCCTGGACCCACCGCAGTCGCGGCGCGAGCGGGCCGGGCTGGCGGAACTCGCCGCCCGGCTCACCCACGCCTGACCGGTTCGGTCAGTTGATCTCGCGCCAGCCGAGGCGCCGGACCGCTCCCGCGATTCCAGAGACAACCCGGACGTTCATCGCCCTCACGGTCGTATCTGCCTCCGTGACGATTGCGATCAGCTGGCCGTTCGGCAGCCGGATCAGCGTCAGGCCGGTGGCAAGCGAGGAGCCGACCGGGAACCCAACCTGCATGGTGCTGTCCGAATACACCGCAGCACCGGTCTTGTAGTCGAGCACGTAAAGCAGGCTCGTTCCGCCAACGGAGCAGTAATCCTCCCTAGGGATATTGGATACCGCCACCAGTGAACCGAGCTGCAGGCGCGGGTCGACGTTCACGCGCTCGCCCGCCGGCAAGGTCACGTACCAGCCGTTCTTGGCGGACCAGTCCACGGGCGCCGGGTTCGGGATCGTACGCGGGTTCACCGATGCGTTGAGCGTCTGGGCGACGAGATTCGCCCCGACCGACGTCAAGTCGCCGAGGCTCGCTCCCGTATCCTTGACTCCGTAAAAGGCCTGCGGGACCGTGGTAGACGTCGATGTCGAGGTCAGGTCATTGAGCCCGAGGTAGCGGCCGGTCCCGAAATAGATGACGCGGTTGTAGGTTCCCGAGTTGTCCTGGACCCTGCCGATTTCCGGACGCACCGTGATCGGCTGGTCGCCCGCCGCCCCCGCAGTCCGGCCCAGCCGCACGGAGACGCTCGACGACAGGTCGAAGCGCCACAGGGAGCCGGCGAGATCGCCGCCGTAGACGTACCGGGTCGAGTTGTCGACCAGTGTATTGGTCACGAAGTTGTTGATCTTCGCGATTCCGCTCAGGTTCGGGTCCGTAACCGCGTTGTCGGTAATGATCTCCTCCAGCTTCGCGCCCGTGAGTGCGTCGACGACATACAGCCGGCCCTTGGAATCGCCACCGGTATTGTTGTAGCCGGAAGCAAACACCACCACCCACCTGCTGTCCGAGCTGCGCTTGGTCAGGACGGCATTGCCGTAGCTGTATCCCATGTCGTTGTCCACCGTCGAGCACCGCGCGCAGGAGGCCGCACCGAATTCCCAGAGGGCCTTCGGATTCGCGGGGTCGGTGACATCAAGCGCAAAGTACGATTTTCCACCGCGTCCCAGGCCGGCGATCAGGATGGTCTTCCAGGCGCTGGCCGAGCTGTCATAGGCGTCACCGACGGTGATCGGGCCGTCGACGAAGAACTGGTGGTTGTTCGCGTAGCCCGCGTCGGCGAGCTTGTAGAGATTGGGGATCACTTCGCTCGGTATGTAGGCCCACGCTTCGGCGCCGGTCTCAGCGTTGAAGGCGTGCAGCATTCCGTCGTTGGCGCCGACGTACACCATGGCCGTGCGGGTCGCCTGGGACGTGGCATAGGCGGTGTAGCCCGTATCCGCGTACTTGAACGGCGGCTTGCTGACGAACACGGGCGAGCTGTCGACGATGTCGCCGAGCGCGAAGGTACGGTCGCGGAACAGCTTGTCGGTGTTGGTGCTTTCATCCTCGAGACCGTTCTGGCCGCGGATGAAGCCGATCATCGCGTCCTGCGTGGCCACCGTTGTCTGCTGTGCGGACGTCCACAGGTCGTACTGGAGCAGCTTGCCGCCCGGGTTGGAGGCGCTCGACCTGAAGTAATTTGCCGTCTTCTCCGCCGTCAGGTTGGCGGAGACGAACGACTTGATGTTGTTGGTGCCGGACGGGTTGAACGTATAGATCGAGCGCGTGTCGCCCGCGGCGCTGATCTTCGTCGCCAGCTGGGCCTGCGCCGACCACGAGGCCGTCGCCGACAGCGCTCCCGAAGTCAGGTTGATGTCGCGGGCCTGCAGGTCACCGTACCAGAGGCCGGTCGTGTACTGGGCGACGTAGGCGAAGTTGTCGCCCGCCACCGGCTCGAGGCTGCTGGTGGCCGCTGCCGCAGCCGAAGCATTGGTGACTGAGATCGCCGCCAGCGTCTTCGCCAAGGCGCTGACCACGCTGTCCGGATTCGACGCGCTCAGGTACTGGCCACGACCATTGACCGCGGCGTGCCAGAGGTCGTCGATGCGAACGTCAATGTCCGTAGCGGTGCTGGTCGTATTGGGATCGGGCCACGGCGTGCCCTGCAGGATCGCGTTGTAGCTGGGGGATCCGCCGTTAAGGTAGTTTTCGTTGTAATCGAGTGTTCCGGCCACGCCCAGGCCGATGCCGAACAGCGTCATGTGTTGCCACTCGGCGGTGTCATTGCCGGCGATCGGCACGTTGTCGGTCGAGACATCTAGCCGGGTCGTACCGCCGTCAGGCATGCCGCCGATCGAGCCCGTGGGCCGCAGGTCGGTCTTGTAGTAGTACATCGCGACGTCGGCCAACGTATCCGTGTACGTGTCGCCGTACGGAGCGGCCAGCCCGCCGTCCGAATTGCCTACCCTGGTGGTGTTGTTCTCGCGGTATGGGCCGTAGTTGGACGACGCGGTACCGCCTGTGCCATTGTTGGACGGCGATTCGTCCTGGGTATTCCAATAGCCGTCCGTGGTCAGGATCGTGAAGTTCTGCTGGCAGGAATACTGCACCGGATCGGTATTGCCGCTGATCAGCTTGCCGGCGTACAGCCGGCCCGCCTTGGAAACGGCGCCGCGCAGCGGCGTGTACCCGCTGGCGCTCTGGCTGTAGAGCAGCGTGTACCAGGCAGCTTTCTGGGTCGCGTCGAATTTCTTGATGTTCAGGAAGCGGGCGGAATTGGTGCCTTTCTCGCTGATGGCGGTGAAGCCCACCCGATACTTGTCGCCGACCGTGGCGAACGCACGGCCCGAGGCCGTCTTCATCATCAGGATGCGCGTGCGGTAGTAGCTGTGCCAGTTCGCGACGTTCTGCTGGTCTGCGGCGGTCCACGGTACGACCGTGTAGGCGCCATCGGCCTGGCAGGTATCGGGCGGCGCGGACGGGTCGGCGGTGTAGTCGGCGTAGAACCAGACGTTACGCGTCACGGTGCTCGTGACATCGTGGCTTTCCCGGACCGAGTTTCCGCCGCCTGTCTGCGTGCTTTTGGCGTTGTTGTTGATCTGTATGGAATAGTGGTTCGCGTCGATGCGCGTGATCGTGTAGGTGCCGTTGATGCTGCGGCTGCCAACGTTGGTCGCGCCGGAAATCGTCACCCTCGTCCCGGTCGTGAGCCCGTGCGCGGTGCTGGTCACGACGACGGTCCGACTGCCGTTGGTCGTCGACAACGGGTTGTTGCCGAGATTGACCACGATCGTATCCGTCACTGTCACGGTCTGGGTTTGGCCCAGGTTCGTCGTGGATCCACCCGACGCGTAGCCGTTGTCGTTGGCGTCCGGGTAGGTCGCATTCGGATACGAGCTGCCGTCCGCCTTCAATGGCGGCGTGTAGGTCACGTTCGGGTTGTAATAGATCTTGTTGTAGCCCCAGTTCCTGAAGCAGTTCTTGCTATTGTTGCCGTTGACCGAATCCGGCATGTAGTCGTTTGCCATACTCCCGGAATCGTCGAGGACGAAAAAGATGTTGGGTGGCACCACCTTGCTGATCCCGGAGACCAGTGGGCTGGTGGACAAGTCCACGTCGACAGCGCCTGCCGTCTGCACCGCGCAGAATCCGAGCGCGACGACCGCCGCGGCCGACTTGAGGATGGTGTTGAATCTAGCGTCCATGATGGGCTAACTCCCCTGCTCAACCGTGGTTCTGCAGGTCAAATGACGACCAAGGCCTGGACGTAACGAACCGTGTTTCGCGGTCCGTCGATCCTGGTGGTTATGCGGTAATACTGCTGCGATTCACCCGTCAGCGGCATGTTTCCGTAGGAGCCGCCGCCGCGTGTACTGCCTTCGCTGGTTCCGGCACCGAGCCTCGAGCAGGCCATCGGCGTGCCGCCGCCGGTGAGCACCGAATTGGGATCACCCGCGGCATTGCAGACGCGGTTGACGACGTACCTGGCCGTATACCCGGCAGGAACGCCTGCAACGGCCCCCAGCGTCCGCGCGTCCATGTTGCACCCGTTGCCCGGGTCTGGATCTCCAATGTTCCAGCGGACGTCGTCGGCGGCGACGGCCGGCGTGCGGGTTCCCGTCAGGTCGCAGGCATCGGCCGTCGAAGCGTAGTAGCCCATCGCGGTGTTGTCGGCAAACAAGCCGCCGCCGGCCGCGTTGGCTGCGAGCCAGGTGATCGCGGCCTCCGTGCTGGCATCGCCAGCCGCCAACGCCGACTTCTGGAACGCCAGGTTGCCGGTGACCAGCGTCCCTGTGTCGCTCGAGCGCAGCAGCGCAACGGCCGCGAGGCCGATGATCAGCAACGCAATCAGCACGACAATCAGGGACAGGCCGCGCTGGGCGTGTGGCCGAGCCGGGGATACGCGTCGATATTTCAGGGTGTTCATACGGCGGCCCAGATGACATTGATCAATGGAACGACCACTGTGACGACGCGGTAGCGATAATGGCGCTCGTCGTCCGACAAGGGCATGGTCAGGGCGGTCCCCGACAGCGTGTCGTCCCAGATCGTGAGCGTGGCGGGACTCACGATCTCCCGCTCGAGGTTGCCGCGGGTAACGATGGCCATGCGCACGGCCTTGATCCGCAGAGTGTTCGCGGCGCTCGGCGCTGCCCAACCGCCGGTCGCATCCGTCCAGGTGTCGACCGTCTGGCTGCCGACTGGCGCGACGCCGTACTGCAACTGGAAATTCACGACCTGCGAGGAAATCGACTCGGTGGAGCCGAGCAGGGGGTTCGCCGCCGACGCGAGCGTGTCGTACGAGACCAGGTTGCACGCATTGGTCAGCGAAGGTGTGCCGCCATCGTTGCAGATCACCCGGAATGTCCGCAGCCCGAACTGGCCGAGGTTCGTAACGATGTCACCAACGTCGTAACTGACCGGGTTCGTGTATGCGGCGGCTGAATCCGCCGGGTTATATGGCGAATTCGCCGAGCCGTGCGCGAGCGTCCAGCCGCTGCCGGTGGCCTGCGGCGCAGCCGCCATCTGCATCACGGTGCAGATCTTGGTGCCGTCGGCCGCGCTGGCCAGGATCAGGTCGCGATTGCCCAGGCCGATGTCGTCGATGACGGTGATGTCGGAATCCGGGGTCACCATCAGCTGCACCACCGTGGCCGGCGCCACGCCGAACGCCGCGTCGCTGCGAACCACCTGTATGCGGTCCGGGAGCGGGCTTCCGCCGCCGCTTACGCCGCCATCGGTAATGGTTACCGGCCGCAGCGTGGTGCCGTTGAGTTGAGTCGTGCCGTTGTATTGCAGGTTGTAGCCCGCGGGGCAAAGCATGCCCGATGCGCCGGTCAGTCCGGCGCCGGCCATGCGTACTTCCCGCTCGACCATGTAACTGCCGACGGCGGCGTTCAATTCCGCGTCATTGCCCACCGTGACCGTGCGCTTGCGGGACTCGTAGGTGGACAGGACCATCAGCACGGCGAGACCGGTGACGATGGCGAGCGTCACCGCCACCATCAATTCCACCAGTGAGAATCCGCGGTTCTTGCTCTGTTTGAACATGGCCATACGCATCAGTTGGCCGCAAGTGTCGCGGTGACGGTGTGGGTACGCGCCGTGAAGGCTCCCGGCGGTTGCCAGTTGACGGTCACGGTCACGAGGTTCGCCGCCGGCAGCGCGACGGTGAGCGTCCCGTTCGGAAGGTCGGTCAGCGTCGCGAAGTCGGGCATCGTCTCGTTGGTCACGACGTAGCCCGCGAGGGCCCCGCGATCGACCCACATCTGGCCAATCACCGCATCGGCGATGTTCGCTGCAATGGCCCGGTACTCGAGGTCGCCTGCGTCCCGGACGGACGTACCTAGCACCCTAAGCAGCGCAATGATGCTGACCGCGAACAGCAGCACGGAAACCAGCACCTCGACGAGCGCGGACCCGCGCTGCGCGCGCCCCCTCGGATGACCAGGCCTGGTCCAGGCATTCAGGAACGGACGCTTCACAGGCAAGCCCTCGGGTCGGAAGCGGTCACGGCCGGATCGCACACGCGCGTCATCCCGCCGGCCAGTACCTGGATCCGCAATGGACGGTAGCCACTGATACCCGACGGCCGCTCTGACTCGACGTCGATCTGCGAAAACGGTGCGCTGCCGTCCGACATACTGGCGTTGACCATCCGGCCCAGTGAATTGAAGGTGATCCGATCCGCGTCGGCGGGCTCGGGCGTGACGAACAGGTCCGTCGTGCTCTCCTTGCCTGAGGCCTGGTGCAGCACGATGAAGGCTCCCGCATTGGCCCGATCACGCTGCTGGATCTGCCAACCGTCGACGCTCGCCACAAATTCGACCTCGGTGTTGAGCCGGACGGCCTCGTTGCGGGCCAGCGACAGTCCGTAATTCCAGGACTCGGCAACGGTGCGGATGCGGGTGTTCTCGATCACACCACGCATGGTCGGCACCCCGACGACCAGCAGGATGGCCGCGATCGTGACCGCGATCATCATCTCGACGAGCGTAAACCCGCCGACGCCGCGATGAGTTGCGCCGCGATTCAGCAAGTGTCCCCCTTGCGAGTGATCCAGCAGCTACCGGAACCCCAGGGACCGGCGATAGTGCGCGCGTTCGTCTCGTCGATCGTCAGGACGAAGCTCGACAGGTTGTCGAAGCCGGTCGCGGTAATCGTATAGTCATTGGCGTTGAATTCGCAGGCGATGGTGAACCGGGCCGTGTTGCCGGGGCAGGGCGCGCCCACGTAGGTGCGGTTGTCGAGAAAGTACTGCTCGGCGACCACGCGGCCCCCGGCAAGATCGGCGATGACCTCGGCGATGGCACCCCGCCGCAGGTACTCCCGGTA
Organism: uncultured Gammaproteobacteria bacterium; assembly: GCA_963732375.1. Taxonomy (GTDB): domain Bacteria; phylum Pseudomonadota; class Gammaproteobacteria; order Steroidobacterales; family Steroidobacteraceae; genus RPQJ01. The sequence goes on from CAVSZE010000002.1 coordinate 317,460, forward strand.
GCTCGGAATTGCGACCGACAACAGGATCGCAGCGATTGCCACCACGATCATCAACTCAATGAGTGAAAATCCGCGGCTGCGGCCTTGCCCGAGCGTCGGCCGGAACGGTCGTTCCATCTCCATTGAAGCGCCCAATCGTGTTGCCGAGTGAAGTTTGCTCACCATGGAACATACCACCGTTCGCGGTACAGGGCCCCCAGCCCGGCGTGGATTCTGTGACGGCCATCACGGGTTCCGCGACACGTCTCCCGGCCGGGAGTCGGCCGCATCGATCTCGGTCGGATGCATAATATATAAGGAGGCCGGGCCGCCCGGTGGGCGCCTGTCTCAGCATTGCACTCGACAGGCCCAGCCAGCCGGCTCTGGGCCGTACGCCGCGAGCGCTGCCGGTTGGGCCGGCGGCCTTGCCGCCCGGTCGCAGGGCTTGTGGTATGCTCACGCCCCTTGTCCCTGACCGATTGACAGACCCACCATCATGGCGCGTATTACCGTCGAAGATTGCCTGCAGAACGTTCCGAACCTGTTCCAGCTGGTGCTGGTCGCTTCAAAGCGCGCGCGCAAGCTCGCGAATGGCGCCGAAGCGACGCTCGACTGGCAGAACGACAAGGCGACGGTGCTCGCGCTCCGTGAAGTGGCCGCCGGTCACGTCGGCCTCGATATTCTCGAGGAGCCAGACCAGCCGCCGCAGGAGTACATGCCCGAGCCAGAGTTCATGGGCGAACTCCGCGCGCCGCAGATTGGTCTGGGAGACTGACCCCACCCGAGGATTGTCGTGGACGTAACGTCTTCCCTGCGCAGCCTGCTGCCGTACGGAAGACGGTCCATCGGCATCAACCAGCTGATTTCCAAGCTCGAGGGCTACCTGCCCCCGGCTGAGGTCGAGCGCGTCCAGGACGCATACGACTTCGCATTCGGCGCGCACCAGGGGCAGCGCCGGCGCTCCGGCGAACCCTACATCACGCACCCGGTCGCGGTCGCGGACCTGCTCGCAGACCTGCACCTCGATCCGCAGACGCTGATCGCCGCGATCCTCCACGACGTGATGGAGGACACGCCGACGCTGAAGGACGAGATCACCGAGCGCTTCGGCAACGAGGTCGCCGACCTGGTTGACGGCGTGAGCAAGCTCGACCAGATCCAGTTCAAGAGCCGTGCCGAAGCCCAGGCCGAGAGCTTCCGCAAGATGCTGCTCGCCATGGTGAAGGACATCCGCGTCATCATGGTCAAGCTCGCCGACCGGACGCACAACATGCGCACGCTCGGCTCGATGCCGCCCGCCAAGCGCCGGGCCATCGCCCGCGAGACGCTGGACATCTATGCGCCGATCGCCAACCGCCTCGGCATGCATGCCATCAAGGTCGAGCTCGAGGACCTGGGCTTCCGGTCGCTGTACCCGCGCCGCTACAAGGTGATCGAGACGGCGGTCCGCAGGGCGAAGGGCAACCAGAAGCAGTTCCTCGGCAAGATCGGCGACGCGCTGCGCTCCGCGCTGGTAAAGGCCGGTATCGAGGGGCTCGTCGAGGGCCGCGAAAAAGATGCCTACAGCATCTACCAGAAGATGCGCCGCAAGAAGGTATCGCTGAGCGAGATCGTGGATGTCTATGGCATCCGCATCGTCGTGGACGAAGTGGATACCTGTTACCGCACGCTCGGCGTCGTCCATGGCGTCTACAAGCCGATGCCGGGCCGGTTCAAGGATTACATCGCCATCCCCAGGGCAAATGGCTACCAGTCGCTGCACACGACCTTGTTCGGGCCCAGCGGCACGCCGATAGAGGTGCAGATCCGCAACCGCGCGATGCACCAGGTTGCGGAGTCGGGCATCGCCGCCCACTGGCAGTACAAGGATGGCGACGATTCCGCACGCACCTACAGCGAGCGGGCCCGTGAGTGGCTGCAGCAGCTGGTCGACATCCAGCAGGGCGGCAACTCGGAGGAATTCCTCGAGAGCGTCAAGGTCGACCTGTTCCCGGACAAGGTTTACGTGTTCACGCCCAAGGGCGACATCCTGCGGCTGCCGCGCGGCTCGACCTGCGTGGACTTCGCCTACGCCGTGCATACGGACGTCGGCAACCGCTGCGTGGCCGCCAAGGTGGACCGGCGGCTGGTGCCGCTGCGCACGCCGGTCCGCAACGGCCAGACGGTCGAGATAATCTCGGCGAAGGGCGCGACACCGAACCCGTCCTGGATCAACTTCGTCGTGACCGCCAAGGCGCGCGCCTCGATCCGCCAGTACCTGAAGAACCTGAAACGTTCCGAGGCAGTGGACCTCGGCCGGCGCCTGCTGAACCAGTCGCTCGAGGAATTCTCGCTCAGCCTGCGCAAGGTCCCGGCGGAGTCGATCGACGCGGTGGTGCGTGACCTCGGCATGCGCAACGAGGAAGAACTCTACGAGAAGATCGGCCTGGGCGAGCGCGTGGCACCGTTCGTCGCGCGCCGGCTGCTGCCGCTTGACGCCGACTCCATGCCCGACACGCACGCGGGTCCGCTCGCGATCGCCGGCACCGAAGGCCTGGTCGTCACCTATGCGCGCTGCTGCTTCCCGATCCCGAACGACCCGATCCTCGCCAACCTGTCGACAGGGCGAGGCGTCGTGATTCACCGGGAGGCCTGCGGCAACCTCGCCACGTTCCGCAAGCAGCCGGACAAATGGATCTCGGTGGCGTGGCGCCCGGCGGTGGACCAGCTGTTCCACGTCGAGATCAAGGTCGAGGTGACCAATCGCATGGGCGTGCTGGCCCAGGTCGCCGCGGCGATCGCCGGCACGCAGACCAACATCGACCGGGTTTCGCTGGTCGAGCGCGACAGTGACAGCTCGACGCTGATCTTCGAGCTCCTGGTCCAGGACCGCCGGCACCTGGCGCGCGTGATCCGCGCGATCCGCGCCATGCAGGAGGTGCTGAAGGTGACACGGTCGCTGGCGTGAGATGGCGCCGGCGCCCACGCCCCGTGCGGGCACGCCAGGTTTTCGACGCCGCCCATCGGCCACGAACCCGCTGCTACCTCTTACACTCTCTTACACTCTCTTACACTAGGCTCGCGCAGCAGACACCAGCCACCTCGTTCCGGAGCACCCTGTGACACGCACCATCATCGCGACCGCCGACGCACCCCAGGCCATCGGCACCTACTCGCAGGCGGTCCGCGCCGGCAACACCGTCTATCTATCGGGCCAGATCCCGCTCGACCCGAAGACCGGCGAACTCGTGGCGGGCGACATGGAGGCGCAGGTTCGTCGCGTATTCGACAACCTGCGCGCCGTCGCGACAGCATCGGGCGGCGACCTGTCGCACGTGGTCAAGCTGAACGTCTTCCTGACCGACCTCGCGCACTTCGCGTTGGTGAACAGGGTCATGGCCGAGTATTTCGAGCAACCGTACCCTGCGCGGGCCGCCGTCGGCGTGGCAGCGCTGCCGCGCGGATCCGCGGTCGAAATGGACGCCATCCTGGCGCTCTGACCCGGCCGCATGTCTAGCGCCACGGCGCCGCAGCCGACGCTGGACGAACGACCCGTCACCAGCCTGCGTGGCGTGGGTCCGGCGCTGGCAGCGACGCTGGCGAAACTCGGCCTGCACACCGTGCAGGACCTGCTGTTTCACCTCCCGCTGCGTTACGAGGACCGCACCCGCGTGGTCCCGATCGGGTCACTGAGGCACGGCGACCGGGCCGTCATCGAGGGCGAGGTGCAGCTCTCTGAGGTCGTCTTCCGCGGCAGGCGCGCGCTGCTGTGCCGCCTCGCGGACGGGTCCGGGTACATCACGCTGCGTTTTTTCCACTTCTCTGCCGCGCAGCAGGCGGCGCTTTCGCGCGGCACGCGGCTGCGCTGCTTCGGCGAGGCGCGCCCGGGTCCGGCCGGCCTCGAGATAGTTCATCCCGAGTACCGCCGGGTGATCGCAGGCGTGACGCCGCCCGCAAACGACAGCCTGACGCCCGTCTACCCGACGACCGAGGGCGTGCAGCAGGGTCGCATGCGCGTGCTGACGGACCTCGCGCTCACACAACTCGCCGACGGTGGCCTGCGCGACTGGGTTGCGCCTGACGTGCTTTCAGCCGCCAGGATGACTTCGCTGGAAGCCGCTTTGCGCTACGTGCACCGCCCGCCTCCGGCGGCGGACCTCGAACTGCTGAATGCCGGTCGCCATCCCGCACAGCGACGACTCGCGTTCGAGGAACTGCTCGCCCACCAGATCAGCCTGCGCCTGCTGCGTGAGGCCGCGGACAAAGACGACGCGTGGCCGCTGCCGGTGCGCGCCGATCTCGTACAGCGCTGCCTCGACGCGCTCAGTTTCGAGTTGACCGGGGCCCAGCAGCGGACCTGGGGCGAGATCGCCGCCGATCTTGAGCGTGATCGGCCGATGATGCGCCTGGTGCAGGGCGACGTGGGCTCCGGCAAGACCGTGGTCGCGGCACTCGCCGCGCTGCGGGCCGTCGAGAACGACGCGCAGGCCGTGGTGATGGCGCCGACCGAACTGCTGGCGGAGCAGCACGCGCGAAATTTCCACGGCTGGCTCGAACCGCTGGGCATTCGTGTCGGGCTGCTCACCGGCCGGCATACGGGCCGGGTGCGCCGGGCGCTCGAGCAGGACCTCGCGAGCGGGGCGATCCAGGTCGCGATCGGCACGCACGCGCTGTTCCAGGAAGGCGTGTCCTTCGCGCGGCTGGGACTCGTCATCGTGGACGAACAGCATCGGTTCGGCGTGCACCAGCGGGTGCGGCTGCGCGAGAAAGGCCTTGCCGAGGGACGCTACCCGCACCAGCTGGTGATGACGGCGACGCCGATCCCGCGCACGCTGGCGATGACCGCCTACGCTGACCTCGACATCTCGATCATCGACGAGTTGCCGCCCGGTCGCACGCCTGTCCGCACCGTGGTCCTGCCGGAAACACGTCGCGCCGAAATCGTCCAGCGCATCGAGTCGGCCTGCGAATCCGGACGGCAGGCGTACTGGGTATGCCCGCTGATCGACGAGTCCGACACCGTGCGGCAGCAGGCGGCCGAGGAGACGGCCGAGACGCTGGCAGCAGCGCTGCCCGGTGTGCGCATCGGCCTGGTGCACGGTCGCATGCCCGGCCGCCGCAAGGACGAGGTGATGACGGCCTTCAAGCAGGGCAGCATCGACCTGCTGGTCGCGACCACGGTGATCGAGGTCGGCGTGGACGTGTCGAACGCCAGCCTGATGGTGATCGAGAATGCAGAGCGCATGGGACTCGCGCAGCTGCACCAGCTGCGCGGGCGTGTCGGGCGCGGGTCGGTCGAGAGCAGTTGCGTGCTGCTCTACCAGTTGCCACTCACGCCGATCGCGCGGGAGAGACTCGCGGTGTTGAGGGATACCAACGACGGATTCGAGGTCGCGAGGCGCGACCTCGAGCTGCGCGGGCCGGGCGAACTGCTCGGCACCCGGCAGACCGGCCTGATGCAGCTCAAGGTCGCCGACCTGCTGCGTGACGCCGACCTGCTGCCGGAGGTGCAGAAAGCAGCGGCATTGATGCTCCGCGGCCCGAGGTCCAACATGGAGGCCCTGCTGAGACGCTGGGTAGGACAGGGCGAACGCTTCGGCAAGGTCTGAAACGCCAACACGGGTTCCGATGGGCAACGCAGGCGACGTGGAAGAGCAGGGCGAACGGGCTGCGCACACACCGGCGGTCAGCCGGCTGCGCGAATACGCGCGGCTGATGCGCATCGACCGCCCGATCGGCATCTGGCTGCTGCTCTGGCCGGTGCTGTGGGCGTTGTGGATCGCCGCGTCCGGCCAGCCCGACGAGCGGCTGTTCGTGATTTTCGTCGCGGGCACGTTCGTGATGCGCTCGGCAGGCTGCGTCATCAACGATTTCGCCGATCGTGAGTTCGACCCGCTCGTGCGCCGCACGGCGGATCGGCCGCTCGCCAGGCAGTCCGTGTCCACGGCCGAGGCGCTGGCATTGTTTGCGGTGCTGGGACTGATCGCGCTCGCGCTGCTGATCCCGCTCAACCGACCGACACAGGTGCTGGCGCTGGTCGGCGGCGTGCTGGCCGTGACCTATCCGTTCCTGAAGCGCTTCTTCTCGCTGCCGCAGGCCTACCTCGGCGCAGCGTTTGGCTGGTCGGTGCCGATGGTCTTCGCGGCGCAGACCGGCTCGGTGCCGCCGCAGGCCTGGGTGCTGTTCCTGTCGGTGGTGCTGTGGACCACGGCGTACGACACGATCTACGCGATGGTTGACCGCGAGGACGACCTGGTCATCGGCATCCGTTCGTCTGCGATCCTGTTCGGGCGAGCCGACCGCGCGATCGTCGCGGTGCTCCAGGCTGCGGCGCTGGCGGGGCTCGCGGTCGTAGGCCTTATCAACAGCCTCGGCCGCTGGTACTGGTATGGGCTACTGGTCGCGGCTGCGCTGGCGGCGCACCAGCAGTGGCTGATCCGCGATCGCGACCCCGATCGCTGCTTCCGTGCTTTCCTCGGCAATAACCTGTTCGGGCTCGCGGTCTTCGCCGGCATCCTGCTCGACTACCTTTTCGCGCGTTGACCTGGATCCTGCCCGCGCCGACTCAACGACCGGTAACCGGCCGTGCTCATGGGTCGCTGCTGCGGGCTTTCGGCAGCACGAAATTGAGCACGACGTAGCCCATCGCCGCGGAGACCAGCGAACCGACCAGTATTCCCAACCGGTCGTTCCGCACGGTGTCGCTGCCGTAATTCTCGAAGGCGAGCATGTCGATGAGCAGGCTCATCGTGAACCCAATGCCGCACAGCACGGCCGCGCCGTACACCTGCCTCATTTCCACGCCCGACGGCAGCTTCGCTATCCCCAGCCTGACGGCGGCCCAGGCGAAACCGAACACGCCCAGCTGCTTGCCGACCAGCAGGCCGAGCATGATGCCGAGCGGGATCGGATGCAGCAGGTCGCTGAGACTGAATCCCTCGATGTTGACTCCGGCATTCGAGAACGCGAACAGCGGCAGGATGCCGAACGCCACCCACGGATGCAGCGAGTGCTCGAGCCTGTTGAGCGGCGGGTGCTCGGGATCAGCGGCATCGCGCGCGGGAATGAACAGCGCGGTCACGACGCCGGCCAGCGTGGCATGCACGCCCGACTTGAGCACGCACAGCCACAGCACCGAGCCCACCAGGACATAAGGCGCAATGCGTCGCACGCCGAGCCTGTTGAACGCGAACAGCACCGCCACCGCGAGGCAGGCGAACATCAGCGCCGTGATCGAGAGGTCGCTGGTATAGAAGAGTGCAATGATCACGATGGCACCGAGGTCGTCGAGCACCGCCAGCGTCATCAGGAATACCTTGAGGCCGATCGGCACCCGCTCGCCGAACAGCGAGAGCACGCCAAGCGCGAAGGCGATGTCGGTGGCCGAAGGAATCGCCCAGCCTGCCAGGCCCACGGGATCGTGCCAGTTGATCGCGGCGTAGATGCCTGCCGGCACGATCATGCCGCCGAGCGCCGCCACCGCGGGCAGCGCGACCCGCGAGGCATCCGACAGTTCTCCCGTCACGACCTCGCGCTTGATCTCGAGACCCACCAGCAGGAAGAAGATCGCCATCAGCAGGTCGTTGACCCAGATGACCAGCGGCTTGTCGAGCGCGAACTCGCCGAACCGCACACTGAAGTGCGTCGCGAGCAGCGTCTCGTACCAGTCGGCCATCGGCGTATTGGCCGCCACCATCGCCAGCGCGCCGGCCACCACCAGCAGGATGCCGCTGGCGGACTCGAGCTTCAGGAACTCCCTCAGCGCCGTCATCGGGTTGCCGACGCTCGCCTGGTCGTGGTTCATGCGTGGTCCATCTCCATCCGGGATGGCCAGTGTACCCGCTGGGCCGCGTCGGCTCGCGCAACGCACCAGGCATCGACGGTCGCCGCACCTGCCTCACGCAGCGCGACGGCCGCGGCGGCAACGGTGCTGCCAGTCGTCATCACGTCATCGATGACGACGATCCGGCGGCCTCGCACACAGGCGGCCGCACGAAAGGCGCCCTGGATATTCACCTTTCGCCCCGCGAGTCGCAAGCCAACCTGCGGCTGTGTATCGCGTGTGCGGCCGAGCGCAGCCTGCATCACCGGTCGCCCCAGCGCCCGCCCGGTCCAGCGGGCGATCTCCGCCGCCTGGTTGAAGCCACGTTCCGCGTGCCGGCCCGGGTGCAGCGGTACCGGCAGCAGCCAGTCCACGTCGAGATGCAGCCCGAGCGTTTTAACACCGTCCGCGAGCAGGGTGCCAAGCACACGGCCGGTGGCGAGCTGCCCACGGTACTTGAGCGCGTGGACCAGGTGATCCACGGGAAATCCGTAGCCATAGCGGGTGTAGCAACGGTCGACCAGCGGCGGTTCCAGGGACTTGTCCGGGACCAGGGCCTGGGGTGGCGCCGGTGGAGGCCACGCCTGCGCAGCGGGCAACGAAACCTCGCAGTCCTCGCACAGGTCGAGGCACGGACGCTGGCCGGACCGGCCGCACAGGACACAGCGCGGCGGGAACAGCAGCCCGCCGAGCGCGTCCACGATCCTGTCAACTGATCTGGGTAGCATTGGTTGACAGCCGCCGGCCGGGATCTGAATACTGCCGGTCGACCGCTGCCGGCCAGATTCCACCGTGAAGTGCCGGCCCGCAGCCTGAATTTCCAACCCGAACAGCAGGATTCTCGATGCCATCCCTGGACCTGGACCGCCTGGGCGAAGTCCGCACCGACTGGACCCTGGACGAGGCGCGCGCACTGAATGCCCTGCCATTCAACGACCTGCTGTACCACGCGCAGCGTGTGCACCGGCTCGCGTTCGACCCCAATCGAGTGCAGGTGAGCACGCTGCTTTCGGTCAAGACCGGCGCCTGCCCCGAAGACTGTGCCTACTGCCCGCAGAGCGTGCGTCACGATACGGGCCTCGAGCGCGAAGAGATTCTCGACGTCGCTGCAGTCGTGGCAGCCGCCGAGGCCGCCCGGGCCGGCGGCGCGACCCGTTTCTGCATGGGCGCCGCGTACCGCAGCCCCAAGCCTAAGCAACTCGAGCAGGTGAAGGACATGGTTCGCGCCGTGCACGCGCTGGGACTCGAGACCTGCGCGACGCTCGGCATGCTGTCGCCCGGACAGGCTCGCGAACTGAAGGACGTCGGACTCGACTACTACAATCACAACCTGGACACCTCCGAGGCGTTCTACGGCGAGATCATCACCACGCGCACCTACCAGGATCGGCTCGACACGCTCGGGGCGGTGCGCGACGCCGGCCTCAAGGTCTGCTGCGGCGGCATCCTTGGAATGGGCGAGTCCGAGCTCGACCGCGTGCAGCTGCTGCACACGCTCGCCACGCTTCCCGCGCATCCGGAGAGCGTGCCGATCAACCAGTTGGTGCAGGTCAAGGGCACGCCGCTCGACGGGCTGCCGCCGCTGGACCCGCTCGACCTGGTGCGCACCGTCGCCACCGCGCGGCTGCTGATGCCGCGTTCCTATGTAAGGCTGTCAGCCGGCCGCACCGAAATGAGCGACGAAGTGCAGGCACTGTGCTTCCTGGCAGGCGCAAATTCGATTTTCTACGGCGAGCGTCTGCTGACCACGCCGAACCCGGGCAGGAATCGCGACGACGAGCTCTTCGCCCGTCTCGGCATAACGCGGGAAACCGCCGTGGACACGAACCCGGCCGCCTGAGCCGCGCCCATGCCGGCTCTCGAGGCAGAACTCGCCGCCGGTCTCGAGCGGCTGCGCGCAGCCGGGCGGGGACGCAGCCGCTCGATCGTCGAGTCACGGGCCGCGGGCTCCACCCGCCTGCGGGTCGACGACCGCGAATACCTGGCGTTCTGCAGCAACGACTACCTGGGCCTAGCCGATCACCCGGCCGTGACCGCGGCCTTGGTCGACGCCGCGAACCGCTGGGGCGTCGGCAGCGGCGCTTCGCACCTGGTGAGCGGTCACACCCGCGAACATCATGCGCTGGAAGAAGAACTGGCCGAATTCACCGCGCGGCCCAGGGCGCTGCTGTTCTCGACGGGCTACATGGCGAACCTGGCCGTGGTGCGGGCGCTGGCCGGACGTGGTGGCGTGGTGCACGAGGACCGCCTGAACCACGCTTCGCTGATCGACGCCGGACTCGCGAGCGGCGCGCAGCTGCGCCGCTATCCGCATCGTGACGCCGAGGCGCTGCGCGGGCGCATCACGGCACCGGGCGCGGGTCGGACACTGGTCGCAACCGACGGCGTGTTCAGCATGGACGGCGACGTTGCTCCGCTCCGCAGTCTCGCAGCGGCCTGCCGCGACCACGGCGCGACCCTGTTCGTGGACGACGCGCATGGCTTCGGCGTGCTGGGCGCGCGCGGGCGCGGCAGCGTGGAATTCTCGGATCTCGGCAGCGACGAGGTGCCGGTGCTGATGTGCACGCTCGGCAAGGCCGTGGGGACATTCGGCGCATTCGTCGCAGGCTCCGCGGAGCTGGTCGAGACGCTGGTCCAGGGTGCGCGCGAGTACATCTACACGACGGCCCTGCCGCCGGCGATCGCGGCGGCGACGCGGGTCGCACTGCAGGTGATTCAGGACGAGCCATGGCGCCGCGCGGCTGTACTCGGGCACGCGGCAAGATTCCGCGCCGAGGCCACCGCGCTGGGCCTGAGGCTTGCACCTTCGATCTCGCCGATCCAACCACTGCTGCTCGGCACTGAAGCCGCGGCGCTCGACGCCAGCGCGGCCTTGCGAGACTCCGGAATCTTCGTCCCGGCTATCAGGCCCCCGACCGTGCCAGCCGGCACCTCCAGGCTGCGGATCACATTCTCCGCGGCACACACCGACTCGGACCTGGACCGCCTGCTCGCGTCGCTGGCCGGACTGCGCGGGCGGGGGCTTCTTCCGTGAGCCTGCACGTCGAGGTTCGCGGGCAGGGTCCCGACCTGGTGCTGCTGCACGGCTGGGCACTCCATGGCGGCATGTGGGGCCCGTGGCTGGACGAGCTGGTGCTGCACGCACGCCTGCACCTGGTGGACTTGCCCGGCCACGGGTACAGCCCTTGGTCGCACGACCTTGCCGGCCTGCCGGACCTCGCGCGCACCGTGAGCCAAATCGTGCCGCCTGGCGCGGCGCTGGTCGGCTGGTCGCTCGGCGGGATGATCGCGCTCGAACTCGCGTGGCAGGAACCGCGCCGCGCGAGCGCGCTGGTGCTGTTGGCGACCACGCCGAAATTCGTCGCCGGCGATGACTGGCCGCATGGCATGGAGGCGACGGTGCTCGATGAATTTGCACGAGGCCTCGCGGAAGACCACCGCGGCACGGTGCAGACGTTCCTCGCGCTGCAGGCACGCGGCGACGAACGATCTCTCGAGACGCTGCGCCTGCTCAGGCAAAATCTCGACGCCCACGGCCCACCCGACCCACGCGCGCTGGCCGCCGGCCTCCAGCTGCTGCGCATGGCAGACCTGCGCGGCGTGCTCCCCGGTATCTCGCTGCCGACGCTGGTCATTGCGGGGCAACGCGACAAACTTACGCCTGCCGCTGCCGGGCGCGCTTTGGCCGGGGCGCTGCCGACCGCGGAGTTCGTCGAGATTACCCATGGTGGGCATGCGCCCTTCCTGTCACATGGCCGCCAGGTGCTGGAAGAGGTTCTCGGCTTCCTGCGCCGCCGGCTCGATGCTGTCCCGCCCGGGGAACCGGCGTGAGCCCGCAGGGCCCCGACGACGACGGGTTCCTGCTCGAGCGGATCGAGGTCCGCCGCGCTTTCGGGCGCGCAGCGACGACGTACGATGCCTCCGCCGGACTCCAGCGGCGCGTTCGCGGCGAACTGCTGGAGCGCCTGGACCTGGTACGAATCGAGCCTTCGGCGGTACTGGACCTGGGCACCGGAACCGGACACGCGGCGCTGGCGCTGAAGCGCCGCTACCCCAGGAGCCTGGTGGTGGGCCTGGATCTTGCGGAGTCGATGTTGCGAGAGGCGGGTCGACGGCAGACGCTGCTGCGCCGATTCCGCCGGGTCTGCGCCGACGCTGCCAGCCTGCCTTTCCGGTCGGCCAGCTTCGACATGGTCTTCAGCAACCTGATGCTGCAGTGGTGCGACGAACCTGACCGGGTGTTCGCCGAATGCCGCAGGGTCCTGCGGCCGGGCGGGCTCCTCACGTTCGCCAGCTTCGGTCCCGATACCCTGCACGAGCTTCGCCACGCCTGGTCTGCGGCGGACAACCATGTCCACGTCAGCCGCTTCATCGACATGCACGACCTGGGAGACGCGCTGCTGCGCGCGGGCCTGGCGGAGCCGGTGATGGACGTCGAGCGCCATGTGCTGACCTACGGCGAGGTCAGGAACCTGATGCTGGACCTGAAGGCGATCGGTGCCCATAACGCCAGCGCCGGACGGCCGCGGGGCCTGACTGGCAAGGCGGCACTTGCTCGCATGACCGCCGCATACGAAGCCTTTCGGCGCGACGGCAAGCTGCCGGCGACCTACGAGGTCGTGTACGGCCACGCCTGGGCGCCGCAGGTGGATCCAAGGCGCGTGGCCCGCGGACCGGCCGGGGAGACACTGGTGCCCCTCAGCCAGATCGGGCGGCGCGAGAGCGAGGCCTGACGCCGACTGCTGGTGTCTTTTTTATATAGTTATTTTTATTGGTCTTGCTGACTTAAAACGCTTTGATCGGTAATTTAAATATCTGGACTTTATTTTGTCATACGACGATCAATCGACGCGGCCACGCGGAATCTTCGTGACCGGCACCGATACGGGCGTCGGCAAGACGCTCGTCGCGACCGGCCTGGTTCACCTGCTCGCGCAACAGGGGCATCGGGTCGTGGGACTGAAGCCGGTAGCCAGCGGCGCGCACTCGACTCCCGCTGGCCTGCGGAACCTGGACGCAGTCGCCCTCGCAGCGGCAGGCTCGGTTCCGCTGCCCTATGAGATGACGAACCCGCTCTGTTTCGAGCCGGCCATCGCCCCGCACCTTGCAGCACGCGATGTTGGCGTCGCGATTTCAGTTGATGCACTCGAGCAGTGGTATGCGAGCGCGACGGCTGGCGCGGAGATTGCCATCGTCGAGGGCGCGGGCGGCTGGCGCGTACCGCTGCACCCGGATGGCTTCCTCAGCGAGCTACCGGAACGCCTGGGGCTGGGGGTCATTCTCGTGGTCGGCCTGCGGCTCGGCTGCCTGAACCATGCCCGGCTCACGCTCGAGGCCATCGCGGCCTCGGGTCGCTGCGTATTCATCGGCTGGGTCGGCAACAGGATCGACGCAGGGTTCGCCCGAATCGAGGACAATCTCGAATCGCTCGAATTTGCCCTCGGCAGCCCGCCGTTGGCGGTCATCCCGACGCTCGAGGCCGCCGGTGCGTGCTCCGCTGCTGCCTGGCTCGACCGGCCGCTGCTTCGTCAGGCAGTATTTCCTCCGCAGTGACGGGGGGTTAAACTTCGCGACCCTCGCGCCTGCCCAACCGGCCATGCTCGCCTGAGAGCCTCCGGGGGGAGCGAGTGAATACCCGACCCGGGCGCCGCCAGAGCGTCCGGCCGAGTGCCTGACGCGGTCCGGGGAGACCGCGGATTTACGACACGGGAGTTGGATTGCCCATGAAGATGGTGAAGCGTGCGCTCGCGGCCGGCACGGCCTTCCTGGTCGGAAGCACTCCCGCCATGGCGGGCTGGTCCGACATCAACCTGCGCGTCGGGGTCACGGAACTAAGCCGTGACATATACGGGCTGCACACCCTGGTCCTCTGGATCTGCGTGGCGATCGCGTTCGTGGTCTTCGGCGTCATGATCTATTCGATCGCGACCTTCAGGAAGTCAAAGGGCGCGGTCCCCGCGACCTTCGACCACAACACCACGGCCGAAGTAGTCTGGACGGTGATTCCGGTCCTGATCCTGGTCGGAATGGCGATCCCGGCCGCGCGCACGCTGGTCAAGATCGACGACTCCAGCGGCTCGGCCCTGACCGTCAAGGCCACAGGCTACCAGTGGATGTGGCAGTACGAGTACGTCGGCGAAGGGGTTTCCTTCTATTCGAAGCTCGCCCAGGACAGCAACTTCGCGCGCCAGCTCCACTCCGGCGTGGACCCTGCGACCGTGCCGAACTACCTGCTCGACGTAGACCAGCCGCTGGTCGTGCCGCAGGGAGTCAAGGTCCGCGTGCTGGTGACCAGCGCCGACGTCATCCACTCCTGGTGGGTGCCTGATTTCGGCATCAAGAAGGACGCCATTCCGGGCTACATAAACGAGCTGTGGTTCAATGCGGACAAGCCGGGCATCTATCGCGGCCAGTGCGTCGAGCTCTGCGGCCGCGACCACGGCTTCATGCCGATCGTTGTCGACGTCAGGCCGCGCGCGGAATTCGAAGCGTGGCTCAAGGCCCGGAAGACGGCGGCGCTGGCCGCGAACGCAGCCGCGACCAAGGTCGCGATGAACAGTGACCAGCCGGCGGCGCTTCATGTCGCCGTGGCGGAGTAATCGACGATGAGCGCAACGCACACCCACGCCCTCGGTGCCGCCCACGAGCACCACGACGACCATGGCCCCGCAAAAGGCATCAGCCGCTGGCTGTTCACGACGAACCACAAGGACATCGGCACGATGTACCTGGTGTTCAGCCTGATCATGTTCCTGGTCGGCGGGTGCATGGCGCTGGTGATCCGCGCGGAACTCTTCATGCCCGGCATGCAGCTGGTCGATCCCGGCTTCTTCAACACCCTGACCACGGTGCATGCGCTGATCATGGTATTCGGCGCGGTGATGCCCGCCACGGTCGGCCTCGCGAACTGGATGATCCCGATGCAGATCGGGGCACCGGACATGGCGTTGCCGCGCATGAACAATTTCAGCTTCTGGCTGCTGGTCGCCGCATTCACGCTGCTGATCCTGTCGCTGTTCATGCCGGGCGGCGGCCCCGCGTCGGGCTGGACGCTCTACCCGCCGCTGGTGCTGCAGACCGGCGACGCGCTGCCGCTCGCGATCTTCGCGATCCACCTGGCCGGTGCGTCCTCGATCATGGGCTCAATCAACATCATCGTGACCATCATGAACCTGCGCGCTCCGGGCATGACGCTGCTGAAAATGCCGCTGTTCCCGTGGACGTGGCTGATCACTGCTTATCTGCTGATCGCCGTGATGCCGGTGTTCGCGGGCGCGGTGACGATGCTGCTCACCGACCACTTCTTCCACACGACCTTCTTCGCCGCGTCAGGCGGCGGCGACCCGGTGCTCTACCAGCACGTGTTCTGGTTCTTCGGGCATCCCGAGGTCTACATCATGATCCTGCCGACTTTCGGCATCGTCTCGGAAATCATCCCGACATTCTCCCGCAAGCCGCTGTTCGGCTACGACGCGATGGTGTTCGCGACTGCCTCGATCGCGTTCCTGTCGTTCATCGTGTGGGCGCACCACATGTTCACGGTCGGCATGCCGCTCGCGGGCGAGATGTTCTTCATGCTTTCGACAATGCTGATTGCCGTGCCGACCGGCGTGAAGGTCTTCAACTGGACGGCGACCATGTGGCGGGGCTCGCTCAGCTTCGAGCCGCCGATGCTGTTCGCGCTGGCGTTCCTGTTCCTGTTCACGATCGGCGGGTTTTCCGGCCTGATGATGGCGCTGGCCCCGGTGGACTTCCAGTACCACGACACCTACTTCATTGTCGCGCACTTCCACTACGTGCTGGTGCCGGGCGCCGTGTTCGGCATCATGGCCGGCGTCTACTACTGGCTGCCGAAGTGGACCGGCCACATGTACGACATGAAGCTCGCGAAAACGCACTTCTGGCTGTCGGCGGTCTTCGTCAACGTGCTGTTCTTCCCGCAGCACTTCCTGGGCCTCGCCGGCATGCCGCGCCGCATCCCCGACTACTCGACGCAGTTCACCGACTGGAACATGGTTTCCTCGATCGGTGCGTTCGGTTTCGGCCTGTCGCAGCTGCTGCTGGTGTGGCTGGTCTGGAAGTGCGTGCGCGGCGGCGCCAAGGCCAGTGACGTCGTCTGGGACGGCGCGTTGAACCACGGCCTCGAGTGGACAGTGCCCTCGCCGGCACCGTACCACACCTTCGAGCAAGCCCCGGTCGTCAAGTGAGCGGCAATCAAGTGAAAGACGGCCCGACGGACGAGCAGCGGCGCGGCATCCGCAGGACGACCATCCTGCTGGCGCTGGTGGCGCTCGCCATCTACGTGGCGTTCATCGCCTCCGGCGTGATCAAGGCGCAGCACTGACGTGGACGACCCTACCCGACAGAGCAACCGCTCGCTGACGCGCAGCCTGCTCATCATGGTGGCGGGCAGCTTTGCCTTCGGCTTTGCGCTGGTGCCGCTCTACAAGGTCATCTGCGAGGCGGCCGGCATACGCACCAACGACACGCCGTCCGCGGTGCAGGCAAGCGAAGCTGGCGCCGGCCGCAGGGTCACGCTGGAATTCATGTCGATCAACCCCCCGGGCAGCGACTTCGAACTCACGCCAGAGACGAATGAACTAGTGCTGCAACCCGGCCGGCTCTACGACGTGAAATACCGCATACGCAACAACGCCACGCAGCCGGTGGTGGCGCAGGCTGTGCCGAGCATCGCCCCCGCGACGACCGCTCAGTACCTGCAGAAGACAGAGTGCTTCTGCTTCACGCCACAGTCGTTTGACGCCTCGGAGGAGCGGGAATTCACGGTGCGATTCATCGTGAGCCCCGACCTGCCGGTGGAGGTGGACCGGATGACGCTCGCGTATTCGATGTACACGCTGCCCGGGCAGAAGCTCGCGGCGCGCTGAGGACGACGCAGGAACCAGGGTCCGCCGGCCGGCATGCGGCGGCGGTGTCGGATGGACGAACAGGAGACCTCGAGCCCATGGCCCAGGCACATGCCGCTCACGGCGGCGACAAGTACTACATTCCGCACGGCAGCAAGTGGCCGATCGTCGGGTCGATTTCGCTGTTCACCACGATGCTGGGCGTGTCGGCCTGGCTGAACGGGTTCACCGGGCCGGTGGTGTTCTACGTCGGCCTCGCGCTGGTCGCGTTCATGTTCTTCGGCTGGTTCGGCACCGTGATCCACGAGAGCCAGGCGGGCATGTACAACGAGGGCGTGGACCGCTCGTTCCGCATGGGGATGATGTGGTTCATCTTCTCCGAGGTGATGTTCTTCGCCGCGTTTTTCGGCGTGCTCTACTACACGCGGCAACTGTCCGTGCCGTGGCTGGGCGGCGAAGGCTCGAAATTCCTCACCAACGTGTTCCTGTGGAAGGGATTCGAGGCGACGTGGCCGACCAACGGCCCGGCGGCGGTCGGCGGGGCATTCGAGACGATCCCGGCCTTCGGCATACCGGCGCTGAACACGGCGATACTGCTGACCTCGGGCGTCACGATCACCATCGCGCATCACGCGCTCCGGGCTGGCAACCGCACCATGCTCAAGGTGTTCCTCGCCGCGACGTTCCTGCTCGGCTTCCTGTTCGTCTACATGCAGGCACACGAGTACATGGAGGCCTACCGAGACCTCAACCTCACGCTGGGAAGCGGAGTCTACGGATCGACGTTCTTCATGCTGACGGGCTTCCACGGCCTGCACGTGACCATCGGCGCCATCATGCTGCTGGTGATCTGGCTGCGCGTGATGAAAGGCCACTTCACGCCCACCCAGCACTTCGCCTTCGAAGGCGTCGCCTGGTACTGGCACTTCGTGGACGTGGTCTGGCTGGGGCTCTTCATCTTCGTGTACTGGATGTGAGGCCCGACGACGAAGCGCAATCGGCCGGCAGATAGCAGGTAACGGACGGCCGCCCCTCGGCGGCCGTTCTTCTTCGCGAGCTTCGCTGGGCCTGCTAGCGGCCTACGCCGTGGGGCGCGATCAGCCCGCTTCGCCAGGCCACGAACAGCAGCACGAACAGCAGCACCGAAAGCGCGATGCGCAGCGTGAGCGCGTTTACCATGCTCTTCGACTTCCCCTCGTCCTTCACCAGGTGGAACAATCCCGAGCCCAGGCTGGCGACGATGGCTGCGAGGACGAGGATGATGAGGAGCTTGATCATGCGCGGGCCTGCGACGGCAATGCGGGATTATAGATGAGGCTCCAGGTCGGCAGCCGCTGGTTCTCCCCGCGCCCGTGGGCGCTGGCGCTGACGCTCGCGCTGCTCGCGTGCTTCGTGGCGCTGGGCTCGTGGCAGGTCTCTCGCTCACGGGAAAAGCAGGCGCTGGTCGCGGCGTTCGAGCGCGGCGACGCGAACACGGTGCCGCTCTCGGTCGCGCCGGTGGACCAGCTGCCCCGCTACCAGCGCGTATCGACCAGCGGCCGCTACGAGCCGGGGCACCAGATCCTGCTGGACAACATGCCCTCGAGCACCGGACAGGCAGGATATCGGGTACTCACCCCGTTCCGCCGCGCCGACGGCGGGCCGCTGCTGATGGTGGACCGCGGCTGGGTGCCGCTCGGCCTCGACCGCAGCCGGCTTCCCGGGGTCCAGGTCGACGCGGACCCGCGCACCGTCGCGGGCCGGCTCGACGGCCTGCCGGTGCCGGGACTGCGCGTCGGTGAGGCACGCGGCTCGGGTGCCGAGGGCTGGCCACTGGTGCTCAATTTCCCGGTCGCCGCGGACATCGAGGCGGCGCTCGGCGAACCGGTGGAGAGCCGAATCCTGCTTCTCGACGCGACCTCACCGGACGGCTTCGAGCGCGCCTGGCGTCCGTCGATCGGGGCCCCGGCGGAACGGCATCTCGGCTACGCGATACAATGGTTCGCACTTGCGCTGGTGCTGCTGGTTGCTTTCGTTGCGACGAGCCTCCGGCCTGGCAATCCAGGGACCGACGACCACAAATGACCACACCCGACCCGACAGCTGTCCGTCGCGGCCGACGGCAGCTCCTGCTGCTCGCGGCGCTGTTCTTCGTTCCGCTCGCGCTCGCGTTCTGGCTCTACTACGGGCCGGGCGACAGGAAGCAGGGCGCAACAGGTACCAACATGGGCGACCTGGTCGATCCAGCGCGTCCGCTGCCGCAGGTCGATCTGCCGATCGCCGGCGGCTCACCGGTTCGCGACGAGCTTCTGCGCGGCAAGTGGTCACTGGTCTATGTCGGTAACGGGCTCTGCGACGATCGCTGTCGCAAGGCGCTGTACCTGACGCGCCAGACCCGTATTGCGCTCAACAAGGACGCCGACCGCGTGGAGCGGGTGTTCCTGGCCTCCGGAAACTGCTGCGACAACGAATACCTCGAGAGCGAGCAGCCGGACCTCGTGGTCGCGATCGTCGGCAGCCCGCAGGCCGGGGCCCTGCTGCAGAATTTTCCGACCTACGATGACGGTCCGGTCGAAACGGCCGGACGCATCTACGTCGTGGACCCGCTCGGCAACCTCGTGCTGAGCTATTCCGCGAGCGCGCCGGACAAGGCCCTGCTCACCGATCTCAGGAAGCTTCTCCGCCTTTCACACATCGGATAACGGCATGGGACTCAACTGGTTTCGCCGCCTGTGCCTGATCGGCACGCTGCTCGCACTGTGCGTCATCGTGCTCGGTGCCTGGACGCGGCTGGGAAACGCCGGGCTTGGCTGCCCAGACTGGCCGGGCTGCTATGGCCACCTGACGGTCGGGCAGGCAGTCGAGAACGCCGAGGCGGCCAACGCCGCTTTTCCCGAGCGGCCGCTCGAAGCGGACAAGGCCCTGAAGGAGATGGTGCACCGCTATTTCGCTTCGTCCCTGGGACTCGTGATCCTGGTCATCGCGGTGGTTGCCTTCGCCAGGCGCCGCGACCCGGCTCAACCGATGCGTCTTCCCGCGCTGCTGGTGCTGCTGGTGGTGTTCCAGGGCCTGCTCGGGATGTGGACCGTGACGCTGCTGCTGAAGCCGCTGATCGTCACCGCGCACCTGGTCGGCGGACTCACGACGATGTCACTGCTGTGGTGGCTCGCCCTCGGTCCCGGGAACCCGTCACGACCGCAATCACCGCCGGGACTCCGGCGGCTCGCGCTGCTCGGCCTCGTGGTGCTGGCACTGCAGATCATGCTCGGTGGCTGGGTAAGCTCAAATTACTCAGCGATCGCCTGTCCTGACTTCCCGACCTGCCAGGCGTCGTACTGGCCGGACATGGATTTCAAGGACGCGTTCGTGCTGTGGCGCGGGCTCGGCATCGACTACGAAGGCGGGGTGCTCGATCATCCGGCGCGCGTGGCAATCCATTTCACGCATCGACTGGGTGCGGTCGTCACCGCGCTGGTGCTCGGGTTGCTCGCGTGGCGCGCGATCCGCACCGGCGGGTCGAGCGCGGTGCGCATGGCCGGGGCGGCTCTCGCCGTCGTGCTCGTGACGCAATGGATCGTCGGACCGGTGATGGTACTCAAGACCTTCCCATTGCCGCTCGCCACCGCGCACAACGCCGTCGCGGCGCTGCTGCTGCTCTGCATGGTCACCCTGCTGCGACTGCTGTGGCGGCCGACCACAGTGGATCCCGGGCGCAAATGAATTCGGCGATCACCCGGCACGACGACACGGCGCGCGCCACCTGGCGCGACTACTACGAACTCGGCAAGCCGAAGGTCGTCGTGCTGATCGTGTTCACGGCCGTGGTGGGCATGTTCCTCGCGGTGCCGGGACTGCCGCCGATGAATGCACTGGTGTTCGGAACGCTCGGCATCGGGCTCGCGGCGTCGAGCGCGGCCGCGATCAATCACGTCGTCGACCGCAGCTTCGACCAGAAGATGGCGCGCACCATGCTGCGCCCGATCCCGACCGGCCACTTGACGACCGCGCAGGCGCTGACCTACGCCGCAGCGCTCTGCGTCGCTTCGATGGCGATGCTGTGGTGGCTCGTGAATCCGTTGACGGCGGTGCTCACCTTTGCGTCGCTGATCGGCTACGCCGTGCTCTACACCGTGTGGCTCAAGCACATCACGCCGCAGAACATCGTCATTGGCGGGGCCGCCGGCGCCGCGCCGCCGGTGCTCGGCTGGACCGCGGTCACCGGGCATGCCGACCCGCATTCGCTGCTGCTGTTCCTCATCATCTTTGCGTGGACCCCGCCGCATTTCTGGGCACTGGCGATCGCGCGGCGCGAGGAATACGCGAAGGCTGGAATCCCGATGCTGCCGGTTGCCTACGGCGTCGAGTTCACGCGACTGCACATCCTGCTCTACACGATCCTGCTGTTCATCGTGACGCTGCTTCCGTGGCTGACCGGAATGACGGGCCTCGCCTACCTGGCGGCCGCCGTGATCCTCAGCGGGCAGTTCCTGCGGCACGCGATCGCGCTCAAGCGCAGCGACGCGCCCGCGCACCTTCCGATGAGTGTGTTCCGGTTTTCGATCACCTACCTGATGCTGCTGTTCGCGGCACTGCTGGTAGATCACTACCTGCCGCGCTGGCCCTGAAACGCCGATGGCCAGCCGATCGCATTTCGCCGCCCCGCTGCTGCTTGCAGTTGTCGTGGCGCTGATCGTCTACGTGTCGTTGTATCCGTTTCGCTTCGCACCCGGCGGCCCGTCGCTGTTCAGCGCGCTCGACCAGCTGACCTGGGCGCGCGCCGGGCGCGGCGAGATGTTGAACAACGTGTTGCTCTACCTGCCTCTCGGATTCTGCGTCGCGCTGCTGGTCGAGCCGCGCTACGGGCGCAGCGCGGGCATCGTCGCCGCGGTCCTGGCAGGAACGATGCTGTCGCTGTACATGGAACTGCTGCAGGCGTCAGTACCGACGCGGGTCACGAGCCTGAAGGACCTGTCGTTGAACGCATTCGGCGCGCTGGCCGGAGCGGTGATAGGGTCCTCCTGGCACCTTCTCAGTGCGCGCATGGCACCGCAATCGGCGACCCAGGGACGCTCCCGTGGCGTGGTCATCGCGATCCTCGCGCTGTGGTTCCTGGCCCGGCTCTGGCCGCTGGCCCCGGACATCAGCCTGCGTCAATTGAAGGGTGCGGTTCGGCCACTGTTCTCGCCGCACATCGAACTTGCCGCTCTCGCCGCCCTGTTCGTCGGCTGGCTCGTGGTCGCCCAGGCGGTGTTCAGCCTGTCGCGCAGGCAGCGAGCGGTCGATGCGTTCCTGATCGTGATCGCGGTCGTCCTCGTCGGGCGAACGATCACCGCGGGCAACACACTCGTCGCCGCGGAACTCGCGGCCATTGCGCTGCTGTTGCCGGTGCTGGTGATGTCCAGCCGGTTGCCGGAGCGCACGCGCGCAATGCTGGTCGCCGCCACGCTCGGGACGTGGCTCGCGTGGACTGCGGTGCAGCCTGCGTTGGGCAACGCGGCCGGCGTGGCGGTGGACCTGCCGGCGTTCACGGAATTCATCGGGCGCAATCCGCCCCCGCCCGGCGACCTGGCAGCGAAAGGATTCAGCTACGTAACGCTCGCGTGGCTGCTCGCGGTCGCGGGACTCGTGCCCCACGTGGCCGCGGGCGTCACGATCCTGTTCGTCGCCATCCTGGCCATGCTGCAGCTCGGGTCCGCGGCACCGGCCTTCGGCTGGGTCGACGTCGTTCTAGCGGCGATCGCCGGCATCCTGGTCGCACGCTGGATGCCGCGAAAATAGCCGGAGGGGACATTCTCCTTTTCAGAGGGGACATTCTCCTTTTCCCAGGCCATGCAAGGAGAACGACTCACTTTCCATTGGTGGAAAAGGAGAATGTCCCCTCTGAAAAGGAGAATGTCCCCTCCTGGTCTCCGGGCTACAGCGGATCGCCCGCTGCGTCACCCAGCATCAGCCGGCGCACCATCGGCAGCGGCGGGCCTCCGTAGGAAAGGAACTGGTCGTGGAAGGCTTTCCACGCCTTGCGGTCGCCACGCGTCGCCACCCAGTCGCTGCGAAGCTTCATGATCATAAGCTTGCCGAGCGTGTAGTTCAGGTAAGCGGGATCGTACGTGCCGCGCAGAGCCTGCTGGCGTGCGTTTCCCGGGTCGAGGAACGCGCCGCCCAGGAACAGCTTCTCCGACTCGGCGACGGTCATGCCGCGCGTATGCAGGCCGATCGCCGACAGGTAGCGCGCATCGCGCTTCAGCGCCTGGACGATCTGGCCGATGTGCGCCTCGGGCTTGCCGGCGTCGAGCCCGGCGTCCCACATCATCTCTTCGGTGTAATGCGCCCAGCCCTCAGCGTAGGCGTAGCCCACGAACAGCTGCCCGATACGTGACTTCGAGGCATTGGAATGCAGGAACTGCAGGAAGTGCCCGGGCCAGACTTCGTGTACCGAGGTGAACAGCAGGTCGTCCACGCCCGGGATGTACTTCTCCTGTTCCTCGCGCGACCAGCTGGGGTCGGGCGGTGCGATGTAAAACACGGCCGGCAGGTTCTTCTCGTAGGGTCCCGGCGTGACGATGTAGGCGAAGTTCTGGGCGTTGTAGGGCGGTGCCTGCTCGACCAGCGCCTGCTCCTGGCTCGGGATTGAGACGAGGTCGTGCTGCACGATGAAGCTGCGCAGTTCCGGAAGCTGGCGGCGCGCCTCCGCGACCGGTCCATCCTTGGGCTTGCGGCCCGAGACCTTCTCCACGCAGGCGTGCAGGTCGGCGCCCGGCGCGAACTTCGTGCAGGCGACGCCGAGCGCCGCGAGGTTGCGGTCCATGTCCGCGCGTCCGATAGCCTCCAGCCGGTCGAGCGGCACAGTCACCTGCTCGGTCGCGGCGAGCATCCGCGCGAAAAGCTGCGGTCCCATCGCGTAGTCCTGCGTGGCGGTCGCGCGCTGTGCTGCCATCCAGTCCGCCAGTTCGCGCGAGGCCCCGGACGCGCGCTTCAACGCGGCCGCCAGTTCCGCCTGCAGTTTCGTGTCTTTGACATCCGCGTAGACCTTCGAGGCGTCACCTGCGAAGAAGTCCGCGTAGCCGCCGAACGCGTTGACGCCATAGTCGATGATCGGCGCCGCGAGCGGCGGACGCAGGTTGGCGCGGATCTGCTGGGTCGCCTGCGGCAGCGCATTGGCGTAGGCGATGAACGCCCGCATGCGGGTCTCGAGCGGCGCGTACGTCTTGCTCAGGTAGATCTCGGGATCGATCGCGCCGAGGTACCACGCCGGGTTGCGCTCGGGCCACTTTGCCTCGACCTGCCAGAACAGGCTCCCATCGATGACCGAAAGCAGGTACTCGCGCTCGATGCGGCGCCCGGCGTCGAGCCCGGACGGGTCGAATGCGGCGGTCGCCTTGCGGGCCGCCTCGAGCCTGGCGGTGTCGGCGGACAGTGCCTTGGCGCTGAAATCCGGAAGCTGGCCGTCGAATTCGTGCCTGCCTGCGTAGACGGCGGCGCTCGGATTCGCCGCGAACCAGGACTCGATGTAAGCGGTGACGTGGGCATCCCAGGCGGCGTCCAGCGGCGCGGCCACAGCCGCAGCCGAGAACACCAGGGCCAGCATCGTCGCGGCGATTCGGAATCTGGTCATGCGCATTCGCCTCTGCAGTTCGAGTGGCGCCGGATCATACCGGAACAGGGGACATTCTCCGTTTCGGAGGGGACATTCTCCTTTTTCCGCTTCAAATGCCTTTCCGAATCGGACATCGCGCTGAAGGGAAAAAGGAGAATGTCCCCTCCGAAACGGAGAATGTCCCCAAATTCCGCTAGAATCCGCGCCCTCCCATGGATGTCTCAAGTCTCCTCGATCCGCTGAACGACGCGCAGCGGCAGGCGGTCACCGCACCGCTTGCGCCGACACTCGTGCTCGCCGGCGCGGGCAGCGGCAAGACGCGCGTGCTCACGCACCGTGTCGCGTGGCTGGTGGAGGTCGAAAACGTCTCTCCGCACGGGATCCTGGCGGTCACGTTCACCAACAAGGCGGCGGGCGAGATGCGCGCGCGCATCGAGGCGCAGCTGGGGTTGCCCTCCGCGCCGCTTTGGATCGGCACCTTCCACGGCATCGCGCACCGGCTGCTGCGCACCCACTGGCGCGAGGCGGGACTGCCGCAGGGGTTCTCGATCCTCGACTCCGAAGACCAGCAGCGGCTGGTCAAGCGCATCATCCGTGGCGCGGGCCTCGACGAGACTCGATGGGTGCCGCGCGAGGTGACGTGGTTCATCAACGCCCAGAAGGACGAGGGCCTGCGCCCGAAGCACCTGAAGGACGATGGTGACCCGACGCGACGCCAGATGATCCGCCTCTACGAGGCCTACGAGGACGCCTGCCGTCGAAATGGCGTCGTGGACTTCGCGGAGCTGCTGCTGCGCAGCCACGAGATCTGGCGCGACGTGCCCGGGCTGGTCGAGCACTATCGCGCGCGGTTCAGCCACGTGCTGGTCGACGAGTTCCAGGACACCAACACCATCCAGTACGCCTGGATGAAGATGCTGGCCGGCTCGACCAGCATCCCGTTCGTGGTCGGCGACGACGACCAGTCCATCTACCGCTGGCGCGGCGCGCGGGTCGAGAACCTGCAGCAATTCCGCCGTGATTTCCACGGCGTGCAGGTCTTCAAGCTGGAGCAGAACTACCGCTCCACCGGCAACATCCTGGCCGCGGCAAACGCGATCATCACCAACAACAGCGGCCGCATCGGCAAGAAGCTCTGGACCAGCGGGGAACGCGGCGAACCGATCCGGCTCTATCGCGGCTACAACGAGCGCGACGAGGCCGAATTCGTCGTGAACGGCATCCGCGACTGGGTCGCGCGCGGCGGCAACCGCCGCGACACGGCCATCCTCTACCGCTCGAATGCGCAGTCGCGGGTGTTCGAGGAATACCTGCTGGCGGCACGCGTCCCCTATCGTGTCTACGGCGGTCTGCGGTTCTTCGAACGCCAGGAGATCAAGGACGCGCTCGCCTACCTGCGGCTGATCTCGAACCGGGACGACGACGCGTCGTTCGAGCGTGTCGTCAACCTGCCGACCCGCGGCATCGGCGCCCGCACGCTCGAGGTGCTGCGCGCCCACGCGCGGGCAAACTCGATTCCCCTGTGGCAGTCGTGCGGGCCCTGCGCCGAAGAACTCGGCGCGCGCGGTGCGGCTGCGCTGCAGGCGTTCCTGGAACTCGTCGAAAAACTCGACGCCGACACGCGCGGTCTGCCGCTGCACGAGCAGGTGGACCACGTGATCCAGGCGAGCGGGCTCGCGGGCCACTACAAGAAGGACAAGGCCGACAAGGGCGAAGCGCGGCTCGAGAACCTCGAGGAACTCGTGAGCGCGGCACGCGGCTTCGAGCCCGAGGACGGCGACATGCCGCCGCTTATGGCTTTCCTGTCGCACGCGGTGCTCGAGTCGGGCGAGGGCCAGGCCGAGGAGTGGGAGGACTGCGTGCAGATGATGACGCTGCACTCGGCCAAGGGCCTGGAGTTCCCGGTGGTGTTCCTCTGCGGGCTCGAAGACGGACTCTTCCCGCACCAGCGCTCGATCGCCGACGTCCACGGGCTGGAGGAGGAGCGGCGCCTCTGCTACGTGGGCACGACCCGCGCCATGCGCCACCTGTACCTCACCTACGCGGAGCAGCGCCGCATGCACGGGGTGGACAACTACGGCGCCCCGTCGCGCTTCATCGCAGAGATCCCGCCCGAGCTGCTCGAGGAGGTCCGGCCGAAGGTGCAGGTTTCGCGGCCGGCCTACGGCGCGGCCCGCGGCCACGCGTCGGCCCGCCCCCAGTCCGCGCGTCCGCAGCGCTACACCGACGACGCGCCCGGCAGCCTGCGGCTCGGGCAGCGGGTCCGGCACCAGAAGTTCGGCGACGGCGTGGTGCTCAGCGTCGAGGGCCAGGGATCCAATGCCCGGGTACAGGTCAATTTCGAGCGCCAGGGCACCAAGTGGCTGATGATGGGCTACGCCAATCTCGAGTCCGTCTAGCGCTACAATGCCGCGGTGAAAATAATCATCCTCGGGGCCGGCCAGGTGGGACGCACCGCGGCCCAGCACCTCGCGCGTGAAGAGGCCAACGACGTCACCGTGGTGGACACGGACGACGAGCTGCTCCGGGACCTCCAGGACCGCATCGACATCCGCACCGTGCAGGGCAACGCGGCCAGCCCCAGGACGCTTGAACTCGCGGGCGCCGGCGATGCGGACATGATCGTCGCGTTGACCAACAGCGACGAAGTCAACATGGTCGCCTGCCAGGTGGCGTGGACGCTGTTCGGCACCAGGACCAAGATCGCTCGCATCCGCTCGCAGGCCTACACCCAGCGGCCCGAGATCTTCGTCTCCACCGAGGATGAGCCGCCGGCACAGCTCTCCGGCTTCGCCGTGGACATGTACCTGAGCCCGGAGGAATCGGTCACCGCGTACATCGAGCGCCTGGTGCGCTATCCCGGCGCGCTGCAGGTCGTGGACTTCGCCGATTCGCGCGTGCGGCTCGTCGGGCTGCGCGCGGTCAAGGGCGGCCTGCTGGTGGGCCAGCCGATACGCGCGATCCGGCAGCACATCCCGCAGGTGGACGCCCGCGTCGCGGCCATCTACCGCGGCGGCCACAGCATCGACCCGGACGGCGACACGGTCATCGAACACAACGACGAGGTGTTCTTCATCGCGGCTACCGAGGACATCCGCAACGTGATGAGCGAGATTCGCAAGGCCGAGGACCCGGTCAAGCGGGTCGTGATCGCGGGCGGTGGAAACATCGGCCTGCGGCTGGCCCAGAAGCTCGAGGAAGACAATCACCAGGTCAAGGTCATCGAGCGCAGCAACGCCCGCGCACGCCAGATTGCCGCGAAACTCCGCAGCACGATCGTGCTGAACGGGGACGCCGCGGACGAGGAACTGCTGGTCGAGGAGAACATCGACAGCGCCGACGTGTTCTGCGCGCTCACCAATTCCGAGGAGGCGAATATCCTCTCGGCGTTGCTCGCAAAGCGCCTGGGCGCGCATCGCGTCATGGCCTTGATCACGCGACCCGCGTACGCGGAGCTGATGCAGGCCGGGCCCATCGACGTGGCGATTTCGCCGCAGACGGTGACGATCGGGTCGCTGCTGGCCTATGTCAGGCGCGGCGACGTGGTCATGGTTCATTCGCTGCGCGGCGGCACCGCGGAGGCCATGGAAACGGTGGCTCATGGCGCCCGCGGAGGCAAGGTCGTCGGGCGCGCCGTGCAGGACCTGAAGCTTCCTGACGGCGCGCGGATCATCACGCTGGTGCGCGGCAGCCAGGTGATCATGGCGCACCACGACACCGTGATCGAGACCGATGACCACGTGATCCTCTTCCTCGCCGACAGACGCCACGTCGAGCAGGTCGAGCGGCTCTTCCAGTCCTGACCCGATGCTTGCGGTAGTCCACGTCCTGGGCTCGATGCTGATGCTGTTCAGCGTCACCTACGTGCTGCCGGCGGCGACGTCCGTGATCTACGACGATGGGATGCTGGTCGATTTCGTCGCGGCGTCGCTCATCTGCCTCGGCGCCGGCGGGCTGCTATGGGTGATCACCAAAAGCAACAAGCGCGAGCTGCGATCGCGGGACGGATTCCTGCTGGTGAGCCTGGGCTGGACGTTGATGTCGGCGATTGCGACCGTTCCGCTGTTGCTGGCGCTGCCCGGCCTCACGTTCACGGATGCGTTCTTCGAGACAATGTCGGGCCTCAGCACGACCGGTGCGACGGTGCTGACGGGCCTCGAGGACCTGCCGCCGTCGGTCAATTTGTGGCGGCATGCGCTCTGCTGGTATGGCGGCATGGGCATCATCGTGCTGGTGGTCGCGATCCTGCCGCTGCTCGGTGTGGGCGGCATGCAGCTCTACAAGGCCGAGACTCCCGGCCCAGTCAAGAACGAGAAGCTCACGCCACGCATCACCCAGTCCGCGAAGGCGCTGTGGTTCATATACCTGCTGATCACGATTGCCTGCGTCCTGTCGCTCAGGGTCGCGGGCATGGGATGGTTCGATGCCGTGTGCCACGCCTTCTCCACCATGGCTCTCGGCGGGTTCTCGACCCATGACGCGAGCGTCGGGTATTTCGATTCGGTGCCGATCGAGATCGTACTGATCGTGTTCATGCTCATCGCTGCGATGAATTTCGCACGACACTTCATGGCCTGGCAGCAGAAGAGCCTGCGTACCTATGCGACGGACTCCGAGGCGAAGGTCATGCTGGCTGTCATCGGGCTCAGTACCCTCGGCTTGGCGTTATACGTCTGGCAGCAGGGCGTCTATGCATCGTTCCCGCAGTCGCTGCGCCATGTCGCGTTCAACCTGGTCTCGATCGCGACCGACTGCGGGTTCGTGAGCCAGGACTACGCCGTCTGGCCCATTTTCGCGCCAATGTGGATCCTGATGCTGTCCTGCTACTGCGCCAACACGGGCTCGACCGGCGGCGGCATCAAGATGTTCCGCACGCTGGTGCTGTTCCGGCAGGCGGGTCGTGAGTTGATGCTGCTCGTGCACCCGCAGGCGATCCGGCCGGTCAAGATCGGGGGACACGTGGTGCAGAACCAGATCGTGTTCGCGGTGCTTGCGTTCGTGGTGCTCTACTTCGGCACCGTCGTAGTGCTGACCTTCTCGCTGCTCGCGAGCGGGCTCGATTTCGTCAGCTCGTTTTCGGCCATCATTGCCTGCATCAACAATGCGGGCCCGGGTCTCGGCGTCGTAGGCCCCGCCAATAACTACCAGTCGCTGAACGACTTCCAGACCTGGGTGTGCGCATCCGCCATGCTGCTCGGCCGACTGGAGATATTCAGCGTGCTGGTGCTGTTCACCCCGTCGTTCTGGCGCAAGTAATGGCCAAGCAAAAGTTCAGCGCGAAGATTCGGAGAAAGGTGCAGCGTGGCTTCGTGCTGCTGGGGCTGCTGCTGCTCGTGCTCGCAATCGGGGTGGTGGCGGTGCTCGACCACCGCGTTACACGGCAGTTCGAGGGGCGCCGGTGGACGCTTCCGGCGCGTGTCTACGCGCAACCTATCGAGCTGTACGTCGGGCAGCAGCTATCGGTGAAGCGGGCCGCCGTGGAGCTCGACCGGCTCGGTTACCTCGCGCTCGCGCGCGCTGACCGGCCAGGCACCTACTCGCGGCGCGGCGACAGGATCAGCCTGTACCTGCGGGCCTTCCGCTTCTCCGACGAGATGCAGTCGGCGCGCCTGCTCGACATCGGTTTCGCCGACGACTCGATCGTCTCCCTGCGGGACGCCAAGCATGCCGATGTGGCGGTGATCCGGCTCGATCCGCTGCTGATCGGCAGCATCTTCCCGACGCACGGCGAGGACCGGATCGTCGTTTCGCCGGCCGAGGTACCGAAGCTGCTCCCCGAGGCGCTGAAGGCGGTCGAGGACCGCAAGTTCGACACGCACCACGGCGTCAATCCACTGGCCATCCTGCGTGCAGCGTTCGTCAACGTGCGCGCGGGCCAGGTCGAGCAGGGTGGCAGCACGCTTACCCAGCAGCTGGTGAAAAGCTACTTCCTCGACAGCCGCCGCACGCTCGGCCGCAAGCTGGAGGAAGCGGTGATGGCTGTCATTCTCGAGGCGCGATTCGAGAAGGCGGACATCATGAACGCCTACATCAACGAGATTTACCTGGGCCAGGACGGCCAGCGCGCGATTCACGGTTTCGGCCTCGCGAGCCAGTTCTATTTCGGCAAACCTCTGGCGGAACTCGACCTTCCCGAGATTGCGATGATGGTTGCGATCGTGCGCGGGCCTTCGTACTACGACCCGCGGCGCCACCCGGACCGGGCCCTTGCGCGACGCAATCTCGTGTTGCGGGTGCTCGGCGAGCGCGGTGTCGTGAGCGAGGCCGACGCCGCGCGCGCGGCGACGCGCCCGCTCGGCGTCGCAAAGCCCGGGCAGAAGAGTGCGGTATTCTTCCCGGCCTTCCTCGACCTGGTGCGGCGCCAACTGCGCGCGGACTACAAGGAGGAGGACCTCACGGAGTCGGGGCTCGTGGTTTTCACCACGCTCGAGCCGTTGCTGCAGGAGAAGGCCGAGGCCGCGCTGGCGTCCGAGCTCGTTCGCCAGGACGCCGCACCACGCAAGGTGTCGCACGACCTCGAGGGCGTCATGGTCGTCACGACGCCGCAGACCGGCGAGGTAGTTGCGATCGTTGGAGGCCGGCGCGCGTCGTTCGACGGATTCAATCGCGCGCTCGATGCCCGCCGGCCGATCGGCTCGCTGGCGAAACCACTCGTTTACCTCTCGGCGCTGGAGACCGGCAAGTACACGCCGGCCTCGATCGTTCACGACGAGCCGGTCACGGTAAAGCTGCCCAATGGCCAGACGTGGAAGCCCGCGAACTTCGACAGGCAGGTCCGCGGCGACATGCCTGCGGTGCGCGCGTTGACCCAGTCGCTCAACCTGCCGACGGTAAACCTCGGCCTCGAGGTCGGCCTGCCGCGGGTCGCACGAAGTTTCGTCCAGCTCGGGCTCGACGAAGAGCCGGCGGCCTTCCCGTCGATGCTGCTCGGCGCGACCAACCTGAGCCCTTACGACGTCGCACAGATGTACAACACGCTCGCCAACGGCGGCTTCCGGTCGCGGCTGCGTGCAGTCCGGGCGGTACTTTCGGAATCCGGCAAGCAGCTGAAGGCACCGCAGCTCGAGATCGCGGAGGCCGCGGCGCCGGGCACCGTGTACACGCTCGACCGGATGCTCGTTGAGGTGATGGAACGCGGCACTGGTCGATCGGCCAGCAGAACCCTTCCCGCCGGGCTCGTGGTAGCGGGGAAGACCGGCACGTCGAACGACTACCGCGACAGCTGGTTTGCCGGTTTCTCCGGGGCACACCTGGCGGTGGTGTGGATGGGCCACGACGACAACTCGGAGACGGGGCTCACGGGTACGACGGGCGCGCTTGCAGCCTGGTCGAAGTTCATGTCGACGATCATGACCTCGTCGTTCGATCCATTGATGCCGGAGGGGCTGGAGGACCGCTGGATCGACTACTACTCGGGGCTGGAAACGTCGCCGTCCTGCGACGGGGCAGCGGTCAAGCTGCCGTTCCGCTATGGCACGGTCCTGCCGGCGGACCAGGGGTGTCCACCGGGCGTGGCCGACGCGCCATTTTCCAGCACGACGACCGAGCCTGATACCAGCGACCAAATCGCGCCTTGATCTGTCGCGGTCGCGGGCCGGACAATCGACGGCCATGCTTCGAACCCTAGCCATCTCCTTCTGCCTTGCGTTCGCCGTATCAGGCTGTGCGCTGAACCCGTTCAAGACCGAGCCGGCCGCGCCGACGACCCGGGGCGGCGGGGATGCGCATGCCGGGTCCGGCCCGGTCCTGGGTACACCGCCGGTCATTGCCGCACCGGGCCCCGGCAACGAAACGGTCATAGAGGCGCCTGCGCCAACGCCACTTCCGCACGAGCGCCCCAGGAAACCACCAGCGACCCTGGGACCCGCTAGCAGCGCGCTAGTCGACCAGGCGCAGGCGTTGCGGAAGAAGGGCGACCTTCCCGGCGCGACGGTGACGCTGGAACGCGCGCTGCGCATCGAGCCCAACAACCCACTGCTGTGGATCGAGATGGGCCGGCTCAGGATGGACCAGAACAATTTCGCGCAGGCAGAGGGTATGGGCCGCAAGGCGCTGGCCATGTCGGTGGGCGATGACCAGACGCAGAGCCAGGCGTGGAGGTTGATTGCGGATTCGCAACGCGCTCGCGGCAAAGACGCCGAGGCACAGAGCTCCATGGGCCACGCCAGGGAGCTCTCGTCAAACTGATAACATCCTCCCACCAATAGCTGATATGTTCGCTTTTTTGAGTACATACAGCGGATGACTTGTCAGATTTTATAAATCCTTCACGTTAGCATCCCACTTTAAAAGATATCTGCGCGTTTCCGGTGAGCGTTATCGAATAAATGCGCCAATTAGGTGCTTGATGGGTTAGTACCTCGTTTTGATAGTTTCATTTACAACTTTGTGTATTTATACAGTTCATTTATGCCATTTTATTTTATGAAGTGGGTCATTATTAATCATAACGATCATCAATGATCGCCTTGCTGCAACGAGTGACTGCCGGCCGGGTCGAGGTCAACGGGGCGGTAGTCGGCCAGATCGGCGCCGGCCTGCTGGTGTTGCTGGCCGTGGAGCGGGCGGACACTTGGACACAGGCGGACCGCATGGTCGAACGGTTGCTGGGCTACAGGGTCTTCGAGGACTCGGCAGGCCGGATGAACCTTAGCCTCCTCGACACCGGGGGCGGCCTGTTGCTGGTTCCCCAATTCACGCTGGCGGCCGACACCGCAAAGGGCATGCGACCGAGTTTCACCGCTGCGGCTGCCCCGGACCTCGGGCGATCACTCTTCGACCGCGTGGTTGGCCGCGCGCGCGCGACACTGGGCGACCGCGTGGCAACGGGGCAGTTCGGCGCGAACATGCAGGTCAGCCTGACGAACGACGGCCCGGTCACGTTCTGGCTCAGGACCGCCGGCCAGGTTGACGGGGCCTGATCCCGATTCGCGTATCATTGCCGTCCGCCATATCGGCTCCGGAGACCTGCAATGGGAATCGGCTTTCGCGAATTGATCATCATCCTCCTGATCGCACTCGTGCTGTTCGGTGCGAAGAAGCTGCGAAACGTCGGCTCCGACCTCGGCGCGGCGGTACGCAACTTCAAGAAGTCCGTGAATGATGGCGACGACGAGCAGACCAGGCAGTTGAGCGACGAGTCTGGCAAGGACGCGGGCTTCAACGAGCGCGCCAGCGCCGCGAAGTCGGACAGCAAGCCGAACGCCTGACGAGATGTTCGAAGTCGGGTTCACCGAAATCCTGCTGATCTGCGGGATTGCGCTACTGGTGCTCGGTCCCGAGCGACTGCCCAAGCTCGCCTCGGACCTCGGGCGCTGGGCAGGGCGCGCGCGCGCCATGGCCCGGCAGTTGCGCACGCAACTCGAGCAGGAAGTGCAATACGACCCGCTGAAGGAGCCGTCGCGAGCCGCCCCGACGATTCACACGCCGGCGCCAGTTGCGACCGGAACTGCCGGGAATGCCTCGGCAACCTCGCCTGCTGAAACGACCGCGACTGCAGCGACGGCCGCGGCGAATCCCGCCGCCCATGATCACGTAGCGCCGGAAATCCAGCCCACGCAGGATCCCGCGCCGGAGTCCGCGCCGGAGCCGAAGCCAGCCGCCGTGGCAGCAGCAGACGGACAAGATGAATCAAAGCCCACCTGAGAAGGAAGCGCTGGCCGAAGCTACGCTGATCTCGCATCTGCTCGAGTTGCGTATCCGCCTGCTGCGCGCAACCGTTGCCGTGTGCATCGCCTTCGTGCCACTCGCCTTCTTCGCGAATGAACTTTTCACGTTGATCGCCCAGCCGCTGATCGAGAAGCTGCCCGAAGGAACGTCGCTGATTGCGACGAGTGTCGTCGCTCCATTCATGGCGCCGTTCAAGCTCGCCATCATCGCGGCGGTGTTCGTGGCGATGCCCTACATCCTCTTCCAGGTATGGGGGTTCGTCGCTCCGGGCCTGTATCGTCACG
This sequence comes from uncultured Gammaproteobacteria bacterium, assembly GCA_963732375.1. GTDB lineage: Bacteria > Pseudomonadota > Gammaproteobacteria > Steroidobacterales > Steroidobacteraceae > RPQJ01. The sequence continues at coordinate 351,633 of CAVSZE010000002.1, forward strand.
AACGGCGGTTCGCGCTGCCGCTTTTCCTGACCAGCGTCGTGCTGTTCTACGTCGGCGTCGCGTTTGCCTACTTCGTCGTCTTTCCGTTGATGTTCGCCTTCCTCACGTCAGCCGCTCCCACCGGCGTGCTGATGATGACGGACATAACGAGCTATCTCGACTTCGTGGTGCTGCTGTTCTTTGCCTTCGGCATCGCATTCGAGATGCCGGTGGCCGTCGTGCTGCTGGTTGCGACCGGCATGGTAAAGATCGAATCGCTGAAGAAGCAGCGCGGCTACGTGATTCTCGGCATCTTCATCATCGCGGCGATCCTCACCCCGCCGGACGCGGTCTCGCAAACCTTCATGGCCGTGCCGATGTACGCGCTTTTCGAGATCGGCATCCTGCTCGCCCAGTACCTTGTGCGGCAGCGCGAGATGGACAAGGCGCAGCACGAAGCGTCGCGGCCTGTTGAATAACACGACCGGCAGCTTCCTCGGGCACTTGCCCTTGCTCTTGCTCTTGCACCGCAATTTCGCGGAGACTGCCGGCCTCGCGCGTCGTGGCGCAATAACTTGAAATAGAAGTAAAAACCCATGTCCAACTCGACCCTGCCCGCGGTAGCGCGTGAGACCTGGCTCGGCCACCCGAAGGGGCTCTACCTGCTGTTCGCCACCGAAATGTGGGAGCGGTTCAGCTACTACGGCATGCGCGCGCTGCTGGTGCTGTCGCTGATCGCTGGAGTCGAGGTCGCCAACCCCGGCTTCGGCTGGTCGCAGTCCGAGGCGCTGAAACTCTACGGCTTGTTCACGGGCTTCGTTTACTTCACGCCGCTGATCGGCGGCTGGCTGGCCGACAATTATCTCGGTCAGCGCAAGTCCGTGATCATTGGCGGCCTGCTGATGGCCATCGGTCAATTCACGCTCGCCGCGGCAATCCCCGGCAACCTCAGCCTCTTCTACGTGGGACTCGTCATCCTGGTGCTGGGCAATGGCTTCTTCAAGCCCAACATCTCGACCATGGTGGGCGACCTGTACGAAGAAGGTGATGCGCGCCGCGACGGCGCATTCACGATTTTCTACATGGGAATCAATGCCGGCGCCTTCCTCGCGCCGCTGGTGTGCTCGACGCTCGGTGAGGACCCGACCTACGGCTGGCGGGCCGGCTACTTCGCCGCGGGCATCGGCATGATCGTCTCGGTGATCATCCAGCTCGCGCTCTCGAACCGCTACCTCGCCGACATCGGCAAGGTTCCGGCGGCGCAGCGCTCGCTGGCGCAGTCGGGCGGCAAGCACGCGCCGCTCACGCCCGACGAGGTCGATCGCCTGCGCGTGATCTTCATGCTGTTCGTGTTCGTGGTGCTGTTCTGGGCCGCGTTCGAGCAAGCTGGCGGGCTTATGAACATCTATGCCGCCGACAAGACCAATCGCATGGTCGGCGCCTTCGAAGTGCCCGCAGGCTGGTTCCAGTCGCTGAACCCGCTGTTCATCGTGCTGCTCGCCCCCGTATTCTCAGCCGTTTGGGGCAAGCTCGGTGCCGTAGGCAGGAATCCGGCCACGCCGCGCAAGATGGTGCTGGGCCTGGTGCTCACGGGCATCGGCTTCCTTGCAATGGTCGCGGCCGCGCTCGAGTCGGCGGGCGGCGGCAAGGCCTCGATGTCGTGGCTGGTGATCGCGTACTTCTTCCACACGACGGGCGAGCTCTGCATCTCCCCGGTCGGCCTGTCGATGGTGACCAAGCTCGCGCCGCTCCGGCTCGCGTCGCTGATGATGGGCGTGTGGTTCATGATCAACTTCGTCGCGAACTGGCTCGCGGGCATCATCGGCTCGTACGCCGAGCGCCTGGGCGAGCTCTCGATCTTCGGCGGCCTTGCCGTAACGTTGTTCGTGTTCGCCGTGGTGCTGTGGACGCTCTCCGGCACGCTGGTGCGCTGGATGCACGGCGCGGAGACCGTCAAGCACGCCTGACGCCACGCGCACGCGCGGCCAGGCACAACAAGGCCCGGCGGTGCGGCAGCCAACGCACTGACCGGGTCATCAGGGGGACACGATGAACCAGACCGCCGTTGCACCGCAGCTGACGTTCCGCGCCATCACGCTTTCCATCGTGCTGGCAATGGTCCTCGCCGCTGCCAACACCTACCTGGGGCTGTTCGCCGGCATGACGATCGCCTCTGCGATCCCGGCGGCGGTCGTCTCGATGGCCGTGCTGCGGCTGCTCGGCGGCGGCGGGATCCTCGAGAACAACATCGTGCAGACCGGGGCGTCGGCGGGCTCGTCGATCGCGTCGGGGGTGATCTTCACCATCCCGGCGCTGGTGATCCTCGGGTACTGGGCCGATTTCCAGTACATGTGGGTGCTGGCGATCGCGGGGCTCGGCGGCATCCTCGGCGTGTTCTTCTCGGTGCCGCTGCGCCGCGCACTGATCGTGGACCAGGGCCTCGCCTTCCCGGAAGGCAAGGCCGCGGCCGAGGTACTGAAGACCGGCGAAAATCCGGCGCAGGGTGTCAGGATCCTGGGCCTTTCTGCGCTGGGCGGCGGGTTTGCGAAGCTGGCTGCCGCGAGCGGGCTCAGGCTCTTCCCGGACACTGCGGCGGCCGGCGCGTGGGCAGGCAAAGTCATCGCGTATTTCGGCACCAATCTTTCGCCGGCGCTGCTGGGCGTCGGCTACATCGTCGGCCTCAACATAGGCGTGCTGGTGCTGATCGGCGGCATGGTCTCGTGGAACGTCGCGATCCCGATCTACAGCGCATTCTTCCTGGACGGCAACCCGGATCTCGCCGCGAGCCTGGTGGGCGCCAGCGCCGAAGACGCAGCCGGCGCGATCTGGTCGGCACAGATCCGCTACCTCGGCGTCGGTGCGATGCTGGTCGGCGGAGTGTGGGCGCTGGTCTCCATCCGCGAATCGCTGCTCTCGGGTATCAAGAGCGGCCTGGCCGCGGCGCGCGCAAGCGCCGGCACGGTGGTCGCGCATACCGAGCAGGACCTGCCGATGAAGGCCATCCTGGTCGGCACGCTGCTCTTTACCCTTCCGCTCTTCTGGCTCTACCAGAACATCGTGCACGACGTGACGGTAAGCCTGCCCATGACGATCATCATGATCGTCGCGGGCTTCCTGTTCTGCTCGGTCTCGGCGTACATGGCGGGCCTGGTCGGCTCGTCGAACAACCCGGTGTCCGGCATCACGATCTGCACGATCCTGTTCGCCTCGCTGGTGCTCATGATGCTGATGGGTCGTGGCGCGCCGCTCGGGCCTGTGGCCGCGATCATGATCGGCGCGGTGGTCTGCTGCGCAGCGTGCATCGGAGGCGACAACCTGCAGGACCTCAAGTGCGGCCACATCGTGGGCGCGACGCCGTGGAAGCAGCAGGTGATGCTGGCGATCGGCGCGGCATCGAGCGCGCTGGTGATGGCTCCTGTGCTGAACCTGCTGCTCAAGGCCTACGGCATCGGCGTGCCGTCGGCCGAGCACCCCAACCCGCTGATCGCGCCGCAGGCAACGCTGATGGCCTCGGTCGCCAAGGGCATGTTCGGCGGCCACCTGCCCTGGGGCATGATCCAGATCGGCGGACTCATCGGCGCCGCCGTGATCGCCTGGGACCTGTGGCTCGAGAAGCGCGGCGCGAAGTTCCGTGCGCCGGTGCTCGCGGTCGCGGTTGGGATCTACCTGCCGCTGGACCTGTCCACGCCGATCTTCATCGGCGGCCTGATCGCGCACCTCGTCGAACGGAAGCTGGGCGGACCCGAGGCGGCCGAACGCGCCGGCCGCAACGGCATGCTGTTCGCGGCCGGGCTGATCACCGGCGAGGCGCTGATGGGCATCTTCATCGCCATCCCGATCGTGGTGTCCGGGCGCGCCGACGTGCTCGCGCTGCCGGCCGCCCTGCAGTTCGGCGGCTGGCTGGGCCTCGCGGTAGTCGGCTGGCTTGCGTGGTGGCTGTACCGGACGGGCATCCGCCGCGCTTGAACGCCAGCGAGGATGGCCGCCCGGACCTGAGGATCAGGATCCTCGCTGCCTACGCGACGATCTACCTAGTCTGGGGTTCCACATTCCTCGTGGTCCGTCTCGGCGTCCGGGCGCTGCCGCCGATGCTGTTCGCGGGAGGCCGCTTCCTGTTCGCCGGAGCGCTGCTCGGGACGGTCGCCGCGCTGCTGCGCGAGCGCTTCCCGCGCACCGGACTCGAGTGGCGCTACATCGTTGCGTTTTCGATCCTGATGATTGCATGCAGCAGCGGCGTGACTACGATCGCCCTGAAGCACCTGCCATCGAACGAGGGGGCACTACTCTCGGCCGGCTCGGCGCTGTGGATCGCCTGGCTCGGGGCGCTGGGCCCCAAGGGCCACAAGCTGACGCTGCGCGGCAACCTCGGCCTGCTGGTCGGCCTGGTCGGCGTCGCGCTGCTGGTCTGGCCGCGCAGCGCGACGCCGTCGGGACACTTCGGCTGGCAATCGCTGGTGCTGGTCGGCAGTCTTTCCTGGGCCATCGGTACGGTGCTGTACCGGAATGCAGCGCTGCCGGTCGGCCCGGTCGCCTTCAACGCAGTGATGATGCTGCTCGGCGGGACCTGGTTGCTGCTCGCTGGCGCCGCGGCCGGCGAGTTGCCCGAGTGGCGATGGCAAGCCGGCGGACTCGCGGCGATGGCCTACCTTGCAGTGTTCGGCTCGGCGCTGGCCTACACCGCGTACACATGGCTCCTCAGGCATTCGCCGGCGGACCGTGTCGGCACCTTCGCCTATGTGAATCCCGCGATCGCTGCCGTGCTCGGCTGGGCCGTTCTGGGAGAAGCCCTCGAGCCCACGCAGCTCGCCGGCATGCTGGTCGTGCTGCTCGGAGTAGCGCTGGTGACGCTGGGGAAATGACCTGTCGGCGCCTGGTCTCCACCCGGCCGATACGTTCAGGTCGGTCGCTCCGCCGCCTGCATTTCTCCCCGGAAACTGTCGATGAGATCGGTCATCGACCTCTCGCGGCCGACTGGGCCGATGCGCTCCTCCATGCCCTCGGCACGCAGGATTTCGCGCACCGCCGCAAGCGCTCCGGTAACCCTCAAGCGAATCCCCGCCGCGTCGAGTTCCTGATTCAATTTCGCCAGCATTCCGGCGCCCGCCAGGTCTATTACGGGCGTCGAAGAAAGGTCGCAGACCACCAGCCTCAAGGGTCCGGTGCTTGAACGTATCTTCTGCCAGACGGCGTCCCGCACATGCTCGACGTTGAAGTAGAGCAGCGATGCCTCGACGCGAAACAGCAGTACGCCGGGTACAGGAGTACTTTCTGGCGATCGCTCGAGGTCGGAATAGATCGCTGTGCCGGGCGTGTGCCCCAGGAAGGCTACGTGCGGGTGAGCGGTGCGGCGTATCAGCAGCAGCAGCGACACCAGGACCGCCACGATCACGCCGTTGAGGATGCCGAGGAACAGCACGGCGCCGAAAGCGACCATGGAAACAACGAATTCGTAGCGGCTCACCCGCCAGACGTGCCGTAACTCCCGGATGTTGATCAATCCCTTGACCGCGACCAGCACGATCGCCGCCAGTACCACGTTTGGCAGGTTGCTGAGCATCCCCGTCAGGTACATCAGGCAGAGCCCGATTGCGACGGAGGCGAAAACCAGCGCGAGAGGCGTCTTCGCGCCGGCCTTGTCGTTGACCGAGGACTGTGACAGGCCGCCGGCCACAGGGTAGGCCTGGAAGAACGCCGCGGCCAGGTTCGCCGCGCCCAGCCCCAGCAGTTCCTGGCGCGCGTCGATCTCGTAGCGGTGCGCCTGCGCCAGCGCACGCGCAGCGGACACGCTCTCGACGTATGCCAGCAGCGTGCATGCGAATGCCAACGGGATCACCCCCTCCACATCGCGCACCCGCAGTCCCGGCAGGTGGAAAGCGGGCAATCCCTTCGGCAGCTCGCCGACGACCTTGAAGCCGAGGCTGCCGAGCGGCGTCACCGACAGCACGATGATGGAGACTGCGACCACGATCAGTGCGACCGGACGGCCCGGCAGGAACTTTTCGCCGAGCAGCAGCACGACCAGCGCGGTGATGCCGAAGGCCAGCACCGCGAGATTGGTGTCGGGAAGCTGGCCCCACAGGATGACCAGGCGCTCGAAGAAGGCTTCGCCTCCGCCCTTTACGCCGAACAGCTTGGGCAACTGGGTCAAGCCGATCGTCAGCGCCGCACCAGCCTTGAAGCCGAGCAGGATGGTCTCGCTGATGAAATTGACGAGGTGACTCAGTCGCAGCAGCCACGCCACGACGCACATCGCGGCGATGACCAGCGCGGTGAGCGCCGCAATGTCGGCCCAGCGCCCGGGATCGCCCTGTGCCATTCCCGCCACCGTGACGCCGACAAGCATCGAGATCGCGGAGGTGGGACCGATCGCAAGCTGGCGCGAAGAGCCGAACAGCGCGTAGAAAAGCCCGCCGACCAGGTAACAGTAGATGCCGTATTGCGGCGGCAGGCCGGCGAGCGAGGCGTAGGCGAGCGATACCGGGATACCGTAGGCGGCAAGCGTGATGCCTGCGATCGCATCGTTGCGCAACCACTGCGCGCGATATGTCGGCAACCACTGCGCCGGCGGAAACGCCGCGCGCCATCCGCGAACCTGGGCCTCCCCGACATTCGCGCCCGCGCGCTGCCCCCCTCGTGTCGCCGTACCCTGGCTCACAGGTCCTCTTCCACCAGCGCCTCGATGCGGCCCGCCTTCACGGCCGCCACCATTGCCGAATAGTCGCGCGCGTTCTGGTCCGCATAAGCCAGTGCGAACTTGCCGATGGCTTTGTCGAACGAATCCGTCTTGCCCAGGTACCCGCTGATCATGGCCGTGTCGCCGGACTTGGCATGGGCTCGTGCGAGTGTCCAGCCGCACACATCCGCGTAACGATTCATTGCCTTTGGCGCGAACCCTTCCACCGGGAAGGAGAATTTCATGTCGCGCAACTGGCGTCCGAAGAAATGAAAGCCGCGCTTGCCCTCAGTCCATCCAAGGAAGATGTCGCTGGATGACTGCATCAGACGCTGCCCCATGACCACGCGCTGCCCCTGGTTCTTATAGGCGCTCTCGCCCGCGTATTGCGCGAGCACCGAGGGCCGGGCTTCCTTGAACTGCAGCAGCAGCGTGTGATTTTCCGCGGAGAAGAACAGCCCGACCAGGCACCGCGTACCGACGCTTCCGATGCCGACGACCTTGATGGCGATGTCTTCCAGGCGGTACCGATCCATCAGCACTCGCACGGAATCCGGCAGCGACAGGCGATAGTCCTCGAGGGCCTCGCGAGCCGACCCGAGATAGTCCTCCTCGCCGACGTGGAATAAGACCGGTGGCTGGTCCAGCAGGCGCCGGCGTCCGCCGACCTCGCCGGTGATCTTCGGCAGCAGGTAATCCGCGACGCGCCCGCGCGCCTGCGCCGTCAACTCCTTGCGGCGTTCCCGCGCCTCGGCGTCGGGTGCCATCTCGATCAGGGCCTTCTCATCCAGGCGGTCGTACCAGACCTCCAGCGGGCTCATCTTCGAATAGTCGCGCATGTGTTCCCGGTAGGCGCGCGCGCACTCGACTGCGGCGTCGCGGGCCTGACTGTCCGAGTGGCCACGGTCCCGGGCGGCTACGGCAAAGCTGGCGGCCAGGCGCTTGAGATCCCACTCCCATGGCGCCGGCAACGTTTCATCGAAATCGTTGATGTCGAAGATCAGGTTGCGCTCAGGGGTTGCGAACAGCCCGAAATTCATCAGGTGACAGTCGCCGCAGGCCTGAACCCGGAGCCCGGTGCTCGTGGTGTCGGCCAGGTCGTGGGCCATCAGTCCCGCCGAACCGCGCAGGAAGGTGAAGGGGCTGCGCAGCATGCGCCCGTACCGGATCGGAACCAGTTCGGGCAGCCGACCCCGATTGGATGCCTGCAGGATCCTGACCGGATCGCGCGACCTGGCGGGCTGCTTCCAGACGGCCTGCTGCTCGTGCGAAACCTTGTCTCGCAACGCCTTTCCTGCAGACAGGCGCTGCTCGCGGGAGGTGAACTCGGGTCGCTGTGCAGCGGCTGCCTGAGCTTTGCCGGCTGCCTTGCCGTGGCCCATGCCTGCCTTCTTGACCTTGCCCGCCTTTTTCATCAGATTGCTCCGTTCACCGCGAAGCCCGGCCAAGTCGGGTGCGGTTTGCTGCTCTTTCCAGCTTGATACGCTTCGGTTCGGTCCCGGCGCATCCGTAGTTTAGGAAGCCGGTTGCCTGTGACAAAGCTGGACGCGAGCCGCACGCTCAGTCAATCCGCCAACAGACGCCGGGCGGCCGGGTCGGCACATCGCTGGACGACTGGATCGTGTCGAATCCCGTCTAGACGAGTACGCCACGCGTGCGCATCGCACGCGCATAGACGTACAGCCCGATTGCGACCAGGAATATCACGACCGTGAACACCACCGAGCCGGGCCCACCCATCACTTCCAGGCCGTTGGACAGCACGTAGTTCTGCAGCGTGGTGAGCGCTACACCGATCAGCGACGCCAGCAGGAACCACACGGCAAGGCTCTTCCTGAACAGCAGCAGCAGCGAACCAAGCACGGCACCCCATACGCCGATCGCCCATGCAGCCACCGTCCAGGCCGGAAGGCCGTAGAAGAACGCCAGTTGCTCCGGAGTGAATCCGGCCATGTACTGCACGTTCCTTGTCTGCGTCATCACGTAGTCCAGCGCGCCGACGGCGTTCCACAGCAGGGCTGCAATACCGACGACCCAGAGATGCCAGGGAGCACGCGTGGCGGCCTTCATGTTGTCAGTCTCCTACCTGGTCAGTGAGATGAACGTGTATGCAAGCATCGCGCCGCCAAGGACGACCAGCGCAAGCAGTTCCGCGGCGGACAGCGTTCCGGCACCGTCAGTTCCCTCGCGCGCCGCCAGCGCCAGTTCGCGGTGGATCAGGAATGCCGGAAACGCGGCGCTGATGGCGATGAGGATGCTGGCAAGCACGTAGATCCAGACGCCGCGCATCGACAGGCGGCGGGCCTCGAGAAACATCCACGTGATGGCGGCAAGCCCGAGCAGCAGGATGTCCACCGTAATCGAGCGGCTGGCCGGATTGACGAGCGTCTGCTGCCAGAAATGCAGGTTCGCTGCCGCCAGCCCCATGTCGAGATACGCGATGTTGTTGCCCCAGGTGCCCACGAGAGCAGCCAGGGCGATCAGCGCGTAGAACACGCAGAGGGCCTTTCGCGAGATCGTCATGAGTGCTCCTTGCCAGGCGTACCCGGCGGTGCCGGCACACAGCCGGGAATCGGGCCCGCAGCGCTATTTCCTGACGGTGAATACCTCGAGCTTGCCGTTCGACCCGATGGCGCTCGACGCGGCCCACGAGACGAGGCTCACGATCAGCGCAGCACCGACCGCGGTCCAGAATCCGGCAATCTCGAAGCCCGGGACCATCCACGCAACGAGTCCAACCATCGCCGCATTGAGCACCAGCAGGAACAATCCGAGGCTCAGCACCGTCAGCGGCAGAGTCAGGATGAACGCCAGCGGGCGGACGAAGGCATTTACGACGCCGAGCAGCACGGCAGCGACGAGCAACTTCGTTGATGACGCGAAATGCAGGCCGTCGAAGATCTCGCTTGCGACCCACAGGCCGAGTGCCGTGATCGCGGCGCGCAACAGGAATCCAACCATGTGAGCCCCCTCGCCGCCAGGCGACCGCGGTTCATTGACGAGACACGCATGGTAATGGAATCTACCCGGCAGACCAATCAAGCACCACCCGGGGGATCAATCATGCATCTGGTCGCAATCGTCGTCCTGCTCGCGCTGCTGGAGTTCGTCGCTTTCGGCATGCTGGTCGGTCGTGCGCGGGTGACGTACGGAGTCAAGGCTCCGGCCACCAGCGGCCACGAGGTTTTCGAGCGCCATTTCCGCGTGCACTACAACACGATGGAGTTGCTGGTCGTGTTCATACCTGCGATCTGGCTGTTTGCGCTGTACGTGAGCCCGCAGTGGGGCGCGGGACTCGGTGCCATCTACCTCGTCGGGCGCATCGTGTACTTTCGCAGCTACGTCGCCAACCCGGGCCGGCGCAGCATGGGTTTCGGCATGAGCATGATGCCGGTGCTGGTGATGCTGGTCGGCGCGTTGTTGGGCGCGGCGCGGGCGCTGATCTAGCAACGGTCAGTGCTTGGTCGCCAGCGCGACGTGCGTGTCGAGGCTGCGGTCCCGAAGGTACTGCAGCGCCGAACGCACCTCGGGGTCGGTGGCAGCGTCACGCCCGTAGGTGTGTTTTGCCTCGCCAGTCTTCGCGGCGATGCGCACGTCGGGCTCGAGCCCGCGCTCCTGGATCGAGCGCCCGGAGGGCGTGAAGTAGCGCGACGTGGTGAGCTTCAGCGCCTCGCCGTCGCGCAGCGGCATCACGGTCTGCACGGATCCCTTGCCGTACGTGCGCTCGCCCATCAGCGTCGCGCGGCCGTGGTCACGCAGCGCGCCTGCCACGATTTCGGCGCCCGAAGCAGAGCCCGAGTCCACCAGCACCACGACCGGAGCCCCGTGCAGCAGGTCTCCCGGTGTCGCATCCATCTCGAAGCTCGCGTCCGGCGTGCGGCCGTCGGCGCGCACGATCATGCCGCCCTCGAGAAAGCTGTCCGCGACGCTCACCGCAGACTCAAGCACGCCGCCCGGATTATCGCGCAGGTCCAGCACCAGTCCGCGCAGCGGTACCGCGCCGGCCGCTGCCTGCAATGTCAGGATTGCGCCGTCGAAGTCGCCTGGCGTCGAGTCGCTGAAATGGCTGACGCGCACGTAGCCGTAGCCTCCCGGCAACCGCTCCGCACGAACCGTCTGCAGGTGGACTTCGGAGCGCTCGAGGTCGAAGCGCAGAGGCTCCGGCTCGCCCGCGCGATCGATCACGATGCCCACGCGGGAACCTGCAAGCCCGCGCATGCGCGCGATGGTCTCGTCGAGGCTCCCGGGCGCGACCGGGCGCCCGTCCACTTCCAGCAACGTATCACCCGTGCGGACCCCGGCGCGTTCCGCGGGCGAGCCCTCGATCGGTGCCAGGACTACGATCCGGCCTCCTTCCTGCTCGCTCACCTCGATGCCGACACCGGTGTAAGTCCCGGCCGTGCTTACGCGCATCTCGTCATAGGCCGCCGCGTCCAGGAATTCCGAATGCGGGTCGAGGCTCGCGACCATGCCCTCGACGGCTGCCTGCTCGAGTTGCCCGCGGCTCACGGGATCCACGTATTCGCGGCGCACGTGCTCGGCGACCTCGTCCAGCAACGGGTGCTCGGAGCGCGCGACCACCGGCTCGGAGGGCACGTGGGCGTGGCGCTCCGCATCGAGGTCGCGAACGTGCATGTAGCCGGCAGCGAGGGCGGCACCGAAGGCGGCACCGACAAGCACGGCGAGCAGGGTGTGAATGAGTCGGGTCAAGTGGGTCGGGGGGGCAGTGCGGTAGTGGTACGAGGCGGCAGTGTAGCGTCGGCCGATGCGGCGATCACGCGGCAGGCCGCGCGGCTGTGCCGGCAAGGTGGCCTGGTTCACATTCGTCCCCGGCGCCTTGCCGGGCGAGGGCCTGGCGTCTCATCGACTCAGCGCTTCTTGAGCCATATCTCGGGATCCATGGGCTGGCGCCCGCGTCTCACCTCGAAATAAAGAGCGGGCTCCTCCCGACCACCGGTGTCCCCCACCGCCCCGATCACGTCGCCTGCAGCGACCGAATCTCCCACTTTCCGGAATACTTCTTCGTTGTGGCCGTACAGGCTGAGGTATCCACCGCCGTGGTTGAGGACGACCATCAGCCCCATGCCCGGCAGCCAATCGGCGTACACGACCTGGCCGGCGAATGGCGCGCGCACACGAGCACCCCGCTCGGTGCCGATCAGCATCCCCTGCCAGCGCATCGAGCCCCCGGCGCGAGGCTGGCCGAAGCGCGCAAGCACATGTCCCTGCTGCACCGGCCAGGCCAGCTTTCCGCGCAGCGGCTCGAAAGGAGCCTGCTTTGCGACCGGGACGTTCTCAAGGGCCTTGCGCAGGTCCGCGATCAGCTTTTCGAGCGACTGCGCCTGCGACTGGAGCCGCGTCAACTGGCTGCTCTGCGACTTGATCTCGCGGTCGATCGCTGCAACGGTCCGGGTCCTGCCCTCCTGCGCGGAGCGCAGCGCCCCTACCTGCTGTTCCTGGTCCTTCTCGAGCGCCGCCAGCCGGTCATGCTCGGCGGCGATCTTGTCCCTTACCAGCGCGAGGTGCTCGAGCTTGTCCCGGATGCCCGCAATCCTCTCCGCGCGAGCGCGACCGAAGTAGCCGTAGTACTTCAGCATCCGGCCGAAGGTCGCGGGATCCTCCTGGTTCAACAGGAGCTTCAGTTCCTCCTCGCGGCCATTGACGTAGGCGGCGCGCAGTTCGCCCGCCAGCACGACGCGCTCGGCAACGAGATCCTGCTCGAGGTCCGCCTCTTCCTTCTGTAGCTCCCTCAGCCTCGCCTCAACCTCCAGGCGCTGGGCGCGAACGTCGTCGAGGGCCCGTCTCGCCTTCTGTACCGCCAGTTCCGAATCGCGCAACTGGGCGCTGAGCTTGTCCCGCTTTTCGATGTCCGCACTGACACCCTTGCGCACCTTCTCGATCCGCGCATTGACCCGCTTGAGCTCGGCTTCCTTCTGTGCCGGAGTAGGGGTTTTTGCGGCCAAGACGACTGGCGGCGAAGCGAAACCCAGGCTGGCAGCAAGCAGCAGCGCAGCCACCCGGCTCGGAGACCAGGGCCGGCGGCGGCGGCATACAGGCGTCGGGAGGGGCTGGCCGAACATTCCTCGATGGGGCTTCCAGGCGGGGTCAGGCCGGCAAGTCTAGCGGGGCTGTTATAATCCGCGACCCTTTTTACCTGCCCGGCCCATGGACAAACTCCTCGAATACGTCACCCACCACCCGCTGCTCATCGGCGGTACTGCTGCGCTCGCCGTGGCAGTGATGGTCTATGAGCTCAGCCTTGTGCGAAATGCCGGCCAGGCCGTGGGTCCGCAGGACGCGGTGCGCCTGCTGAACCAGGGCGCGCTGCTGCTCGACGTGCGGTCAAAGGCGGAATTCGATTCGGGTCACGTGATCGACGCCCGTCACGTTCCCCAGGAAGACATTGCGGCTAGCGCCGAAACCCTGAAGAAGTATCGCGAGAAGGTGGTCATCGCCTGCTGCGAGAGCGGAATGCGGTCCTCCGCCGCCGCGCGGGTGCTTAAGGCGCAGGGCTTCACCAAGGTGGTTAACCTTCGCGGTGGGCTTGCAGCCTGGCGCGCGGACAACCTGCCGCTCGTAAAATCCGACGCGAAGGGCAAGAAGTCGTCGTGACCGACACGCCCGACATCGTGATGTATTCCAGCAGCTGGTGCGGCTACTGCGCGCGAGCGCGGGCCCTGCTCGAAGGCAAGGGCGCCACCTTCCGCGAGATCAAGGTGGACGAAGACCCAGCCGATCGGGCCGCAATGCTCGCACGCAGCGGGGGCCGCCGGACGGTGCCCCAGATCTTCATCGGTGACCGTCACGTCGGCGGTTTTGACGAACTGTATGCGCTCGACCGGTCGGGCGAACTCGACACCTTGCTGCGCCGCGCCTGACCGCCCGCACCCGATTGACCTCCACTGATTTTCCAACAGGACGAAACCATGACAGAGTCGAACGCCCAGCCCCAGACGACACCGGATCCGAACGCGCCATTCGTCAACCCGCAGGCTGTCTACATCAAGGATTGCTCGTTCGAGGCCCCGTCGGGTCCGTTCATGGCGCAGACAGATGCCACGCCGAGCGTGAACCTGAACCTGGCGACCCGGGCCACCGCCCTCGCCCAGGACCTGCATGAAGTCGTGCTGCAGGTGAATCTCGAGGCGAAGCTGGGTGACAAGGTCGCCTGGCTGCTCGAACTGCAGCAGGCGGGTGCGTTCACGATCCGCAATCTCTCGGCGAATGACGTGGGTAACGTGCTCTCGATCGCCGCCCCGAACTACCTGCTCTCCTTCGCGCGCGCGACGGTCGCCGACCTGGTGACCAAGGGCGGGTTTCCGCCGTTCCTGCTGCCGCTGGTGACGTTCGAGGGCCTGCATGCGCGTGCCGCGCAGGCGCAGCAGCCCAGTCCCGCGGTGAACTGAGGCGCTCGCCCACGTGGCGACACCGGCAGGATCCGTGGCGGCCGCTCACCCGGCCGTCGCCGTTCTCGGCTCCGGCTCGTGGGGCACGGCGCTCGCGGTCCACCTTGCCCGCACCGGTCATCGCGCCATCCTGTGGGGCATCGAGACCGACGAACTCACCGCGATGGCGCGCGATCGCACCAATCGCCGGTACCTGCCGGGTATCGAGCTCCCGTCGGGTGTCGAGATCGAACACGATTTCGGAACCGCTGTCGCGCAGGCGGAACAGCTGCTGCTGGTCGTGCCGAGCCACGCCTTCCGCGAAGTGCTGGAGCGCCTGAAGCCGGTGCTGCGCGCGGGCCAGCGCGTCGCGTGGGCCACCAAGGGCTTCGAACTCACGACCGGCAAGCTTCCGCACGAGGTTGCCATCGAAGTGCTCGGTCCCGACGTGCCCACCGCCGTGCTCTCCGGACCGACGTTCGCGAAGGAAGTCGGTGCGGGCCTGCCGACGGCGATGACTGTCGCGTCCGGGGACGAACAGTACGCGATGGCGCTCGCGCGCAGCATCTCGGGCGTGAACTTCCGGGCCTATGTGTCCAGCGACATGATCGGCGTGGAGGTCGGCGGCGCGACCAAGAACGTGCTCGCGATCGGCGCCGGCATCTCCGACGGCCTCGGCTTCGGCGCCAACACACGGGTCGCGCTGATCACGCGCGGGCTCGCGGAGATGATGCGTCTTGGCATCGCGCTCGGTGCCGACAAGGACACGTTCATGGGCCTCGCCGGGCTCGGCGACCTCGTACTCACCTGTACCGACGACCAGTCGCGCAATCGCCGCATGGGCCTTGCGCTTGCGGCGGGCAAGACGAGCGACGAGGCGCAGGCCGAGATCGGCCAGGTGGTCGAGGGCGTGCTCGCCGCACGCGCAGTCCTCGAGGTTGCGCGCCGGCACGGCGTCGAGATGCCCATCATCGAGCAGATCCACGACGTCCTCTACGAGGGCAAGCCCCCACGCGACGCGGTGTATGCGCTGATGAAGCGGGCGATCAAGTCGGAAACCGACTGACGGAACGCGACCTCTGTCCGCCGATTGCCGGCCCGCTGACAGCAACCGGCACTGCGCGGTCACCGCTGGCAGTCGTCCCTCAGGCGGCCCCGCCGTACCCGAGTTGCCGCCAGGCTTCGTACACGGCGACGGCCACCGCATTCGAGAGATTCATGCTGCGCGCACCTGCGAGCATCGGGATGCGCAGCCGGCGCTCTGCCGCACAACCGTCCACGACCGCCTGCGGCAAGCCGCGGGTCTCCGCGCCAAACACCAGCACGTCCCCTGCTCGATAGCTGGCGGTGTCGTGCGTCGCCGCGGCCCTGGTCGTGAAAGCGAACCAACGGGGCCGGCCCAGCGCATCGAAGCAGGCATCGAGGCTCGCGTGCACGCTGACGTCTGCCAGGTCGTGGTAGTCCAGGCCGGCTCGGCGCACGGCGCGATCGTCCAGCCGAAACCCCAGCGGCTGGACCAGGTGCAGCCGCGCGCCGGTGTTGGCGCAAAGCCGGATGACATTGCCGGTATTGGGCGGGATCTCGGGCTCGTGCAGGACGACGTGCAGCATGGTCGCCCGATCGTGGCGCGCGCCACCAGACTCCGCAAGTTGCGGCAGCGATCCCGGCCTGCATGGGTTTAGAATCCCGGCAGACCTCCCCGAGCTCCATTCGGAAGGACATGACAATGATTCTCGTAAGCCATCTGCTCGACCGCAAAGGCAAGGACGTCTGGTCCGTGGACGCGGACCAGCCCGTACTCGAGGCGATCCGGGTCATGGCGGAGCGGCACGTCGGCGCGCTGCCCGTACTGGGCGGTGGCCAACTCGTTGGCCTGGTGTCGGAGCGCGACTACGCGCGCAAAGTGGCGCTGCTCGGGCGGTCCTCGGCCGAAACCTTCGTCCGGCAGATCATGTCATCGCCGGTAGTCACGGTGCAGCCCGGCGAGAGCGTGCAGCGCTGCATGGAGATCATGACCGACAAGCGCATCCGGCACCTGCCGGTGGTCGAGGACGGCGTCATGGTCGGCATGGTCTCGATCGGCGACCTGGTGCGCGCGGTGATCGAGGAGCAGCAGCAGACGATCGAGCACCTGGAGAAGTTCATCGCCGGGTAGTCAGCTGCGCAAGCCGGCGCGCCTATCGCGTTCGCGCCAGTAGCGGCGCAAGAGGCGGGACCGGGTGTCTTTCGCATCTGCAGCCTCGACCCGTGCGGTCCAGCGCGCGAGCAGGCGGTCCCCTTCCGCGAACGCCACGACGGGCTCAGGGGGGTTCGCGCGCCAGCGCGCTTCTGTTGTGTTTCGCTCGGACCGGAACAGAGGGCCCAGCTGCGCCGGGTCGCGCAGCACTCGCCGGTGCAGCCGTTCGTGGCGCCACCAAAGGCTGGCCGTGTCCGCGCGGTCGGTCGGTTGCGGTCCGAGCTCCAGCGGATCGTCGATCCGCACCGGCTTGAAGAGGCCAGTGCATGGCGCGGCTGTACCCGTGACCCAGTGCCGCAGCGCGCCTGGTTTCAACTCCGACGCCCACGAGGCAGTGGTCTGCGACGCGGCGACCAGGCCACCGGCATGCATGCAAGCTGCCGCCATCGCACCGTTGAGCAGGCGGTACCGGGCTTCCTGGCCATTCCCATGGTCCCTGAGCGCACTCATCAGCGCACCGATATCCTCGGCCCGTGACGCCGCGGCGAACGTGCGTGCGCGCCTGGTAACACAAGCGGAGATCCGGGTCCTCAGCCAATCACTTTCCGCCGCCATCCCAGGCAACGTGAATCCATTCGAGATCGACCAGGCGCTGGCGATCCGTTCCGCCTGCCAGCGCCTGCGCGAGGTCTCCAGCACGAACGCCCGGTGCGGGTCGGCGACGAGAAAGCTGCTGTGATAGGCAAAAGCCCGGTTCTCGTGGCCGCATCCACCACCCTGGCCATGGGTCTCCAGCAACTCGATCATCACCTCGACCGCGCGTTCGGCCGTGTCGCCGCGCTCCAGTCCGAGCCGCACGAGGTCCATTCCCGTGAGCCCCGTATCCGCAACCGGCTGCCGGGTGAATACAGCCTCGTTGCCGATGGCGACGCCGCGTTCGTTGGCGCCCATCTCGGCACCCCACATCCAGTACGGCCGGCTCAGCAGCGTGGCGTGGGTAGCGCGGGCCTGCGGGATCTCGATCCAGGTGCAGCGGAGTCTCGATCCTGCCGCGTGATCGCGGCCCGGCTGCCAGTCGAGAAGCTGCGCCTCGTTCGGGTCGCGGTCGCTGTTCTTTGCGAACAGCACCCGGTCGGGAAGTACCGTGACCATCGTGTCGCACATCGCAGCCCATCATGCCAGTCACTGCGCGACACGTCGACAACGTGCCAACGACCGTTTCCGCTTAGAATTGCCGGCATGTCCTCCTCCGCGTCCTCCACCGCGCTGCCGCCGTCGCTGGCGGTCGAATTCTGTGGCCTGCGCCTCGCCTCGCCGATCGTGTTGCTCTCGGGCTGTGTCGGGTTCGGCGAGGAATACACGCGCGTCGAGGGATTTTCCAATACGCAGGTCGGCGCGATCGTGCTCAAGGGCACGACCGGCGCGCCGCGGCTCGGCAATCCGGCGCATCGCGTATACGAGACGCCAATGGGAATGTTGAACGCCATCGGCCTGCAGAACCCCGGCGTCGATCACGTGGTCGAGCGGATCCTGCCGACGCTCGATTTCACCGAGACGCGCTTCTTCGCCAATGTCTGCGGATCCACCATCGACGAGTACGTCGAGGTCACGCGCCGCTTCGACGATTCACCGATCGACGCGATGGAGATCAACATCTCCTGCCCGAACGTGAAGGAAGGCGGCGTGCAGTTCGGCAACGTGCCGGAGATGTCGGCACGCGTGGTGGCCGCGTGTCGCGCCGTGACGAAAAAGCCGTTGATCACGAAACTCTCGCCCAACCAGACCGACATTCGCGAGAGCGCGCGCGTCTGCATCGAGGCGGGCAGTGACGGGCTCGCCGTGATCAACACGATGATGGGCATGGCCATCGACGTGAAGACTCGGCAACCGGTCATCGGCAACGTGCAGGGCGGGCTGTCGGGTCCCGCCATCAAGCCGATCGCGCTTCTCAAGGTTATGCAGGTGGCCGAGGTGGCCGGGCCGCTGGGCATCCCGATCATCGGGCAGGGCGGAATCCAGACGGCCGAGGACGCGCTCGAATTCATCATCGCGGGCGCGACAACCGTGGGCGTCGGCACTGCGCTCTTCTACGACCCGCTGGTGTGCACGAAGATCAACGCCGGTATCGCGGAGTACCTCGCGGCGAACGACATGGCCTCGGTTGGCGAACTGATCGGGTCGCTCGACGCGCTGAAAAAGCCTGTCGAGGTGTGCAACTGCTAGCGGTCCTCGTCACTCGTGCCGCAGCGCCTCGATCGGATCGAGCGACGCTGCACGCCAGGCCGGCCACAGGCCGAACACCAGACCCACCGCCGCACTGAAGCCAAAGGCGAGCGCGAGTGCATCGAGCGTGACGTAGGTCTGCCAGCCCGCAAGCCGGGTGAACGCATCTGCGACGCCGGCGCCGAGCAGCATGCCCAGCGCCCCGCCGAGCAGGCACAGCACCAGGCTCTCAACCAGGAACTGCGCAAGTATGTTTCCCCGTGTGGCCCCGAGCGCCTTGCGTATGCCGATTTCGCGAGTTCGCTCGGTCACCGTGACAAGCATGATGTTCATGATGCCGATACCGCCGACGACGAGGCTCACGCCGGCGATCCCTGCCAGCAGGAAGCCGAGGATCTCGGTGGTCTGCTGCTGGGTCGCGAGGAACTGCTTGCGATCGATGATCGAGAAATCATTGTCGGCTCCCGGTGCCAGACCGTGCTTGCGCCGGATTACCCGCTCGACCTCCACCATCGCGCGCGCGAGCTCGACGCCCGGGGCAACCTGCACCGCTATCGACTGCACCCTATCGGTGCCGGTGACGCGATAGCGCGAGGTACGGATCGGGATGAACACGTCATCGTCCGGATTGCCCGGACCCACCGATCCCTTCTTATCGTATACGCCGACCACCTCGAACGGCACCGCCTTGACCAGGATCTGCCGGCCCACCAGGTCACGGGGATCTACCTGCAGCTGCTCCGGCACTTCGCCGCCGACGACCGCGACCCGCGCGTGGCTCGCGTCGTCGTTGGCATTCAACATCCGGCCCGCGAGCAGCGTATAGCCGTTGACGATCATGTGGTCCGGCGTGGTGCCGATCAGGCTCAGGTTCACGTTGCGGTTGCCGAGCTTCACCTGCTGCCGCGACGATTGCTCGGGAGCCACGGCCGAGACATTGCTTGCGCCTTCGCGCAGCGCTTCGGCGTCATCGGTCGTCAGCACCTGCTGGTCGCGCGCGACGCCCTGTGCGAACCGCATTCCGGTGTTGACGGTGAGAACATTCGCCCCGAGCGACTGCAGCTGCTCGTCGATGGCCCGCTGCGCGCCTGTCCCGAGCGCCAGCATGGCAATGACGGCGGACACGCCGATGATCACGCCGAGCATTGTCAGCGCTGCGCGGAACAGGCTGCCGCGGATCGAAGTGAAGGCAACCCGCAGTGTTTCTATCATCGGGATCCCGGGCGCATCAGCGGCCAGGCTTGCCGTTCGGTACCGGGCCGGCGGCCGGCTTGCCGCTCTGTCCGGGCGCCCCCGGCGCGCCTTGTTGCTGCGTCATGCCCGGAATTCCGCCGCGCGAGCGAACGAAGTTCTGCAACCGTTCCTGTGACTCGACCAGGCTCGAGCTCGGCAGCACGAGCACCGACTCGCCTTGCTGGAGTCCAGCCACGACTTCCACTCGATCAAGATCGGTGATTCCGGTGACGATCGGAACGGCTTCCAGCGCGTTCTTGCGATCGACCACGACCCAGAATTTTCCACCAAATCGGGTGGCGCTTTCGTGCGCCGAACTTCCCTTCGAACCGTCTGCACCGTCGACGGTCCTCTCGAGTGCCTTGCGTATCACCGCTGGGTCCAGTCCGGTGATGGACGCCGTTGTTTCGACGTCGCGCTCCGTGCGCAGGGCCGTGACCGGTATGGTCAGCGCGTTGTCGCGGCGCGCAACCTCGAATTTGACGTCCACGTTCATTCCCGGCCGCAGCAGTCGCTCGTCGTTATTGAGCGAGATCAGCACCGGGAACAGCGTGACGTTCTGCTCGACGATCGCCTGCGGCTCGATCTTCTCGATCGTGCCTTCGAAGCGCTTGCCGGGGAACGATGCGACCCTGATTTCGGCCGGCATTTCTGCGGCGATCTTGCCGAGGTCTGTTTCGTCCACCCGCACCCTGGCCTGCACGCGGGAAAGGTCCGCCATGGTCAGCAGCAGCGTACCTCCGCCGACGTCCATGGTCGGGGAGGAAATGACCTGGCCACGTTCAACTTTCTTCGCGAGGATGGTGCCTTCGCCAGGGGCCCGCACCTCCGTGTCGTCGAGCGCGATGCGGGCGTTGTCCACCGCAATGCGTGCAGTTACGACTTCCGATTCGGCCGTTGCGGCATCGAGTACCAGGTTGTCGTAGTCGGCCTGGTTGATCCACGCATTGACCAGCAATTTCTGTCCGCGCGCGAGCTGGCTCTTCGCGTTCGCTGACTTGGCCTGGGCGGCTTTCAGCACGGCGGCTGCCTGGTCGAGGCGATTACGCGGCGTCCGCGGGTCGATGCGCGCGAGAAGTGCGCCGGCCCTCACCGTGTCGCCGGTGTCGGCCGCCAGTTCCAGGATCTCGCCCGACGCCTTCGACTTGATCTCTACGGTCTCGATCGGCTCGATCACGCCGGCGGCTTCCACGGTCAGCAGCAACGGGCGAATTTCCACGGTGGCCGTGTCATATTTCTGCCCCGCGCCTTGCGGTGGT
The DNA here is from genome assembly GCA_963732375.1 of uncultured Gammaproteobacteria bacterium. Taxonomy (GTDB): domain Bacteria; phylum Pseudomonadota; class Gammaproteobacteria; order Steroidobacterales; family Steroidobacteraceae; genus RPQJ01. Next base: position 372,561 of record CAVSZE010000002.1, read on the forward strand.
CCCTGTCCACAGCCGGCGAGCAGGATCGTGGCCAAGGTCAGGGCTGGGGTTCTGAGATTCATGGCGACGTGTCCGTCGGTGCCTGCGTATCGTCCTCGATCCTGCCGTCGAGCATCCGTAGCACGCGGCTGGCGCGGGCAGCGACACCCGCTTCGTGCGTGACGACGATGAGACTGTTACCGGCACGGTGGAGGTCGTCGAACAGCGCGAGGATGTCCTCGCCAGTCGTGGTATCGAGATTGCCGGTCGGTTCATCGGCGAGCAGCAGGCTCGGATTGGTGACAAGTGCACGGGCAATAGCGACGCGCTGCCGCTGGCCGCCGGAGAGCTCCGCCGGCCGATGCCTGGACCGGCCGATCAGCCCGACCCGGTCGAGTGCCTCGGCTGCCCGTCGCGCCCGCTCCCGTCGCGCCACGTGTGCATAGACGAGAGGCAACTCGACGTTCTGCAGCGCTGTTGCGCGGGGCAGCAGCGCGAATGACTGGAACACGAATCCGATGGCTCGATTGCGCACTTGAGCCAGTGCCCGGTCGCCCATGTCCGACACCAACTGCCCGTCCAGCCAGTAGCTACCCTCGTCCGGGGTATCAAGGCAGCCGATCAGGTTCATCAGCGTGGATTTACCACAGCCAGACGGCCCCATGATCGCCGCGTATTCGCCGCGGCGGACCGCCAGGTTGACCCCGCGCAGTGCCTCGATGGTCTCGCCCCCCATGCGATAACGCCGGGTCAGAGCCTCGGTGCGGATCAGGTCGACTGGGGAGAGGGCAGGCATTTACCGCGATTAGACACGCGCAATCGAAAACAATTGTGGCTGCGAACAGGAATCTTTTTTTCTCAAGGGTTGACGGCTGCGGCGCAAGGACACTGCTTTTCGGCGCCCGAGTTGAGAAAAATAGGTGCCTGGCACCTGTTTTCCCTGTTTTCTGGCACCGATTTTCTCTATTCCATACCGAGTTCCTTTAGCTTGCGCGTCAGCGTATTGCGACCCCAGCCGAGCAGCTTTGCCGCATCCTGCCGTCCGCCCTGCGCGGCCTTCAGCGCCTCACGGATCAGGGTCCGCTCGAACTCTGGCACAGCGTCCTCCAGCAGCGGTGGACCGCCGGCGGCGAGCCGCGCACTGGCCCAGCTCGCGAGCGCGTTGGACCAGTCGAGCGACGAGGCCGCCGCCGACCCGCCGCCCAGGTCAGCGGGGATGTCGGCCAGCGCAATTTCACGTCCCGCGGCGAGCACGGTGAGGCGTCGACACGTGTTGACGACCTGGCGAACGTTCCCGGGCCAGTCGAACGCCGCCAGCGTCGCGGCCGCATCCTCCGCCAGGGTCTTGGGCGCGACGCCGAGTTCCATCGCAGCGACGTCCAGGTAGTGCTGCAGCAGCTCCGGAATATCCTCGCGCCGGTTGCGCAATGGCGGCACGCCGATGCGGATCACGTTCAGACGGTGCAGCAGGTCCTCGCGAAACAGGCCTTCCTTCACCCGTGTCTCCAGGTCCTGGTGCGTCGCCGCGATGACGCGCACATCGACCTTGACGGGCAACTGGCCGCCCACGCGATAGAACTCGCCCTCGGCCAGCACCCTCAGCAGTCGCGTCTGCAGCTGCGGCGACATGTCGCCGATTTCGTCGAGGAACAGCGTGCCGCCATCCGCCTGCTCGAATCGGCCGCGCCTCAACTCCGTCGCGCCGGTGAACGCGCCCTTCTCGTGGCCAAAGAGTTCCGACTCGAGCAGGTCGGCCGTGAATGCGGACGTGTTGAGCGCGATGATGGGCTTTGCTGCGCGCGGGCTGTGCCGGTGAAGCGCGCGGGCCACGAGTTCCTTGCCGGTGCCTGACTCGCCGGTGATGAGCACGGTCATGCTCGAGCGCGACAGCCGTCCGATCGCGCGGAACACCTCCTGCATTGCCGGCGCGTGGCCGAGCATTTCCGGGATTCGCCGCGACTCGACCGTCGAGGCCGCGGAGCGGTGTGTCTGCTCCGCAGCGCGCCGCACGAGTTCGACGGCCTGGTCGATGTCGAACGGCTTCGGCAGGTACTCGAAGGCGCCGCCCTGGTAGGCGGCAACCGCGCTATCGAGGTCGGAATGCGCGGTCATCACGATCACCGGCAATCGCGGCCGCTGGCTGCGTATCTCCTCGAGCAGGTCGAGTCCGCTGCGCCCTGGCATGCGGATGTCGGTCACCAGCACATCCGGTTCCTCGCGCGCGAGCGCTGCGAGCACTGACTCGGCTTCCTCGAAGGTCGTCGTCTTCATGCCTCCCTGCTGTAGCGCACGCTCCAGCACCCAGCGAATGGAGGCATCGTCGTCGACGAGCCAGACGTTAAGTATTTTCGCTTGGTTCATGGCTGTCGAGAGGAAGCAGGATTGTGAATACGGTGCGGCCCGGGCGACTGTCGAACTCGATCAGGCCGTCGTGCCGCCCGACCAGGTCCTGTGCCACGGCGAGCCCGAGTCCCGTGCCGCCCTGCCGGCCGGTGACCAGCGGATAGAACACGGTGTCCTTGAGTTCCGTCGGCACGCCGGGGCCGTCGTCCTCGACCTGGATGCTCGCGACCACGCGATAACGCCGGCTGCCGATGCTTGCATTGGTCAGTGCCCGCGTGCGCAGCACGATTCGACCGTGCGCGCCCACGGCCTGGATCGCGTTGCGTCCGAGGTTCAGCAGCGCCTGTATCACTTGATTGCGGTCGAGCCTGAGCCGCGGCAGGCTCGGATCGTAGTCGCGTTCGATCGCCACGCCCGTCGGTGCCTCTGCGGCGAGCAGGTGACCGACGTGCTGCACGAGTTCGTGGATGTTGACCGGCTCCTTGCGCGGCGGCTGGCCCGGACCGAGCAGCGAATCGACCAGCGCGGCCAGCCGATCGGCCTCGCTGATGATGACGGTCGTGTACTCGTGCAGCGCCGGGTCCTTCAACTGGCGCTCCAGCAACTGTGCTGCTCCGCGGAGTCCGCCGAGAGGATTCTTGATCTCGTGCGCGAGCTGCCGGACCATCGCGCGGCTGCCGCCGAGCTGCGTGAGCAGGGCGTTCTCACGCAGTATCCGCTGGTGCTGCGTGGCGTCGGCGAGTTCCACGATGACGCCGCCCGCATGACCCGCCGAGTCGAAAGGCGACACCGTAACGTCAAGATTCCGATGAGCCGAACCGGGCCCGGCTTCGAACGGCAATTCGCGTTGCGAGTACTGGGCACCCGCTGCGCGTGCGCGGGCTATCACGCCGTCGAGTTCGACATTGGCCTTGAGCAGGTCGCGGATGCTGCGGCCCGTGGCATGGTTACGGCTGACGCCGAACAGGTCCTCCGCAGGCTCGTTCAAGTGCAGCACTGCGCCGTTACCGTCGAGCCAGATGATGCTCGTGGCGATGCCGTCGAGTACTCCGCAGAGCTCGGCCTGCGTCGGCTGAAATGAGTTGCGCAGATCGGCCGCCACTATGCCACCCCGGGGCGGCTGGCGGCGCGGCGCGAGTGCGCGGCAGCGTAGTGCGCTGAGACTAGCCGCCCGCGCGTGGCGTCGGCCGCGGTACGCCCGGCTTCGGCCTCGGCGGCACGCCCGGGCCCACGGCAGCAGGCGAGTTGATCGTGGTCTGCTTCATGTAGAACGTGACCGGCTGGCTGCGAATCTTTTCGTTTCCCTGCGCGTCGTAAATCCCAGAGGAGAGCGAGTGCTCGCCGCGAACTACATTTTGCAGCGTGTAAGCAAGCGCCGTATCGGAGTCGCCAACGCGCTTGCCGTCCAGGTACAGGTGGACACTGTCCCCGGCCGCCAGCCCGGGGCTGGGGTTGATCTCCACGGTCACGACGGAGTCCGCCGCGAAAAAAGAGGCTCCGTTTTCCGGCTTTACGATCTGGAGCGAGGTATACGTTTGATCCGACGCCGGGGAGGCGCCACCGCGTCCACCTTCGTCGTAGCTCCCACCCTCGCCGTAGCCGCCGCTGCTCGCAGGTGGCGCCGAACTCGGCTGGCCCTGAGAGACGTTCAAGCCCACCTCGACCGCGCCCGGCGCAGGGACGTCGGAGTAGTGGACGACGCCGTTCGCATCCGTCCATTTCCACATCTTGACCTTGGTTTGCTGAGCATGCACGGCGAAGGCCAGCAGGCAACACGCCAACAGCGGAAATCGGATGTTCATGGCGGTCGAGCATAGCTCCCGGGCCTACGGCTGGCAAAGGGGCAGCCCCAATCCGCGACGCGCGTCATGGGGCGGCTGGGGATGATGCGCCGGGCGGCCGCTGCCGCCCGGCGCGAGGACCTGCGGGCCGGTCAGCAGCTGTAGTAGAGCTCCAGCTCCGCCGGGTGCGTGGACATCCGCAGCCGCGTGACTTCCTGCATCTTGAGATTGATGTAGGCGTCGATCACGTCGTCGGTGAACACGCCGCCTTCCTTCAGGAAGCCGCGATCCTTGTCCAGCGCCTCGAGCGCCATGTCCAGCGAGTGGCATACCGTCGGGATCTGCTTCGCTTCCTCTGGCTCGAGGTCGTAGAGGTCCTTGTCGGACGGGTCACCCGGATGGATCTTGTTCCTCACGCCGTCGATGCCTGCCATCAGCATGGCCGCAAAGCACAGGTACGGGTTCGCGGTGGAGTCCGCGAAGCGCACCTCGATGCGGCGGCCCTTCGGGTTCATGACGTGCGGGATGCGGATCGACGCCGAGCGGTTACGCGCGGAGTAGGCGAGCATCACGGGCGCTTCGAAACCCGGCACGAGGCGCTTGTAGCTGTTCGTGCTCGCGTTGGCGATCGCGTTCAGCGCCCGGGCATGCTTGATGATGCCGCCGATGTAGTAGATCGCGATCTCGGAGAGGCCGCCGTACTTGTCGCCGCCGAAGATGTTCTTGCCGTCCTTCGACAACGACTGGTTCACGTGCATGCCGTTTCCGTTGTCGCCGACCAGCGGCTTCGGCATGAACGTCGCGCTCTTGCCGTAGCTCGCCGCGACGTTGTGGATGGCGTACTTGAGGATCTGCACCTCGTCGCCCTTCTTTACCAGCGTGTTCGCCGAGACGTTGATCTCGGCCTGGCCGGCCGTGGCAACCTCCGAGTGATGCACCTCGACCTTGAGGCCGAGTTCTTCCATCGCCATGCACATCGCGCTGCGCAGGTCCTGGTATGCATCCACCGGCGGCACCGGGAAGTAACCGCCCTTGATTCCCGGTCGATGACCCAGGTTGCCGCCTTCCAGCGTGGCACCCGAGTTCCACGCACCCTGCGCGGAATCGACTTCGTAATAGCAGCCGTTCATCGAACTGCCATGACGCACGTTGTCGAAGATGAAGAATTCGTTTTCCGGACCCCAGATCGAGGCGTCCGCGATACCGGTGGACTTGAGGTAAGCCTCGGCGCGCTTCCCGACCGAGCGCGGGCAGCGCTCATAGCCCTGCATGGTCGATGGTTCGACGATGTCGCAGCGCAGGTTGAGCGTTGTCTCCTCGAAGAACGGATCGAGCACCGCCGTTGATGGATCCGGCATCAGGATCATGTCGGACTCCTGGATGCCCTTCCAACCGGCGATCGACGAACCGTCGAAGCCCTTGCCATCTTCGAAGAAGGCCTCGTCGACGATACGGTCCGGAACAGATACGTGCTGCTCCTTGCCCTTGGTGTCGGTGAAGCGGAGGTCGATGAACTTGACCTCCTTTTCCTTGATCATCTTGAGAACGTCGGCAGCAGTAGTCATGGGCTCTCCTCACGGATGCAGCGAAATCTGGTGCCCGGGATCGCTCGCCGCGACGAGCCCGGAGTGGGTCTTTGGGATGGATAACGGATGCAGATAGTATGCCAGCGCACCGGTCTGGCGCATAGTCGGCGCCTTGATCTTCAAAAGCGGCGTCTCACAGGAGAAAACGCCCTAAAACAGGGCGTTATTAAACCTAGACGGGCGATTTTGGTGCGCTCTTGCCCCGACGCTCGCTGTAACACCACTTGCCATAAGTACCCCAGATTCCGGAGACTTCGTGATTCAACAATCGTCGCTGTAATCCGCGCGTCCGGAGCCTATAAAAATGGATCTTCTTTCTTCTCGCAACCGGTGGCACTCGCCGGCGATCCTGGTCGGTATTGCCTTGCTCGTCGTGGCCTGCGGCTCGAAGGAGCCACCGGCAGCGGCATCCAATGAGCCGCCGGCAAATGCATCCAACGCCGCGGCATCGCAGGCCGCAGCATCCGACGGCACGGATCAGGCCGCGGCGATCCCGGCCTCGGCAGTCACCAGCTGGTCGCCGGAGGCGCTAGAGGAACTGCTCGCGCCAATCGCGCTGTACCCGGATCCGATCCTGTCGCAGGTACTCATCGCCTCGACGAATCCCCAGGAAGTGCTCGACGCAGGCAACTGGGTGCTGGAGAACCAGAACCTCTCGGGCAAGGCCCTCGACGACGCGGCAACCAAGGTCGGCTTCACGCCCCCCGTTCGTGCGCTGGTCAATTTCCCGGACACGCTGGACATGATGTGCCGAGAAATGGACTGGACCACGCAGCTCGGCGAAGCGTTCACAGCCGACCAGGCGGGCGTGCTCGACGCCGTGCAGCGGCTGCGCAAGCAGGCCGAGTCGGTCGGCAACCTGCAGACGTCGCCGCAGATGACGGTCGACAACGAAACGCAGGACGGCAAGGAAGTCATCGTGCTGAAGCCGGCGCCCAGCGGCGAGGTGTATGTCCCGTCGTACGATCCGGTGGCCGTCTATGCGCCACCGCCGGCGACAGCCGTCGCGCCGGCTACCACCACAACCACGACCACCACCGAGTCGACGGGCCACAGCACGGGCGCGCTGGTCACGACCGGGCTGCTCGCGTTCGGTGCCGGCATGCTTGTCAATGAACTCTTCGACGACGACGATCACTACCACAATTACGGGTACCCGAACTACGGCTACGGCAGCATGCCGTACTACCCGCCCTATCCTTACCGCCCGGCCTACGGAAATGGTTACTACCCGAACCACGGTTACCGCCCGCCCTCGGGCTATGGCGGGCATTACGGCGGCAACTACGTGAACAACGGCAACGTAGTCATCAACACCGGCGGCAACGATTACTTCAACCGCTACGACGGCAAGGGCAATGGGTCCGCATACGGACAGAACGGCAGGGCCAAGAGCCCGATCACCGCGGCAAACCCGAAGCGCTCAGATCTCAACGACCTGAACAAGCGCCAGCCGCGCCCGATGCCGGCCGACGTGCAGCGCCCGTCGACGAAGGCGACCGCCTCCGACTGGAAGGGCAAGAGTTCCTACGCGGGGGCTGCGAACTCAGCGACCAGGACGCCAGCGGCGTCGAACCGGTCGGCAAAGACCAACGCGGGCCCGGCGGGACAGGCACAGCGGCCTGCCCCGAAAGTCCAGGGCTCATACAAGGGAGGCTCCTCGGCAACCAGCCGCGACACGGCGCGCCCGACCACTGGCGCGACACCGAGCGTGAATCGCGACTCGGCGGGTCAGTCGACATACCAGGGCAACAAGTCTGCCAAGAACGATCGCGGCTACCAGCCGCAGGCATCGAATAAGCAGGTCTCAAAGCCTCAGACATCGAATCAACAGGTCTCGCGGCCGCAGGCATCGAATCAGCAGGCCTCGCGGCAGCAGCAGCAGCCCAGCCGCCCGACACCATCACAGAAGGCCGCGCCCCAGGGAGGCAGCCACAACACTGCGATGTCAGGCGCCAACCATGGCTCCGCTGACCGCCAGGCGAGCAACCGCGGCAAGCAGAGCATGCCGCAGGGTGCGCACAGCAAGGGCAGCGCAAAAGGCGGCGGTGGCGGCGGCGGCGGCAAGAAGAAGCGCTAGGAGACACACATGAAGAACACAAATATGCGACTCACTCGCGTCAGCCTGGCGGTCGTGCTGTCCTGCGCTATGGTGCTTGCCGTGGCCTGCGCGAAAGTGGAAAAGCACGCCTCGTTCAAGACACCCCAGGAAGCGGTCGACGCATTCGTCTCCGCTCTGCAGAAGGACGACACTGCAGAACTTGCGAAGCTTCTCGGGCCGGAAGTGGACGACCTGCTGTCGTCCGGCGATCCGGTGCAGGACAAGGCGGGCCGGCAGAATTTCCTCGATCTGTACCAGGCGAAGCATTCGCTGAGCGACGAAGGCAACGACACGATGGTGCTGGTCGTCGGCGACAAGGACTGGCCGTTCCCGATCCCGGTCGTCAAGCACAAGGGTAAGTGGCGGCTCGATGGCCAGGCCGGTGCCGACGAGCTCATCTACCGCCGCGTCGGTGCGAACGAGCTTGGCGCGATCGCGGTCTGTCGCGGATTCGTCGATGCCGAGAAAGAGTATGCGTCTGAGGGACGGGACGGTGATCCAGCGGGCATCTACGCCCTCAAGCTGATGAGCGACGAAGGCATGCACAACGGCCTGTACTGGCCAACGAACGAAGGCGAGGCGCCGAGTCCGGCAGGACCCTTCCTGGCTTCCGCCACGGGCCAGGGCTACAGCTTCGGTGCGCAGCGGGTTCCGTACCACGGGTATTACTACCGCCTGCTCTTCGCACAGGGCCCGAATGCCCAGGGCGGGGCGAAAGACTACTTCGCGGACGGCCTGATGACGCAGGGATTCGCGCTGGTCGCGTGGCCGGCCGACTACGGCGCCAGTGGTGTGCAGACCTTCATCGTGAGCCAGGATGGCGCGGTCTACCAGAAGGACCTCGGCGAAGACACCGCGACCGCCGTCCAGGCAATCGAGACCTTCGACCCGGACAGCTCGTGGACGGTGGTGCCGGAAGTGGAGACGACGCCCGCGGCCTGACATCACACGTCGGCCTGAGCAAGGCTTGAATCCGTGGCCGGCCTGGCCTGCACCATGCAGGTCACGCCGGCCACGTTCGTTTCGGCAGGTCCTGATTCGGCAACCTTGCGACAGGACTAACGTATCCGGCACGCAGTACGGCCCGGCAGACGACACGAGCACGCATCAATATCGGAGACGCCCATGACCACGCCTTCCCCGCAACGCATGACGCCCTCCGAGGCCCTGGTCGAGACCCTCGCGGCCAACGGCGTCACCGACGTCTTCGGCATCGTCGGCTCGGCCTACATGGACGCGCTCGACATCTTCCCGGCTGCGGGCATCCGCTTCATCCCGGTCGCTCACGAGCAGGGCGCCGCGCACATGGCCGACGGTTACGCACGCGCGTCCGGTCGCCACGGCGTCTGCATCGCGCAGAACGGCCCCGGCATCACCAATTTCGTCACTGCGATCGCGGCCGCCTACTGGGCGCACTCGCCTGTGGTGTTCATCACGCCGGAGACCGGCTCGGCGACGATGGGACTCGGCGGATTCCAGGAGACAGAGCAGCTGCCGATCTTCTCGAAGATCACCAAGTACCAGGGCCACGTCGGGAATCCGAAGCGCATGGCGGAGATTGCCGGTCGCTGTTTCGACCGCGCGATGCTCGAGATGGGTCCGTGCCAGCTGAACATTCCGCGTGACTATTTCTACGGCGACATCGACGCGGTAATCCAGCCGCCGATGCGCATCGGCCGAGGTCCCGGCGACGGGGCGGCACTGGACCAGGCTGCGGAGTTGCTCGCGGCGGCGCAGTTCCCGGTGGTTCTCGCGGGTGGTGGCGTGATCCTCTCCGAAGGCGTCGCGGAGGCCGTGAGGCTCGCCGAACTCCTGCACGCGCCGGTTTGCAATAGTTACCTGCACAACGACAGCTTCCCCGCCTCGCACCCGCTGTGGTGCGGACCGCTCGGCTACCAGGGCTCGAAGGCGGCAATGAAGCTGATCTCGCAGGCGGACGTCGTGCTGGCACTAGGCACGCGGCTCGGGCCGTTCGGAACGCTACCGCAGTACGGCATGGAATACTGGCCCGCGAACGCGAAGATCATCCAGGTGGACGTCGATGCGAAGGTGCTGGGGCTGGTGAAGAGCATCAGCGTCGGAATCAACGGCGATGCGAAGGCCGCGGCGGCGGCGCTGATCAATCGGCTCGACGGTCGTTCGCTGGCATGCGGCTCGAACAAGGACGCGCGCAAGGCGCGCATCGAGGCAGCGAAGGCCGACTGGGAGAAGGAACTCTCGGGGTGGACGCACGAGCGCGACCCGTACTCCATCGAGGTCGCGAAGGACTCGAAGCTGATGCACCCGCGGCAGATGCTGCGCGAGCTCGAGAAGTCGATGCCGAAAGGCGCGATGGTCTCGACCGACATCGGCAACATCTGCTCGGTGTCGAATTCCTACCTGCGCTTCGAGCAGCCGCGCTCGATGTTCGCGGCCATGAGCTTCGGCAACTGCGGCTACGCGTTCCCGGTTGCCTGCGGCGCCAAGCTCTCAAGCGCGGATCGCACGGCGATCGCCTACGTCGGCGACGGCGCTTTCGGCATCAGCCTGAATGAGCTGCTCACCTGCGCCCGCGAGAAGATCGGGGTGACCGTGATCGTGTTCAACAACGGCCAGTGGGGCGCCGAGAAGAAGAACCACGTGGACTTCTACTCGCGCCGCTTCCAGGCAGTGGACCTGGTGAGTCCGAGCTGGGCCGGCATCGCGAAGGCGTTCGGCTGCGAGGGCGTGACCGTGGACAGCCTCGCCGACGTCGGACCGGCGCTCGAGGCCTCGGTGAAAGCGCAGGCGGAGGGCCGGACGACGGTCCTCGAAATGATGGTCACACGCGAGCTCGGCGACCCATTCCGTCGCGACGCGCTGTCGAAGCCGGTGCGCCACCTCGACAAGTACAAGGCATACGTCTAGCCTCGCATCCTGCTGCGCGCTGACGCAGGGTACGGAGAGAACGCGTGCCGCTGGACGAGACGCAATACGAGTACGTCGGATTCTGGGCACGCGTGCTGGCGTCGCTGGTGGACACCGTGCTCGTGTGCCTGCTCATCTGGCCGCTGCTAACGGTGATTTACGGCAGTGAATACTGGACGGAGTACTTCGCTCCGCTCACGGCCATCCTTGGCGGGTCGTTGGACGCAGTCGTGTCGGCGCCCAGTCGCGGCCCGGCGGACGTGATCGTGTCGTACGTGCTGCCGGCTGTCGTCATCATCGTCTTCTGGATCGCGCGACAGGCAACACCGGGCAAGATGCTGATCGGCGCGAGGATAGTTGACGCGGAGACGGGCGGGCCGCTCACCCGCCGGCAGGCAATCGTCCGTTATCTCGGCTACTACGTGTCTCTCTTTGGGCTGGGGCTTGGATTCCTGCGGGTCGGTTGGGACCGCCGAAAGCAGGGCTGGCACGACAAGATGGCTGGCACGGTCGTGGTCCGCCGTCGCCGCAGCGCGTCACTTCTCTAGCGCGCAGTCCACGGGCTGTGCCGTGAGCAACCGTACGCAGGCATCCGGCGCAATGCCGACCAGGTAGCCTCGCCGCCCGCCATTCAGGTAGATCCTCGGCAGCGAGAGAATGCTGCGCTCGATGTAGACCGGCAACTTCCTGCGGGTCCCGAACGGCGAAGTGCCGCCGACGAGATATCCGCTGTGACGGCTGGCCGTCTCCGGCGTGCACGGTTCGACCGACTTGGTGCCGATCTGCCGGGCCAGGTTCTTGGTGGAGACCGTACGGTTGCCGTGCATCAACACCAGAAGCGGAGAGGTCTTTTCGTCCTGCATGACGAGAGTCTTCACCACGGCGAATGGATCAAGCTCGAGCGCCTCGGCGCTGTGCTGTGCACCGCCGTGCTCGCGATACTCGTATACGTGTTCGGTGTAGTCCACGCCGTGGGCCTTCAAGAAGGCTACGGCGGGTGTTTCGCTGACGCGTTGCGGCTTGGCCATATGATTGTTATCGAGTTCGCTGGCTCCGCCGCATTCTAGTCAACTGCGCGGCGTGATGACGTGTCGCCCAGCACGTGGACCAGCAGGTCAATTACGTCATGGTCTCGCGTCGATGCCCGGAAGGGGACGCTGCAGGCCCGTTTCCGACCCGTTGCGGACCCTTACCGATGGCCGGTGGTTCACTCAGATGGCGGGCCTTCTTCGAAGCATGGCAGGTTATCTGCCAGCTTGATCCAGCCGAGCTTGTGACTCGTCCAAACGTGCGCGACGGGCGGAAATGCGTCCGGCTCATCGAGGCTACAGGTTGTTACGTCAATGGTTGGGCCGTAGTCGGTCCGCCAATACGTCAGTGGCGTACCACAGCGTCCGCAGAACGTTCGCGTTACGGAGGGCGACGAGTTGTATTCGATGGGTTTTCCAGCGACGAACAACAATGTTTCCGCGTCCAGGTGAAGCCAAGGCACGATTGCTGCCGCGGATGCTTTGCGACAACTTCGGCACTGACACGTGCCGCTCACCAGTGGTTCGCCCCGGATCTGATAACGGACGGCGCCGCACAGACATCCACCCTCAATCGGCCTGCTCATAGAGCGTCTCCCTGGGCGAGAAAACAGGAGAATATGGTCGCTGCGCTTATAGCTCCGAGGGACAGCGAACCGAAGCTGCGGAAATTACCTGGCGCGGCACTGTCACGATTCGCACTCCAGCACAGTCGCGATTGTGCCGCGAACAGACAACACTGAGGACATTGAGGTCCGCTCCTGGCCGGTTGTCCCCTTCCACGAGTGTCCGCAATCCCGCAGTCAATCGCAACATACGGCGTCCTGTTCCGGAAAGCGGACCCCCCCCCGGCGAAGCAGCCGCTGCCGTCATTGCGGGTCGACCGGCGCGTCGATCGACATCCGCTTGAGCTGTTCGTGCTGGAACCGCTGCGCGAGCGCGAGCAGCACCGCCGTCGACCACGCAAATGCGAGGACCCCTGCGATGGCAATCATCCCGCCGAGCAGGCGCCAACGGTCAGGCAGTGACAGCTCGCTGCCGGCCGTCGTGTACTGCAGCAGCGAGTAGTAATAGGCCGCCGATGTAGTGGGGAACGCATCGCGCACTACGAAGAAGACGGCCCACACAGCGACCTCGACTAGGTGCGTGATGACGATCAGGCCGCTCGCCAGCAGCAGCAGACGGACGCCGGCCAGGAAGCCGCGCCAGTTCGGACGATGCTTCTGGGCGACGCTGCAGACGGCAAGCGTCATCGGCATTGCGAGCGCGTGGATGATCATGGTGACCGCGACCAGCCCGATGCCCCAGATCACCTCTTCAAGCGTCGTCACATGCGAAAGCGCACTCACCGCGTCGCCGGCGCACCGGTCCTCAACGCGGAGGGCTGCATCATCCGCTCAGGGCATCAGTTCGATCTCTCCGGGGCGCCAGGTCTTGTCGAACCACGGCTCGAGCGGGCCGTACAGCCGCAGGATCATGAACCAGCCCTTGCCCGGAATGGTCTGCACCCAGTTGTTCTCATAGCCAGCCGGGGCCTTCGGGCCGAAGAACACGTCCACCGAGCCGTCCGCGTTCACCTTCAAACCCTTGTTCTGGCTGCTGACGCTAGGGGACTTCTGATCCGTCTGGACCATCGACCGCGTCTGGTTGTCGTACACGATGACGGACCAGAAATCCTTTACCGGGACATTGGGCGGCAGGTGCATCCGGTACGACTTGCCGCCATCGAACGGGTGGCCGCTGGCGTCCTGGACCGACCAGGGATACTGCGATCCCTTGCCGACCATCTTCATCTCCATCGCGGGCGTGACGCCGGTGGCGAAATAGTAGTACTGAATGTAGCCGTCCATGTTCGTCACGCCGGGCGCGCTTTCGAACTTGTAGCCGCCGAAGAACGGCAGGCGCCACGCGCTGTCCGGGTAGAAGTAGGCGTCGCTCGAGCGGATCTTGAAGGCGATCGTTCGCGCCGTGACGGCGCCGATGTTCGCCGCGTCCGTGAGGATCTTCTTCATGCGCTCGTCGGGATTGAACGGCTGACCCTTGACGATGCCGACGGAGGCGAACAGGCCGAGCGTCGTCGGATCGCTTCCGCCGGGCGGCTCTTCCTGGATGACCTTGTTCAGGAGCTCCCAGAACGCGAAATCGCCGGGCGCAACGAAATTCGCGGGGACTCCGGAACCATTTGCAAACTTCATCGGCGGCGGATTGGCTGCGTCCGACAACTGGTAGATCTTCAGGTGCTTCTTCACCGACTCGACGCCGGGCGCCGTCGAGCCGTCGACGACGAACGCGCGGAAGAACAGCCAGTTGCCAAACGTGCTCGGCCTCACCACGACGTAGCCCGACGGGACGTCGCCCTCGTATCCGGGCGGCAGCACGAGGTACTTGCCACCTTTGCCCCGATCTTCGCCGGTGATGCCCACATCAGCGACCCAGCGATACCAGAAGTCATTGATGCCGCCCAGGACCTCGGGAGGAATCTCAAGTACCAGCGGGCCCTTTTTCGTGTCCAGCCAGGTGAAGTTGTAGATCGTGTTGTCGTTCGCCGTCAGTTCCACAGACCTCGCATCGACCAGGTTTTCCCAGATGACGTCGGTCTGGTTGTCCGGCCCAAATTGGCGGAGCGAGTCGCGCATGCCAGCCTGGTTCACGATCGGAATCGCCATCAGGTAGGCCTGCAGCGCGCGTGAACGATCGAGGTTGTCGTAGATCTTCTCGACGGTGCCGGCATCGGGATATCCGTAGTGCAGGTTCAGGGTGCCGATCGAGCTTTCGACCTTGTCCGGCACGGCGACGCCGGGGGCGATCGGGGTCGAGTACTTGTACGCCGGCGAGGCTTGCGCGCCGGGCAGTGACTGCGCACTGACGGTACCGAGGCCAGCGAAAAGGAACAGCGCGGTCGCAAACGCGCCGGCGATATGGGATTTGGTCATTTCGCTCTCCAGCGCAGTTCGGCGAGGCCGGAATGAAAGAGAAGACTAGCAACTCTGAAAAAGCAAAACCTTGCAAATACGGCCCCCGGCAACTAGCGTTTGCATGCGGACTTCCTGAGTTGCGGGGATCAACAGATAGGAGTCGAGGGGTCTCATGGCGCGAGCGGGATTACGGGGCACAAGAGGTGGCTAGGCATTCGGCGCGGAGGCCGCCGTCGCCACTGTTCTCCAGCATGGCCGGCGACGTCCGGATCGGCCCCCTCATGGCCATCCCTGATGTGCTGACGGAACTCGGGGTCGCGCCCGGCCGCGCGTTCGCCCGCGCCGGAATGGACCTGCGGCTGTTCAGGAATCCGGAAAGCCGCATCCCGTTCGAGGCCCTCGCCCACCTCCTGTCAGTCTGCGCGGACTTCACCGGATGCGGGCACTTCGGCCTTCTGGTCGGCGAGCGCTTTCGCCTCCAGGCCCTCGGTGCGATCGGACACTTGATGCGAAACTCGGCCACCGTCGGCGAAGCACTGCGGGCGTTGCTCCTGCACCTTCACCTGCATGACCGAGGTGCCGTTCCGATCCTGCTGGAACTCGAACCGTCGAGTGTGCTCCTTGGCTACTCGGCATACGGACAGGGCGCCTCATCAACGGCACAGATCTACGACGCTGCCATCGCGATCGGCTACCGCTCGCTGCAGGAACTCTGCGGCCCGTCGTGGGTGCCGACATGCGTCCAGTTCCCACACGTGCGGCCGACAGATGCGGCAGCCTTCCGTCGCATGTTCCGGACCAGGCTCCGGTTCGATGCCGAAGCTTGCGGTGTCGTCTTTGCATCGTCGTGGCTCGAGCTACCGATCGCCGGCACCGACCCTGCACTGCGCCGCAAGCTGAACCGCGCCATTGCGCGCGCAGAAGAACACGCCGCGATGACCTTCGCGGAGCAGGTTAAATGCGCGCTGCCACAGTTCGTGCTCAACGGGGCCGCCTCGACGGACGACGTGGCTCGCTTCTTCGGCATTCACCAGCGAACGCTGAGAAAACGACTCCGTGCGGACGGAACGCACCTGCAGAAGCTGGTCGATCAGACGCGCTTCGGACTGGCGCGGCAGCTGCTGCGGGACACTGGACTTCCAGTCCTGGAGATTGCGGCCGCACTGCGCTATTCGGACCCGAACGTCTTTTCACGAGCCTTCCGCAACTGGGCAGGGGCGAGTCCCAGGCAGTGGCGTGATCGCCAGGGTGGCTCGGCTCGTGCTGGTCGATAAGGCCCGCGAACGGCAGCTTTCGGCACTGTGCCGATACGACCGAATTTGGCCGAACTGCGACATTTGCCAACGTCTGCTCTTCGCGGCTTTACCTGCTCAGCTGACGCACCACTAGGACGTCGGATTACACTTCCACGAACCCCGAGAGCGCCAGCGCGCGGTTGTATTCACGCCAGGCACGATTTACTCCCGTAGACTTCGAGCAGCGCCTCGAGCCCATCGATCCGATACACCGCCTCCGCCGTCAGCACGCTGGGCCAGTGCTTCGCGCCGTATAGTGCCCCGTTCGACCCCCGCGGTTGGCGGAGGTCGGGCGTCCACACTCCGACCGCCGATGTTACGTATGGCACCCGCAAGCGCATCGGGCGGAGAATCCTCTCGACAGGCTGGTCACCAAAGAGGGAGCTCACCATGACCCGTCTCCGCACCGGCTCGCGTGGCACCAGGCGAGGTCCGCGCACGCCGCGTCATCCTCCGGTGACCCGGCGAGCGAGCTCGATGACCAAGCCCATTCCGCCGCTCGACCTCCTGTGGCTGCTGATCGAGTCGCCGGGCAACACGACGCACGTCGGCGCGCTGCTGCTGTTCAAGAAACCCGCGGGCCGCAGGCCGGTCGTCCGGGAAATTGTCGAGGCATACCGGGCCGTGAAGCCGGCGCCACCCTTCAACTACGTCCCGGAGCTCCTGGCCGGCGGGGCGCCCCACTTCCGCGAAGTCGCGGACTGGGACCCGTACTACCACATCCAGTATCAGGCGCTCCCTGCGGGAGCCAGTTACGACGATTTGCTGCGGCTCGTGGCCGACTTGCACGAGCCGATGCTCGATCGCGACCGTCCGCTCTTTCGCTGCTGGGTGATCGATCGCGTGCCGGGTGGCATGTTCGCGATATACACGAAGACCCATCACTCCGTGATCGATGGCGCCTCAGGCATGCAGGTCCTGTACGCGGGCCTCGCCAAGTCCGCCCGCCGCAAGGTCCTGACCCCGGGCCTCGCGCTCGGAGTGCCCGCGCCGAAGCCGCACCCTCCGCACGCATTCCTTGAGAGGGTCTCCGACTCGATCCGGGCCGCCATCACTCAGCTCGGAGCCCTCGGCGACGTCTCGATCGGGGCGCTTCGCAAGACACTGGCCGGGCTCGTTGGTGTGCACCTGGAGGGCAGCCTGCCATTCACGGCGCAGCATGCCCCAACCAATGAGCCGCTGCGCATGGCGCGGTCGTTCGCCACTTTGTCGCTGCCACTCGAGGAGATGCGCAAGGTCGGCCGGCACTTCGAGGCAACCTTGAACGACGTGGCCGTCACCATCGTCGATGCCGGGCTGCATCGCTACCTGCGCGAGACTGACCGCCCGTTTGCGCACCGCTTCAATGCGTTCGTACCCGTGTCCCTGCGGGACGACGGCGACACCGCTATCGGCACGCGGGTGTCGGCGATGTTCGTGCCGCTCGGCGAACCCGGGGCGCCGGCGCCCGAGCGGCTGCGGCAGGTCATGGCGTCGATCGCCTCGGGCAAGCACGAGCTGGGCGCGATGTCGAAGGACGCGGCGATGACCTATGCCGTCGGGATCATCGGCCTCGCCGGGCTCGCGGCCTCGACGCACCTCGACCGCGTCGGCCACCCGGCCGCCAACCTCGTCATCTCGAACGTGCCCGGCGCAAGGGAGACCCGCTATCTCAACGGTGCGCGCCTCATCGGCATCTACCCAGTCTCGGCACTTGCGGCCTCGATCGGGTTGAACGCCACGTTGACGTCCTACCACGACCGCATGGACTTCGGATTCATCGCCAACGCTGTGCCACTCTACGATCTGCCGCAACTCGCGCGCCACACGCGCGCGGCCTACGAGGAACTGAAGGCGGCTGCGGCCCACTGAAATACAAACTCGCCAGTGTCGGCCTGCTGAGGCACGACCCCTCGCAATCCCGAAGCACAGCATGCGCCGCCAGGCGCATCGGCGAGCTGCACGCGGGCGAGCGTTCGACGGACGATTTCGAGCACGCCATTCGAGCAGGTGCTCACAACGCGCAGCTGAACAAGTGCGTCACACCGCTGGCGGCTCGGCCAGCTGGCGCACAAGCGCGAACTCGCACGCTTTGAAGACGAGGTAACAACCGAGGCTCAGGTAACCCGTTAGCAGCAGCTCGATGAACTGCTGCAGGCCCCCGTCCATCACCGCCTGCCAACCGTAGCCAGCGAACAGTTCCGCGTTTGCCTTGAACAGCATGAACAGGTTCAACGTGCCTACGCCGAACCCGAAGAACGCGAGTCCCATGAATACGAAGGTGAACCACCGACGGCGCAGGACAATGCGATGGAACCAGCGCTTCATGTGACCCTCCCCGCAGTCGTGCGGCCAGAAACCCAGTCTAGAAGAACCGCCCCGCGTGCGGCACTGACAACTCGAGATCGGCAACCGGGAGGAAGTCTATCGCTGAGCACTCACTCCCGAAAGCAGACCATCCAGGACCGAGACGACCCTGAGCGGCCTGTCGGCCGTCGGAGAAGCGGCCGTTGGACCAGGACTCAGCGGCGACGCCGCCTCAGCGATTCAAGCCGTATTCATGAAGTTTCTTTGCAGCGGTGCCGAACTGACCCAGCTGGTAGACGGCTGCGCCTGCAGGGCAAAACGTAAAGGCCTCGAACGGTTCCGCGAGCATCTTGTCGAGGTAATCACGAGGCCCCACGCCCGTGGTGACGTGTGGATCGAAATGCTCGCCGGATGATTTCGGCACGAACGTCGCAACGTAGTCGATCAGCAACGGGTCGATGACCGGATCATCTGGCGTCGTGGCGAAGGCGTCCGAGAGTCCGGTTGCCACGGTGAAGGGGGCTACGGCATCGACCAGCGCCCGTTGCAGCTCGCGCAATTCCTGACTCGGCCTCGCGACGATTCCGGCAAGCCCGATGGGACCGCTCGGGATGTAGTAGTACTTGAAAGCCTCCATGCGCAGGCCGAGTACATCGGTGCGAGCGAAAACTTTCCGGGCGGCGTCATAGATCTTGTCGAGGTCCGCCGTGGGAACGAAACGCTGGAGGAGCGTAACGTGCGGACGGTGCGTCGCATCGAGGGCGAAACCCTTCGGAAAAACCTTGCGCAGGCGGGCGTTGTTGGCTGCGCAACGCTGGAGCATCGTGGCATCGGGCTCCAGCAGGATGTTGATCGCGGTGACGGAGCTCGTCGTCGAGGGGTAGACCTGCTTCCAGTCGTTCTTCATGCTGACCACCGTCCAACCTCTTGTCTTGGCCTGATCGTAAAGAGCCTGTTTGAACGCTCCGAGTTGCGGCGTGGGCAAGCCGAGCGCGGGGCCATACGCGTATTCGCGTGCGGCGTCATCGTGCAACACAAGCAGCTCGAAGCGTGCGCCGCTGCCGCCCTGCGTGTATTGCAGCATGTGCTCGTCGCCCCCGGAATTGCCGAAGGCGGCAATGGGTCGGCGGCCGATGTGCTGGTTGATCGCGACTGGTTTGTCGGCCTTGTCGTTATTGAAGAAAAGTTCGGGCAATCGCGAGAGGACCGGTTGGCCGTCGCGCATCTCGAATTTCGTCTTGATGCTGCTGCCGATGATCTGCTCCTGCGGAACGCCGTAGACGCGCTCCGCCCACTGCCGCAGGAACTCGATGCCACCTCCGGACACGATGAAGTTCTTGAACCCGTTCGCGCGCAGGTAAGCCAGCAGTTCGAGCATCGGCTGATAGGTCATCTCGGTGAAGAGCTTGCCGGTCTGCGGATGCTTCGCGGTGGCGATCCACTCCTCGACGATCTGAGCGAACTCGACGGTGGTCATGCCCGCGTGCGTGGCCATGACTATTTCGAGAAGCGCGTGTTCACCGCCGGCAATGGTGGCCTTCAGGTCGCCCATCAGCAGGGAGGCGAACGGTTCCTGTGATTTCCATTCAGGGTGCTGCGGCGCAAGGGCCTTCACGCGGTCGAGTGCGAAATACACCTGCACGGGCACTGGTTGCTCGCACCAGAGGGTCCCGTCGTTGTCGAAGGTGGCGATTCGTTCAGCGACGGGGACAAAAGATGCCGAGCCTTCCTTTGTCACCTTCTCGACAAAGCTGACGATTGACTGCTTCGTGGGCCCGTCGTTCCAGGATGGAAGAGGGTCGGCGCTAAGTGAGTTTTTCATCGGCGGCGCCTACCAATCGCTGGCGAATGGGTAAACGTGGATATTAGCAGTCCAGTCGACAAGGCATGGCGCATTGGCGGCAGATTAGAAATCAGCGAGCCTTTCGTAACGGCCCCAACGGCGAGAGAGCTGATCCGGTTTGGCTTCCAGAACGTGCGCTTCATGGAAATTTGACTGGTGAGGCAGACCGGCAGCTGATGGCCGAACTCGGCAATTCCCGGGTGTCCGCTTTCCCTAGCCAACTCCCCGCCGACCGGCATCGGTGGCCCGAAACGGAAACTGTAGGACCGAGAACGATCCAAATCCTGTCACTGGCCACAGTGGAGATTCACCGGTCGCTCACGTCTGAGTGTTCTTCACGCGATCTACAACGTCTTCAATACCGAGGTCGGCGTTCGCCTGCTGCACAAATGCCAGGCGATAGCCATCTGGATCGATGACGTAAAGCTCGCGCGCA
Source organism: uncultured Gammaproteobacteria bacterium (assembly GCA_963732375.1). GTDB lineage: Bacteria > Pseudomonadota > Gammaproteobacteria > Steroidobacterales > Steroidobacteraceae > RPQJ01. The sequence continues at coordinate 393,040 of CAVSZE010000002.1, forward strand.
TTCCATGGTTGTGTGATCGGCCCTTCGACGTGGGCCCATCGACTTCTGACATGCGAAGCCAAATTGTCGATGGTGGGACCGACAAGGGTGAAATTTAGCTGGACACCCGCCCCACGAGGCTTCGGAATTGGGTTCCGTGTCGCCACCAAGAGCACATCGGCGTACTTGCTTAGCCGCAGATGTGCCAAAACAGTGTTGCCCCCGGGACCTGGCATGGTGAACACGACCCGGAATCCCAGAGCAGACTGATACCACTTGGCGGATTCCGTAACGTCTTCCACCGACAAGGTCACGAATGACGGCATCGGGTAAAAGTCTTCGGTCATGCACGATTCCTCGATGATCAACGTTAGCTTCTCACCATTCTAGGTTCCCCGAGATACAAATGGATGGTAGATCGCGGTGGCTGCATCTGGCCGACAGCGGCGGCGTACACTGGACCGCGGCGATACGCCGCTTCAAACCAGGAGACGATATCGTGCACGCGCTGAGGGCCGCGTCGTTCGTGGCTACAGTCGCCGTGCTCACGATTTCAACCGCCATGGCCATCGAGGAACCAGGCTTTCAGGTGCTGGAGAAGGACGGCAGCTTCGAGCTGCGTGAATACGCGCCCTATGTCGTCGCCCAGACTCGGGTCGAAGCCAACTTCGAGGACGCCGGTAGCATCGCTTTCCAACGCCTGTTCCGCTACATCAGCGGCAACAACGTCGCGCAGCAGAAGATCGCCATGACCGCCCCCGTGACCCAATCGCGCGGCGAGAAGATCGCGATGACAGCACCGGTCTCGCAGGTCGCCGACGGTCGTGCTTTTCTGGTCGCCTTCACGCTGCCGTCCACCTACACGCTCGCAACAGCACCGAAGCCGCTGGACCCAACCGTCCAGATTCGCGAGGTACCGGCCCAGGTCATCGCCTGCTGGCGCTACTCGGGCCGCTGGACCGTCGCCAACTACAGGCAAAATGAAGCGCTGCTTCGCGAACGGATCAAGGCCCGCGGCCTGGTCACGCGCGGCGACGCGACGCTCGCCCGCTACAATCCTCCGTTCACACCATGGTTCCTGCGCCGCAACGAAGTGCTGATCCCGGTTGCAAAGCTCGCCAAACGCTGACGCCTCCACCGGGAACCGCAGGACTAGATGTCGGGCCTGAGCTCACTCATGCCGGACTATATCGACCGAGATCTCCACCGCCGGAATCGTTCCTCTGTTCTCAAGCCAGTGTGTGGTATTCCTGTCCTCGGGCCAGCCCACTCCCGGTCCATAGTCCGTAGCGGCACCATTTCGATGGTCAGTGATCGTTCCTTGCAGTATGTAGACGGTGCCTGGCCTGCCTTTATGGTCGTGAATCGGGCCGAAGACACCCCCGGGCTCGATGGTCACCATGCGCATTCGAAGTTGGCGCCCCGCCATGCCCTCGATCTCAGGGCCAAGGTCAACCGTGGCAAGTAGCTTCACCGTTACACCTTTCGTATCAGGTGCGACCTGTTGGTTGCTCATCGTGCTGTCCTCTATTGAGCACCGTGTCGTAGCGCGGACGTCAGATACAGCCTCGTGCAGACGCATAGTACCCGCGGCAGATCCGTCAGGCACCCTGCTCGAACTCGATCGCCACCGGCAGCCGCGCCAGCGCATCGGTCGCGGCACCGCGAGACGCCGCATCGGCAAGACGAATTGTGGCAACAGCGCCGAGACTCTTGTCGTCGCGCACCGTGACCACAGCCTCGATGCCCGATGCCTGCAGCACTTCGCCGCAAACTCGCTCGACCGCCAGGTGACGCAGTTTCGGCTTGAAGATCTTGCCGACGGCCGTCATTGGCATCTGCGGGATGATCTCGATGCGCACTGGCACCGCCGCGCGTTCCGCAACGCGTTCAGCGGCGAACTCGCGCAGCGCCTGGGCGGAGGTGGCGGAACCGTCCCGCAGAACGACATACGCCATCGGAACCTCGCCCGCGTGCGCATCCAGCTGGCCCACGGCGGCCGCGAGCACGACGTCCGGGTGCTCGCATAGGGCCTCCTCGATCATCTGCGGGTCGATGTTGTGACCGCCGCGGATGATCACGTCCTTCGAGCGCCCGACGAGCCACAGGTAGCCATCGGCGTCGTAGCGGGCGAGATCGCCGGAGTTGAACCAACGATTGCCGTCGCCATCCACGACCCACGCAATGCTGTCGTGTGCCGGGTCCATGTAGCCTGGAAAGACATTCGGACCACGCATCAGCAACACTCCGATCTCGCCGGGCTCGCAGAATCGCTGCAGGGTGGTGCCCTCGATGATCCCCGTCGTCAGCTCGGCGTATGGCAGCGGCAGCCCGATCGAGCCGACCTTGCGCCGCCCATCCACCGGATTCAGAGAGGAGACCGCGGTGCCCTCGGTCATGCCGTAGCCTTCGAGCAGCTTCACGCCGGTGATGCGCTCGAACCGGTTGAAGACCTCGATCGGCATAGGTGCCGCGCCGACGAGGCAGTGGTGCAGGTTCGAAAGGTCGTATTCGCCGCAGGGAATTTCGAGCAGCGAAGCGTAGACCGTCGGAACGGCCATCATCGCGTACACACGGTAACGGGCCAGCAGACCCCAGAGATTGGGCACCAGGCCAGGTGTCCGGAAGCCGCCCGGGGTCGCCAGGACCACGTTGCCGCCGCCGGCCCAGACAGCGAGGCCAGTGGCGAGCGGCGCGTTGACGTGAAACAGTGGCAGGCCACAGAGGATGCCCTGTCCCGGCTCAATTCCCAGCGTAGCTGCCACGGACCAGGCGAGGAAAACCTCGTTCGCCTGAGTATGCGGTGCGACCTTCGGCATGCCGGTGGTGCCGCCGGTGTGAAACAGGCTGGCGATGTCGGTTGGGTCGATCTGCCGCGCAAAGTCGAGATGCGAGTCGGGCTCGGCATCGAGCAGATCGTCGAAGTCGTGAACCTCCACGCGACCGTGCGGCGGGTACACCGGCAGTACGGGCGAACTTACCGCGAGGCGCGCCGGGTCCACACACAGCACGTGCTCCAGCGCCTCGACTTCGCTGATGATCGGTGCGCATTTCGCCCACAGGTCGAGTCCCGGCGCGCCGGGCGCCAGCGTCACGAGCAGTCGTGCTCGCACGGTGCGCAGGATCTGCAGTATCTGCGAAGGCTCGAGCAGCGGATTGATCGCCGCCACCCGGCCTGCCGTCTCACCACCCCAGATCGAAAAATGCGTCTGCGGAAGGTTCGGCAACAAGTATGCCACGACGTCGTTGGGTCCAAGTCCGAGGCGACTGAAGGCGTTGGCCGCCTGCGTGACTCGTGCGAAGAATTCCCGATAGCTGTAGACGATGGGTTCCTCGTCCAGCGTGCCGCGCAGCAGGAAAGTCAATGCCGGTCGATCGGCGTGAGCAGCCGCGCTCGACTGCAGCAATTCGTAGGTGCTGCGCTCGGAGTAACGGCTCGCGAGCAGAATCGCGTTCTGTGCCTGGACATCGGCCGCCGTGCGGACGTTCAGAGGCTCAACCTTCATATTCGCATCCCCTGCCGCTTTTCAGGTCCCGCGTCGGTTGCATCGTTATCCGAGTATGCACCGCATCGCCCAGGTCTCGGACATTCGGCAACAACATGGAACTCGGCATGCCGATCAATCGCTTCGTTGTGCATCCCTCCAACCTGCAACGAACGGTGTCGCGAGCATGGGCATGCTGTGGACCCTGACCCGGACGGCAGGCGCCGCAGCTTCCGGGACCGAATGGCCACCGCGGGTACAATTGCATTGCGACTGTCTCCCGCCAACCGTCACGCAGGATCAGCCTTGTCGGCAGGAAACGCATGGCCACAATGACTCAAACACGGATCAGAGATGCCAAGTTATCGGAGATCGGGCAGCTGGCAAGGATCTGGTTCGATGGCTGGCAAGACGCACATGCGCGAATCGTGCCGGCGGAACTGGCTCGAGTGCGTACGCTGCGGAGCTTTGAGCAAAGACTTCGAGCTGCGTCGGCCATTGTGCGAGTAGCTGGAGCAGTAGATACACCGGTCGGCTTCTACTTTCTGAAGGGTGCCGAGCTGTATCAATTCTATGTTGCTTCCCAGGCGCGAGGTTCCGGCGTCGCCGCAGCCTTGATGGCCGATGCTGAAGCTCATCTCGCCGAAAGCGGTTTCCACAGACCTTGGCTCGCGTGCGCGATCGGCAATGATCGCGCCGCCAGGTTCTACGAAAAATGTGGCTGGTTCCGGACCGGGACAGTGACCGACCATGTGGAAGTTCCGGGCGGGACTTTTCCGCTCGAGGTGTGGCGCTACGAAAAGTCACTGCCTGGGTTGGTGCGAACCTAACCGGTAAATTGTTGGAGAAAGGACACTGGCAACCGGCCGCTGTGGGCTGTTTTCCCCCGTACATCATCCGCTTCCGGAAAACACACGGAAGCGGATGTCCATGAAAGGATAAGATCGGCCACCATCAGACCGTGAGCGAACGAAACGCATGACGCACCCGACCCATCAACTTGACCAGGTTTCTGCAACGGCCACCGATTGGGGCCTCTCCCGTCCGAAGGTGCTCGGTGAAGACGAGCGCAAGCGCCCCCTCTCCGCGGTGGCCATCGACCTGAACGGGCGGTTGAAGGAATGTTGCAAGAGCGCCTATTCCCCGTCGGAAGCCGCGCGGGAGATGAGTCGCCACTTGAACCTTTTTGCCCGCTACGGGGTCCCCAATCCGAAGGCGACGCAGCTTGTCAGGGACCTGACGATGAAGGCGTTTACGCCGCACAAGCGCTGAACTTGTCCGGCTCGCCCGCGATCCATCGAGCTGCAACGCAGCGTCCTTCGAGTGAGCCAACCTAACACCATGCGTTTCCAGCTGAGAACTGCTGCGTTCGCAATTATTTTGGCAGTGTCGGCTGACGCTGCCGCGGCGTTGCCGCCGGACCCCGCAGCGGCCTTGCTGGCACAACACACGGTTCTGCACGACCGGCTCGAGCACAGCCCATTGCCGCAGCACCTGCATGTGGAATCCTTCGATCGCCCCGACGCTTCGGGCGGAGACGTGTACGGCGTCGTCGACTACCCGATCGCACTCGTGACCGAGGCGCTGTCCGACCCCGCGCACTGGTGCGACGTACTGATCCTTCACCTCAACGTAAAGTACTGCCATCCAGTCTCACGGGACGGGCACACGGTGCTCGCGGTCGCAATCGGCAGGAAATATGACCAGCCGCTGTCCAGCACGTTCCGCATCGATTTCAACTTCAGCGCCGCAGCATCGCGGCCCGATTACCTCGACGTTGGCCTGAACGCCGATCAAGGCCCTCTCGGAACCGGCAATTACCGGATCAGTTTCTCCGCGGTGGGCGTTACGAACACACAGTCGTTCGTGCACCTGCGATATTCCTACACCCAGGAGAACACAGCTCGCGCGGCAATGCAGCTGTACCTTGCGACCGCGGGGCGCGATAAGCGGGGATTCACGCTAATCGACGACCCGGATAGCGCGGAGCCGCAATTCATAGGCGGCCCTCGCGGCGCAATTGAGCGCAACACCATGCGCTATTACCTGGCGGTCGATTCCTATCTCGGTACGCGGGCCGCCCCGGCCGCGGAGCGCACGGAGCTCAGCATCGAGCGGTGGTTCGATGCCACGGAACGCTATCCGGAGCAGCTCCACGAGATCGAACGCGCTGCTTACCTCAAGATGAAGCGCAGCGAATACCGTCGTCAGCAGACCCTCCAGTAAGAGCGCTGCCCGATTACATGGAATCGCACGCCAACTTCGGCGCCGTCTCCATCACGGACCTGACTGCAGCATGGCCGCCAGCGTCCTGCCGCGTCGCGGCGTGTGGGCCACCGGCGAGTAGAAGACCGCGTCGCCTAGGTATTCTTGATGATGCCCGAACCGTTGCCGGCGGCCGGCGAGGTCGTCGAGTACGCGAACGAGTAACCGGCTTCCGGGATGGGTGAGCCGTCATAACTGTACGAAATCGTCGCGCCTCCCCCGGTTGCCGGGTCGCGGTTCGAAAATCCGGGCGGCGTGTAGGATTTGCCGTTCTGGTCGATGAAATTGAAGCTTGTGAACGTGCAGTTCCCGCTGGTGCCGAACGTCAACGTGTCGGCGACCTTGGTGATCTTGATGGTTCCGTTGTTGCCGGTGCAGTGCACGTTGATTCTTGCTGCCATGGCTCGCTTCCCCTGGTTGCTGGTTGTGCTGCGCGGGCAACCGAGGACCATGCCAGCATCCCGTATGCCCGCCCGTCCGCAGCTTACTTCACCGGCACGTCTCCGTTGGCGTCGTCCACATTCATGTTGCACTGCGGCGCCGACGGGTCAACGCGATACGTCTGCCCGGCCGCCGCCGCCAGCGTTTCGAAGTCGGACGTACGAAAGCCCATCGCCGCCAGCTGGCCGAGCACCGGCGTCGCGGCTTTCGTATCACCGAGCAGCAGCATGCTTCCCGCCCATGCAGCCAGGAAATTGGGGTCGGCGCCGACCCGCGCGGCAGGGGCGACCGCATCGCGGGCCTGCGTCCATTGGCCGCGGGCGGCGTCCGCTTCGCCCCGCTGCGCGGCGACCCGGCCCTGGACGATGCGCGCCTGCGCCTCGAGCAGGCGCAATCCGCGGTCCTCCGAATTCCCGGCACGCTCGCTGGTGATCGTGGCGAGCGCTGCATCGAGCAATCGACGGGCTTCCGTCAAATCACCCACTGCGAGCTGCAGCCGCCCGGCCTCGACCTGGGCGCTCGCCAGTTCGCGGCGCCAGCTGCTGTTGGTAGCGTCCTTCGCGGTCAGTTCCTGCAGGACACGCAGCGCATCCCGGTCGCGGTCTGCTGCTTCCTCCAGCCGGCCGGCACGACGCTCGAGCCCGCCGAGAAGCGCGCTGTACTTGCCCAGTTCCATCTTCCAGTCGGCCTGGGTGGCATCGAAGGCGACCAGGGTCGATGCCCGCGTGATCGCGCTGCGCACGTAGGTCGCCGCGACGGCATCGGCACCGCACAATGCCAGCGTGCGACCCAGTATCGCTTCGCTGATCAGGAGGCTCTCCTGCACGTCGCGGTTCGCGGGGTCCTGTCGCCACAGTCTCGCCTTGGTCTGCTGCACGTCGCGATATGCGGCGACGGCCTGGGCGAGCTGTCCCTGTTGCAGGGCGAGCTTGCCGAGACTGTCGTCGGCGTCGGCGACGTTGGTCTGCCAGCGGGTGTCGTTCGGCTCGCGCGCCGCCTGGCGCTGCGAGGTCGCCAGGACCTCTTCGTACAGCGGCTTTGCGGCTTCAAAGTCCCCACGCGCCTCGAGTACTCTTCCAGTGTTGGTGCGCGCGGATGACAACGCCCACAGCCAGTCGCTCGATGCGCGTTTCGCCGTGGCAGCCTCGAGCATGGCGATCGCGCGCCGAAAGCACTCGAGCGCATGGTCGAGGTCGCCCTGGTACCAGTAGGCGTTGCCGGTGTGATTCAGCGTCTCGGCATACGCGGCCTCGAGATCCGCGTCCCCGGGGTTGCGGCGCACGAGCTCCGCCATGACGTCGGAAGCTGCGCGGTACGCTTCCATCGCGGCCGGCAGGTTGCCCTGGTCCTCACGCACGTTGCCGATCTTGAGCAGCGCCTTGGCACGCAGCGCCAGTGTCTGGTCGGTCATTTCCCCGATCGGCCGAGCGAGGAAGTAGGCCATCGCCTGGTTGTCCACCGCCTCGAGGATGTCGAGGCGCTGCACCTGCCTCAGCTTGTCGTTCAGGTCGGTCAGCATGAAGTCGACCAGCGACTCCGCCTCCTTCCGGCGCTGCTCGGCGGCCTTGCGTGCGATCTGCGCCTCGATCGCGAGGCCGGTGGTGACGAACATCACGACCAACGCGAGCGCGGCGACGACCGCGAGACGCTGGTAGCGCCGGCGCTGCTCGCGCTGCTTCAATTCGTCGAGCCCGACGTCGAGCAGGCCCGCGATGATCTTCAGCTTGGCGTTGGTCCTGCCGTCGGCACCGGGCCGTGCATCCGCCGCGATCGGCTCGGCCCGCTGTACGCCCGGCTGGCCATCCACGCTTTCGACGAAGCGCAGCGCCGGAGCGAAACATTCCTCGGTTTCCCGACCCGGCATGTCGCTGGCATGTGGTTCGCCGCCGACGATCAGGCAGAAGATACGGTCGCCGCGGCCAAGCGCGCGGAATACACGGATCTCCTCGTTGACCCAGCGTGAGGTTGCGGAGTCTGGCGAACAGATGACGATGAGGTTCGCCGACGCGCGCAGCGCCTCGGTGATGGTGGCGCCCAGGTCGGTGGCGGTCGGCAGGTCGCTGCGGTCACGGAAGATCGGCCCGAGGCGCCGCGTGATGACACCGGACGAGGTCGTGCGGCCCACCAGGCGCGAGGGAACGCGGTAGGTTTCCAGGGCCCGCTGCAGCCACTTGCCCCACCGCCCGTCCTGATGGCTGTAGCTGAGGAACGCGCTGTACCTGCTACCTTCGTTGGACGGTGTAGTCGCCATCGACCCGGATACTACACGCCGGCGGCGCAGCCTACCCAGCCCGCGAAGGCCACCCGGTCGCGACGCTGTAGCACGAGTTGGCGAGGCAGCAGGCGCGCTTCCGCTCGCTCAGGCCTCCTCGAGGTCGACCGCGTGCCCCTTGCGTCCCGTCAGGTGCAACATTATCGCGAGCACGGCCATCGCCCAGACGATCACGGCACTCGAGGGCAGGTCGGTCAGCACCGATGCGCCGAGCCCCACCAGGTAGCTCGCGACGGCGAGCCCGTATCCCAGCGTGAGTTGTCGATTTGCCGCGTGGCGGTAGGTCGCAACGGCGGGCACGATCAACGTCGTGAACACCAGGTACACACCGACCAGCTGCACCGACATCGTCACCATTACCGCGAAGACGACGTAGAACCCGGCGTGGCCCATCCGCTGGCGCCAGCGAGTCCATACGAACAGGAACAACGCGGTCAGTACCGCGGCGCGCAGCAGCTGCTCCGTGGAAACCCACAGGATCTGTCCGGCAAGCAGGTCTTTCAACTCCTCGCCACCGTGAGGGTTGTTCGCGAGCAGCAGGATCTGCGCGGTGGATGCCAGCACGAACAGGATGCCGATCAGCGCTTCCTGCACCTCGGGACGCTTGCGCTCGGTCCAGGTCATCAGTAGAGCGCCGAGCAGCGCCGCTGCAACTGCGGCGACCTGCGTCATCCACCCCGTAAGCTCGAGCCCGGCGGAATGCGACACGATCACTCCGAGCGCAGCCACCTGCGCGATCGCCAGGTCGATGAACACGATGCCGCGCCGCAGTACCTGCTGCCCCAGCGGCACGTGGGATACCGAGACGAGGATCCCGGCGATCATCGCGGGCCAGAGGAGGCCGAAGTACGTGGACATGTCGTTCATTTGTTCGCCGCCAGCAGCCGGTTGATCGTGTCGTCAAACAGGCCGAACAGGTCCTTCGCCTCCGGTGTGCCGCCGACCGAGAAGGGCAGCAGCACTACCTGCACGTCGATCTTCTGCGACAGCCATTCCACGGCCTTGGGGTCGTTGTAGGCGTTGCGCAGGATCATCTTCGGCTTGTTGGCGGTCAGCTTGGTCACCAGCTCGGCAAGATAGCCCGCACTGGGCGGCACGCCCGGCTTGGGCTCGATGGCCGCTACTTCGTCGAGGCCGATCCAGCGGCAGAGGTAGCGCTGGTCCGAATGGATGACCACTACCCGCACGCCCTTCAGCGGCGCGGCCTCGGCCATCCAGCGCGCCATCGCCTGCTTCCACCTGGCCTGGAAGTCCGCACCACGCGCCTGGTAGTAAGTCGCGTTGGCCGGATCGATTTCCGCCAGCCTCGTCGCGAGGGCCTTGGCGACTACCGCAACGTAACGCGGGTCGAGCTGGATGTGCGGGTTGCCAAGCGGGTGGACATCGCCCTGCGAGCGATCGACCGCCGACGGGATGTCCATCAGTCGCACGGTAGTGGTGGCCTCGAAGTAGCCCGGCGTGCCCGGCTGGATCTTCGGGTTGCCGGATTCCTGCAGCAGGACCGGAAGCCAGCCGATTTCGAGGTCAGCGCCGTTCGCGACCACCAGGTCTGCGGTGCGTGCACGCGCGACGAGGCTCGGCTTCGCGTTCACCTGGTGTACGTCCTGCAGTGCGCTGGTCGCGGTGTAGACGTCCACCTTGTCGCCGCCGAGTTCGGTCGTGAGCGACCCCCAGTCGGCGGTCGTGGCAAGCACCCGGAGCGCGGCCTGGGCGGGCGCCGCAATGAAGAGCGCCGCCGCAAGGCAAGCACCAATTATTCTTAAATTCATCTGGATACTCCTAGAACTTGTGGGCGCCATGGGCGCCCATTGCGTAGATATACTGCAGGAAGAACTGTTCGTCCGTCGGGCCCGCCGACGCGTCGTCCCAGGCGTACTGCGCGCGGATGCGCGAGAACTCGCTCGGGTTCCAGTCGACCATGATCGTCGTGCGCGTCGGCGATCCGGGCATCAACAGCGAGAAGTCATCGGCCGGCAGGATGCCCTGCTGCACCAGTCCGATCTTCGGGTTGCCCGAGTCAAGCGAGTCGTAGCGGGCTCCGAATCGCCAGCGCGGCAGGAACTGGTAGACGCCCTGCACGTACCACCCGGACTGGTCGCTCGCGTAGCTCCCGGCGAGGTCGTCGGCCGCATACACGTAGGCCATGTGACCGTCCTCGCGACGCTGCATGTACTCGCCCTGGATCTTCAGGTACTGGCGCCGCGGGTCGCCAATCGGCGTCCACTTGAACTCCGCGTCCGCGATCCAGGTGGTCGACGAACCCGTGAAGGCGTTTGTTGCCGCGTCGCCTTCGGCATTCGGGTCCTGGAACGCGCGGTCCTCGGCGTTCAGGTCCACATACGACAGCCCTGTTCGCCACGCGATCGCATCGCCGATGTCGCCGCCGACGTGGGTGTAGGCGACGTAGCCGTTCAGGCCGTTGCGGGTCAGCTGCGTGCCGGGGAAGTAGTTGCCGTTGCCCGACTCGACACCCAGCTCGACCAGCATGTCGAGCGGCGCGATCCACTTGGCCTGTAGCCCCTGCACCGCCATCTGGCCACCGAAGAACGCCTGGTACACCAGCGGCGCGTCGGTGAAGTCCCAGGCGTGGGCGTGGATGTCGTTCAGGTAGCCGAGGCTCGAGAGGAACTGCCCGCCCTTGATCGTGGTGCCGTAGGGTAGCGCGGTGGTGCGGAAGTAGGCTTCCTCGACCGAGATCTCGTTGTCGCCGCTGATCGCGACGGTGAGATTGCCCATGAAATAGGGGTCGATGTTCGACGCTATCGTCAGCTCAGACTCCCCGAGGTTGAAGCTGCGGTTTCCGGGGCCGATCTGGTCGCCTGCTGGAATGAAGCCCTGGATCGCGTAGTCGTCCGGGTTGTTGGAGAGATTGGCGTAGTTACCGGTCAAGATCAGCGAAATGGCCGGATTGAATGCCGTGGACTTGCCGGGAGCAGGTGCAGATACCGCTGTCGGCTGTTCCACTGCCCCGACGGTCGCCATCGACTGGTCCGTGGCGGGAGTTCCGGCGGCAACCGCTTCGATCGATGCGTCGATTGCGCTGTCTGAAGCCAAGGTGCCGGCAGCGCCGGTCGAAGCGACAGGCCCCGCGGCGATGGCCTGGTCAACGGCGGCCGTCGCTCCGACGTCGGGTTCGGGCTGCAGCTGCTGGATCCGCGCCTCCAGCGCCGAGAGGCGCTGGGCGTACTCGGCCTTCACCTTCGCGAGTTCGGCGCGCAGCGCCTGGACCTCGGCGTCGGTGGCGGCACCGGCTACGGATGGCAGTATCACCGCAGCGCAAGTGGCCACGGCTACGTGGAAGGGAATCTTTCCCACTGGGAATCTCCTAGATGAACGAGACCGACCGGCCGCGGGGGCCGGCAACTACTCAGGATCGGTCAGTCAGCGAGGAGGGGCGCGAGCCTGGAAGGCCGCGCGTAGCGGACGAACGGCGGCGGCTCGTTCGGAAGAATGTATGAATGTGTCGATGCCGAGAGCGGCCACCGTCAGCGCGGTCGCCATGCCGCCATGCGCCGACGCGAGCGGTGCGAACGACGCACACTCGAGGCAGATCTGTGTGTGCACGCCCGGCACGTCGGTCCGGTCCCCGCCTAGACGCAGGTGACGCGCGGCGTGCGAGCCGGCCGCTGCCTGCGCGACCAGCAGCGCGATCAGCGACAGGATCGTGATTGGTCGCTTCAGGAAATGCAGGTACCGGTGACTGCGCATCGGGCGCAATGTTAGCTGAACCGGAGAACCCTGCGAGCCGCCGTGTTTCTCGTGATTAAAGCCACCGCGCCGCATGGTTTGGCGGCACAGTCCCGGATCGGCCATTGAACGAAACTCAGGCTGGCCAGAAAAACTTGCAAGTCGTATCGTTCCAGATGATTTTGATGCCGAATATCAACCGCTGGTATTCAACCAGGGTTCAGCGATCAAGCACCGGCTGGCTGCTATCGCTCCCGGTACCCGAGTACGACCAGCACACAACTGCCGTCCGCGATCACGTTGATACCGGCCTTGCGGCAGGCCTCTACCGACGCCTCGCTCTCGGCGCCTGGTTGCATCCAGACATTCTCTATGCCCTTGCGGATTGCCTCCTGCACCACGCGCTCGGTCACCGCCGGCGGGGTGATCACCGAGATACTCTTTACGTCGTCGGGCAGGTCCAGCACGCTCGCGACACAGGCCACGCCCTCGATCTCAGGCTCGCGCGGGTTCACCGGGAACGCCCGGCGGCCGTTCTGCTGGTAACACCGCAGCACCTTGTTTCCGTACTTGTGCCGACGCGGCGACGCCCCGACGACGCCGAAGGCGCGCGACTCGAGGAACCGATCGATCGGGTCTTGTGTCTGGATCATTGACGGTCTCCAGATCGGATCCTGACATGAACTGCGCCAACAGGCATGTGGCGGGCGTCCTGAGGTAGGGTGTCTGTTCGCTATACTGCGCCGCCCTGCAGCAGCTCAACCGGACGACCAGTAGATGCCCAAGAAGGCCCCGACGCCCCCACGCACTTTCCAGGACCTGCTGCTGACGCTGCAGCGTTACTGGGCCGACCGCGGCTGCGTAATCCTGCAGCCCTACGACATGGAAATGGGCGCCGGTACGTTCCATACGGCCACGTTCCTGCGGGCGCTGGGCCCGGAGCCCTGGAGCGCCGCCTATGTGCAGCCGTCGCGGCGACCGACCGACGGTCGCTACGGCGACAACCCGTTCCGGCTGCAGCACTACTACCAGTACCAGGTGGTCATCAAGCCGTCGCCGCCGGACATCATCGATCTATACCTCGGGTCTTTGCGGGCCGTGGGCATCGACCCGCTGGTGCATGACATCCGCCTGGTCGAGGACAACTGGGAGTCGCCGACGCTCGGCGCCTGGGGCCTCGGCTGGGAAATCTGGCTGAATGGCATGGAGGTCACGCAGTTCACCTACTTCCAGCAGGTGGGTGGACTGGATTGCCGGCCTGTGATGGGCGAGATCACCTACGGTCTCGAGCGCCTGGCCATGTACCTGCAGGGTGTCGAGAGCGTGTTCGACCTGGTCTGGACCGACGGGCCGCTGGGCCGGGTCACCTATGGCGACGTGTATCACCAGAACGAGGTCGAGCAGTCGAAGTACAACTTCGAATACGCCGACGTCGATGAGCTTTTCCACCAGTTCGATGCGCATGAAAAGGAATGCCTGCGCCTGCTCGAACTCAAGCTGCCGCTCCCGGCCTACGAACGAATGCTGAAGTGTTCGCACACCTTCAACCTGCTCGACGCACGCAAGGCGATCTCGGTTACCGAACGCCAGCGCTACATCCTGCGCGTGCGCACACTGGCGCGCGGCGTGGCCGAGGCCTACTACGCCAGCCGCGAGGCGCTCGGCTTCCCGATGCTGCGCGGAGAGGGGACATTCTCCTTTTCCGCTCCGAAGGAAAAGGAGAATGTCCCCTCCTTTCCGCCGGAGGTAGCGTGATGGCCGCCAAGCGCGACTTCCTGGTCGAGATCGGCACGGAGGAACTGCCGCCAAAGTCGCTGCTGACGCTTGCGAACGCCTTCGCTGACGGCGTCGCCAAGGGCCTCGATGGCGCCGGCCTCGTGCACGGGGCCATCGAGCGCTTCGCGACGCCGCGACGAATGGCAGTGCGAGTGCGGCGGCTGGTCGAGCAGCAACCCGATCGCGCCATCGAACGGCGCGGCCCGCCGCTTAAGGCCGCGTTCGACGCACAGGGGGCACCGACCCAGGCCGCGCTCGCCTTCGCACGAAGCTGCGGCACCGAGGTGTCGGCGCTCGAAAAGCTCGAGACTCCAAAAGGAGTCTGGATGGTCCACCGCGGAACCGAGACCGGCGCCAGCACGGTGAGCCTGCTGCCCGGCATCGTCCAGGCCGCGCTCGACGCACTGCCCATCGCCAAGCGCATGCGCTGGGGTGCGGGCGAGGCCGAATTCGTGCGCCCGGTGCACTGGGTGCTGATGATCTTCGGCCGCGACGAGGTGCCTTGCGAGATCCTGGGCGTGGCAGCCGGTCGGGTGACCTACGGTCACCGCTTCATGGCGCCGAAGGCGATTCGGATCGGCAGCCCCGCGTCATACGTCGGCGCTCTGAAGAAGCGCGGACGGGTGATGGCCGACATCGACGAGCGACGCGAGACCATCCGCAAGGGCGTGGCCGCCATCGCGGCAGGTCTCAATGGCACAGCAGTCATCGAGGATGGCCTGCTCGACGAAGTGACCGCGCTGGTCGAGTGGCCGGTGCCGCTGGCGGGGCGCTTCGACGCGAAGTTCCTCGAGCTCCCGGCCGAAGTGCCGATCGCGACCATGCAGGATCACCAGCGTTATTTCCCGGTCCGTGACGCGGACGGACGGCTGATGCCATGGTTCATCACCGTGTCGAACATCGAGAGCTCGGACCCCGCGCAGGTGATCGGCGGCAACGAGCGCGTGGTGCGTCCGCGACTGAGCGACGCTGCATTTTTCTGGGCCTCGGACCGCAAGCACCGGCTCGACTCGCACCGCGACGCGCTCAAGCGCGTGACCTTCCAGACCCAGCTCGGCTCGCTCCATGACAAGTCGGTTCGAGTCCGCGCGCTGGCTACGGACATCGCGGCCGGCATCGGCGGAGACGCCGCGCTCGCTGGCCGCGCCGCCGACATCTGCAAGTGCGACCTGCTGACCTCGATGGTCGGCGAGTTCCCGGAGCTGCAGGGCCTGATGGGGCGTTACTACGCGCAACTCGACGGCGAGGCCGCCGAGGTCTGCGAAGCGATGCGCGAGCAGTACCTGCCGCGCTTCGCGGGCGACGAGCTTCCATCCACCAGGACCGGCATGGCGCTTGCCATCGCCGACAGGCTCGACACCGTCGCGGGCATCTTTGCGACCGGCCAGAAGCCGACCGGCACGCGCGACCCGTTCGGGCTGCGCCGGGCGGCACTGGGCCTGCTGCGCATTGCGGTCGAACGCCGGCTCGAACTGGACCTGCCTCGGCTGATCGGCAATGCACTCGGTGAGCTGCCGTTCGCGGCGCCGGAGAATACTGCCGGCGAGGTCTATGAATACGTGTTTGAACGCCTGCGTGCCTACTACCTGGAGGGCGACGCCGGCCTCTCGGTCACGCCGGAGATGTTCGACGCGGTTCTTGCGACCCGTCCCGCCTCGCCGCTCGACTTCGACTCCCGGCTGCGCGCACTGGCGGAATTCCTGCAGCTGCCCGACGCCCAGAGCCTGGCCGCGGCCAACAAGCGCATCGCCAACATCCTGCGCAAGGCGCCCGGGCCGGTCGGGGACACCATCGACGAGAACCTGCTTCGCGACCCGGCCGAGCAGATCTTGGGTGAGCAGCTGGTCGCCATTGCGCGCATGGTCGAGCCGAAGTTCCAGGCACGGAACTACACCGAAGCGCTGAAAGACCTCGCCGTTTTGCGCGGTGCCGTGGACGAATTCTTTGATTCGGTGATGGTGATGGCCGAGGATCCGGCGCTAAGGGCCAACAGGCTCGCCCTGCTCGGGCGGCTGCGGTCGCTCTTCATGCACGCGGCAGATCTTTCGAGGCTGCCCGGTTAGGACGCGAGACATGCAGGCCTTCAGGTCGCTGGTCTACACGACCCTGTTCTTCCTGGTCACCGGGTTCTTCGGTGTAGTGGTGCTCATCTCGGCGCTGCTGCCGCTCAGCATCGAGCAGCGCTACGTGATCCCGCGCACCTGGGGCTTGTTCCTGACCTGGCTGGCAGGGGCGGTGTGCGGCCTCAATTACGTGGTCGAGGGCCAGGAGAATCTCCCGGACCAGCCTTTCATCTCACTGTGGAAGCATTCCTCGTCCTGGGACACGCTCGCGCAGATGTTCGTGGTGCCACCCGCCGCGTGGAGCCTGAAGCGCGAGGTGACCTGGATACCGATCGTCGGCTGGGCCGTGAGCACGTTCAACCCGATCGCCATCGATCGCAGCGCCGGACATTCCGCGGTGAACCAGGTCATCAGCCAGGGCCGGGAGCGCCTCGCATCCGGCATGGGCATCATCGTGTACCCGGAAGGCACGCGCGTGCTGCCGGGCGAGACCCGCAAGTACGGCATCAGTGGTGCGCTGCTCGCGACCAAGACCGGCGCGCCAGTCGTGCCCATCGCGCACAACTCCGGTTACTTCTGGAAACGGCGCGCGTGGATGAAACACCCCGGCACGATCCGCGTGGTGATCGGCCCGCCGATCGACCCGGCAGGCCTCGATGCGCGCGAGATCAATGCCCGCGCGCAGCAATGGATCGAGGCGAAGATTGCGGAGATCGTGGCTCAGCCCGGCGGTAAGCCAGACTGAACAATCACGCTAAATCAAAAGGCCGGCACTGTGCCGGCGTGAATTCAATCTTTACAACAAAGCAGCGCGGGCGGATCGATGCGCGGCAATGGAATTCCCAGCGGCGGTCGGGACGCGCCCTGGGGTGGCACACGGCGCAGCGCGCCTTCACAATCGCGGGCGCATGCCCCGAATACGGCAGGGCGATTTGTCCCCGCGACCGTCAGCAATTGGGAGAGTGGCCATGGTCTGGTCGTCGAGACCCGCGTCGCCCGGTTTGCTCGCGCATGCCCGCGCGCTGGCTGCACTTGCCTTGCTCGCAGCCGGCATGGTCGTCGCTGCCGATGCGGTGCCGGAGCAGCCGCAGTCGGCAGCAGCCGCGCCGGTCGCCTGCTCCGCCGACACGACGATCAGTCGCGATTACGTCTTCTCGTTGATGGGCAACCAGGCGGGCTTCCAGACCGTGTGCCTGCACGCGGACGGTGCTCGCGAGATCCACTTCGCATTCAACGACCGCGGTCGGGGCCCGACGCTTGCATCCTTGATCAGGCTCGACGCGGGTGGCGTGCCGATCGTCATCAGCACCGACGGCCAGGACTATTACAAGGGTGCGGTTGCCGAACGCTTTTCCATCGTCTCGAACGACGCTACCTGGAAGAACAAGGTCGAGTCTGGATCCCGGATGCTCGACAAGCCCGCTTTCTACGTCAGCCAGTCCGGCTCACCAGACGAGACCGGTCTGCTCGCGAATGCGCTGCGGCGCGCTCCACAGGGCCGGTTGGCGCTGCTGCCGCTGGGCGAGGCGCGGCTCGCTGAACTCGCACAGGTCAATGTGAGCAGGGGCAGCGAGTCCCGCCACGTGACCCTCTACTCGATCGACGGGCTGGGCTTTCAGCCCGTCAACGTCTGGCTCGACCCCGACGGCGAGTTGTTCGCGAGCCTCGACGGGTTTTCGTCGATCGTGCTGGCAGGCTGGGAACAGGCCTTGCCGACCCTGCGGACAGAGCAGGACAGGCAGGACGCGCGTCGGCGCGTCGAGCAGGCGCGGTCATTGCAGCGTGTGCCTGAGGGACCGATTGCCATCGAGCACGCCAATGTCTTTGACGCGGAAGCCGCATCGATGCGACCCGGCACAACGGTGCTCATTGCCGGGAAAAGCATCGTAGCCGTCGGCCCGGATGGCACGGTCGAGATTCCCTCCGGCGCAGAGCGAATCGACGCAACAGGCCGTTCGTTGCTGCCGGGACTCTGGGACATGCACACGCACCCCGAGCTGGACGACGGCCCGCTGTACCTCGCCGCGGGAGTCACCAGTATCCGCGACATGGCTGCCGAACCCGACAAGCCCCAGCGCCTGCGCGTCTTTGATACCGGCGACGCGATCGGACCACGGGTGGTGTATGCGGGCATCATCGACGGCCGCGGCCCGTTCCACGCACCAACCCGCACCCTGGTAAGCAACGAGGCCGAAGTCCGCTCCGCCGTCCAGGCGATGGCCGCCGCTGGCTTCCCAATGGTGAAGATCTACAGCTCGCTTGATCCCGCGCTGGTGCCAGTGGTTGCAGACGAGGCGCGCAAGCACGGAATGCGTGTCGGCGGACACATCCCGGCCTACATGACCGCGGAGCAGGCGGTGCGCGCCGGCTACAACGAGATTCAGCACATGAACATGCTGTATCTCAATTTCATGTTCGACTCGGTGCAGGACACGCGTACTCCTGCGCGCTTCACCGCGGTGGCCGATCACGCCGCGGAGATCGATCCGCAGTCCGAGCGAGTGCAGGCGTTCTTCAAGTTGCTCAGGCAGCAGCGGGTGACGATCGATCCAACGCTCGGCGCGTTCGAGGGCCTTTACACGGATCGTCCAGGGCAGGTCAGCCCGGTGTTCGCAGCAGTCGCCGACAGGATGCCGCCCCAGGTGCGGCGCGGCTTCCTCGAGGGCGGGCTGCCGGTTCCCGAAGGCGCCGATGCGCGCTATCGCGAGACGTTCCGCTCGATGCAGCGCATGTTGATGGCCTTGAGGCAGGCGGGCATTCCGTTCGTTGCAGGTACCGACTCGATGGCCGGCTTCGCCCTGCCGCGCGAACTCGAGCTGTACGTCGAGGCCGGCGTTCCGCCGCT
Organism: uncultured Gammaproteobacteria bacterium; assembly: GCA_963732375.1. GTDB lineage: Bacteria > Pseudomonadota > Gammaproteobacteria > Steroidobacterales > Steroidobacteraceae > RPQJ01. The sequence goes on from CAVSZE010000002.1 coordinate 411,853, forward strand.
CGAGGTGCTGCGCATCAGCACGCTGGACGCCGCACGGCTCGCCGGTCGCGCCGGGGAGCTGGGATCCATCGCGCCGGGCAAGCTCGCCGACATGATTCTCGTCGACGGTGACCCGAGCAGGAACATCGGTGACGTCCGGCGCCTGCGCCTGGTGGTCAAGGACGGTACGGTGATCGATCCCGACGCGCTCGGTCGCGCGCTCGGCATCCAGCCATTGCAGGCTGAGAGGAAGTGAACATGTTTTCACGAATGCGCAGGTTGCTGCTGGCCGGCACGGGATCTGCTGTCGGGCTCGCGATGATGCCGCGCGGCGCGCAATCCGCGAACGGGCGTTGGCGCCCGTATGAAAGCTCAATCGTTATCGACGGTCTCGGTGGCCCGGGCGGTCTTGCAACGGACGAGGGTGCCGCGCTCACCGCCGCCGAAGTGAGCGACGTCAGCGCGTCGGGAATGACCTGCCTGCACATGACGGTCGGTGAAGTAGGCAACATGCCCGCGGACGAGGCTTATGAAAAGGCGGTCGCATCGATTGCGCGCTGGGAAGGTGAGATCGACCGTTATCCCTCGGTATTTCAAAGGGTGCGCGCTGTCGCGGACATCCATGCTGCCAAGGCTGCCGGCCGTACCGGGCTGATGTACGGCTTCCAGGACGGCGTGTGCTTCGAGACAGACCTGGGTCGCCTCGAGATTTTTCATCGACTGGGCATACGAGTGATCCAGCCAACCTACAACCGCAGCAACCAGCTCGGTAACGGCTGCATGGAAAGCGCCGACTCCGGCCTGAGCGCGACCGGGCGCGAAGCCATCGCGCGCATGAATGCGCTCGGCATCCTGGTCGATCTCAGCCACTGCGGCCGTGCAACGGCAGCCGACGCAATCAGGATTTCCAGCAGGCCCGTGGCATTCACCCACACGGGATGTGCGGCGCTTGCCGATCATCCACGCAACCGGACCGATGCCGAGTTGCGCGCGGTCGCAGAGACCGGTGGCGTGATCGGCGTCTACGTGATGCCCTACCTGTCCAGCGGCAAGCAGCCCACCGCCGATGACGTGGTCCGCCACATCGATCACGCCGTGAACACCGCGGGCGAGGACCACGTGTCGGTCGGGACCGACGGCGGCCTCTCGGCGGTCGAGTTGACGCCGGAGTTCAAGGATTCTTTCGCCGCGAACGTAGCCCGACGCAAGGCGGCAGGCATCGCAGCTCCGCAGGAGTCCGAGACCGGCTATCTGTTTGCGGCCGACCTCAACTCACCGCGCAGGTTCGAGCTGCTCGCCGACAAGCTGGACGAGCTTGGGTACGGCGACCGGAGGATCGAGAAGATCCTCGGGACCAACCTGCTGCGCGTCTTCGGCGCAGTGTGGGTCGACGGGGCGTCGAAGCCCGCGTAATTACGCCGCCGGCGCGGCATCGAGCAGCGCTCGACGTTCGCCCTTCAGACGTCGATGTTGGTCGCGTACAGCGCGTTACGCTCGATGAACTCGCGGCGCGGCTCGACCTGGTCGCCCATCAGCGTCGAGAAGATGTCGTCAGCACCGAGCGCATCCTCGATCCGTACCTGCACCAGGCGCCTGGTTTCCGGATTGATGGTGGTGTCCCAGAGCTGCCCGGGGTTCATCTCGCCCAGGCCCTTGTAGCGCTGGATGGTCTGGCCTTTTCGCGCCTGTTCCAGCATCCACATCATCGCCTCGCGGAAGTTCGACACTTCGTGCGTCGCCTCGCCCTTGCGGACGTAAGCACCCGCTCCGAACAGGCCGGACAGCGTGCGGGAAATTTCCGCGATGCGACGATATTCGATCGAGCTGAAGAACTCGCGATGCAGGTGCTTTTCCACCGTCACGCTGTGCTCGGTGCGGCTCACCAGCAGATGCGGCGGCGTTCCGGTCTGCAGCGCCACCGTGTAACGCCTGCCTGCTGGCTGCCCGGCATTCAAGGCGAGTTCCAGTTGCGAGCCCCATGCAGCGATCTTGCCCGCGTCCTCGCGGTCGCTGGTGGTCAGCTCCGGCAACTGCAGCATTTTCTCCAGCAGGTACATGTCGTGGCGCCGTGGTGAACGGCGCGCTGCTTCCTGGAATTCCATGTAGCGACGAGCGAGCGTATCGAGCGCGCTCGACGGCATCGCCTCGGCGCCGGCCGTCACGTGCAGCGCCGCGTCATCGAGTGCCGTGCGCAGCAGCATCTGGTTCAGCTCGGCATCGTCCTTCACGTAGTTCTCGGACTTGCCCTTCTTCACCTTGTAGAGCGGCGGCTGCGCGATGTAGATGTGCCCGCGCTCGAGCAGCAGCGGGAGCTGCCGGTAGAAGAAAGTCAGCAGCAGCGTACGGATGTGCGAACCGTCGACGTCCGCGTCGGTCATGATGATGATGCGGTGATAGCGCAGCTTGGCGATGTCGAAATCGTCCTTGCCAATCCCGCAGCCGAGCGCAGTGATCAGCGTGCCGACTTCGGCCGACGACAGCATCTTGTCGAAGCGCGCGCGTTCGACGTTCAGGATCTTTCCCTTGAGCGGCAGGATCGCCTGGGTGCGCCGGTCGCGGCCCTGCTTTGCGGAACCGCCTGCGGAATCTCCCTCGACGATGAAGAGCTCCGACAGTGCCGGATCCTTCTCCTGGCAATCCGCGAGTTTTCCGGGAAGACCAGCGATGTCCAGCGCGCCCTTGCGGCGGGTGAGTTCACGGGCCTTGCGGGCGGCTTCACGCGCGCGAGCCGCGTCAATGATCTTGTTGACGATCGCCTTGGCCTGGGACGGGTTCTCGAGCAGGAATTCGCTGAGCTTCTCGGCGACCAGCGATTCCACCACGCCCTTGACCTCGGACGAGACCAGCTTGTCCTTGGTCTGCGACGAGAACTTTGGATCGCTGAGCTTCACCGACAAAACGGCTGTCAGTCCCTCGCGCGAATCGTCGCCGGTCGTCGCGGTGCGGTCCTTCTTGCCCGCCAGTTCGCGCTCGATGTAGTCGTTCAGGGTCCTGGTAAGCGCGGCGCGGAAACCGGCCAGGTGGGTTCCGCCGTCTTTTTGCGGAATATTGTTCGTGTAGCAGGACATGGTCTCTGCGTACGAATCGTTCCATTGAACGGCCATTTCGACGACGATGCCGTCACGTTCGCCGCGGAACCAGACAATATTCTCGTGAATGGCGGTACGACTACGGTTCAGGTAGCGAACGAATTCGCGGATTCCGCCTTCGTGGTGAAAACTTTCGCGGCGCTCATCGCGCTCGTCGATCAACTCGATGCGTACCCCGGAATTCAGGAACGACAGTTCGCGCAGCCGCTTCTGCAGGATCTCGAACTTGAAATCAATGTTGCTGAAGATCGTGTCGCTGGGCTTGAAGCGGATCGTCGTGCCGCGCTTGTCGCTGGGACCAGTGGGGACTAGTGGCGAAACCGGCTCGCCCAACCGGTACTCCTGGCGGTGCTCCTTACCGTCCCGGTAGATCTGGAGTTGCAGCGTCTCGGACAGCGCATTGACGACCGAGACGCCGACCCCGTGCAGACCACCCGAAACCTTGTACGACGAGTCGTCAAACTTGCCGCCGGAGTGCAGCACCGTGAGGATGACTTCGGCCGCCGAACGACCCTCCTCCTCGTGGATATCCACAGGAATTCCACGGCCATTGTCGGTAACCGTGACCGACTGGTCTTCGTGGATCGTTACCGAGACATCGGTGCAATAGCCGGCCAGGGATTCGTCGATCGCGTTGTCAACGACCTCAAACACCATGTGGTGCAAGCCGGTGCCGTCATCGGTGTCGCCGATGTACATTCCCGGCCGTTTGCGGACCGCGTCGAGGCCCTTTAAGACCTTGATTTTACTGGAGTCGTAGACGTCGCTGCCGCTCATTGGAAACCCGGCTGAAAAAGATTCCGGATTATATCAGACCGCTCACGACACCACGTTCCACGTGGAACCTTCGGCCCTTGGGCAGGTTGCCAAGCACGGGATTCATCGGGTCGAGTGACGTGATGAAGAGCTGCGTGGGCAGGCTCAAGACCTCCCGTAAAAGGCGCTCCAGGTGAGCTGCGTCGAGCTCCGCTGCGGGATCATCCACAAGCAGGGTCGCAACGCCCGACCCCAGGCTGGAGTCATACTCGAGTTGCCCGAGCAGCATCGCGGCGGCCAGCAGTTTCTGCTGGCCGCGGGACACCCGGTCCCGCGCTGTCTGGCCCGAAACCTTCACCGAGAGATCCGCCCGGTGGGGTCCGGCGTGCGTCATGCCACGCTCCCGGTCTCTTGCAAAAGAATGCTCCAGTGTTTGTGCCAGGCTGCGCTCGGCCGACCAGCCCTGGTGAAGTCCTATTTCGACGTCTGCGCCCAGGAGTCGCTGGCCGACCTCGCGCACGCTGCCCTGGAGACCGGCGACGTAGCGTTGCCGGTGCCGAGCGACCTCCTCGCCCGCTTCGACCAACTCTGAATCCCAGGCATGAACCAGGGCGGGCGCCTGACCGGCCTTGAGCGCGGCGTTACGCTGGCGAAGTGCCCGCTGGTACCGGCGCCAGTGGTCCACGAACGCTGGTTCCACGTGGAACACACCCCAATCCAGGTACCGCCGACGCTCCTGGGGCCCACCATCCACCAGGCGATGAACTTCTGGGTCGATGGCCTGCACCGGAAGGCGCGTGGCCAACTCCGCCAAGCCGGTGACCGGGCGGCCAGCGTACCGCGCCTCGATGCCGTCGGCTCCCAGCCTCATGCCCAGGGGCTGCGAAACGCCGTTTTGGAATGTCCGAGCGATCAGGCTGAATTGACCAGCCCCGGTCCGAATCAGTGCGTCATTGCGCGTTGACCGGAACGAGCGCCCGCGGCCCAGAAAGAAAATAGCCTCAAGCAAGCTTGTCTTGCCCGAGGCATTTTCGCCGGTGATCAGGTTGCAGCGGCCATCGAACACCAACTCCGCCCGCTCAACGCACCGGAAATCCTCGATCGCGAGCCTCTCGAGGCTCATCGAGTAGCGGCCATGGGAGCGCGGCCGCGTTTACAGCCGCATCGGCATGACGACGAAGCGCGCGCCGGCGTCAGCGTTCGAACGGATCAGGCAACTACTGTTCCCGTCCGTCAGGCCAATTTCGACTTCGGGCCCTTCGATGGCTGCCAGCGCATCGAGCAGGTAATTGACGTTGAAGCCGATGTCGAGCTCCGGGCCGTCATACACGACCTCGAGTTGCTCTTCGGCTTCCTCCTGCTCCGGGTTGTGCGACTGGATTACCAGCGTCGCCGGCTTAACGGCGAAACGAATACCCCGGTACTTCTCGTTCGAGAGGATCGCGGCACGTTGCAACGCCTGGCGAAGTTCTTCGCGTCCCGCAACGACCGCGTAACCCGGGTTGCTCGGAATGACCCGGCTGTATTCCGGAAAGCGCCCATCGATCAGTTTCGAAGTGAAGCGAATATCTCCGATCTGGACGCGAACGTGGTTGCTTCCGATGCCAACTTCGAGAATCTGGTCTTCACCGCCCAGGATGCGCTGCAATTCCAGCACGCCCTTGCGGGGAACAATGACCTGCTGCCCCGATTTCGCGCCCTCGGACAGCTCAACCTCGCACAAAGCCAGACGATGGCCGTCAGTAGCGACAGATCGCAGCACTTTTGCTGACGTTTCGAGCAGCATGCCGTTCAGGTAGTAGCGAACATCCTGCTGGGCCATCGAGAAATGCGTCTTCTCGAGCAGCCGCTTGAAGTCCTTCTGGGGAAGCTTGAGCGTCTGTTGCGCATCGATCTCGTCGACCGTCGGGAACTCGGATGCCGGCAGCGTGGACAGCGTGAACCGGCTCTTCCGGGCACGGACGAGCATCCGCTCGCCTTCCAGCGTCAGTGTAATTTCGACCCCGTCCGGCAGCGCGCGGCAGATATCGAGCAGTTTCCGGCCCGGAACGGTTACGTCGCCCGCTCGTTGGACGTCCACCTCGGAACTCGCCACTAACTCGACTTCCAGGTCAGTCGCCGTTACCGACAGGCGGCTACCCTTCGCCGACAGCAGGACATTGGCGAGAATCGGCATCGTCTGCCGACGCTCCACCACGCCTATCACCGACTGCAGGGGTCCCAGGATCGCTTCGCGCTTGGCAATGATCTTCATCTTGGTATGTCCGGAAATATTATCTGTATTTTTAGAATATCTATTACTACTGTTATTAGGACGACCGCAAGCCGTGCATAAGGACTTTTTCCTCAATAAACCCGGTGGCTTGCATCAAGCGTAAGCCTGCGCGCAACAAGCCGCGAGCCTGTCCGCAGGCTGTGGATGAAATGTGGGTTTCTTTCGATGCATGGTTTGTGCACAGGATAGCCACATCAACCCGTCAGGGTTCTTAACAGGTTCTGGTAGTCCTCGTTCATGCGAGTCTGCGACGTACGCAGTTCCTTGATGACGCGGCATGCGTGCAGCACGGTGGTGTGGTCGCGACCGCCAAAGGCGTCGCCGATTTCCGGAAGGCTGTGGTTGGTCAGCTCCTTCGAGAGAGCCATTGCGACCTGCCTCGGACGCGTGATCGAGCGACTTCGACGCTTCGAGAGCAGGTCGGCAACACGGATCTTGAAATATTCCGCAACCGTCTTCTGGATGTTCTCGATGGTGACCAGCCGCTCCTGGAGCGCAAGCAGGTCCTTCAGCGCTTCCTTGGCGAAATCCAGCGTAATCGGCCGGCCCGTGAACTGCGAGTTTGCGATCACGCGGCGCAGCGCGCCCTCGAGTTCGCGCACGTTCGAGCGAATTCGCTTCGCGACGAAAAACGCTACTTCCTCCGGCAATTCAACCGATGCAGCCGAGGCCTTGCTCATCAGGATCGCGACGCAGGTCTCGAGCTCAGGCGGTTCGATCGCGACAGTGAGACCCCAGCCAAAACGGGACTTAAGCCGCTCTTCCAGGCCCGTGACTTCCTTCGGGTAGCGGTCGCAGGTGAGTATCACCTGCTGCTGGCCCTCGAGCAGCGCGTTGAACGTGTGGAAGAACTCTTCCTGCGAGCGTTCCTTGCCGGCGAAGAACTGGATATCGTCGATCAGCAGTGCGTCGAGCGAGCGATACGCCGTCTTGAATTCGTTGATGGTGTTGTGCTGAAGCGCGCGGACCATGTCGCCGACAAACCGCTCGGAATGCACGTAGGAAATGCGCGCGTCCTTGTTGCGTGCGCGTATCAGGTTACCGACCGCATGCATCAAGTGCGTCTTGCCGAGGCCGACGCCACCGTAGATGAAAAGCGGGTTGTAGGCACGGCCGGGATTTTCGGCCACCTGTATCGCCGCCGCGCGGCCGAGCTGGTTGCTCTTGCCCTCGACGAAGTTGCTGAACGTGAAATCCGGATTAAGCCGCCCACCGATCTGCGGTGGCGCCACCACGCGCTTCGGGCGCAATTCCGGGGCCCTGGCCTGAACCGTATCGTCGGCCTCGGCACGGCGTGTCCCGACCTCGACCACGACCTCGGGGGCCGGCGCCGGCACCATTTCCTCCACCAGTTCCAGGATGCGCTTGGCGCAATTCTGGTTGACCCAGTCGACCACGTACCGGTTCGGTGCCAGCAGCCGCAGGCAGCCGCCATCGTCCACCGCCTGCAGAGGGCGGATCCAGGTGTTGAAGTGCTGGGCCGGGAGTTCCTCTTCGAGGCGGCGCAGGCACTGGTTCCAAAGCGTCGCTTCCACGACCGGCAGCCCCAGGATTGTCCGCAATACAGCAGGTAGACGGGAAAGGGGCCGGAGTGTATACCGCCGCGGCACCTGTGGATATCTTTGGTCGAGGGCCCCCGCTGGCACCAGTCGGGCCGGCTCGCCTGGTGTTCGGAATGGGCCAGCCCGGGCCCCGGTACGCACCAGCGGAAGTTGACGCTTGGGACTTCCCTGCGTATGCTTTCCGGCTCTTTTATCGGACCAGAGCATGTCATTGTTTCTGGTCCAGTTTCCGGCAGACACGGAGCCGCCATGAAGCGCACTTATCAACCGAGCAACCTCCACCGCAACAGGACCCACGGCTTCCGTGCGCGCATGGCCACCAAGAGCGGACGCCTCGTGCTGGCTCGTCGCCGCGCCAAGGGTCGCAAGCGTCTGTCGGTCTGACGACCGGGCCTGAATTTCCCGGACCGCCTCCCGCAGCCTTCAGCCTGCCGCGGGAGCTCCGCCTCACCGACAAGCCGCAGTTCGATGCCGTGCACCGTGCCGGCGTCCGCTCCTCGGATCCATTATTCATGGTGATTGCACGGCCCAACGGCCTTGACCACCCGCGCCTCGGTCTCGCCGTAGGTATCAAGGCGGCCGGCAACGCCGTGAACCGCAACCGCATCAAGCGCCTGGTACGGGAATCATTCCGCGGTCGGCAGCGCGACCTGCCCGCGCTGGACATCGTCGTGAACGCGCGCCCGGCGGCCGGCAAGGCACCGAACGCCGAGATCGCCGAGAGTGTCGCCGTGCTCTGGAACAGGATCGCCCAGCGATGCGCAAGATCCTGATCGGCCTCATACAGCTCTACCGGTGGTTCCTGAGCCCGCTGCTCGGCTCGAACTGCCGCTTCTACCCGTCCTGTTCCTGCTACGCACAGGAGTCGCTGCAGCGCCACGGCGCGCTGCAGGGCACGTGGCTTGCGATTCGTCGCATCGGCCGATGCCATCCCTGGCACCCGGGCGGCTACGATCCCGTTCCCGATTCACCGCCGCCAATATTCAAGCGACCTTCTCATGGATAACCCACGCCTTTACCTGTGGATCGGCCTCGCGCTGCTGGCATGGATGAACGTCATCCAGTGGAACCGTGACTACGGCAGCGTGGCGACACCGCCGCCCGCCGCGTCGGCGCCTGCCGCGGGCGACGTAGCGCCTGCCGGCGGCACCGCTGCGGGCCAGTTGCCCGCGCTCCCGACGGACGCCGGCACGCCTGCCGCAACAGCCGGCGCCGCTCCAGCAGCCGCGCTGCCGTCGTCCGAGGGCGATGCGGCCCAGCCCGCCATTCGTGTCGTGACCGACGTGCTCGACCTGGACCTGAGCCTGCAGGGCGGCACGCTGGTGCGGGCCGACCTGCTGCAGTACCCGCAAGCCAAGACGAAGGACAGTCCGCCGGTACGGTTGCTGACAACGGCCGACGGCGGATATGAAGTCGCGAGAAGCGGGCTGCGGGCCATCGGCGGCGGCGGTGAACCGACCCACCTTGCGACTTTTGCGGCGTCGTCCCAGGAGTTCAGGCTTGCGCCTGGTGCGGAAGAACTCCGAGTCCCGCTGACCTGGAGCGATGGCCAGGGCGTCGTGGTCACGAAGACCTACACGTTCAGGCGCGGCAGCTACGAAATCGGAGTCACATACGATGTGACCAACGGCTCGCCGACCGATTGGAAAGCCGCCTCGTACGTGCAGTTCGTCCGGCACATGTACACGCAGAAGCGCTCGATGTTCGATGTCGAGAGCTACGCGTACCGTGGGCCGGCCATCTACAACGGCCAGAAATTCAGCAAGCTCGACGTCAACGACAAGGAAGACGCGCAATTCTCCTCGGCGTTCGCCGGCGGCTGGATGGCAGAGATGCAGCATCACTTCGTGACCGCTGCCGTGCCGCCGGTGACGGAGAGCTTCGATTACACGCTTGGTACCGAGGGCACGCATTCGGTGCTCGGGTTCCGCGGACCGCTGAAGAACGTCCCGGCCGGCACGACGGCGCAGTTCACCGAAACGATCTGGGTCGGGCCGAAGCTGCAGGAGCAACTTAAGGCGGTGGGCCCGCGCCTTGAGCTGACTGCGGACTACGGCAAGCTGACGATCATCTCGCAGCCACTGTTCTGGGTGCTCTCGAAGGTGCACAGCTTCGTCGGCAACTGGGGCTGGTCGATCATCATCGTGACCATCCTGCTCAAGCTGCTGTTCTACAAGCTGACCGAGACCAGCGGTCGCTCGATGGCGAAGATGCGCACCATCGCCCCGCGCATAAAGAGCATCCAGGAGCGCTACAAGGACGACCGCGAGCAGCTCGCCAAGCAGACGATGGAGCTCTACAAGCGCGAGAAGATCAACCCGGTCGCCGGCTGCCTGCCGATCGTGGTGCAGATCCCGGTGTTCCTCGCGTTCTACTGGGTGCTGCTCGAGAGCGTCGAGATGCGCCAGGCACCGTTCATGCTCTGGATCCAGGACCTGTCGTCGAAGGACCCCTACTTCATCCTGCCGGCGATCATGGGCGCGGCGATGTTCGGTCAGTTCAAGCTGAACCCGGCTCCGCCCGACCCGATGCAGGCCAAGGTGTTCGCCTTCATGCCGCTGGTCATGACGGTGATGATGGCGTGGTTCCCGGCGGGACTGGTGCTCTACTGGATCACCAACACCGCGCTGTCGATCGCGCAGCAGTGGAACATCAACCGGGTAGTCGCCGCGGAAGCGAAGAAGACCTGATCCTGCCAGTGGCGCAGGGGACATTCTCCGTAAAGGAGAATGTCCCCATGTCCCCATCGTGTCCCCGTCACGTCCGGCATACTCCTCGCCCATGACGCTGCACGCGGCCGAAACGATCGCTGCGATCGCCACGCCTCCGGGCCGGGGCGGTATCGGGATCGTCCGCGTCTCGGGTCCGGCCTGCGGGCAGATTGCCGCGGCGCTGCTGGGCGAAATGCCACCTGCGCGCCAGGCCACGCTGAGGGATTTCCTCGACGAGGCCGGGGACCCGATCGACCAGGGCCTCGCGCTCTACTTTCCCGCGCCCAATTCCCTGACCGGCGAGGACGTGCTCGAACTGCAGGGCCACGGCGGTCCGGTGGTGCTCGACGTCCTGTTGCGGCGCGTGCTCGAGCTCGGTGCCCGACAAGCCGGGCCCGGCGAATTCACCCAGCGCGCTTACCTCAACGACAAGATCGACCTGGCACAGGCCGAGGCGGTCGCTGACCTGATCGACAGCGGCTCCGCGCAGGCCGCGCGAGCCGCGTTGCGCTCGCTGCGGGGCGAGTTCTCTGCGCAGGTGCACGAACTCGTCGAGGCACTGCTCGAACTCAGGATGTGGGTCGAGGCCGCGATCGACTTTCCCGAAGAGGAAGTCGACTTCCTGGCAGACCGGGCACTCGGCGAACGCATGGATGGCGTCCGTGCGCGTTTTGCGGAGCTCTCGGAAAGCGCTAGACAGGGCGCGCTGCTGCGCGACGGGATGACGCTGGTGATTGCGGGCCGGCCAAACGCCGGCAAGTCGAGCCTGCTGAACCGACTTGCTGGCTACGATGCGGCGATTGTCACCGCGACACCGGGCACCACGCGCGACGTGCTGCGCGAGCGCATCGAAATCGACGGCCTGCCGCTGCACATCATGGACACCGCCGGCCTGCGTGACTCGCCGGACGAGATCGAGGCCGAGGGCATCCGGCGCGCGCAGCGCGAAATCGCCCGCGCCGATCGCGTGCTGTACATCGTGGACGCGTCGGACGAAGCGGCGATGGCCGGGCTCGACGCAGACCTCGCAGCGCTGCCCACGCAGGCGCCCTGCACGGTCGTGTTGAACAAGGTCGACCGCATATCGGTCGTGCCGGGAACAAAGACTTCCGGTGCCGCCGGCCAGACCCGGATCCCGCTCAGCGCGGCGACGGGCGTTGGACTCGAGTTGCTCCGGGAGCACCTGAAAGCCTGCGTAGGCTTCCATCCGGCGGAGGGCGGCGCGCTTTCGGCTCGCACCCGGCACCTCGATGCCTTGAGGCGGGCGAGGGCACACGCCGAGGAAGCGCACCGGCTGCTCGTCGAGCGCCATGCCGGCGAACTCGTCGCCCAGGAACTCACCGACGCCCAGCGCGACCTGGGCGAGATCACTGGCGAGGTGAGCAGCGAAGACCTGCTGGGGCGGATCTTCGGCAGTTTCTGCATCGGCAAGTAGCGGTCGCCGACATATCGGTCGTCAACGATTGTTCGCGTCGACGAACTCCGTGAGTGTCCGCCTGAACTTCTGCATAGCATCAGGCTGCACGTACATCATGTGCCCGGCATCGTAGTACTGGATGGTGATATTGCGCTTCACGTCGGCAGCAACGTCGAGGTGGTCGACCACGTACTCGACCGTACGATACGGGCAGGCCAGGTCGAAGTACCCCTGCTGCACCAGCACCTTCATCCGGGGATTCATGGTCATCGCGTGGGCGAGGTCCACCGCGGTATTCGGGTAGGCCACCTTGAAGTTGATGTCCGGCTGGAAGTGGCTGTTGTCCCAGTCCTTCCACAGGCCGCCCGAGAGGACGTACTCGCGATCCGATTCGACCTTCAGGTCACCGCGGTAGTAGGCGTTGAACGTTGCGACGATCGCCGGGGCAATCGCCGTGTCGTACGGGTCGTATTTCATGGTCTCGTAGAGGCGGCTCAAGTCGCCACCGCTGTAGCGGGAGTCCACCCGGCCCACCACGACCCCCTGCTTGCGCAGCAGTTCCTGCAGGAAATGGCTTTCGTCCAGCCGCAGGTTGGCGTCGTCCCAGTACGCTGCGCTGACGCCCGTGTAGCGCTCCAGTCCGGCAAGTACCGCCTGGCGCTCGGCCGGCGTTGCCCGGGAACCCTTGAAGAGCACCGGCGCGTACACGTCTTCGGCGAAAGCCTCGACCTCGCGCAGGAATGGCTGCAGGTCGGCCGGCTTGTTGGCGAGCGCGTTGTGATACCAGGCGGTCGCCGCATAGGTCGGCAGGAAGTTGACGTAAGGTTCGTCGAGGCGCAGTCCTGCCCAGCCCGACGCCATGTCCAGGTATGGTGATACGAGGATCAGGCCGTTGAGCGTCACGTTGTGCGCGTCGAGCAGCTTGTAGGCGACGCCGCCGGAGCGCATGCCGCCGTAACTTTCGCCCAGCAGGAACTTCGGTGACGCCCAGCGCTTGTAGTCGCCGAGGTAACGAACGATGAAGTTCGACACCGAGTCGATGTCCTGGTCGACGCCCCAGAAATCCTTGGTTTCTCCCTTGCCGACCACCCGCGAGAAACCGGTGCCGACCGGGTCGATCATCACGAGGTCCGCCCGGTCGAGGATGCTGTACTCGTTATCGACGGTGCGGAAAGGACCGCGCGTATTTGAATGGAGGTCCTCGAGCACCGTGCGCTTCGGGCCAAGGATGCCCATGTGCAACCAGGCGGAGGCGGAACCCGGACCGCCGTTGTAGGCAAAGATGATGGGCCGCGTGACCGGGTCTGCGTCGTCCTTCGTGTACGCGGTAAAGCCGAACAGCGCGATCGGCTCGTCCTTGTCGTTCTTCATCAGGAGCGTGCCCGCGGTCGCGGTATAGCGGATGACCTGTCCGCCGACCCGTGCCTGGTGCTTCGTCACCCAGACCTTGCCTTCCGGGACGGGCGCTTCGTCGGCCTTAGCCTTGTCCGCGGCGGTGGACGCTGCCGGAGGGGTCTGGGCCGCATCTTCGGCCGCGTACAAAGCCGGGGCAGCCAGCAGCACTGCGAGCAGGCCGCCCGCGCAGATTGCGATTTTCATGGCAGGTCAGCCTTCCTAGAGAAGCGCCGGAGTATAGGCCACCTCCAGCGCGGCCGGGCGGGGTGGCCGGCCGCCGGCCCGATGGACTCCCCGGCCCGCGGCCATTAGGCTCACTCGCCTCTTTCGTCAATCCACCCTGGAATCAACCCGTGGCTACAGGCATATGAAACAGCTTTCCGGTGCCGACTCGATGTTCCTGCAGATCGAGCACGGCAGCAACTTCATGCATGTCGCGTCGCTCGCGATCTACGATCCGTCCACGGCGCCGGGCGGCGGCGTGCGGTTCAAGGACGTGCTGAAATTCTTTGCCTCGCGACTCGAGCAGTTCCCGCCATTCCGGCGTCGGCTGGTGACGGTGCCTTTGTCGCTGGACCGTCCTTACTGGATCGAGGACCCGGGCTTCGACGTCGAGTTCCACGTGCGGCACATCGCGCTGCCGCAGCCCGGCGACTGGCGCCAGCTCTGTATCCAGGTGGCGCGGCTCCATTCGCGACCGCTCGACAGGAGCAGGCCGCTGTGGGAAGCCTACGTAATCGAGGGGCTGCACAACATCCCCGGAGTGCCGAAAGGCAGCTTTGCCCTCTACAGCAAGATGCACCATGCACTGATCGACGGCGAGTCGGGCACCGAACTGCTGAAGGCGCTGCACTCGGTCACGGCCGACCCGCTGGACTTCGATGCCGAGCCTGAGCCGCGGCAGTTCCACGTCGATCGCGAGCCGACGACCATCGAGCTCTATTCCCGCGCACTGGTGCACCAGGTCGAGCGCGTGCCGGGACTTGCGAAGTTCTCGTTCGACTCCGCGCGCCGGCTCGGCGCGCTCGGGGTCGAAGCCGTCACCAGGCTCGCCGGCGAGGGTGGTCCCAGCATGCAGGGCCTGCGTGGCCTGCTGTCGGGCGACCTTGGGTCGCTGTTGCCGAAAATGCCGCCGCAGACCCGCTTCAGCGGCGACGTCTCGGCGCACCGGGTATTCGAGGCCGTAGGCCTGCCTCTCTCCGATTTCAAGCTGGTTCGCCAGCAGGTCGGCGACGTGACCGTCAACGACATGTTCCTGTGCATCGTCGGTGGCGCGCTGCGCAGGTACCTGCAGAGCAAGCGCGAGCTGCCCGAAGAATCCATGGCGGCAATGGTTCCGCTGACGCTGCGTGGCGCCGACAAGGGTGGTGACCGGGGCAACCAGGTCGGAATGACCGTCATGTCGGTGCGCACCGACGTTGCGGATCCCGTTGAGCGGCTGCATGCGATCCGCGACGGCGCCAGGACGTCGAAGGCGGTCACCGACGCCGTCGGCAAGGAGTTCGCGCGTGACCTGTTGGAGTTCGTGCCGAACATCGTGTCGCAGACCTTGAGCCGGTACGTGCAGCCGCCGAGAATCGGCCTGATCGTTTCAAACGTCCGCGGACCGGATGTGCCGCTCTACATGGCGGGTGCCCGGCTGGTGAATTACTCGCCGATCAGCATCGCCATGAACGGCATGGGGCTCAACGTCACCGGCTTCAGTTACGCGGGCACGATGTGGATCTGCGCCGTGTCCTGCCGCGAGATGCTGCCCGACCCGGCGTTCTTCGCCGACTGCATGCGGGAGAGCTTCGAGGAACTGAAGGCTGCCGCTGCCAGCGCTGGAATCGCCAAGTCGCCGCCGCCCGGGCCACGTACGTCGCGAAGCAAGCCTCGCAAGACCGGCCAGGCGGGCAAGACCCGCAAGGCCGGAATGAAGCGAGGCGTGAAGCCACGGTCGCCTCGCAAGTCGGCGTGACCGCGCCAACAACCAGCGCTCGCGCTTCGCGTTCCTGCGTCCATGACCCGCACGCGTGAGGTTCTTTCCGCCGCCCAGTGCGCCGCGCTCGGGCAGCTGCTCGGCGCCCCGGTGGACGACGTCGTGATCGTCGAGCATTCCTGGTACGCGTGGGTCCACCACGGCGCCCGTGCCACCACGCGCCGCAACCGCATCCTCCTCGCGGGTCCGGTGAGCGATTTCGTTGCCGACCCCGAGCTGATGCTGCACGAGTACTACCACGTGCTGCGGCAGTGGAATCGCGGCCGCCTGACCCTATGGCGATACCTGGTCGAGTGGCTGCAGCGGGGATACCTGGAGAACCGTTATGAGCGGCACGCCCGCCGCTTCGCGGCATCACGGCTCCCGGCCTTCCAGCGGATGACATCGCGCGCTGCCGTGGCCGAGCCGCGCGCGCGCGTCCGCCCTGCGCATACAATGAGTGCCCTTTCGGGACGCGCCCCATGAATTCGGCGGAAAGCTTTGATGTCATCGTGGTCGGCGGCGGCCACGCGGGAACCGAGGCGGCGCTTGCCGCTGCGCGGATGGGATGTCGTACGCTGCTGGTGACGCAGAGCATCGAGTCGCTGGGCCAGATGAGCTGTAACCCGGCCGTCGGCGGCATCGGCAAGGGACACCTGGTGCGCGAGATCGACGCGCTGGGCGGCGCGATGGCCCGCGCAACCGACCGCGCCGGCATACAGTTCCGCACGCTGAATGCGAGCAAGGGACCGGCCGTGCGCGCAACACGCGCGCAGGCGGACCGCCAGCTCTACAAGCGTGCGATTCGCTGCCTCATCGAGAACCAGCCGAACCTGAGCCTGTTCCAGCAGGAGGTATCGGACCTGCGCATCGAAGGTGACCGGGTCACCGGTGTCGTCACGCAGGTCGGCGTGGGATTCACCGCGCGCGCGGTGGTGCTGACCGTGGGCACCTTCCTGGGCGGACGCATACACGTAGGGCTCGACCAGTACGCGGGCGGACGTGCGGGCGACCCGCCGTCGAATCGGCTGGCCGAGAAGCTCCGGGCGCTGCCGTTTCGCGTCGGACGCCTGAAGACCGGAACGCCGCCGCGCATCGACGGACGCACGATCGATTACGCCGACCTTGTCGTGCAGCACGGCGACGAACCGTGCCCGGTCTTTTCGTTCCTCGGCCTGCGCGCGGACCACCCGCGACAGGCGCCGTGCCACATCACGGCGACCAACGAGCGCACGCACGAGATCATCCGCGCGGGCACAGACCGTTCGCCGATGTTCACGGGGGTGATCGAGGGCGTCGGTCCCCGTTACTGTCCGTCGGTCGAGGACAAGGTGGTGCGCTTCGCGGAGCGAGGATCGCACCAGGTCTTCATCGAACCCGAGGGGCTCGACACGCACGAGATCTATCCGAACGGCATCTCGACCAGCCTGCCGTTCGACGTACAGGTGGATTTTGTCCATAGCATCCGTGGCTTCGAGCAGGCGCGGATCACGCGTCCCGGCTACGCCATCGAGTACGACTTCTTCGACCCGCGCGACCTGCGCCCCACGCTGGAGACCAGGCACCTGCAGGGCCTCTATTTCGCCGGCCAGATCAACGGCACGACTGGCTACGAGGAAGCCGCCGCGCAGGGACTGGTCGCAGGCGCCAACGCGGCGCTTGCCGTGCTCGGGCGCGAGCCCTGGTGGCCGGGGCGTGGCGATGCCTACATCGGCGTGATGATCGACGACCTGATCACCCGCGGCGCGCCGGAGCCCTACCGCATGTTCACCAGCCGCGCGGAATATCGCCTCACACTGCGCGAGGACAACGCCGACCTGCGCCTCACGCCAGTGGGCCGTGAACTCGGCCTGGTGGACGACGAGCGATGGCGGTTCTTCGAGCGCAAGCGTGAGGCCGTGGACGTGGAACTCGCGCGC
Organism: uncultured Gammaproteobacteria bacterium; assembly: GCA_963732375.1. Classification (GTDB taxonomy): domain Bacteria; phylum Pseudomonadota; class Gammaproteobacteria; order Steroidobacterales; family Steroidobacteraceae; genus RPQJ01. Next base: position 428,916 of record CAVSZE010000002.1, read on the forward strand.
TTGAACGCCGCCTGGGTGCGGCCCGGCACGGTGGAGGCCGAGCTTGCGGCGCCGCACGTCGGACAACTGGTCCGCGAGCAGCGCGCCTTCGACCTGCTGCGGCGCCCCGGCGTGAGTTTCGATGCCGTCTGCGCGATGGTGGGGCGGGGCGAGGGTGACTGGCACGGGGACGAGCGCCTGGCGGCACAGGTTCCGCTCGCCGTGGACGTGCAGGCGAAGTACGCCGGCTACATCGACCGCCAGCAGGAGGAGATCGAACGGCAGCGCCGCAACGAGGAAACGAACCTGCCCGCCGAAATGGACTACGTGGAAGTCCGCGGCCTGTCGAACGAGGTGCGCCAGCGCCTGCTCGAGCACCGCCCGGCCACGCTTGGGCAGGCAGCGCGGATTCCGGGTGTGACGCCGGCCGCGATCTCGCTGCTGCTGATCCATCTCAAGCGCCACGCCGACCGGCTGGCCGGGCCGCCGCGCGCTATGCGCGTCCGCTGACCGGCAGCGCACCATCAGTCCGGTCGCCATTGCTTACCACCGAGTCGCCATGCGAAATCCCATCCAGCTCATCGACCACGGCTTGCGAGCGGTATTCGTTTCGGCCGCGCTGCTCGTGCTCGCGGCTTGCGGCGGCGGCAATCCGCAGCCTACCGGGTCGGCACCGACGGCCACTGCTGCGGGCATGCTCACGCGCGGCAACGGACCGGAACCCGACACGCTCGACCCGCAGAAGGCCCGCACCGACGGCGCATTCAACATCCTGCGAGATGCATTCGAAGGCCTGACAGGCGTGGGGCCGGACGGCGGCTCGGTACCAGCCGCGGCCGACACCTGGACGGTATCGGGCGATGGCCGCGAGTACCGGTTTCACCTTCGCGACGGGCTGCGATGGTCGAACGGCGACCCGGTGGTCGCGGGTGATTACGTGGCGGGCATGCGCCGTCTCGTAGACCCGGCGACCGCATCGCCGTACGCGCAGATCCTGGAGCCAGTGGTGAACGCCGTGGAGATCACCCGCGGCGAGCGACCTGCGGCAGAGCTGGGTGTCAGCGCCCCCGACGACCGCACCGTTGCGATCCGCCTTCGGAATCCTGCACCGTACCTGCTCGGGCTGCTCGCGCAGCCCGGTACGTTCCCGGTCCACGGCCCCTCACTCGAGAAGTTCGGCGGGTCGTACGCGAAGCCGGGCAACCTCGTCTCGAACGGGGCGTTCGTCCTTGCGGACTGGGTCATTGGCTCGCAGGTCGACCTCACCCGCAACCGTCACTACTGGAACGACCAGGCGACCCACGTCGAGCGCGTGCGGTTCGTCCACCAGGCGGACCCCAGCACCGAATTCCGGCTGTACCGCGCCGGCCAGCTCGATATCACCTACGTCGTGCCACAGCAGCAGTTCGCGTGGATCCGCGAGAACCTACCGGGCGAGCTTCACATCTCGCCCCAGCTGAGCGTCTACTACTACGGCTTCAACCTGACCCGCCCGCCGTTCAAGGACCAGCCCGGCCTGCGCCGGGCCTTGTCGCTGGTGATCGACCGCGACCGGCTCGCCACCTCCGTGACGGGCCTCGGCGAGGCGCCGGCCTACGGGTGGGTTCCGCGCGGCGTTGCCGATTACACGCCGCAGCAGTTCGACTACGCGTCCCGGCCGTACGCCGACCGCGTGGCCGAGGCGCGTGAGCTGTACCGCAAGGCAGGCTATTCGGACGCGAATCCGCTCGAAGTCGAGATCCGCTACAACACCGGTGAGGTCCACAATCGACTGGCCGTCGCGGTCGCCGCCATGTGGAAAGAGGCGCTGGGCGTGAAGACCACGCTATATGCCGAGGAATTCCGGGCGCTGCTGCAGACCATCCAGGCTCGCAAGGACACCGAGGTGTTCCGGTCGAGCTGGGTCGGCGACTACAACGACGCCTACTCGTTCCTGCAGTTGCTTCAGACCGGCTTCGGGATAAACCTCACCGGCTATTCCAATCCGCGGTACGACGAGCTGCTGGACGAGGCAACCCGCCAGCCGGACCCGGTCCGCCGCCGTGCGTTGCTCGAGGAATCGGAACGGTTGATGCTGGCCGACACGCCGGTCCTGCCGCTCTACTTCTACGTCAACAAGCACCTGGTGAAGCCGGACATCCGCGGTTGGCACGACAACGTCATGAACGTCCAGTACAGCAAGGACTTGAGCCGCCTGGAGGCCGAGTGAGCGCGACGTCACAGTTCGTGGAACGCGGTGCCGGGTTAAGTTGAGGACGGCAGGCGCCACAGGCACGATCGCGCAAACAGTTCGTCGAATTACCAAATGTTCTGGTTCGCACTCTTCGCGTCGTCGGTATTCGCCGTGTATTTCTGGCGTGAGTACCGGATCCAGCAGCGCGACCTGCAGAGCCCGACGGCTCCGCACAGGGTCGGCCAGCGCTACATTGGCCAGGTGCTCACCTTGACCGGCGCCATCAGTGAAGGCGAGGGCCGGGCGAAGCTCGGGGGACGCCGCTGGAGCCTTCGCGGTCCGGACCTGCCGGTCGGCGCCAAGGTCAGGGTCACCGGAGTGGACGGCACGGTGCTGATCGTGGATCGCCTGCCTGGCTGACGCAGGCTCTCGGGGTCGGCTCGGTCTCCTGGCCCAGTTCATTCTCCAACCGCCGGTCGTCGGTTTCACACCGATATAGTAGCCGACGGCAAAGTCATAAAGATTTGACTATCAACCATTAAAAGCCTCTATTCGTAGCTTTTTATAAATCCATAGTTGATTATTTTATGATCAGGCCGTATACGGCTGAGACGCTCGCCGTGAACGTCATGTCGCCCGCCTGGTAGGTGGCCTCCGGAGGCGGTGCTCCAGCCTGCATGTCGGCCGCCATGCGGTACATGGGCACCTGCGGTGGCGACGACGACGCATTCAGCGTACGCACCGCGCCGAGCTCGGCACCTGCGGCACGGGCCAGTGTCTCGGCGTTCAGGCGCGCATCCTGGACGGCAAGGGTCATCGCCTGCCGCTCGAGTTCCTTGCGTCGGGTCGAGTCCAGCGACGGGCCGCTGACCTGGTTCGCGCCCGCGCTCACGGCCCGTTCCATCAGGGTGCCCAGCTTGTCGAGATCGCGCAGTTCCACTCCCACCTGGCGGCTGACCACATAGCCCTGCAACTCCTGCTTTTGGGCCTGCTGGTTCCAGATGTAGTCGGGCTGGACTTGCAGACCAGTGGCGTTAACGTACTTCGGGTCGACGCCCAGTTCCCTGGTAAGCGCCAGCAAACGTTCCACGGCCGCGGTGACCGTCGTGCGCGCTTCGGTCAGGCGGGCGCTGCGGGCCTCGACGCCCAGCGTGGCCCGGGCCATGTCCGGCTGCGCGGTCACCTGGCCCTGTCCATCGACACTCACCGTGCCGGGACGCCCGTCCTCGGCCAGCGCCGACCCGGTCGGATTCGCCAACGCGGCCAGCAGGCCGGACAAAATAACCGCGCGCATCACCATGGTTCACTCCTTGTCGGCAGGGCTTTCGAAACGGCACTGAGACTATGACATTCCCGGCGGGCATTTATCCCTTCCGGGCGCCATTCGACTACGCAAACGCTTTTGATTAACATGCCGGCCCTTCGGCCCGGGGGAGGCCGACTGCCGCACGGAGCAAAAAATGACCTCGAGATCGGCCTGGCTCGCGCTGAGCCTGACCATCGCGGCGCTGGCCGCGCCCGCCTTGGCTTCGGCCGCGGACGTAGCCCGTGGCGCCAAGTTGGCCTACACCTGCCAGGGTTGCCACGGCATCCCGAACTACAGGAACGCCTTTCCGGTCTACCGTGTGCCCAAGCTCGGCGGGCAGCACGCCGCGTACCTGGTCGTGGCGCTGAAGGAATACGCTGCCCAGGATCGTCCGCATGCCACGATGCACGCCCAGGCCGTCACGATGACGGACCAGGACATGCAGGACATGGCCGCCTACCTGAGCGGCCAGGAGCTCAAGCCCGGCGGTCACGCGGTCGGTACGGCACCCAAGGCCGGACAGACCTGCGTCGCCTGCCATGGCAGCGACGGCATCGGCATCATGCCGGAATACCCGAACCTCGCCGGCCAGCACGCCGACTACATCGAGCAGGCGCTGAAGGCCTATCGGGCGGGCCAGCGCAAGAATCCCGTGATGGGTGGCATGGCGACGCCGCTGACCGACGCCGACATCGAGGCGCTCGCCCGCTACTACTCCAGTCAGCGCCCCAGCCTGTGTTCTACCGATGAGGTCCGCAAGGCAGGCAAGTGCCCGGGCACCTGAGGCATGACAGCCGGCCGAGATGACAAGAGGAGGCCGGGTCTGCCCGGCCTTCTTGTTTTCACCGCATCGAGACCGCAGTCTTACCGGCTGAACCAATTGAGCCTGCGCCCGACCCGATGTCCACAGTTCCGACCAAGCCCACCAGCGCCCCCCTGGCCGTCCCGGTCGGCGACGGCGTCTACCTGATCGACACGCTTTACGTGCGACCCGGACTCGCCGCGAGTCACCTTGTAGTGGACCGTGGCCGCGCGGCGTTCATCGACACTGGAGCTGCCCCGGCGGCGCCTCGGCTGCTCGGCGCGCTCGACGAACTCGGAATCGCCCGCGAGCAGGTGGACTACGTTTTCCTGACCCACGTGCATCTCGACCATGCCGGCGCCGCAGGGCAGTTGATCGAGGCGCTGCCGAACGCTATGGCGGTACTGCACCCGCGCGGCGCGCCGCACCTCATCGACCCCACCAAGCTGATCGCCGGGTCCATCCAGGTATACGGCGAGGTGATGTACCGCGAGCTGTACGGCGAGATCCTGCCGATACCGGCGGAGCGAATACTCGTCACCGAGGACAGGCAGCGCATTCGGCTCGGCGGCCGCACCTTCGAGTTCATTTACGCGCCCGGGCATGCGAGGCACCACCACTGCCCGATCGACCTGGACCACCGCGCCGTCTACGCCGGCGACAACTTCGGCATCTGCTACCGTGAACTCGACACGGCGGCCGGGCCGTTCATGCTGCCGACGACCACACCGGTGCACTTCGACCCGGACGCGCTGCATTCGACCATACGACGACTGATGTCATACGACCCTGAACGCGTTTACCAGACACATTTCGGCCCGGTGGGCCAGCTCGAGCGGCTCGAGCACGACCTGCACGAGTGCATCGATGGGCTGGTGCGCATTGCACGCGAGCATTCCGGGGCTGGCGATCGCGGCACCCGCATCGCGACCGACATGTATGAGTATTTCGACGCCCGTCTCGACGCGCACGGCTGCCGGCTTGGCACCGAGGAACGACACCGACTGATCGACGACGACGTGCGCCTGAACACCGCCGGTCTCGAGGTCTGGCTGGACCGTTCCTGAGGCCAGGCGCACACGCTGCCCCACACCAGATCCTTAACACCACCGGCTACATACCATGTCTGCATTCCGCGCCTTCCGTATCCACGAAATCGACCGCCAGATCGTCGCCCGCTTCGACGAGATCACGCTCGACGAATTGAGCCCGGGGGATGTGGTGGTGCGCGTCAGCCACTCCGACATCAACTACAAGGACGCGCTTGCGGCGACCGGCAAGGGCCGCATCCTGCGCCGCTATCCGCTGGTTGGCGGCATCGACCTCGCCGGAGAGGTCGTGAGCTCGACGGATGCTCGGTTCGCGCCGGGGCAGCAGGTACTGGTCACGGGCTGCGGTCTCTCCGAGACCCGGGACGGCGGCTATGCGGAATTCGCCCGCCTGCCGGGCGACTCGGTGATTCCGTTGCCTGCCGGCATCAGTGCGCTCGATGCGATGAAGGTCGGCACGGCGGGATTCACCGCGGCGCTCGCCGTGCACCGGATGGAGCAGAACGGCCAGCAGCCTGCGAACGGCCCGGTGGTGGTCACCGGCGCGACCGGCGGCGTCGGCAGCCTTGCGATCAGCATGCTGGCCGGCCGCGGATACGAGGTCGTGGCGGTGAGCGGCAAGGCGGAAGCCGACGACTACCTGAGCGCCATCGGCGCGGCGCGCGTGCTGCGCCGGCAGGACATCGACCTGGGCTCGAAACCGATGGAAAAGGCGCTGTGGGCCGGTGCCGTGGACAACGTCGGCGGCCCGCTGCTCACCTGGCTCACGCGCACGGTGGACCAGTGGGGCAACATCGCCAGCATCGGGCTCGCGGGCAGTGCCGAACTTGTGACGACCGTCATGCCTTTCATCCTGCGCGGCGTTAACCTGCTCGGGATCAATTCCGTGCTCACGCCCCGTGAACTCCGGCTCGAGGTCTGGCGGCGCATCGCAACCGACCTGCGGCCGGCGGCGCTGGACCGGATATGCACGAAGATCGTTGGCTTCGACGAGTTACCCGCGCCGTTTGACGACTACATCCAGGGCCGGGTGACCGGCCGAACCGTGGTGAGGATTCCGTGACCAGCACCGACACGAAGGGCCTGCCGACGCACACGCTCACGCACCTCGAGCGCCTCGAGGCCGAGGCGATCGAGATCATGCGCGAGGTCGTCGCCGAGTGCGACAAGCCGGTGATGCTCTACTCCATCGGCAAGGACAGCGCCGCGATGCTGCATGTCGCGATGAAGGCGTTCTACCCGGCCAAGCCGCCGTTCCCGCTGCTGCACGTGGACACGCGCTGGAAGTTCCGGGAGATGTACGCGTTCCGCGCGCGCATGGTGAACGAGCTCGGCCTCGAGCTACTCACCTACACCAACCCGGACGGCATCGAGAAGGGCATCAACCCGTTCACGCACGGCTCGGCGATCCACACCGACGTGATGAAGACCCAGGCGCTGAAGCAGGCGCTCGACCTCTACGGCTTCGATGCCGCCTTCGGTGGCGCCCGGCGCGACGAGGAGAAGAGCCGTGCCAAGGAGCGCATCTTCTCGTTCCGCTCCGCGCAGCACCGCTGGGATCCGAAGAACCAGCGCCCCGAGCTCTGGCGCATCTACAACACGCGCAAGCACAAGGGCGAGTCGATCCGCGTGTTTCCGATGTCAAACTGGACCGAGCTCGACATCTGGCAGTACATCTACCTGCGCAACATCCCGATCGTGCCGTTGTACTTCGCGGCCGAGCGCCCGGTGGTGGAACGCGACGGTACGCTGATCATGGTGGACGACGAGCGCATGCCGCTGCATCCGGGCGAGACGCCGATGCGCCGGAAAGTGCGCTTCCGCACTCTCGGCTGCTACCCGCTCACCGGCGCGATCGAGAGCGAGGCCGACACGTTGCCCGCGATCATCCAGGAAATGCTGCTAACGACCAGTTCGGAGCGCCAGGGCCGCGTCATCGACCACGACCAGTCGGCGTCGATGGAAAAGAAGAAGCAGGAGGGGTACTTCTGATGGCACACGTCTCCGACCTGATCGGGCAGGACATCGAGGCTTACCTGCACCAGCACGAGCACAAGAGCCTGCTCAGGTTCATCACCTGCGGCAGCGTCGACGACGGCAAGTCGACCCTGATCGGTCGCCTGCTCTACGACTCGAAGATGATCTTCGAGGACCAGCTCGCGGCGCTCGAGGCTGACTCGAAGAAAGTGGGCACGCAGGGCGGCGAACTCGATTTCGCGCTGCTGGTGGACGGACTCGCCGCCGAGCGCGAGCAGGGCATCACCATCGACGTGGCCTACCGCTTCTTCTCGACCGACAAGCGCAAGTTCATCGTCGCCGACACGCCGGGGCACGAGCAGTACACGCGCAACATGGTCACCGGCGCGTCCACTGCGGACCTCGCCGTGATCCTGGTCGACGCGCGCAAGGGCGTGCTCGTACAGACGCGGCGTCACAGTTACCTGGTGTCGTTGCTCGGTATCCGCAACGTCGTGCTCGCGATAAACAAGATGGACCTCGTCGGCTATTCGCAGCAGACCTTCGACGCCATCGTGTCGGAGTACCGGGAATTCGCCCGGCAGATCGGCCTGAACGACGTGGTTGCCATCCCGGTGTCCGGGCTCAGGGGCGATAACATCAAGGACCAGAGCAAGCACATGGCTTGGTACCACGGGCCGACGCTGATGGGATACCTGGAGGCCGTCGAGATCGAGGATCACGTGCAGCACCAGCCGTTGCGCCTGCCGGTGCAGTGGGTCAACCGCCCGAACCTGGACTTCCGGGGCTTCGCCGGCACGATTGTCAGTGGCACGCTGGCGAAGGGTGAGAAGCTGCGCGTGCTGCCCTCGGGCCGCGAAAGCCACGTCGCACGCATTGTCACGCTGGACGGCGACCTCGACAGCGCGGTGGCTGGCCAGGCCGTCACGATCACGCTCGAAGACGAGATCGACGTAAGCCGTGGCGACGTGCTCTCGACCACCAAGGCGCCACCCGGGGTCGCCGACCAGTTCGAGGTCACCGTCATCTGGATGTCCGACGAGCCGATGCTGCCCGGACGTCCGTACTGGATGAAGATCGGTACGCGCCAGGTGACGGCGACCATCACCGAGCCCAAGTACAAGGTCAACGTCAATACGCTGGAGCATCTTGCGGCGAAGAAGCTCGAGCTGAACGAGATCGGCATCTGCAACCTGTCGCTCGACCAGCCGATCGCGTTCGATCCCTACGCGGAGAACCGGGACACCGGTGGCTTCATCCTGATCGACCGCCTGACTAATGCGACCGTCGGTGCAGGCCTGGTTCATTTTGCGTTGCGCCGATCGCAGAACATCCACTGGCAGGCGGTAGACGTGCACAAGGCGGCGCGCGCCGCGCAGAAGGGCCAGAAGGCCTGCGTGCTGTGGCTCACCGGGCTCTCGGGCGCCGGTAAGTCCACGATCGCAAACCTGGTCGAGAAACAGCTTGCGTCGCTCGGCCGGCACACCTACCTGCTCGACGGCGACAATGTGCGCCACGGACTCAATCGCGACCTGGGCTTCACGGACGCTGATCGTGTCGAGAACATCCGCCGCGTCGCGGAAGTTGCCAAACTGATGGCGGACGCGGGGCTGATCGTGATGGTGTCCTTCATCTCGCCGTTCCGTGCCGAGCGCCGCATGGCTCGTTCGTTGTTCGAGCCCGGCGAGTTCTTCGAGGTGCACGTGGACACGCCGCTCGCTGTTGCGGAAGCCCGTGACGTCAAAGGACTCTATGGCAAGGCACGCCGCGGCGAACTGAAGAACTTCACAGGCATCGACTCGCCGTACGAGCCGCCGGAAAGCCCGGAGATCTACATCGACACCACGCACGCCGAAGCCGAGGAATCGGCGACCGCGATCGTCGAGCAGCTGCGCAGGAAGGGGATGCTGGGGCCGGCTGCGTAGGGTCGATATTTCTGCCGTCGACCCCCGGGACACGGGGCCGGCGACATCCGGCTACACTGTTCCTACAGGGGGCAACGGTGACCGACGCGCCGACAGTGCGTGAAGGCGATGGAGCCTGGGCGAAGCTGAGCCGCCGCAAAGTGGCGCAGTGGGGCATCGCCTATGCCGCCGGCGCCTGGGGCTTCCTGCAGGGACTGCAGTATGTCAGCGACGCGTTCGGCTGGCCCGCGCAGCTCCGCCAGGTCGCGATCCTCGGTCTCCTGGTCGGCCTTCCGATCGTGCTCGTCATCGCCTGGTACCACGGCGATCGTGGCGAGCAACGCATCACCCGCACCGAACTCGCCATCGTCACATTGCTGTTCCTGCTGGGCGGCGGAATCTTCTGGCGCTTTGAGCGCGCGAACGAGGCGCCGCCGACCGCCACGACGCCTGGGCGGACTGCATCTCCGTCCACCACAGCCACCACGGCGACTCTCCCTTCGATCGCGGTCCTGCCCTTCGAAAACCGCAGTGCCAGCAAGGACGACGCGTATTTCGTCGACGGAATCCACGACGACATCCTCACGCAGCTGGCGAAGATGGCGGCGATGAAGGTGATCTCGCGCACCTCGGTGGAGCGCTTCCGGGACACGAAGTTGCCGATGAAGGTGATCGCGCAGCAGCTCGGCGTCACCAAGATCCTCGAGGGTGGCGTGCAGCGTGCCGGCGATCGGGTTCGCATCACCGTGCAGCTGATCGACGCGAGCACGGACGGCCACCTCTGGGCCGAGACCTACGACCGGGAACTGACGGCCGCCAACATCTTCGCCATCCAGAGCGAGGTGGCCACCGCGATCGCCGCCGCGCTGAATGCGGCCCTGTCACCCGCGGAGAAGTCGCGGGTGAGCGCGATTCCGACCAAGAGCCTCCCTGCCTGGGAGGCCTATCAACTGGGCAAGGAGCGGATAGCCAACCGCACCAGCAAGGGGCTCGCGGACGCGGAGATGTTCTTCCAGCGGGCGATAGCGCTCGATCCGGACTTCGCTCTTCCCTATGCCGAACTGGCCATCACGTTCGTAATGCAGGCGAGTCGCGCCTCGGGCCCACGCGAGGCCGGTCTTGGAAAGGCCGACAAGGCGGTCGCGACCGCGTTGCGCCTCGATCCTAACCAGGCCGAGGGGTGGGCTGCCTCCGGACTCATCGCCCAGGACAGGGGGCAATCGTCCGCGGCCGAGGAAATGTACCGCCGGGCCATCGCGCTCAATCCGAACTACGCCACGGCCTACCAGTGGCTCAACGCGCCGCTGGCCGATCAGGGTCGCTTCCAGGAAGCTCGCGCTGCCCTGAGCCGGGCCGTGGAACTCGACCCCCTGTCAGCCATCATCAACGAGAACCTTGCTAACCAGCTGGAGTCGCTCGGGCAATTCGCGGAGGCCGAGGCGCGTTACCGCAAGGTCATCGAAATCGATCCATCGATGCCGTACCCGTACATGGAAATGGGGATCCTCGAGGCGTATGGACGGAACCGGTTTGTTGACGCCGTGACGCTGGTGGAAAAGGCCAGCGAGCTGGATCCCGAGAACCCGTGGATCTGGTTGAACCTCTCGCAGCTCTATCTTGACCTCGGCGACGACGACCAGGCGACGCGAGTCATCGAGGAGGCCCGCCGGCGCTCGCCGGAAAATGAATCGGTCCTGACGATCACAGCTATCAAGGCACTGTTTCGAGGGGACGATGCGGCCGCGCGACAGCAGGCCGCCGCGGTCCTCGCGCTCGATACAATCAATGAATATGCGCTGAACGTGCTCAACGTCGTCGACCTGCGGACGGGCAACTACGCAGCCGCGCGTGCGCGATACGCGAAGGCGTTCCCGGAACTGCTGGTCACCGGCGCCGCACGGGTCGATGGCAGCAACTGGCAGACCGCTGTTCAGCTGGCGCACGTACTGCAGCAGACCGGGGAGAGCGATCGCGCGGAAGCGTTGCTCGATCGAGTAGATGCCTATCTCAAGACGACCGTGCGCCTCGGCGCATCGGGGTTTGGAATTGCCGATGTGGAGATTCTTGCGCTGCGTGGCAAGAAGCACGAAGCCCTCTCGACGTTGCGGGCAGCGGAACGGGCGGGGTGGCGCGGCGGTCTATGGCCCTTGCGCTACTTCCGCGATCTGGACCCCGCGCTTGCTTCCATCCGCGGCGAACGGGAATTCAAGGCTGTCTTCGCCGACATCGAGCGTGACATGGCCCGGCAGCGTGCCGAACTGGCCGCACGACCGAAGGACCCGACGCCCCAGCTCGGCGGTGGATGACTCAAGGTTGTTTAGCGAAGCACCCCTGATGGCGGCGGGACGATGCGGCCGCGCAACCGCCCGCGGTCGGCGGCAGGCGACATGATTGGTATCCGTATGGCAAGTTGTTACGCTCGGGCCCACCACGCACGGCGGGAGGCGCGCCCTTGTCCCTGATCTCCGAACTCAAGCGCCGTAACGTATTCCGGGTTGGCGTCGCCTACCTGGCGCTTGGCTGGATCGTCACGGAGGTCACCGCGACGGTGGCACCGATGCTGCACCTGCCGGATTGGGTGGGGCCGGTCGTCCTCTGGATGGGCGTGATCGGTTTTCCGTTCGTGGTGATGTTCGCCTGGATCTATGAGCTGACGCCGGAAGGCCTGAAGCGCGAGACCGAGGTTGATCCCACGGCGTCCGTCACGCACCACACCGCCCGCCGCCTCGATTACGTGATCATCGGCCTGCTCGTCGTCGCGATCGGGCTCTACTCCTTCCATGAATTCCGGCCAGCCGCCGGGCCGCGTACTACGGTGGTGGCGAGGACGACGCCGAGTGCGGCCGAGTCACCCGCCGGCGAGGATCGCTCCGTCGCCGTGCTGCCGTTCGTGGACATGAGTTCGGGCAAGGACCAGGAATACTTCGCCGATGGCATTTCGGAGGAACTGCTGAACCTGCTGGCGAAGATCCCGCAACTGCGCGTGATAGCGCGTACCTCGAGCTTCTCGTTCAAGGGCAAGGAAGTCGACATCGCCGAGATCGCGAAGAAGCTGAATGTGGCCAACGTGCTCGAAGGCAGCGTGCGCAAAGTCCGGCGACACGCTGCGCATCACCGCGCAGCTCATCCGGGCATCCGACAGCTCTCATCTCTGGTCGCAGACCTACGACCGCAAGCTGACCGACGTGTTCGCGGTGCAGGACGAGATTGCTGCGGCTGTCGTGGAGCAACTCAAGGTCACGCTGCTGGGGGCCGCGCCGAAGGCGCGCGCCACGGACCCGGAGGCGTACGCGCTTTTCCTGCAGGCGCGCGAGGTCGGTCGCCAGGCCAGCCCCCTGGCCTATGAGCAGGCGATCGCTCTATTCAAGCAGGCACTGGCGATTGATCCTTCCTATGCGCCCGCATGGGCTGACCTGGCAGTTATCTACTTCGGACAAATCGACCTCGGCCAGATCTCGATAGACCAGGGGCTCGCGCTTGGCCGAAAGGCGGCCAGTAACGCCATTGAGCGTGACCCGACCTTCGCGCCGGCGTATGGGAGCCTGGCATTGTTCGAAGGGGTCATCGAGCGGGACTATCCGGCAGCGACGGGGCACATCGAGCAGGGCCTCGCGCTCGATCCAACGAACCTGGAAATCATCGGCATAGCCTCCTCGATCGCCAGGCGCCTGGGTCGAATGGACCTCGCCATCGGGCTTGGCGAGTACGTGGTTTCGCGGGATCCGGTGAGCGTGAACGCATACGATGCGCTGGGTCTCGCGTACCGTTACAAAGGACGGTTCGACGAGTCGATCGCCGCGTACCGCAAGCTGCTGAGCCTGGCGCCGGACGCCGGGTGGGAACGCACCGCGCTAGGAGATGTGCTGCTGCAGAAGGGCGATGCGAACGCTGCGCTGGCGGAATACCAGAAGGAACCCGTCGAGGTCTTCCGTCTCGGCGGTCTCGCAATGGCGTATCACGCGCTCGGGCGGAAGGCCGAGTCGGATACCGCTTTCGCAGAGATGAAGGACAAATACCCGGATATAAAGCCGTTCTCGCTGGCGACCGTGCTTGCGTATCGTGGCGACATCGACGGGGCCTTCGAGATGCTGGACAAGGCGGCCGGGCAGCACGATCTCGACCTGGGTGCGGTCGCTGTCTACCCGCCGTTTGTACCCATGCATGGTGATCCGCGCTGGCTGCCGCTGCTGCGCAGGCTGGGACTGGCCCCGGAGCAGCTCGCGGCGATCAAGTTCGACGTGACCGTGCCGGAGCAGTAGGCGCATTCGAGCGGGCACTTAAGTCAAATTGCGCCCCGCCCACTGCGGTTAGCTGTACGCTCTGCGGAAGACATCAAGGGGAAGAGGCGACGCTGGAAGGGCGGCGCACTCGGAAACAATCAGATGCACCGCTCTGCGAGCAGCGACCCGCCGGCTGGCATGGGTGCCGGATTCACCGGCTGGATCGGTCGCGTTCGCGACCGGCTGCTACCCACGACCTACGTTGACTGGTCCGACGTTCCCGACGGACCCCATTCACCCTATCGAGCACGCCTCGCGCTGGCGACCGAGCACAGCCCCGACGGCGTCGACGCGCTCGAGCGCGAGGTCGTTCGGGGGAAGATGAAGGTCATCTACGAGGTCCGCTGCGGCTGCGGCCGGCGCTGGTTCAATCCGCGCCTCGAGCGGGTCCAGCTCTGCCCGCGCTGCGATCGCGCCGTGGTGATCGAGCCGCCCGCGTAGCACCGGGCCTATTACGTGTATCTGCCTCAACACTTCCGCGAACAGCGACTCGAGCTACTCCACGATTTCATCGAGCGGCATCCGCTGGGCACGCTGGTGAGCGTCGTGGATGGAACGCCTGTGGCGGATCATGTGCCGATGCTGCTGGCGCGGGAGCCGGGCCCGAACGGGACGCTGCAGGGACACGTCGCGCGGGCCAATCCGCTGTGGCGCAGTGCTGCGAATGGCGCCGAGGTGCTGGTCGTCTTTCACGGCGCGGACGCATACGTGTCACCGTCAAGCTATCCGTCGAAGCAGACAGACGGCAAGGTGGTTCCCACCTGGAACTACGCCGTCGTGCACGTGCGAGGCACGATCCGCTTCATCGGTGACGAGGCGTGGCTGCACGCCCTGGTTTCGAGGCTCACCGGTTGCTTCGAGCACGATCGACCAGGGCCGTGGTCCGTCTCCGACGCACCGGCGGAATACGTGCGTGCGATGCTCCGTGCCATCGTCGGTTTCGAGATCGAGATCACCGAGCTCGTCGGCAAGTTCAAGGCCAGCCAGAACCGGTCCGCCGAGGATCGCGGCGGAGCCAGGCAAGCGCTGGAGGCGGCGGGCGCCGGCGAGCTGGACGAACTGGTGCGCGATCCCGGCTGATCGCGGCGTCGAGTCAGGGCTCGAGCGACCCCACGTACGCAGCGATCGCGATCATGTCGTCGACATCGATCCCCGCCACGACGGCCTGCATGGGCTGGCCTGCGGGTGTCGCGCGGGTGCCGGTACGGAACGCAAAGAGCTGGCGCAACAGATAGGTCGGCGAGCGTCCCGCGATCGGCGGTATCAGCCCGACACCGCGAAGATCCTCGCCGTGGCAGGTGCTACAGGGTGGTGCGCCGCCGCCATCGGCTGAAGCGACGAGCTTCCGCCCCCGCTCGATGCTTCCGCGGGGAACGTACGCGATTGCGCCGTTCCTCGAATCGCGCAGTTCGTGCTTTGCGGTGTCGCGTGCCACTTCGATGATGCGTTCGCTAAGCGACTCCTCGCCGGCGCCTTCGGTGCGCACGTAGAGCCACCCCGCAACGTGTGTGACCGGCACGCTGTCTGACTCGACGACGTTCACCCGGTGCGGTGGGCGCAGGCTGGCGAAATACGCCGCGGCCTCCTCGATCTCGCCGACGCTTGCGTTTCGCGCGTCCTGGACCATGAAGTCGTAAGGCAGGTAGGGCCCGTCCCAGGCACTCCGTCGGGCGCCGCTCGCCATGTTGAGAACCTGCTGGACGATGTATTGCACGGGGAGTCCGGCCACCGGAGCGTTCTCCGGCCTCCCGCTGCCGTCGGGCAAGTGGCAGTAGGCGCAGGCATACACGGACGGCTTTCGTCCGTGTGCCACGACCTCCGGCATCGGCGGGTGATCGTCCGGGTACCAGTCCGGCGGCGCGAACAGGTCCTTCACCTGCGCACGCGTGTACGTCACCCGGCTTCCGGGAAGGTGGATCGGCGAGTCGTCGTTGGCCGCAGGCGTCGGTGCGGGTACCGAGACAGCCGGCGGGTTGGTCGGATAGGCCCAGGCGGGGACGACGAAGGCGCCTGCCGTCGGAGCGGGGCCGGCCGCGACATGCCGGGGCGATAGCAGGCAGCCCGACACCGCGACCAACAGGGCCGCATGGCGCCGGAGCGAGGCAGCGGCACTCATTGCGCCGATCGCGTCTTGACCATCATCAACGATCGAAGCTTCAGCACCACGGTGCCGTGCTGGTTGGCAAGCACCCCGTCGAACGTGACCAGCCCGCGGTCCGGCTTCGACTCCGATGCACGCTTGTCGATGCAGGTCATCGTGAGCGTGAGCCGGTCGCCGGGCCGCGCAGGATTCGGAAGCTCGAGCTCGTGCTTGATCGAGGCGATGCCTGCCGTGGGCTCCATCTGGTTCAGCAGCAGCGCCGCGACGGCGTAGCTGTGGACGCTGGACGCCGTAAGCCCCTTCATGGGCGAGCGCTCGGCAGCCTGTGGATCCACGTGCCAGGGCTGGGGATCCCACTGTCGCGCGAACGCAATGATGTCCTCGTCGTGCAGTTCGTGGGTTCCCGCCGTCTGTGCGGAACCGATCTCGATGTCTTCAAAGTAGCGCATGGCTCCCCCGGCGGCATGCTACCCGCCTCGTGGAGTCCGTTCACCTGCCGCACCACTTTCGTCGAGGGGGCCACCCCGGGCTGGCTGCGCTATCATTCCAAGTCCAAATCGCACCGTGAAAAAGGGCTAACCATGACCGTACCCGCCTCCGCAGGTGCCCGGCTCCGGGCCGCACTGGCCACCGAACGCCCGCTGCAGGTCGTCGGCACGGTGAATGCATTCAGCGCACTGCTCGCCGAGCGGGCCGGTTTCAGGGCCCTGTACCTTTCGGGTGCGGGTGTAGCCAACACCTCGTTCGGCCTGCCCGACCTCGGCATCACCAGCCTGAACGACGTCTGCGAGGACGTGCGGCGGATCTGCTCCGCCACCGACCTGCCGTTGCTGGTGGACGCCGACACCGGCTGGGGCGCTGCATTCAACATCTCCCGCACGATTTCGGACCTGATCCGTTCCGGGGCCGCGGGCTGCCACCTCGAGGACCAGGTGCAGACCAAGCGCTGCGGTCACCGGCCGGGCAAGGCGCTCGTTACCGGCGAGGAAATGGCGGACCGAATCAAGGCTGCGGTGGACGGCCGCACCGACTCGCAGTTCGTCATCATGGCGCGCACCGACGCGCACGCGGTGGAGGGCCAGCAGGCCGCGATCGACCGAGCCTGCATATACGTTGAAGCAGGGGCAGACATGATCTTCGCCGAGGCGCTGAACACGCTCGACGAGTACCGGCAGTTCACGGCAACCGTGAAAGTGCCCGTGCTGGCCAACATCACCGAGTTCGGCAAGACGCCGCTGTTCACCGTCGCTGAACTCGAGAGTGCCGGCGTGCAGCTGGTGCTGTATCCGCTCTCGGCATTCCGTGCGATGTCGAAGGCAGCGGAGGCAGTGTACGGCGCGATCCGCCGCGACGGCACACAGAAAAGCGTGCTGGACCGGATGCAGACGCGCGCCGAGCTGTACGAGGTGCTCGGCTACCACGAGTACGAGCGCAAGCTCGATGAGCTCTTCAGCCGCGAGGGCGCCGAAAAATAGCGATTCCGTACCGCACGCCCGGCAGCGTTCCGTACACGACATTCACCCATACGACTTCAACAGCGACGAGCAACGAACCATGAGCACCGAAACTACCGGCACTGGCTTCAAGCCCAAGAAATCCGTCGCCCTGTCCGGCGTGACTGCCGGCAATACGGCACTCTGTACCGTCGGCCGCAGCGGCAACGACCTGCACTACCGCGGCTACGACATCCTCGACCTCGCGGACGGCTGCGAATTCGAGGAGGTGTCCTACCTGCTGGTGCACGGCAAGCTGCCGAGCAAGGCCGAACTCGCCGGTTACAAGGCGAAGCTGAAGCGGCTCCGTGGCCTCCCGGTGGCCGTTCGCTCGGCGCTCGAGGCGCTGCCCGCCGCGAGCCACCCGATGGACGTGATGCGCACCGGCGCCTCGGTGCTCGGCTGCGCGCTGCCCGAGAAGGAAGATCACAACACCGCGGGCGCGCGTGATATCGCCGACCGGTTGATCGCGAGCTTCGGCTCGATGCTGTGCTACTGGTACCACTACAGCCACTCCGGCCAGCGCATCAACGTCGAGACCGACGACGACAGTGTCGGCGGGCATTTCCTGCACCTGCTGCACCGCCGGCCACCGCCGGAGTCCTGGGTGAAGGCGATGCACGTGTCGCTTAACCTGTACGCCGAGCACGAATTCAATGCCTCCACGTTCACGGGACGCGTGATCGCCGGCACGGGCTCCGACATGTATTCGTGCATAACCGGCGCGATCGGCGCGCTGCGCGGACCGAAGCACGGCGGCGCGAACGAGGTCGCATTCGAGGTGCAGAAGCGCTACGAGAGCCCCGACGAGGCCGAGGCCGACATCCGCAAGCGCGTCGAGGCCAAGCAGGTGGTCATCGGCTTCGGCCACCCGGTTTACACGATCGGCGATCCGCGCAATGAGGTGATCAAGGGCGTGGCACGCGGCCTCTCGAAGGAGGCCGGCGACATGAAGATGTTCAACATCGCCGAGCGCCTCGAGACCGTGATGTGGGACATCAAGAAGATGTTCCCGAACCTCGACTGGTTCAGCGCCGTCTCGTATCACATGATGGGCGTGCCGACCGAAATGTTCACGCCGCTGTTCGTGATCTCGCGCACCACCGGCTGGAGTGCCCACGTCATCGAGCAGCGCATCGACGGCAAGATCATCCGTCCGAGCGCGAACTACACCGGTCCCGAGGATCAGAAGTTCGTGCCGATCGCGAAGCGCGGCTGACTGGCGTGAACAAGGCGTACCGCAAGCCACTGCCGGGCACCACGCTCGACTACTTCGACGCGCGTGAGGCGGTCGATGCGATCAAGCCCGGCGCCTGGGACCGCTTGCCGTATACCTCGCGTGTGCTTGCCGAGAACCTGGTGCGGCGCTGCGACCCGGGGATACTGGACGCGTCGCTGCGCCAGCTGATCGAACGCCGACGCGACCTGGACTTCCCGTGGTTCCCGGCGCGCGTGGTCTGCCACGACATCCTTGGGCAGACGGCGCTGGTGGACCTCGCCGGGCTGAGAGATGCGATCGCCGAGCAGGGCGGCGATCCCGCGAAGGTCAATCCGGTGGTCCCGGTGCAGTTGATCGTCGATCACTCGCTCGCGGTTGAATATGGCGGGTTCGACAAGGACGCGTTCGCGAAGAACCGCGCGATCGAGGATCGGCGCAACGAAGACCGTTTTCACTTCATCGACTGGACCCGCAAGGCCTTCAGGAACATCGACGTGATCCCGCCGGGCAACGGCATCATGCACCAGATCAACCTGGAGCGGATGTCGCCGGTGATACACGCGAAGGACGGTGTCGCGTTCCCGGACACGCTGGTCGGCACCGATAGCCACACTCCGCACGTGGACGCGCTCGGCGTGATCGCGATCGGCGTCGGCGGCCTCGAGGCGGAGAGCGTGATGCTCGGGCGAGCGTCCTGGATGCGGCTGCCGGACATCATTGGCGTCGAGCTTTCGGGCAGGCCTGCGCCGGGAATCACCGCCACCGACGTGGTGCTCGCGCTGACCGAGTTCCTGCGCAAGGAAAAAGTTGTCGGGGCATATCTCGAGTTCTTCGGTCGAGGCGCTTCCGTGCTCACGCTCGGCGACCGCGCGACGATTTCCAACATGGCGCCGGAATACGGTGCCACGGCGGCGATGTTCTTCATCGACCGGCAGACCATCGACTACCTGAAGCTCACCGGCCGTGCCGATGAGCAGGTGAAGCTGGTCGAGTTCTATGCGATGGAGGCCGGGCTCTGGGCCGACGCGCTCGCGACCGCGGAATACGAGCGAGTGCTCAGGTTCGACCTGTCCACGGTGGTCCGCAACATGGCGGGACCGTCGAATCCACACAGGCGCCTGCCGACCTCGGACCTTGCCGCGCGCGGCGTCGCGGGCAAGTGGGAAGAAAAGCCGGGGCAGATGCCCGACGGCGCGGTGATCATCGCTGCGATTACCTCGTGCACGAACACCAGCAACCCGCGCAACGTGATTGCCGCAGGCCTGCTGGCGCGCAATGCCAATGCCCGGGGACTGACCCGCAAACCCTGGGTGAAGTCGTCACTTGCTCCCGGTTCCAAGGCCGTGCAACTTTATCTCGAAGAAGCGAAGCTGCTGCCGGAACTCGAGAAACTTGGTTTCGGCATCGTGGGCTTCGCCTGCACCACCTGCAACGGCATGAGCGGCGCACTGGATCCGAAGATCCAGCAGGAGATCATCGACCGCGACCTGTATGCGACGGCGGTGCTTTCGGGCAACCGCAATTTCGACGGCCGCATTCATCCCTACGCCAGGCAGGCGTTCCTGGCCTCGCCGCCGCTGGTCGTGGCCTATGCCATCGCAGGCACGATCCGCTTCGACATCGAGAGGGACGTGCTGGGCACCGACGCGCAAGGCAAGCCGGTGACGCTCAAGGACATCTGGCCGAGCGATATCGAGATCGACGCCGTGGTCGCCTCCAGCGTCAAGCCGGAGCAGTTCCGGAAAGTCTACGAGCCGATGTTCAAGGTCCAGGTGGCCAGCGGCGAGAAGATCAGCCCGCTGTACGACTGGCGTCCGATGAGCACCTACATCCGCCGCCCGCCGTACTGGGAAGGCGCGCTGGCCGGCGAGCGCACGCTCAAGGGAATGCGACCGCTGGCGGTGCTCGGCGACAACATCACCACCGACCATCTCTCTCCCTCGAACGCGATCATGCTGGACAGCGCCGCGGGCGCGTACCTGGCAAAAATGGGCCTGCCGGAAGAGGACTTCAATTCCTACGCGACACATCGCGGCGATCACCTCACCGCGCAGCGCGCGACATTCGCGAATCCGACGCTCACCAACGAGATGGCGGTGGTCGATGGCCAGGTGAAGAGAGGTTCGCTGGCGCGCGTCGAGCCGGATGGCAAGGTGATGCGCATGTGGGAAGCGATCGAGACCTACATGGAGCGCAAGCAACCGCTGATCATCATCGCCGGCGCCGACTACGGCCAGGGCTCGTCGCGTGACTGGGCGGCCAAGGGCGTTCGGCTGGCCGGCGTCGAAGCGATCGCAGCCGAGGGATTCGAGCGCATCCACCGCACGAACCTGATCGGAATGGGCGTGCTGCCGCTGGAGTTCAGGCCAGGCGTGAACCGCCGGACGCTGAATATTGATGGCACCGAGACCTTCGACGTCACGGGCGACCGCAGGCCCGGCGCAACACTTTCGCTTGCAATCACTCGCAGGAACGGCGAGCGCCTGGATGTGCCGGTGACCTGCCGGCTCGACACCGCCGAGGAAGTCTCGATCTACGAGGCTGGCGGCGTGCTGCAGCGTTTCGCGAGGGACTTCCTGGAGTCGGCTGACGCAAATTAGGGGACAAAATTAGGGGACATTCTCCTTTTCGGAGGGGACATTCTCTATTTCCGCTGCGGAAATAGAGAATGTCCCCTCCGAAAAGGAGAATGTCCCCTCCAGAGTGTCCCCTCCAGAGCAGGACGACATCGAATGCCCCACGCCCCACAGACAAGGATTCCCGCTACGTACATGCGCGGCGGCACCAGCAAGGGGGTGTTCTTCCGGCTCGCGGACCTGCCCGGGGCGGCGCAGGTGCCGGGTGCGGCGCGCGACGCGCTTCTGCTGCGTGTAATCGGCAGCCCCGATCCCTACGGCAAGCAGATCGATGGCATGGGTGGCGCGACGTCGAGCACCAGCAAGACCGTCATCCTGTCGAAGAGCGGTCGGCCCGATCACGACGTCGACTACCTGTTCGGCCAGGTCTCGATCGACAAGGCGTTCGTAGACTGGAGCGGCAATTGCGGCAATCTCTCCGCGGCCGTCGGGCCGTTCGCAATCGCGAACGGCCTGGTGGACGCTCCCCGCGTGCCGAAGGACGGCATCGCGGTCGTACGAATCTGGCAGTCGAACATCGGCAAGACCATCGTCGCGCACGTGCCCGTGACAGACGGCGCGGTGCAGGAGACCGGGGATTTCGAACTCGACGGGGTGACCTTCCCCGCCGCGGAAATCCAGGTTGAATTCATGAACCCTGCCGACGAGGGCGACGGCGACGGCGGCGGCTCGATGTTCCCTACCGGCAACCTGGTGGACGAGCTCGAGGTGCCGGGCCTCGGCACATTGAAAGCCACGATGATCAATGCCGGCATCCCCACCATCTTCGTGAATGCGGATGCCATCGGTTACACCGGCGCCGAGCTCCAGGACGCGATCAACAGTGACGCGAAAGCGCTTGCGATGTTCGAGGCCATTCGCGCGAACGGCGCGGTGCGAATGGGCCTGATCAGTCGGATCGAGGATGCGGCGACGCGCCAGCACACGCCGAAGGTTGCGTTCGTGGCCAAACCGGCCGGTTATGTGTCGTCGAGCGGCAAGCGGGTCGAAGCCGGCGATATCGACTTGCTGGTGCGCGCACTCTCAATGGGCAAGCTCCACCACGCGATGATGGGCACAGCGGCCGTCGCCATCGGCACCGCCGCCGCGATCCCGGGCACGTTGGTGAACCTCGCTGCCGGCGGCGGTTCGCGCAACGTTGTGCGCTTCGGCCACCCCTCGGGCACGTTGCGGGTTGGCGCAGAAGCGAGGCAGGTGGACGGCCAATGGACCGTGACCAAGGCAGTCATGAGCCGCAGCGCCCGGGTGCTGATGGAAGGCTGGGTCCGCGTTCCCACCTGAACAGGGGACATTCTCCTTATTTTTGGCGCTTTCCTGCGCCGGATCCGTGAAAATAGAGAATGTCCCCCATCACTGAAGGCGCCCGCGAACTCGGCGTAGAACTCACGCCGGAGCAGGTCGCGAAACTCGTCGCCCACCTCGACCTGATGGATGAGTGGGGCGAGCGCATGAACCTCACCGCAATTCGCGACCGCGACCAGCAGCTCACCAAGCACGTGCTCGACAGCCTGAGCGTGATTCCCTACCTGCGCGGCGGGCGGATTGCCGACGTCGGCAGCGGAGCAGGGTTTCCGGGCATTCCGCTCGCAATCGTGATGCCTGAGGCGCAGTTCGCGCTTATCGAGTCCACCGGCAAGAAATGCCGGTTCCTCGAACACGTGCGCGACGCGCTCGGGCTCGCCAACGTCGAAGTCGTCCAGGCGCGCGCCGAGGCGTGGAAGCCGGCGGTTCGTTACGACACCGTGCTCGCGCGGGCCGTTGGTCCGGTGGCCGACCTGGTTCGCAACGCCGGGGCGCTGGTCGCCGGCAACGGGCGCCTGCTCGCAATGAAGGGCCGGTTCCCAGAAGAGGAACTGGCGAAAAAACTCAGCGGCTGGAAGGTTGCCGCGGTCCACAAGCTCTCGGTGCCCGGGCTCGCGGAAGAGCGCCACGTCGTGGAACTCTGCCGGTCGCACGACAAAGCCGCCTGATCGCGGCTATCCTCGCCCCATGAAACGCGTCATCGCCGTGGCCAACCAGAAAGGCGGGGTCGGAAAGACCACCACCGCCGTCAACCTTGCCGCATCGCTGGCTGCGACGAAGCGCAAGGTGCTGCTGGTCGACAGCGATCCGCAGGGCAACGCGACCATGGGCTGCGGCGTGGACAAGGGCAACCTGCGGTACTCGATGACCGAGGTGCTGCTCGGAGACTGCGAAATGGCCGCAGCGCTGCTGCCGGTCGAGCCAGGCGGCTTTGCCGTCGTCCCTGGCAACCAGGACCTGGTCGCGGCCGAAGTGCAGCTGATGAGCAAGATCGGACGCGAAGTCCAGCTCAGGAACGCGCTGCGGCCGATGCGCGGCCTCTACGACGTGATCATCATCGACTGTCCGCCCGCGCTGAACCTGCTGACGCTGAACGCGCTGGTCGCGGCCGACACCGTGCTGGTTCCGATGCAGTGCGAGTATTACGCGCTCGAGGGGCTCTCGGCGTTGATGGGCACCGTTGAACAGATTCGCGCCAGCGTGAACCCGGAGCTGAAGCTCGAGGGCATCCTGCGCACGATGTTCGACCCGCGGAACAACCTCTCGAACGAGGTCTCGGCGCAGCTGATCATGCATTTCGGCGACAAGGTGTTCCGTACGGTCATCCCGCGCAACGTGCGTCTCGCGGAGGCGCCGAGCTTCGGCAAGGCTGCCATGTTCCACGACAAGGACTCGCGCGGCGCGCTCGCCTACCTGGCGCTCGCGGGCGAGCTGATCCGCCGCGACGAGGAAAGCGCGCTTGCAGGCGGCGACGAGCCGCCACCCCAGCAGGCCGACTGACGCGGTACGCACGGGCGTGCAACTCAGGGCGTAGGTTGGGCGGTGCAGGCAATGAGCGCTCTCAACAGGACATACCGGGCTACTCCATCGGCGTCGGCATACATGCTGAACGCGTTCCGGCCCTCGTCGGGCTGGACATCGGATCGAGGGTGCCCCCATCTGCGGACCACATGGCGCGGATATCGCGTCGAACCCGCTGCGGCCGAGCTGCTGCGGACGATCTCCGGGATCGACGACGAGGTATTCGCGGCCAGGCTCTGCATCCTCTATCCGCAGGTGACGGGCTTTCGCCTCGTCATGGCGATGCTCACGCATCCCGCCTGGCCGCTGCCGATCTGGAATGCGCTGCAGGTTCGCAACCGACTGACATTGCACGCGCCGTTCCGCCCGGGCGACGAATTCGACCTCGAGGCTGGCGTGTCCGGCTGGAGGGTACTGGCCAAGGGAGTCGAGATCGACATCCACGCGACGCTCTCGCTGGGCGGCGCGTGCCGCTGGGAAAGTGTCGTGACGTTCTATTACCGCGGCCGCTTCGGCTCCGAGGCTGCAAGTGGTGATGTGCTGGGCGCTGCCGCGGCATCGCCGTCCGTCCAGGAAAGCGATTTCGAAACCGCGGCGTGGAACGTGGGCGATGGCCACCGCTGGCGCTACGCAGGGCTTACGGGAGACTACAACGGCCTGCACCAGTGGGACTGGTATGCGCGCCAGATGGGGTTTCCCGCGGCCTTCCCGCACCCGCAGCGCGTCCTCGGCCAATGCCTCGCCCGCCTGCCCGACCCGGGTCCGGCGCCGCTGGAACTCGATCTCTGGATCAGGGGCCCAGTGTTCTTCGGGCGCGATGTCACGATGCGTCACGATTCCCAGCCTGGGTCCGGCGCCAGGGACTTCGGCCTGTGGCTGGATGGTGAATCGCGCCCCGCCCTGCTCGGCACCCTGCGGCCGGCTACGGCAGCGGCGGACCGACGACCAACCTGATTCGGGCCGAACTTACAGCGAGCGTCGCGGGTCGATCCGCTAAACTCCGGCACCTATGGCAAGCAAGCGACCCTCGCTCGGCAGGGGCCTCGAGGCCCTGCTCGGCAAACCGACCACGACCCCGGACCAGGGGTCGCCCATTCCCGCCTCTCCCGCAGGCGAAGAACTGGCCCATATTCCCGTCGATCTGCTGCAGCGCGGCCGCTATCAG
This sequence comes from uncultured Gammaproteobacteria bacterium, assembly GCA_963732375.1. Classification (GTDB taxonomy): domain Bacteria; phylum Pseudomonadota; class Gammaproteobacteria; order Steroidobacterales; family Steroidobacteraceae; genus RPQJ01. Next base: position 453,823 of record CAVSZE010000002.1, read on the forward strand.
CCGCGCCTGGACATGCGGCCCGAGAGCCTGCAAGAGCTCGCCGACTCAATCCGTGCCCAGGGCGTCGTGCAGCCGATCGTGGTGCGCCCGGTGGCAGCGAAGCGTGCGGGCGAGGAACAGCGCTACGAGATCATCGCCGGCGAACGGCGCTGGCGTGCCGCGCAGATGGCCGGGTTGCACCATATCGCTGCCGTAATCCGCCACGTGCCGGACGAGGCCGCGGTGGCAATGTCGCTGATCGAGAACATCCAGCGCGAGGACCTGAATCCGCTCGAGGAAGCCCGTGCGCTCGACCGGCTGATCCGCGAGTTCGAGATGACCCACCAGTCCGCGGCGGACGCGGTTGGTCGATCGCGGGCAGCCGTCAGCAACCTGCTGCGCCTGCTCGAACTGGCAGACGAAGTGAAGTCGCTGGTCGAGCAACGGCAGATCGAGATGGGGCACGCGCGCGCGTTGCTCGGCCTCACCGCCCCGCGCCAGCAGATCGAGGTCGCCGCGCTGGTTGCACGCAAAGGGCTGTCGGTGCGCGAGACCGAGGCACTGGTGCGACGCATGCTCGCCCCCAAGGATGACGACGCCGGGCGCGAGACCCCGCGCACGGATCCAAACGTGGACAAGCTCGAGCGTGACCTCGCGGGCAAGCTCGGCGCAAAGGTCAAGCTGCAACACACCGGCAAGGGCCGCGGCAAGCTGGTCATCAGCTACAACAGCCTGGACGAACTCGACGGCATCCTCGAGCACATCCAGTAACGGATTCCGCCCTGCGGCTCGCACGGCTCCGGCTTGCGAGACCGGGTAACCCGGCGCCCATTTGTTCCCTAATATAGTTAATAATAACTATTTAAAACACACATAAAACAATTAATTTAGAAATGTAGTTAATATTTTTGTAAAAATAACTACAACGAAAATCGATACTGCGCCGGCCCTGCCTCCGTCCAGTGCGCGGGCCCGATCCATCGGTCCCGTGGGAACACAGCGGATCATCGCCAAATACCACCCGCTGCCTTCCGGAGGGCGCGAGTTGATGGGCCCGCAGGTCGGAAGCGAATACTGGCGACTCCGCAAGCCTCGGTTATCCGCAGGTCTGCACTCGATTGAAGCACTGCAAAAAGACCAGATATAATCGTCGGCCTTCCGGACGCCGCACCACGGGGTGTGGCCCGCCCGGGTAACGGTATGAATCGCCACCCGTGGCCGGAGTGCCCGGCACATGACGTGGCTTTTTTGTTGCCCGGAGAATTGGTGAAGGCTTGAGCAACGTCGACGTCCAGGTGGGTCGGCGCCAGGCGGTGGCCGTGGTCCTCGGTCAGGTCGCGCTGGGCGCGATGCTGTCGATGGCCTGCCTTGTCGGGTGGGGTCCTCGGGCGGCGGGTTCGGCGCTCGCAGGTGCTGGAATCGGCACAGTTGCCACGGCATTGATGGCCTTCGCGATGCTTCGCCACGGCGAGGGGGCGGGCCTCGGACGAGTGACCCTGAGTTTCTTCTCGGGCTGGCTCGTGAAGGTGGGTTTCACGATCGCGGCGCTGGTGGTGGCGCTCCGGTCGCCGAAGGTTGAAGCGGTGCCGCTCATCGCGGCGTATGCAGCGACCTTCGTCGCGTACTGGATTGGGGCTGTCCGCGCGGGCGGGCAGGTGACAACGAAACAAGGCATGGGGCCGACCGGATAACAGATCATGGCAGCCGAAGCTCCCGCGGACAGCACCGAATACATTACACATCACCTGACGCACCTGTCCGTCGGCAAGGGTTTCTGGTCATTGCACGTCGACACGATCTTCATGTCCGTGCTGCTGGGGATCGTGACCATCGGTCTTTTTTACTCGGTATCACGCAAGGCCACGTCGGGGGTTCCGGGCAAGTGGCAGGCCTTCGTCGAGATGGTCGTCGAGTTCATCGACACGACCGTCAAAGAGGTATTCCACCTGGACCGCGGCTTCCTCGCGCCGCTCGCCCTCACGATCTTCGTGTGGGTATTCCTTATGAACGCGATGGACCTGCTGCCGGTGGACCTGCCGCCCACGATTGCCGGATGGTTCGGCCTCAATCACTGGCGCGCGGTTCCCACCGCCGATGCAAACACCACCTTCGCCATGTCGCTGACCGTGCTGATCGTCGTGCTGTTTTACAGCGTCAAGGCCAAGGGCCCCGGCGGCTATGCCCATGAGCTCTTTACCGCTCCGTTCGGCAGCAACCCGCTGCTGTGGATCCCGAATTTCGTGCTGAACGTCGTCGAGCTGCTGTCGAAGCCCGTCTCGCTCGCGATGCGACTGTTCGGCAACATGTACGCCGGCGAACTGGTGTTCATGCTGATCGCGCTGCTCGGCGCAAGCGTATTCACGTTGACGGTTGGCAGCGCCGTGGGATTTGTCGGCCAGCTGGCGATGGGCGCTGCATGGTCGATATTCCACATCCTGATCATCACGCTGCAGGCGTTCATCTTCATGGTGCTGACCGTCGTGTACGCCGCGATGGCCACCGAGCACCACTAACCCGAATTCATGTTCAAGCAACCGCACTTCCGCCAGGAGTAGACAGATGGAAAACCTCGCCCTCATCGCTCAGGTCCAGGGCTACACCGCGATCGCACTCGGCCTGATCATCGGCCTGGGTGCAATTGGCGCCTGCATCGGCATCGGCATCATGGGATCGAAGTTCCTCGAGGCGGCTGCGCGCCAGCCCGAGCTGATCCCCACGCTGCAGGGCCGTATGTTCCTGCTCGCGGGCCTGATCGACGCGGCATTCCTGATCGGCGTGGCGCTCGCGATGTTCTTCGCCTTCGCGAACCCGCTGCTCGCCCGCTTCGGCTGACCGCCACCTGACGCGAGGACGTCGCCATGGAAATCAATGCGACGCTGCTCGGGCAGATGCTGGTCTTCGGGATCCTGATCTGGTTCTCCTGGAAATTCATCTGGCCGCCGCTCGTCAAGGCTGTCGATGACCGCCAGAAGAAGATCGCCGAGGGTCTCGCGGCCGCCGAGCGCGGGCAGAAAGAGCTGCAGCAGTCGCACGGCGACGCCGCAGAAATCGTGAACGAGGCGCGCGAGAAGGCGCTGAAGATCGTCGACCAGGCGAACCGCCGCTCGAACGAGATCGTCGATGAGGCACGGGTCACCGCGATCGCCGAGGGCCAGCGGCTGGTCGGCGACGCACGGCAGGAAGTGCAACTCGAGCAGTCCCGCGCGCGCGACGCGCTCCGCAAGGACGTGGCGCGGCTCGCGGTCGCCGGGGCTTCCCGGCTCCTCGAGCGCGAGATCGATCCCAAGGCCCATGCGGACCTGATCGAGAAGCTCGCGACCGAGATAGAGGGCGCCAAGGCCTGACGGCCGAGGCACCCGCCAGGAGTACCGACAGATGGCCGAAAGAGCCACCGTAGCGAGACCCTACGCCAGGGCAGCGTTCGCGCACGCGAGCGAGGCCGGACACGTTGCGGAATGGTCCGGCTGGCTCGCGACCGCGCGCGGCGTGGTGACGAGCGAAGAATTCCACAAGCTCGAGCGCAGCCCCAGCATCACCGAAGCGAACCTGACCGGGCTCGTGACCGGCATCTGCGGCGACGCGCTCGACTCGCACGCGAAGGCATTCGTGGCGCTGCTTTCGGAGAACGGCCGCCTCGATTTCCTGCCGGAGATTGCCGCGCAGTTCGAGGAGCTGAAGGCCGAGTCGGAAAACGTCGTGGACGCCGAGGTCCGTTCCGCGGCCGCGCTCGACGAGCGCCAGCGTGAACGGCTCGCGGCAGCGCTGCGCACGAGGCTCGGTCGCGACGTGCGACTGCACTGCAGCGTCGACCCGTCGCTGGTGGGCGGTGCGATCGTGCGCTCCGGCGACCTCCTGATAGACGGCTCGCTGAAGGGCCGGCTCGAGCGGCTCGAAACCGAATTGACCGGCTGAGAATCAATCCAGGCCCGGCCGCAGACACGGCCAAGGCCCGCAGAGGAAAGCAGACATGTCCATCAAGGCTTCTGAGATCAGCGATCTGATCAAGGCACGCATCCAGAATTTCACTGCGGCAACCGAAGCGCGCAGCGTCGGCACCGTGGTGACGGTGACGGACGGCATCTGCCGAATCCACGGGTTGCAGGACGCCATGCAGGGCGAAATGCTCGAGTTCCCCGGCAATACCTATGGCCTCGCGCTCAACCTCGAGCGGGACTCGGTCGGCGCGGTGATCATGGGTCCCTACGAGCACATCACGGAGGGCGACACGGTCAAGTGCACCGGGCGCATCCTCGAAGTGCCGGTCGGCGAAGCCCTGATTGGCCGCGTCGTGAACTCACTCGGCCAGCCGATCGACGGCAAGGGCCCGGTGGACGCGAAGGAATTCGACGTCATCGAAAAGGTGGCGCCGGGCGTGATCGAGCGCAAGTCGGTGAGCCAGCCGGTGCAGACAGGCCTAAAGTCGATCGACTCGATGGTGCCGGTCGGCCGCGGCCAGCGCGAGCTGATCATCGGCGACCGCCAGACCGGCAAGACCGCCGTCGCGGTAGACACGATCATCAACCAGAAGGGCAAGGACCTCATCTGCGTCTACGTCGCGATCGGCCAGAAGGCATCGACCATCGCCAACGTGGTGCGCAAGCTCGAGGAAACCGGCGCGATGGCCTATACCATCGTGGTGGCAGCCACCGCGTCCGACTCGGCGGCGATGCAGTACATCGCGCCGTACGCCGGCTGCACGATGGGCGAGTATTTCCGCGACCGTGGCCAGGACGCGCTGATCATCTATGACGACCTCACCAAGCAGGCGTGGGCGTATCGGCAGGTATCGCTGCTGCTGCGCCGCCCGCCAGGCCGCGAGGCGTATCCGGGGGACGTGTTCTACCTGCACTCACGGCTGCTCGAGCGCGCCGCGCGCGTCAACGAGGAATACGTCGAGAAGTTCACCAAGGGCAAGGTCAAGGGCAAGACCGGCTCGCTGACCGCCCTGCCGATCATCGAGACGCAGGCGGGCGACGTGTCCGCGTTCGTGCCGACCAACGTGATCTCGATCACCGACGGCCAGATCTTCCTCGAGACCGACCTTTTCAACGCCGGCATCCGCCCGGCCATCAACGCAGGCATCTCGGTGTCGCGCGTCGGTGGTGCGGCGCAGACCAAGGTCATCAAGAAGCTCGGCGGCGGCGTGCGCCTCGCGCTCGCACAGTACCGTGAACTCGCGGCGTTCGCGCAGTTCGCCTCCGACCTCGACGACGCCACTCGCAAGCAGCTCGACCGCGGCAAGCTGGTGACCGAGCTGATGAAGCAGCCGCAGTACTCGCCGCTTTCGGTGGCGGACCAGGCGATCACGCTTTTCGCCGTGAGCAAGGGCTACTTCGACGAAGTCGAGGTGCCGAAGGCGCTGGCGTTCGAGTCTGGGCTCCGCCAGCACATTCACGCGAAGTTCAAACCGCTGATCGACCGGATCGAGGACACGAAGGACCTCACCGCTGACGACGAGAAAGCTCTCGCCGAGGCGATCGAGGACTTCAAGAAGAACGGCGCTTACTGACCGGACTCCGGGAACACTCATGCCGGGCATCAAGGAAATTCGCGTCAAGATCAAGAGCGTGCAGGGCACGCGCAAGATCACCAAGGCGATGGAGATGGTCTCTGCGTCCAAGATGAAGAAGGCGCAGGATCGGATGCGTGCGGGCCGTCCGTACGCGCAGCGCATCCTCTCAATCGCCATGCACGCGGCGCAGGCCAATACCGAGTACCGCCACGAGCTGCTGACGCGCCGCGAGACGGTGAAGCGCGTCGGTGCGATCCTGATCACGACCGACAAGGGTCTTTGCGGCGGCCTGAACACCAACCTGCTGCGGGTCATGCTGAACCAGCACAAGGAGTGGATCGCGAAAGGCATCGAAGTCGAGTACTGCGCCATCGGCAACAAGGGCTTCGGCTTCTTGAACCGCATGGGCGGCAAGATTGTTTCGCAGGTGGTGAACTACGGCGACCGGCCGGCGCTCGAGCGGCTGATCGGCCCGGTGAAGATGCTTATCGACGGGTACCGCGAAGGGCGGCTCGACGAAGTGCATATCTTCTCCAACCGCTTCGTCAACACGATGAAGCAGGAGCCGATCCACGCCACGATGATCCCGATCCCGATGGACTGGCAGACACCCGACGGCAAATCGCTGGCGGACGAAAAACTGGGCGCCGGTAACTGGGACTATCTCTACGAGCCCGATGCGAAGACGGTGCTCGACGAGCTGCTGGTACGGTACCTCGAGACATTCGTGTACCAGGCCGCGGCAGAGAACATCGCGTCCGAGCAGTCGGCGCGAATGGTCGCGATGAAGGCGGCGTCGGACAATGCGCAGAACATCATCGAGGAGCTGCAGCTCATCTACAACAAGAGCCGCCAGGCCTCGATCACCAAGGAACTCTCCGAGATCGTGGGCGGCGCAGCGGCGGTGTAGGCAGTCGCGGATCCACGGTAGCAAACACACATCACTTTCCAGTCGAGAATGACCATGTCACAAGCTCACGGCACCATCGTCCAGACAATCGGCGCGGTAATCGACATCGAGTTCCCGCGCGACGCGATGCCGCACATCTACGACGCGCTCGTCCTCGAGGACAGCGACAACGCGCTCGCGGAGAAGGGTCTCACCTTCGAGGTCGAGCAGCAGCTCGGTGACGGCGTGGTTCGCACCATCGCCATGGGTTCCTCCGATGGGCTGCAGCGCGGCATGAAAGTGCGCAACACCGGCGCACCGATCTCGGTGCCGGTGGGGCCGGGCGTGCTCGGTCGCGTGATGGACGTGCTTGGACGCCCGATCGACGAACGAGGCCCGATCGAGGGCAGCGAAAGGCGCTCGATTCACCAGCCGGCGCCGAAGTTCGACGAACTGTCGCCCTCGGTCGAGCTGCTCGAGACCGGCATCAAGGTCATGGACCTGATCTGCCCGTTCGCGAAGGGCGGCAAGATCGGCCTGTTCGGCGGCGCCGGCGTGGGCAAGACCGTCAACATGCTCGAGCTGATCAACAACATCGCGATGCAGCACTCGGGCCTTTCGGTGTTTGCCGGCGTGGGCGAGCGCACCCGCGAGGGCAACGACTTCTACCACGAGATGTCGGAAGCCAAGGTCATCGTGCAGGAAGACCTGAGCCAGTCGAAGGTGGCCATGGTGTTCGGCCAGATGAACGAGCCACCGGGCAATCGACTGCGCGTCGCGCTCACGGGCCTGACGATGGCCGAGCGCTTCCGCGACGAAGGCCGCGACATCCTTTTCTTCGTCGACAATATCTACCGCTTCACGCTGGCCGGAACCGAAGTGTCCGCGCTGCTCGGCCGCATGCCGTCGGCCGTGGGTTACCAGCCGACGCTGGCCGAGGAAATGGGCCGCCTGCAGGAGCGCATCACCTCGACGAAGGTCGGTTCGATCACGTCGATCCAGGCTGTGTACGTCCCCGCGGACGACCTCACCGACCCGTCGCCGGCCACGACCTTCGGGCACCTCGACGCGACCGTCGTGCTCTCGCGCGACATCGCCTCGCTCGGCATCTACCCGGCCGTGGATCCGCTCGACTCGACCTCGCGCCAGGTCGATCCGCACATCATTGGCGAAGAGCACTACGAGACCACCCGTGCGGTGCAGGCCGTGCTGCAGCGCTACAAGGAACTGCGCGACATCATCGCGATCCTGGGCATGGACGAACTGTCGCCCGAGGACAAGCTGACCGTGGCCCGCGCGCGCAAGATCCAGCGCTTCCTGTCGCAGCCTTTCCACGTCGCCGAGGTGTTTACTGGCAGCCCGGGCAAGTTCGTATCACTGAAGGACACGATCCGCGGCTTCAAGGCCATCGTGAACGGCGAGTACGACCACCTGCCGGAGCAGGCGTTCTACATGATCGGCGCGATCGAAGAAGCGGTGGAAAAGGCGAAGAAGCTGCAGTAGGCAATGAGCAGCTGCCCGCCAACCGCGCGTCAACCAGGGTAATACGATGTCCACCATCCACATCGATGTCGTCAGCGCTGAGAAGTCCATCTACTCCGGCGAGGCGGAGTTCGTGGTGCTGCCTGGCACGATGGGTGAGCTCGGCATCTATCCGCGCCACGCGCCGCTGATCACGCAGATCAAGTCGGGCACGGTGCGCATCAAGGTCCCTGGCAAGGAAGAGGAAGAGATGGTGTGGGTGCAGGGCGGCATCCTCGAAGTGCTCCCGCATCAAATCAACGTCCTCTCCGACACGGCGATCCGCGCTGCGGACCTCGACGAAGCCAAGGTGCTCGAGGCGAAGAAGCAGGCCGAGGAAGCGGTACGGGCCCGCACCGAGAAGCAGGAAATCGCGACCGCCGAGGCCGAGCTGGCGGCGATCAGCGCCCAGCTGCAGGCGATCCAGAAGCTGCGCAAGGTACGGCGCTAGGAACGGTCAGGGACTGTCCCCGGAGGGGACTGTCCCCAGTTGCAGCCGACAGTGGCGCCAGGGATCGTCCGCGTATCCGACGCGCAAAAAAAGGGCCCGCATAGCGGGCCCTTCCTTTGTCCAGGCTACGGCCCTGGCGACTACTTCAGTTTCAGCTCGCGGATCAGCTCGCTGCCGAGCACGGTACGCAGCTTGCCCCGCGACACGGTGTCGGCACTGGCCTTCTGCTGGTTGCCGAAGATCTTCTCCGCCATGGCATCGCTCTTCGCATTCAGGTCATCGAGCGCGGCCATGTTCTTGTAGACCGTGACGAGATAGAGGTCTGGATCGTCCGGGCCACGCGGAGTTGCCGCGTAGACGTTGTAACCGACGATCAGGCCGGCCGCGATTTGCGCATCCATGAACTGCTTGTAAGGCCCGTCGATCCAGGCCATGTATGCGTCGAACATCCCGTCCTGTGTCTTGATCGAAGACACCTCGAGTACGGCGCCTTCCGTGTAGGACCGATCGACGGCCAGACGCGGTTCCAACGGCGAAAAACGACAGAAACAGGCCAGCCAGCGCGCCAAGCGCGCGATTCTTGAACTTCATGATGTTTCGCCTGAGCTTGTTTCGCGTGGGACAGCCCACGCTGTTGTGAACGCGGCGGACGCCACGTCACCGATCACCATACTCCCACTGGCACCGATTCGTTGCTGCGGTGCAACGCAAGGCAGCCTGCGGTCGGCGCTTCGGTACAATGTCGCGCAATCTCCAGACCCGGACCTGCCCATGCCCCTTTCCGTCGTAATCCTGGCTGCCGGCCAGGGCAAACGAATGAAGTCGGACCTTCCCAAGGTGCTGCAGCCGCTGGCCGGCAGGCCGCTGCTCGGGCACGTGCTCGACGCCGCGCGCGGCCTCGATGCGGCAGCGACCTGCGTCGTGTACGGCCACGGTGGTGAACAGGTGCCTGCCGCGTTCCCGGGTGTCGACGTGCGCTGGGTATTGCAGGCAGAGCAGCACGGCACCGGGCACGCGGTCGCACAGGCCATGCCGCAGGTGCCGGACGACCACATGGTGCTGGTTCTCTACGGTGACGTGCCGCTGGTGCAGGCCGAGACGCTGTCGAGACTCATCGCCGAGGCGGGCGAGGGTGCGATCTCGATCCTGAGCGTCATGCTGGCGGACCCCACCGGCTACGGGCGCGTCGTGCGCGACGGCGCCGGCAACGTGGTGCGCATCGTCGAGCACAAGGATGCGAACACCAAGGAACGTGCGATCCACGAGGGCAACTCGGGCGTCATGTGCGCCCCGGCAGGGCGCCTGCGCGAGTGGCTCGGCGCGCTCAAGAACGACAATTCGCAGGGCGAGTACTACCTCACCGACGTCATTGTCGCCGCAGTCAGGAGCGGCTTGAAGGTGCGCGCGGTAATCGCACCCACCGAGGCCGAGGTGCTCGGCGTCAACGACCGGCTGCAACTTGCCGAGCTGGAGACAGCCTACCGCCGCAAGCGCGCTGTCGAACTGATGCTGGCGGGTGCGACGATCGTGGACCCGGCGCGTTTCGACGCGCGCGGCCCGGTCAGCGTCGGCCGCGACGTGTACATCGACGTGAACGCGGTGTTCGAAGGAACGGTCAAGCTCGGTGATCGCGTGCGCATCGGACCCAATGTCGTGATCCGCGATTCGGAGATTGGCGACGATACCGAGGTCTTCGCAAACTGTGTCATCGACCGAGCGATAATCGGGCGGAACTGCAACATCGGTCCCTTTTCACGCTTCCGGCCCGCATCAACCCTCGCCGCCGGCGTGCACATAGGAAATTTCGTCGAGGTAAAGAACAGTGTGCTGGGCGCCGGCAGCAAGGCTAATCATCTCACCTACCTCGGCGACACCACGGTTGGCGAAAAGGTGAACGTCGGCGCCGGAACGATCACCTGCAACTACGACGGTGTGAACAAGTCGCGGACCGAGATCGGCGCCGGCGCATTCATCGGCTCGGGCACCATGCTGGTCGCGCCGGTGAAAATCGGCGCCGGCTCCACCATCGGCGCCGGCTCCACCATCACGCGGGATACGCCCGACGACAAGCTCACGCTCGAGCGCTCGAAGCAGGTCACCGTGCCTGGCTGGAAGCGCCCCGAGAAAAAATAGGCGCCTGGCACCTATTTATTTTTCACAGGTACTTAGCCAGCCAGTCGCGGATCTCCTTGTAGAAGTAGCGGCTGTCCTCGCCCTTGAGGATCCAGTGGTTCTCCTCGGGAAACAGCACCAGCCGGCTCGGCACCTGTTGTCGCTGCAGCACCATGAAGAACTCCATCGCGTTGTTGCAGGGCACTCGGTAGTCGCGCTCGCCGCAGGTGACGAGGATCGGCGTACGCAGCTTCGATGATCGATAGAACGGACTCTGTTCGCGCCAGAGCTTTTCGGACATCTCCCACGCGGGCCCGCCGATGTTTCGTTCACGCGAGTAGTTGACGTCGCTGGTCGTCCATTGCGTCTTCAGGTCGTACAGGCCCGCATGGCTCACCAGCGCACGATAACGATCGGTGGTGACAGCCAGCCAGTTCGCCAGGTGCCCGCCGTAGCTGGCGCCGCCCGCCGCCTGGCGTGAGCGATCGATGAACGCGTAGCGGCGGATCGCCTGGTCCGCAGCCTCGTTGATCTCGTCGGCCGGTCCTTTCAGCGGATCAAACTGGATGCTGCGCGCGAAATCCTCGCCGAAGCCCGTCGAGCCGCTGTAGTTGGTGAGCAGCAGGACGTAGCCGGGGGCGGCTAGCAGGTGGTAGTTCCAGCGCAGCACCCACTGGTCCTGCCACATGCTGTGCGGGCCGCCGTGTATTACGACGAACAGCGGATACTTCTTCGATGGGTCGAAGCCGGGCGGCTTCACGATGAAACTCTGGATGCGTTTTCCGCCCTTCGACTTGAACCAGAAACTCTCCACTGGCGCCAGGTCGAGCGCCTGCGCGGTGGCGGTGTTGAAGCTGGTGAGCGGCACCCAGCGACCGCTCGCGAGGTCGAAGCGTCCCGCCTCATCAGGATTCGACGCGCTGGACCACACCGTCACGACGACCGGCTGCTCCGCGGATCCGCCAACCGCCAGGTTGCCGTGCGACCCGGAATCCAGGCTGCCGATCGCACGCACCGCTCCGCCGGCCAGTGGCATCTCGTAGAGCGGCATGTAGCCCTCGTGACCGGCCAGGAAGAACACGCTCCTATCATCCGGCGCGATTTCGTAGTCGGAGATGTCGCCATCGAAATCCTCGGTGAGGACGCGCCGCTCACCGAGTGAAGGCCATGACCAGAGCACCAGGCGGTCGGCCACGTAGACCCAGCGCTTCGACGCTGGCTGCACTTTTGCGACCAGCATCGACCCGTCCGTCGTGAATTTCGGTGCCGAGTAGTTTCCGTCGTCCGGTGTCAGGCGCCGCGGCTCGCCGCCCTCGGTGTTAGCGAGCCACATTGAGTTGAACACGTCTGCCCGCGCCGCCTCGTTACGCATGGTTGTCGCGACGAACAAGACGCCGCGTCCGTCGGGCGTCCAGACGGCGTCGAGGCTGTCGCCTTCATTGCCGAGGCGGCCGCCGTAGCCGGGACCGTCTCGCAGCTTCGTTCCGGCGAGCAGGTCTTTCGGCGGGGACTGGCCGTCGAGCGACTGCACGATGACGGTCGGACGGGTTGCGTCCAGCCAGCGGTCCCAGTGACGGATCGGATAGTCGTCGAACGCGCGCGCGCTGTATTTTCGTTCCTTGATCGTGGCCGCGGCCTTGCGGTTGTCCTCGTCACTCAACGCGCCCGGGTAGGTCATGGCCTCGAACAGGATCGAGCGGCCGTCCGGGCTGAACTGCGGGGACTTCGCCCCGGTCGGCCAACTCGTGACCCGCTGTGCTTCACCACCCGAGAGATCGAGCAGGTACACCTGGGGCGCATCATCGCCCTCGCGCTTGGCCGTGAACGCGAGCCGTGTCGAGTCCGGGCTCCACGACGGGCTGCCTTCGCTGGCCCTGCCCGCGGTAAGGCGACGCGGCGCAGCGCTGCCGTCGCTCGGCACCAGCCAAAGATCGCTGCCTTTCTGCGCGTCGTCATACGCAGGCTCGGCCACCGACACCACGACCCAGCGGCCGTCCGGACTCACGGCCGTCGTCCCCGGACGTTTCATGAGCCAGAGGTCCTCGTGGGTGATCGTTGCTGGTCCTGTGGTCCCGGCGCCGGCGAAAGGAGAGGCCAGGCACAGGAGCACCAATGCGGTCGCCATGAGGCGCAGGGGGTTGTTGGTCACGTGATTTCTCGCTAGCCGCAGGACGACCCGGACAGCTCTCGCCGCCGCCGGGGACACGGAATTCTACCCAACGAACTGTGAGGCAGGCCGCGGCGGACCCCTCCCCGCCTCGTACTACAATCTCAAGTGCGTCGCGTCCCGATCGACCGGGACCCCGGCAAGGGCCCGAAATCGTCTAGTCCTTTGATCTGCAAGAAATTCTGGTAGCCTCGCCTACCCGACAACTTAGGAACAACCGCATGTGCGGAATCGTTGGAGCCATCGCCGATCGTGATGTCGTCCCGCTCCTGATCGAGGGACTGAGGCGCCTGGAGTACCGGGGCTACGACTCGGCCGGCGTTGCCGTGTTGAACGAACGCGGAGAGATGCAGCGTCGGCGCACGGTCGGCAAGGTGCGCATGCTGGAAGAGGCGCTCGAGACCGAGCCCACCCACGGCTGCCTCGGGATCGCACACACGCGCTGGGCAACGCATGGCGTGCCGAGCGAGCGCAACGCACACCCGCACATATCCCGGGACGGCATCGCGATCGTCCACAACGGAATCATCGAGAACCACGACGAACTCCGCGCCGAGTTGAAGAAAGCCGGCTACGAGTTCGAAAGCGAAACCGACACCGAGGTCATCGCGCACCGCATTCACTTCCACCGCAAGGTGACCGGCGACCTTTTCAAGGCCGTGCGCGCGACGGTTGCCGAACTCGAGGGCGCGTTCGCGCTTTCGGTGATATCGAGCGACGACCCGGACAGGATCGTGCTGGCCCGCCAGGGCTGCCCGGTGGTGGTCGGCCTCGGCGACGGCGAGAACTATGTCGCCTCCGACGTTGCCGCATTGTTGCCGGTCACGCGCCGCTTCATTTTCCTGGAGGAAGGCGACGTCGGCGAGATACGCAAGACCTCGATCCGGATCATCGACAAGGACGGAAACAAGGCCCAGCGCCCCGAATGGCTGAGCGAGCAGTCTGCCGACGCAGCCGAGAAGGGCGAGTTCCCGCATTACATGCTGAAGGAGATCTTCGAGCAGCCGCGCGCGGTCGCGCAGACCCTCGAGGGGCGCGTGGTCGGCGGCAAGCTGCTCGAGGCCGCGTTCGGCCCGGCCGCGCAAGCCGTTTTCGCGCAGACCCAGGCGGTGCGCATCGTCGCCTGCGGCACGAGTTTCCACGCCGCCACCGTGGCGCGATATTTCATAGAGCAGATCTGCCGGCTGCCCTGCTGGGTCGAGATCGCGAGCGAATACCGTTATCGCAACCCGGTCGTACCGAAGAACACGCTGTTCGTCAGCGTCTCGCAGTCGGGCGAGACCGCCGACACGCTCGCGGCGCTGCGGATGGCAAAGCAGGCCGGCTACCTTTCGCAGCTTGCCATCTGCAACGTGCCGGAAAGCTCCCTGGTGCGCGAGTCGGAACTGGTGATGCTGACGCGCGCCGGCCCCGAGATCGGCGTCGCCTCGACCAAGGCCTTCACGACGCAGCTCGCCGCGTTCGGCATGCTGGTCGTGGCGTTGGCCAAGTTCCATAGCGCGGACGCGGAACGCGAGCGCGGGCTGGTGCATCGGTTGATCGGCATCCCCTCGCTGATCGAAAGCACGCTCGCACTCGACGACACGATCCGCGAGCTGGCGAATCGTTTTGCCGACAAGCAACACGCGTTGTTCCTGGGCCGAGGCGCGATGCACCCGATTGCGATGGAGGGTGCACTGAAGCTGAAGGAAATCTCCTACATCCACGCCGAGGCATATCCGGCTGGTGAACTGAAGCACGGGCCGCTCGCGCTGGTGGACGCCGACATGCCGGTGATCGCGGTCGCGCCGAACAACGACCTGCTCGAGAAGCTCAAGTCGAACCTGCAGGAAGTTCGAGCGCGAGGCGGCGAGTTGTTCGTGTTCGCAGATCCGGAATCGGGCATCGAGTCGTCCGAGGGGGTGACGGTGATCCAGATGCCGCGGCATGTGAGTTATTTCCAGGCGCCGGCGGTGTACACCATCCCGCTGCAGTTGCTCGCGTATCACTGCGCGATCCTGAAGGGCACCGACGTTGACCAGCCGAGGAACCTGGCGAAGAGCGTGACGGTGGAGTAGCTCTCTTGGGGAGTGAAGGTCTTAGGTGTGCGCTGAAAACAAAGACGCTTACTGGAAAACATAATCTCTTACCGGGCTAACTCAAGAGCCGCGGCCAGCCTTGAGTAGCCTCGTTCGACTAGTGAATTCTTAAAAGCGGACACTCGGCAAGGTCCGAGTTCGGCCAGGAGCGGCCGGTCGGAGATTCGTCCTCCTCGTGCCGCATAACATGCCGCTTACAACTGCCCACCTAACAGATCGATGGTCTATTCTGATCAATGTGATATGACGACCGAGAACCCTTTATGCCGCAGTACTGCAGCAATTTGGCGGGATGCAATCCGGGTCACTGCCGTGTGACGGCGCAGCCTAATTGTTGTTAGGCATCAACACATACCCTTTTCGTCCGCAGCATGCAGCACAAAACACCTCGTACGGTCTGCTGGGTCCCGATATGGAGCCGAGATGGCCTCGGTCTAGAGCACGTACTGCTCGCGGGAAACGCCGCCGACAGTTCACTTCTCGCATTCGATGAAGACGGGGAACCCTTTCGTCTGACATATCGTCTGCGCTGGGACGACAGCGGCTTATTGCAGCAAGCCGAGCTCGAAGCTTTGAAGGGCACCCAGGCTCAAGTCCTGTCGCTGCGAGCCGATGGCCATGGCCGTTGGACTGGTGCACAAGGCGAGCACCTATCGCACCTTGATGGCTGCATCGACATCGACATCTGGCCCACGCCACTGACGAATAGCCTTCCTATATGGCGCAGCCATCTAGAGATCGGCCAGCGTCAAGAGTTCCGAATGGCCTGGGTGTCTGCTCCCGACCTCGAAGTTGTGGCCAAGCCTCAGGCCTACACGCGACTGGAAGACCGTCTCTATCTTTTCGAAAGCCTTGACGGAACGGGGTTCAAGGCGATGCTGCCTGTCGATGAAGATGGTCTCGTTACTGAATACCCAGAACTGTTCCGCCGGGTCAGCCTAACTGCACGCCAATCGTCTGCCAGTTGATGACTAATCCCTCATTCAAGCCGACGCCGCCTGGCGACGCGGCTTAATTCGGGCGCTACGGGCTTCTTTGATCTGGTCTTACCGTCTGCAGTGGGCCGATTTTCCCCCTACAACGTCTGCTTACGGCGCGTCGGCACGCGGGAGCGCTCTCAGCGATAGATTTCCTTTCGGTCGCCGATCTCGATGACCAGCACGCACAGCGCGCCGTCCTGGATGTCACAGATGATGCGGAAGTCTCCAACCCGGTAGCGCCAGTACGCCCCGAGCAGCGGACCCGTCAGTGCGTGTCCCGTGCTGCGCGGGTCTGCCTGGCCGGCAATTCGCTCGTCCATGAAATCAACGATACGCCGCGCGATCTGCCGATCCAGGCTGCGGAGCTGCTTGCGGGCGGTCGCCGTGTAACTAATCGTCCAGGCCAAGGTCCTTCCTCACCCGCTCGGAGGTGTAGACCTTCTCCTCGCCCTTGCGTACGCGTTCCACCGTCGCGGCCGCAAGGTAGTAGTCCTCCAGGTCGTCCAGCCCGTTGGCCACCAGCTCGCGCAGGTAGTACGCCTTGGTGCGGCCGGTCCGGGCAGCCAGCTGCTCCAGTCGCTGCTCCGTCGCCGGGTCGAGTCGGATGGATGTCGCCATGGTTTTGCCTTCTGTGAATACGTGTATTCAATGTATCGCAATTGCCGCTGGTGCGCCAGAGGTGGGCTCCGTTACGGGACCGTGGTCGTGTCCTGGGAACTGGGCGGATGTCCGACGGCGGCGGTGGCCACACCTGCCAGAGTCCAGGCCTTGGCGGCAGGTGGCGGCCGACCGGAATGCGAATATCGGCAAGACGACCATGAGCGCCAGTTCGCGGTGGCATCTACGGCGCGATCACGACACTGGGCGTGTGGTCGCGGGCGAGGAGGTCGGCCACCGTGTCGAGGCGGATCGAAGTGTTCATCGACGCAGGGTGCGCGCGGTGCAGGTGCAGGGAGTGAGCCTCGGGCATCCCGCGATAAGCCCTCATGAAACACCGTGACGGGAGAGGTATGCTGCAATGCAGCAAGTGCTGTAACACAGCGCCACTAACCGAGAAGCCAAATGAAAGTCGAAATGCAGGAATTCATGAGCGAACAGACCCAGGCCATGACGCACCTGGCCCAGAACCTCAGCAAGGACCCCGTCAGGTTCATGCGTAACGCCCTCGTTGATTCGGCGGAGGGCCTCAAGGCCATGAAGAACCCGGTGCGCAAGATGGCGCACTCGGGCGTGAAGCTCACGGTCGTCTCGCAGAACGCGTTGCAGAGCCTCATCGAATTTCAGTCGGAGGTCATCACCGCCGCGCTGACAGGTGCGGCCACGCATTTCGAGCACGCCGCGCGCGCCGAAGACATCCTGGACTTCGTACGCGACCAGGCTGACATGTTGCCTGCGACCCGCGATCGCATCCAGGATGAAGCGACCCGTGGGGCCGCGATCTTCAAGGATGCGGGTCGTGAGTTTCGCAAGCTGACGATGGAGACCTACGGGAAGTTCTTCGAGACCGCCGAAGACGAGTTGCCGAAGGCGAAGACAACGCGCGCTCGCAAGGCGAAGCGTGTGGTTCGGAAGGCCGGCGCGCGTGCCCGCAAGGTTGCCGCCTGATCGTCGACCCGATCGTTCACACTGGTGCTGAAAGGGCCCCGCTCGTGAGGGCCCTTTTTGTTTTCGAGAGCCCGTTCCAGACTTCCTGGACAGAGCGTTCCGGTGCGTCTTTCCAGCGTCTGTGAATGTCAAGAAACAGGTGACAAATGCGCTGTGAGGGTTTATCGCTCAGGCAAATTAATAAACAATAGGTGATGAGTGGACGCCGCTCCGTTGGAGCACCGTCCGGCGGGGATACATCAGGGATTGAGGATGGCCATCAGGACCAGTAAGACCGATCCGCTGCAGATCGCAGAGCTGGCTGTTGGCGGCGGAATCGTCGGCGTCACGCTGTGTCCGGGCAAGCGTGGCGACAGCGTTTACGGTGGTGACTGGGAGCGCGATCTCGCGGTCGATGTTGCGACGATTCGGGGTTGGGGCGCGAGCGCGGTGGTCACGCTGATCGAGGGTCAGGAGTTCAAGAAGCTGGGTGTCGAGCGGTTGCCCGATATAGTTCGTGCAGCCGGGATCGAGTGGCATCACCTGCCAGTCAAAGATGTGACTGCACCCGACCAGGCGTTCGAAGCGCGCTGGGTGTATGCGGGTGCGCGGTTGCGGGAACGACTGCGTGCCGGGGATAGGGTGCTGGTGCATTGCCGGGGTGGGCTCGGCCGCGCCGGGTCGGTGGCTGCGCGGCTGCTGGTCGAGTTCGGCGCGGATCCCGGTGAGGCCATCCGGCAGGTGCGGGCGGTTCGGCCCGGGGCCATCGAGACCCACACACAGGAGCGGTGGGTGGAGGCGCAGCGGCCGGTCGATGCCGCGCGCGATGCGCGTTCGTCCCGGGAGCTCGCGTGCCTGCTCGGTGGGGCGATCGGCGATGCGCTCGGCTACCGCGTGGAGTTCGATTCGCTGGCCGCGATCCGGCGCAAGTATGGGGAGGAGGGGATACAGCTCGCGGCTGCGGACGGAGCGCTCGAGGTGTCGGACGACACGCAGATGACGCTCTTCACGCTCGAGGGAATGCTACGGGCAGCGAGGGACGGCGTACCGCTGACGGGGCCGGGGCCATTGAATGATGCGATTCGGGCCGCGTACCGGGACTGGCTGCGGACGCAGTCCGGGCGGTCGGCGTCTTCCGCCGCGCAGTGGGAGGCCGGGTTGATGGGGCACTCGTCTTTGTGGCGGGCGCAGGCGCCGGGTAACACCTGCCTGTCGGCGTTGCGTGCCGGCGGTCGGGGCAGTGCCGAGAACCCGATCAACGACAGCAAGGGATGCGGGGGCGTGATGCGCACCGCGCCGCTCGGGTTCCTGGGCGACGGGGTCGCGGACGCCGATGTGTATGCCGCGGGCGTTTCGGCCGCAGCTCTCACGCACGGGCATCCGGACGTGTGGGCACCGTCCGGGGTGATGTCGCTGGCCGTTCGAAAGTTACTCGCTGATGCGTCGTGGTTGGATGCGATCGAGGCGGGGCGTGCGGCACTCGCCGTGCACCCGCAGGCGAGCGGTACGCGGGACTTACTCGATGAGGTCGCGAGCGCGGTGGGCGAGGGTGCGGCGCGTGCGTCTTCCCGACCATCTGGGAGCTTCGGCCTGGGCTGGGTGGGGGATGAGGCGCTCGCGGTGGGGTTGCATGCGGCGGCGACTGCATCGAGCTTCAGTGAGGCGATCGAGGTGGCGTCGAATCACGACGGGGATTCGGATTCGACGGCGTCGATCGCTGGGCAGCTTTATGGCGCGAAGCACGGCCTCGCCTGTCTGCCGGCAGAGGCGGTGTATAGGATCGACGCGCTTGAGGCGTTGCTCGAGCTCCACGGGGAGTGGGGTCAGATCGCGAAGCGGTAGTTGTCGCGCGTGATGCCTGCTTGTGACAAAAGCAGACGTTCGGGAATGTCTCAGTTCGGCCACAACCAGCCGTACGGTGTTGTCGCCGATAGCAGTCGTTCGACGCCGCCACAGGCCAGATTCGGAAGCCGCGACGGACGCTCGACGAACTCGTCAGAGGTCGAGAGTCAACAGAATTCGTACCAGACTCCCGGTTACCGACCTGTAAGAACTCCGGCGCGAGTCACGTAAGCGTCCGTCGGAGAGTGTGTCGGTAAAGTTTCTCGAGGTGGGCTTCATTCTTTACCAGCAACTGCTCGTGAGTACGAATCTCCGCCATGTAAGCCCGGGCGGCGGGCGAAAGTGGTCGACTCTTGAGGTAAACGAAACCGTAGCCCCCATGAAGATTGAGGCCCTCAGTCGGCACGATCGCGATGGATCCGCTCTTTAATTCGTTCTCGACCAAAGTCAGCGGCCCGAGGGCCAAAACCTCGCTCTTGGCAATCAATAGGCCGAGGTTTATTGGAGCCCAAAGGTCGATTGCCGGAACGAAATCGCCGCTGAGGGTATCGATGTAGCCTGCGCGCTTGATCGCAGGCGGCAATGCTTTGGCCATGCGCGGCGGAAGGCGGGTGGTTGCCCAAGGGTATTCCAGCAGCTCAGTCAGGGTGATGCGGCGTTCTCGAAGAATCGGATGACCCGCGCGGCATAGGAAATGCGCGCGGTGCTGTCCGATCAATTCTGTCTGCAACGAGTCGTCGTGCATGGCGCCGCTGATCTCGGCGATTCCAAGGTCCACTTTCTTCTGGACGACGATGTGGATGACCTCCCGCCAGTTGGCTGACTGAAGCGAGATCCTGAGGTTCGGATGGTCGGCGAGCAACGCGCCCGCCGCCGGGTAGACCGACATCATGCCCGGCAATGGTCCGAACGCGACGTTCAATGATCCGGTTTCCAGGCCGGCCACGAGGTGTATCTGGCGCAGGAGTTCGGATTCCGCGAGCACCACGCCACGGGTGTGCTCCAGGACCAACCTGCCAAATTCAGTGGGCAGTACTCCGTCGCGGCGGCGCTCAAAGAGCTGCACTCCCAAGGCAGCCTCCAGCGCCTGGATGCTCTTTGTCAGTGCAGGCTGCGAGATCCGCAGCGTTGCGGCGGCTCGCCGGAAGCTGGCGTGCTCGGCCAGGCTGGCCGCGTGACGCAGCCGGAGCGGCGTAATACTCATAACCACAAGGCTATCAAAGTATTCACTGGTCCAGGTGCTAGTCTATCTCTCAAACCTCGTGAGTCCTGACATCGGCCATCTGTAATCGGCTCTGTCGTCCCCTTGCTTCTTGCGGCAAGTCGTACGCAGCGGCCGAGCATTTCTGGGGAAATCTGGCATGAAACACAAACTCTTTCCAATGGCAGTCGTCGTAACGGTGGTCACCGCCGGGCTGTTTTCGACGGCGTCCATCTCGGCGGCCACGCTGACCGGCCAGGTGCTGGGCGGCGGCGCACCGATCGCAAACTCGGCGGTGACGCTATGGGCCGCCAGCGCGACCGTCCCGAAGCAGGTGGCGCAGGCGACGACGGGCGCCGATGGGCGCTTCACGATCAACGCGCCCGACACGGCGGCCCCCGGCACCAGCCTGTACCTGGTGGCCAAGGGCGGGCAGGTCGGAGCCGGCAGCGAGAACCCGGCGATCGCGCTGCTGACGGTGCTGGGCGCCAAGGCACCGGCGAAAGTCACGATCAACGAGATGACGACCGTGGCATCGGTGTGGACGCACGCACAGTTCCTCGACGGCGGCGTGATCAAGGGCCACGCGCTGGGACTCAGGATCGCCGCGGGCAACGTGCCCAGCTTCGTCGATCTTTCCACGGGCGGATGGGGCGAGCGGATACAGGATCCGCTCAACAGCGGCCAGACGCCGACAATGGCGAACTTCGCCACGCTTTCCAGCGTTCTAGCGGGCTGCGTCACGCGCGTGACGTCGGATGCCTGCGGACGACTCTTCACGGCCTCCACGGGACCCGCGGGCAAAACGCCGACCGACACGCTTGCGGCGGCACTCTCGATCGCGCGGAATTCCTGGTACAAGCCCGAGCGGGTCTTTGCGTTGCTCGGCGCTTTCTATCCGATCAGGCCGGGCAAGACGATGCGACCCGTGCCATACATGCCATATCTCAATTGGGCCCCCAGTGCGTGGGTGCTGCCGCTCAAGTTCGACGGCGGGGGGTATCGCGCCGGCGGCAAGGCCATGTTCGACAGCGAGGGCAACCTCTGGGTCGGCGACAACTTCACCGTCGGCTGGCAGGGGCAGGACTCGCTTTGGCAGGGCAATGCCAGCAAGTTCGCCCCCAACGGTAAACCCCTTTCGCCCATCACCACCGGGTTTGCCGGCGGCGGGATGGAAGGCGGCACCTTCGGCGCGGCGGTCGATGCCAAGGACAACGCCTGGTTTACTACCTATGGCAGCAAGGCAATCGCCGTGTTCGACAAGAACGGCAAGCCGCTCACGCCAAAGGAAGGCATTACCTTCGGCGGCAGGCTTGGATTGATGCAAGGGGTCATCGTGACGCCGAGCGGTGATGTCTGGGTCCTCGGTATCGAGAAGAGCCAGCTTGTCCTTTTCCCGAAGGGCGACATTGCCAAAGGTCGAATCGTATGCGAGGGCGAAAGTGCGGAGCCCTGCAAGTCGTTCAAGGCGCCGTTCCACCTCGGCATCGACCAGCAGGACCGGATCTGGGTCGCCAACAGCGGCGCCCCGCACGTCACGCGCTTCCCCGCCGCTGATCCCGGCAAGGTCGCGACCTTCAAGACCGGAATCAACAATAGCGGCATGAACATCGACAGCCTGGGCAACGTGTGGGTCACCAATCGGTTCGGCACGGGAGTGTTGGGTATGGCCCACCTGATCGACATGGGCATCCGCCTCAAGCTCGAGGGTGTTACGTCGGCCGCGGATTACCTGACAACGGTCATGTCGAAGCAGAAGGGGGGCGCGGGCAGTGTCACGCTGTTGCGGCCCGACGGCACCGCATTTCCGGGCTCTCCGTTCAAGGGTGGTGGCCTGCCCGGTCCGTGGGCTGTGGTTGTGGACGGCAACGACAATGTTTGGATCTCCAACTTCGCGATGCCGGCGAGCCCGATCGTCCAGCTGTGCGGCGCGCGCACGGAGAACTGCCCGCCCGGCTTCAAGACCGGCGATCAGATCTCGCCGCCCAACGGCTATGTCGGCGGCGGCCTGCAGATGCTGACCGACATTGCAGTCGACCCGGCCGGCAACGTCTGGGCGATGAACAACTGGCAGGACATAGAGAGCTGCATCGGTACGCCTCCCGAGGCCATTTCGACGCGTTGCGGCGGCCAGGGCGTGGTGATCTTCTTCGGCATGGCCAAGCCGGTGCGCGCGCCGCAGATCGGGCCCGCGCGACGGTATTAGCGTCGAGCAATTTCTCGAAACCAACGAATGTCTGAAGAGGCCAACGCATGAAGACCCGACTCGAATCAAGGTGGCTGGCTGCAGTCGTCCTCGCCGCAGCTATGGTGGCGGCCGCACCGGCGAACGCCGAGATGAGTGCCACGGAACTCGCCAAGCTGGCGCAGAACCCGGTCGGCAACCTGATCAGCGTTCCGTTCCAGAACAACACCAATTTCAACTACGGCCCGCTCGAGAACACCCAGAACATCCTGAACATCCAGCCGGTTTACCCGATCCACGTGAGCGATGAGTGGAACATCATCACGCGCACGATCTTTCCGCTGCTCTGGCAGCCGGAACTGTACCCGGGCCAGGGCTCGACGTTCGGACTGAGCGACACGCAGTTCTCGGCATTCCTCTCGCCGGCGCAGCCCAAGGGCCTCATCTGGGGCGTCGGCGGCATCGCGCAGCTGCCGACCAACACGAGTGAGGTGCTCGGTAACGACCGCTGGGCCCTCGGCCCGACCGTGGTGGTGCTGAAGATCGAGCACGGCAGCCCATGGGTGTACGGGGTGCTGGCCAACAACATCTGGTCGGTGAGCGGATCGAACTCCTCGCCGCCGATCAACCAGATGCTGGTGCAGCCGTTCCTGAACTACAACTTCAAGGGCGGGGCATACCTCACCAGTGCGCCGATCATCACCGCGAACTGGCAGGCGGACAGCGGCGACACCTGGACCGTGCCGATCGGCGGCGGCGTCGGCAAGATCTTCCACCTGGGCAAGCTGCCGGTGAACAGCCAGATCAGCGCCTATTACAACGTCGAGACGCCGACCTACGGCCCGGACTGGCAGCTGCGCGTGCAGGTGCAGTTGATGTTTCCGGAGTGACGGCTCACAGCGATTTCGACAACAAACGGGCAATTCTGTGAGAATCTTTATCACGCAACGCCTCTTCGTACTTGCGGCCCTCGCGCTTCTCGCGGCTGCAATGGTCACGATGTCAGGCTGTGCCAGCACCGAAGGCGTCGAGCAGCAGCAGGTCGTCCAGGCGACCAACGGGTTCGCCGTCGTTAACACCTTAACTTATGACGCGACGGTGAAGGCGATCGACGACGCCAGGCGGAAGGTGACCGTCACGACCCCGGACGGCAGGTCAGCCACCTTCAAGGCGGCCAAGAACGTCGACCTGAGCACGTTTAAGGTCGGTGAGCAGATCGGATTCCAGGCAACCGAGGTCATGGCACTCGTCGTCCGCAAGGATGGCCGACCTCCCGGTGACGCCGCCGCCATCGAACTCGCCGCAGCGACCAACGGCAAGACGACAGGCGTGTTCGAAGGCGAGGCGGTTGAAATCTCGGCGAAGGTCATCGCGCTGGACCCGGCCACGCGGCATGTGACCTTCCAGCTCGCCGATGGGACGACCAAGACCATGAAGGCGCACAAGAAAGTCGATCTCTCCGGTCTCGCGGTCGGCGACAGCGTGATCGTGGAGTACGCCGAATCCCTCATCATCGCTACATCGAACGGGTAACCAACATGAAGAGTCAAATCGTCACTGCAACGATCTGCCTTATCGGGCTCGCTGGCTGCCAGTCTACGGACCAGCAGCTCGATGCCCAGCAGCAGCAGGCCGTGGATACCGCCCTGCAGCGCGTACGCTTCGACATGAACTGCCCAAGCGCCACCGGGCAGATGCTGTCGCGGCAGATGGTCCAGCCCGTCGCGATCCGCTTCGGCGTCGAACGGGTCGAGTACACGGTGGGCGTGGAGGGCTGCGGCCAGCGACAGACGATCGTCGTCGTCTGCCCGCAGGATGGTACCGGCTGCTTCGCCGGCGGACCGAGACAGTAAAGATCGAACGCCGCCCGCTTGTTCCGGCACCACCGAACGTGCTAAATGCGGTGCGACCCGGTCTCGGCGTCATGGCGCCAGGGCCGAGTCGTCCAACAATGTTCGCGAACGTCTGGTCTACTGGACCGCGTCCGGACCGGCCTCAAGCAGACCGCGCTTGTGGCCGCATAATTCCAATCAAAATTCGTATTACTCAGGGGACCCTAAATGAAATTGAAACACGCATTGACAGGACTGATGGCCGGCGGGGCCATCGTGCTGGGTGCGGCAACGCCCGCACTCGCGCAAACCGCAACCAAGCAGCCGAACATCGTCGTGATCATGGGCGACGACATAGGCATGTGGAACATCGGGGCGTATCACCGCGGCATGATGGCCGGCCGGACACCGAACATCGACAAGATTGCCAAGGAAGGCATGCTGTTCACTGACTACTATGCCGAAGCAAGCTGCACGGCGGGTCGGGCGAATTTCATCACCGGCGAGCTGCCGATCCGCACTGGCTTGACCACGGTCGGCCAGGCCGGCGCGTCGGTTGGCCTCCCGGCGGAAGCGGTGACGATTGCCACGGTGCTGAAGTCGATGGGCTACGCCACCGGCCAGTTTGGCAAGAATCACCTTGGTGACAAGAATGAGTATCTGCCGACCGTCCACGGCTTCGATGAGTACTTCGGCTACCTGTATCACCTCGATGCCATGGAAGACCCGGCGCATCCCAATTATCCGCAGAACCTCCTGAATGTCGTCGGTCCGCGCAACATGGTGCACAGCTGGGCCACCAACACGGATGACCCGACCGTCATGCCGCGTTGGGGCAAGATCGGCAAGCAGAAGATCGAGGATGCCGGCACGCTCTATCCTAAGCGCATGGAAACGGTGGACGACGAGATTCGCGATTTCGCACTCCAGTTCATTGAGAAAGCCAAGAGAGACGGCAAGCCGTTCTTCGTCTGGCTGAACCCGACGCGCATGCACATCGTCACGCATCTTTCGCCGAAATATGAGGCGTTGCGCAACGCAGAGAACGGCTGGTCGGAGGAAGAAGCCGGCATGGCCCAGTTCGACGACGACATCGGCCTGGTAATGAAGAAGCTGAAGGACCTGGGCGTGGACGACAACACGATCGTCGTCGTCACCACCGACAATGGTACCGAGGTCTTTACCTGGCCCGATGGCGGCCAGACGCCGTTTGCACAATCAAAAGGAACGGTTCTCGAGGGCGGCTTCCGGGTGCCTGCGATCCTGCGCTGGCCGGGGCACGTGCCGGCGGACTCGGTGCAGAACGGAATCTTCTCCGGTATGGACTGGTTGCCGACGTTCGCGGCGGCCGCCGGCAATTCAAACATCACCGAAGAGCTGCTGAAGGGCAAGACGATCGGCGACCGGACCTATAAGAACCACCTGGATGGCTACAACCAGATGGCGGCCATTACCGGCAAGGGTCCGTCAGCGCGGCACGAGATCTTCTACCTCGGCGAAAGCACGGTTGGCGCGGTGCGCATCGACGACTACAAGTTCCGCTTCATCGACCAGCCCCAGGGCTGGCTCGGCGAGAAGACGCATCCCGACGTGCCGTACATCACCAACCTGCGGCTCGATCCGTTTGAACGCACCGGCTGGCCCAACAACGGCACGAAAGATGGCGCGCAGCAGTATTTCGACTGGTTCAAGTATGAATTCTGGCGCTTCGTGTTCGTGCAGCAGTTGATGGGCAAGGAAATCCAGACCTTCCTCGATTACCCGCCGATGCAGCGGGGCGCGAGCTTCAACCTCGACGCCATCAAGGCGGAGATGGGAAAGAAGATGGCCGAAGCCGAAGCAGCGAGCAAAGGCCCGAGCCAGTAGTATCATTGACCCCTGAAGGCGGGCGGCTCCGGGTGGGCCGCCCGTTTTCTTTTGACCCACGCGCGCATCTTCGATGGCCGCTGTCGAGTTCTGGAACGACTGCTTGGTAGGACCCTGAGCGGCAGGTCGGGGTCGTTTCTCCCCGTACACCGTCCGCTTTCAGCGCCCCCAGCGGCGCCCCTCCTTGCCCCGCCATCCGGCACGCGGTATATTCGTATGTGCCAATTGGCACACCGACAATGAACACCACCCTCACCCGCCCCACCCCGCAAGCCCGACCCGTCACCGCCTTCGACCGTAACCGCGTCGATTCGGTAGCGCTCAAGGCGTTCTTCAATCTGGCAGCCGAATGGGGACTCACCCCGGCCGACCAGCTCACTCTGCTCGGCCAGCCCAGCCGCCGCACCTTCTACCGCTGGCGTGCCGGAGAAGTCGCAGGCCTTCCCGCCGACACGCTCGAGCGCATCAGCGTCCTGCTCGGCATCTACAAGGCACTCGCCATCCTGCTGCCGATCAAAGAGCGGGCGAACGCCTGGGTGAAGCGCGACAACATCGCCTTCGGCGGCCGCTCGGCGCTGGACGTCATGCGACAGGGTCGCGTCGACGACCTCTACCAGGTGCGCCGTCACCTGGACGCCTGGCGTGGCGGTTAAGACCCGCGTCCGCCGCGACCTCACGGGCCGGCGCCAGTACCGCATCATTCCTTCTCGCTTCCCGCCGATCGAGATCTTCGAAACGCTCGTGGACGCCGACGATTTGGCAATCCTCTACGCGATCGAGGGCCTGACCAACGATCGGCTGCGCGCCGCAGCCGGCGACCTCTACCGCGTGCCGAAGGAAGACTGGGTCACCGGCCCCGGGGCCACGGTGGTGATGGCGGCCTTTACGCACCTCGGTCGCCCGGCGCGATTCAGCGACGGAACGCACGGCGCCTACTACGCCGCGCTCGACGAAGACACGGCCGTCGCCGAGACGGTCTTCCACACCGCACGCTTCCTGCGCGAGACTGCGGAACCCCCGATCGAGGTCGAGCGCCGCTGCTACGTCGGCAAAGCACTGCAGCCGCTGGACGACCTCCGCGGTCGCGCCTGGACCACGATGCGGGATCCCGACATCAGCACCTATCCTGCCTGCCAGGCATTCGCCGCCGAACGCCGCGCCGCGGGCTCCTGGGGATTGAACTACCTGAGTGCCCGACGCGATGGCGGCGAGTGCATCGCCGCCTTCCGCACGCGCACCGTCTCACTTCCCGTCCAGGGCAAACACTTCCGCTACCGCTGGGACGGCACCCGCATCGACCGGGTCATCACGGTGAGTGAGGTTCGCGAACTCAACTGACATTCGCCAGCGGACGACACAGCGCCCACGCGCGGCTCCGAGGCAGTGAACTGATTTTGTCACATGATCCATCGCGCGCCGGCGCTGGCGAACACTTCGACGGTATGTCCTGGAAGGCGAAAGTTAAGTGAGAGTCGCGCGGCCAGAAGAATTTTCCCGCAAAGGACAAGAGCCGCCGTCGGCTATAGCATGCTTGTCAGCGTCAGGACACTGGCGCGAGCAGGCGTCAGCCTGCGTCTGCCATAGTCCGGAACGTGCTTCTCTCGAGGCAGCCGGGCGTCCCCCCGAGGAGCCGAAAGATGGATCGTCAGGACGTTGCATTTGATTCTCAGGGCCAGCGTTGCGCCGCCTGGTTCTATCCGTCGAGTGTCCAGGGTCGGCGTCCATGTGTCGTGCTGGCCCACGGACTGGCCGCGATCAAGGAAATGCGCCTCGACGCCTTCGCCGAGCAGTTTGTCCAGGCGGGGTACCATGCTCTGGTCTTCGACTATCGGCACTTTGGCGATAGTGAGGGCGAGCCGCGCCAGTTGCTCGACATCAAGGAGCAGCACCAGGACTGGCATGCCGCCATTGCATATGCCCGGACGCGTCCGGAGGTTGATCCGAAGAAGGTCGTACTGTGGGGTACTTCGCTCAGCGGTGGCCACGTGGTCGCCGTCGCCGCCAAGGATCGTCAGGTTGCCGCCGTGATCTCCCAGGTGCCGCACATGCTGGGCCTGACTTCGGGCCTGGCCGGCGGCCCACTCGTCGGTATGCGCCTGACGTTCCACGGCCTGGTCGATCTACTCGGAAATCTGTTCAGGCGTTCCCCCCACTATGTTGATGCCGCTGGCGAGCCCGGTCGGCTGGCAGTCATGACCGCTCCTGGCGCATATGAAGGCTATTTACGACTGGTCCCCAGGGGCAAAGCGTTCGATCAGCGGCTTGCCGCGCGGTTCGTACTTGCGGCCATGCGCTACTCCCCAGGCAGACAACTGCGCCACCTGACGATGCCCGTGCTTCTGCAGGTCGCAATGAATGACCTGACCACTCCCGCATCCGGCGCGCTGAAGTCCAGCCGCGGCGCCAGGACCGTCACTGTCAAAACGCATGCGGCGGATCATTTCGACGCCTATGTCGAACCGCTGTTCAGCACATTCATTGCCGAGCAACTGACCTTCCTGCATCGGCTGCTCCCCTGATTCCCGGCCATCGAGCACGTCGCGACCGAAGCAGCCAGAAAACGGTGAAAAGCGACCCGTTCCGGTCCTTTAGCTCGCGCGCTTCAATTCTTCGCGCAGTACCCGCCGAATCGTCTTCTCGAGCGGTTCGTCCACCCGTCGCATGTGTTCGCGCAGAGCCGCATTGATCAGGGACTGATAGTTGCCGCCGCCCGCCGACTCGACCTTTGACTTGAACCATTCAACGATGTCGTCATCAAGACGAATCGTAATCCGTGTCTTGCCTGTCGGCACCGATACAGCTGGGCCGCGCTTCGCTTTGGAGAAATCGTATTCCTTGCGCATTACTGGTTCTCGTATACCCGCCGTTCGTTACGGCTGGCTTTGCGTGAAGAGGTGATCCGCGTGCGACGTCCCCTGGGCGTAAAGACGGTCACCAGCACGCGGCCGATTGGGTCCGAGCCCAGGCTGACGAAGCGTTGTTCGCCGCTGGCGTCTGGATCAGCCATGGTCAGTGCACGAGGATCCTCGAGTGCCAAGGCAGCATCCGCAAACGAGACCCGGTGCTTGCGCAGGTTGACCTTCGCCTTGGCCGGGTCCCACTCGTACTCCATCAGACGAGTATGTACGAATGTACACAGCCGTCAAGCGAACAAATTCGCGATGACCGTCCGGAAGTAGCCGTTTTGCGCCATTCGCCCACATCCGCTCTTGTTGATCTTACCCTTTCGCGATCGTCCGCCCGGAATCCCCGCCCGGACAGCAGACCGTCAACAGTGAAAAAAACCCAATGCAGTATTGCGGCCTCGAGGGCATTGACCGCGGCGGAGCGTCGGCGATACTTCGACCCCTGCACCGAACCACGTCGCGAGCACCGCTCATGAGAACGTTCCTTCTTGTCGCCGCGACGCTCCTCGCCGCGGCGTTCACGCCCGCCGAGGCCGCGCCGCGCTGGTCCATCGTCGTGCACGGTGGTGCCGGCGTGATCGAGCGCAAGGACCTCACCCCTGAGCAGGACACCGCGTATCGGGCCGCCATGGCGCGCGCCACCGAGACGGGCGCCGCCGTACTCAAGGCGGGCGGCTCCGCGCTCGATGCCGTGGAAGCGACCATCGTCCTGATGGAGGACGACCCGCTCTTCAACGCCGGACGCGGCGCGGTATTCACGGCGTCCGGGCGCAACGAGCTCGACGCCGCGATCATGAACGGCCAGTCGCTCGAAGCCGGAGCCGTCGCCGGGGTCACCCGTACACGTCATCCGATTTCGCTCGCGCGTCGCGTGATGGAGAAGTCGCCGCACGTGATGCTGATCAGTGCCGGCGCGGACGAGTTTTCGCGGCAGCAGGGTCTCGAACAGGTTGAGCCCGGCTGGTTCTACACCGAGCGGCGCTGGCGCGCGCTCGAGAAGTTCCTGACCGGGAAAGGCCTGCCCGTCCCGCCGAAGCCACCGGGCATCCCCGCCGAGCCCCCGGCCGACGGTCCCGCACACGATGAAGGCAAGAAAGGGACGGTCGGCGTCGTTGCGCTCGACGCGCACGGCAACCTCGCCGCCGGCACTTCGACCGGCGGCACGACCGGCAAGCGGTGGGGTCGCGTCGGTGATTCCCCAATCATCGGCGCCGGCACCTACGCATCGAACGCCTCCTGTGCCGTGTCGGCCACCGGCTCCGGTGAATACTTTATTCGGCTGACCATCGCCCGCGAGATCTGCGCCTTGGTCGAGTTGAAGGGAATGCGGCTGCAAGCAGCCGCCGACGAAATGATCCAGAAGAGGCTCACCGCCCTCGGCGGCGACGGCGGCGTCATCGCGCTGACCGCCGACGGTGAGGCAGCCTGGAGCTTCAACACCTCCGGCATGTATCGCGCCGGCCTCGCGGACGGTCAGCCGCTCAGGGTAAGCATCTACAAGGACGACCCGTAGCCGGCGTCAGCTCGGGCGGGATCGCAACGCGCCTCGCCGGGGAGTGTTGTCGTAATACCGACCGGGCACTCCCCGAAAGCAGACATGCGAGGACCGAGATCGACCCGGAGCGGAAGTTCGCTGCTTAGAAGAGCAGACTCTCAAGGTCTGAATGCACCGGCCGCCGAAGGCGGTCCGGTGGCATGACGGGTCAGACTCACACCCTCCTCTTACCCAGGAACATTTCCTTCATGTCGCCACTGGTCAGCCAACTCAACACGCAAAGGTAGGTGGTAAGGAACAGGCTGCCGCCAAGAAAGGTCAAAAGGCCGAGTACCAGTCCGGCGATCGAGAATTCGTGCCGCCATGCAACCCAGAGCGCGGAGAGCGTCAGCATGAACATGAAATCGAGGTTGAACTGGCCGGGCCAGCCCATTGCGGCCATGTCTCCGAAGAAGACGTTGAACAGACCCATACCGTGGTTCGAAATCACGACGCCCGTATAGCCAACGAGGATTGCGCAGAAGGTGATCAGCAGGACACG
This sequence comes from uncultured Gammaproteobacteria bacterium, assembly GCA_963732375.1. Classification (GTDB taxonomy): domain Bacteria; phylum Pseudomonadota; class Gammaproteobacteria; order Steroidobacterales; family Steroidobacteraceae; genus RPQJ01. The sequence continues at coordinate 484,964 of CAVSZE010000002.1, forward strand.
AAAGGCAGTCACGGTATTACGCCTCCATTGAGTGCAGGTTTCTCAGGATTGCTGTTCGGCTAACGGCCCCCAGACATGGTTGAAGCAACATCTTTCGATGGTTGGCGTTTGCATTCCAATTGCCAGCGCCGTCGCCATGCGTCGCCTTGCCGATGCCGTGTGCGCCGATTTCAGGAATATTGTCTCCTCGCGAGCGAGTTCGTCCTCCAACCCGGCTTCGCCCATGCCGGCGGCACGTTTCGCCATGGCGACTGTCTCGGCTGGAAAGCCAGCGATGCGGAACGCCAGGTAATTCACGAAGAAGTCGATCTCGCCGGGTGGCAGCGCCCGATTGACGTAACCGTAGCGCTCGGCGACCTCGGCCGGGAAGTCACCGCAACCCAGGATGATTTCCAGCGCTCGGCCACGCCCCACCAGCCTCGGAAGGCGAACCGATCCGCCGGCGCCAGGAATGATTCCGACCCCGACCTCCGGCTGGCAGAGTACTCCTCTGCCGATCTCTGCAAACCGCATGTCACAAGCGAGCGCCAGCTCGCTGCCGCCGCCACGGCAACGACCCTGGATCTTGGCAATGGTCGCCTTCGGCATCGTCCGGAAACGATCCAGGACCGCATGTACCCAGCCGAGCCTCTCGTCACGCGCAGGCGGCGTCTCGGGAAGCTGCGCAATGACGTTGATGTCGGCGTGGGCGATGAAGAACTCCGGATTGGCGCTCTGCAGCACCACGACTTTCACAGCTGCGTCGGCCTCGAGTTCGCGGCCGGCGCGATCGAGATCGGTGAGCATCGCTAGGTCCATGAGATTGAGTTCGCCATGATCGATCGTGACGAACGCGACGCCCCTGTCAAGACTGACGCGCAGCGTCGCAAAGTTCTCGTAGACCATGGGCTCTCCCATTGCGAGGTGCGGCCAACGTCCCTCGAAGGCCATGACAATCTGTCGATAGCGACATTGTGGAGGGCTGATACGTTTTCTCTGTGACGGGATGTCCGCATTTTTTGTATATTTCGATCATTTGCGACGAGGCAAGCAATGAAGCCGCCGGTCTGGGTCAGAGTCCGTAAAGACGTGGGCACGCAGCCGCTGACCGAGGGGGCGATCGGTGGGGACGCCCCCCTCTATGTTGAGCGTTGGGTATATCAAGCGACGAAAGTCGATATCTCCGGAGTCACGTGCCCCGTGCTGGTGACCCAACTCGGCGGCGCTCGCGTCAAGGAGGGGTACGACAGGCGCTGGCGCTCATCCACTCTCCCGAGCCAATCCATTCTTCTACCGGCCAATACCCCTACGAGCTGGCACTACAGTGGGCCGGTAGACGACGTGGCGTTCTATTTCCTCGATCCGAAGAACGGCGTTCAAGAACGCCTGAGCAGTCTCGCGTCCATGCGCGGGGAACCGATGCAGTTTGCTGATGCACTGGTCGCGGCCGCTGCGCGACAGCTGGTCGATGAGTTGCACAACGGCAGGAGCGCCGACGAGAGTTTCATGGCTCGCCTAGCCGAACTGATGCTGGAGCAGGTCTTCCGGGTGTTGACGACTTCGAACACGACCGGAATTCATCCGCAGCACGTCCACTTTTCACGCCTGCAAAGAGTGCTGCGCCACATCAACGCACACCTCACCGAGCCGCTGCCCAACGCCGAATTGGCCGAGCTGGCGGGAGTCAGCGAGTCACATTTCCGGCGGATTTTCCTGGGCGCCGTGGGCATGCCCCCGCATCATTACCTCCGGAATCGCCGTCTGGCACAGGCTCGCAAGCTGCTGGTCATGTCGGACCTTCCGATTTCGATGATTTCCGATGAATGCGGTTTCTACAGCCAGAGCCATCTGACGAAGTGCTTTCAGACAACCCATGCGGTAGCCCCAGCGGCCTACCGAAGGCAGATGAAGCAAGGCAGTCCTTGACTCAATGGATCTCGACGGTGATATCGGATTCATCGCACACGGACGGGATGTCCGCTTCCGGAGTCATTTGGCTGACGGAAGTGACCGACTGCTCATGGCCGAGGCTGTGTGAAAACACGCACCACCCGCATGAGACGCATAATCCACTGTCAATTTCGCGGTCGTAGCTTCGATACTTTTCGATTTTGGTAGAACGAATCACAAAGCATGCAGCTGTCGTGAAATTGGCTTGGCGTTTTCACACAGCCTCGGCCGATTTTGGACATCGGCGAATGTCTGCTTTTTACCTGAATGGGCAGGGCGGGCCAACACGATTCGGTGACAGAGCATTGGGATAAGGAGGCCGTCATTTCATGGATCGGCAGGGCACCCTCAACCGCCAGTTACTGGGCTGATGGAGGGCACTGCGCGGTTCCAGTAATCCGGCTCCGAAGAGCCAAGTCCATCGGATCCCCCGGTAAGCGATAGTGTCATGAACCGCCCTTGCCCCCGCCGGCACCGTGCGGTGCTTCAATATCCATAGTAAGCGACTATGTTTTCAGCGCACATTAGGCGCGATCAGTGATCGCGCGAACAGGCCACCGCCTGCGTCCGCCTGAAGTCAGACCGCTGGCTGGAGCACCAGGAAGGTCCGGGCAGGTTCGCCCGCGAACCGCATTGTAATGTTCCTGACAACCACCGGAGCAAACCACCGGAGCATTCGATTACGATCGGATCGCGCACACCGGTTCCCATCCACACTTGAAGAGTCGGCGCATTGACCCTGCAACAGCGGCATGGTCTAGTCGAACGTCGATTCCCGGATGGCCCAATGCATTCCAGAGTGCGAACCCGACTGATGGCTGCCTCCGTGCTGCTGCTGACGCTCGGTGTCAGCCGCGCGGACGTGCCGACCGCTGAGCAGGACTGCAGGAACCGGAACGCGGCACGTTGCGAGGCCGCCGGCGTTGAATTCGTGATCGATGGACCGTGCCCGGCCACGGCGCGGACGATCCGTCCCCCGGGGCTCGAGAACTGCGACACCGTCGCTGCACACGTCACGCAAGAACCGGCCCCCTCGCCAGCGGGCAATCCTGCGACGAAACCCACGACGATTCCACGTGACGACCTGGCGAGATGGGGCAGGGTCGAACGTTGGCTGCTGCCGGCATTGGTGTTGCTTGGCGGCGTACTGGTCTTCGGCGTTGCCGCTCTCGCGTTCCGCCGCCTGTACAGGAATCGCACAGCCGGTGATTCAGCCCGCAGCGCGGGCCGCTCGGTCATTCGGCTCGTCGCCGCGGCGACGATCGCCGTACTCGTTGCCTGGCAGGCCGCGGGCGCGGTCTTCAATCGCATCTTCGCAAGCTACGACAATCACGACACCGCAGCCCCGTTGCTGATTGCGGCTCCCGTGGCGTTCGCGGTTTTTGTCCTGATGTTGCCGGCCGTATTTGCAGCAAGCACTTGGATTCTGCGCCTGCTGGGCAAGGCGTCCCGAACGACCCCTTGAGCGGAGCAGGGCGACGCACACTCAAAGCCGCACAGAGACAAATACTGATGAGCCTCACGCGTCTGCTGGCTGTCGCCCTTGCCTTGTTCTCGACTTCGGCTCGGACCGATCCCGTCGACGCGGCTGCGATGCTTGCTGCACAAAACCAGTGGCGCAGCGAAGTCGCCGTCGCGAAGCTTCGATGGTCGGACACGTTGCAGCAACGGGCCGAGAAGTGGGCCTCGGAACTGAAACGCGGAAACGACTGCAAGATGAAGCACAGTGGACCCGCCGAGAACCTGTTTTGGGCCAGCCCAATGAACACTGCGAAAGCCAAAGACGGCGACGGCAACTGGATCTGGCAGAACAGCCTGCAAACCATTACCGAAGCCGATGTAGCAAACGATTGGGCCAGTGAAAGGCAGTGGTACGACTATGCAAGCAACACCTGCGGTGCCCCGACCGGCAAGAGCTGCGGCCACTACACGCAGATGGTCTGGCGCGACAGCCAGGAAGTCGGTTGCGCCAGAGCTGTCTGTGACGACTTTTCCCAGGTCTGGGTCTGCAATTACCAACCCGCCGGCAATGTCCAGGGTCAAAAGCCGTATTGATTGACGGAGATTGATCCCGCTCCGGCTGGCGTATCTATTACCGGACTCCGCTCGCTTCACCGGGAAGATGAACGGCTTCCCTGCCAGACGACCTCGGTCAAACCTGTGGGATACGAATTGGTAATGAGGTCGCAAGCGGTAGCTGGCAGAACAGCGAGGATGGACTTACCGCGTTACTGAGTGAATGCTCGTGACAGCATTGGTCCAGGGTACTGGCGGCTCCCCGTTCGGCGCGCGGTCCGGAGAAAGCGTCCGGTCGCGATCGCACCAAGCCGTTGAACCGGATCGGCCCTCCACATTTTAGGTCAGGTCTTCACCCGCTGCGCTGTACCCATGCAGGCATCGGCGGCCGGGCCCCGAGCGGTCCAACCGTGCTGCAGTCCCGGGAGCGCACTGTAAGCGGCACGCAACCCGGGCTAGAGCGGGTCAACCGAAGCCGGGATACAGCGTTATCAGAGGTATCAGTCCGCGCCGCGGAAACTTAGGTTGAGTCGGGCGTCAAGTCGGGTGAGGTTCAAACTGAACCAAGGAGCACAGAGGATGACCAGCGTCATGCGAGGAAGTCGACCTGCCGCAACCGTGTCACCGGGCGGGCGGAGACGGGCTCGTGTCCTGGGTGTTGGGCTGATCCTTGCGGTCGGCCTGTCCGGGTGCGTCGAAATGCCGCCGGGGCAGGCATATGAGCCGCAGGTCAGCGTCGGAGTGGGCTTTTACCAGGCGACGTACCCGAACATGGTCCCGGTGCCGGGGTATCCCGTCTATTACTCCCCCTACGGCAACGCGAACTATTTCTTTTACGACGGGTTGTTCTGGCTGTACCAGGGCGACCGCTGGCATTCGAGCGGCTGGTACAACGGGCCGTGGAACGGGGTCGCGCCGAACTATGTCCCGTACTACGTGCTGCAGGTACCGGTGCGCTATTACCGCGCGCCGCCCCCGTACTTTCATGGCTGGCGTCCGGACGAGTCGCCGCACTGGGGCGAGCACTGGGGTCGCGACTGGCAGGACCACCACCGGGATTGGAACAAGCGCAGTCAACAGTCCCCGGCGCCGGCACCGTTACCCAGGTATCAGGGCGCGTATTCAGGCGATCGTTATCCGCGCGACGGCGACCAGCAGAACGCGATCCGGGATCAGAATTATCATTACGAACCGCGGGACGAGATGACGCGGTCACACTATCCGCCGGCCGCGCGACCGACCCACCAGCAGCCACCGCAGCAGCCCCAGGTGCAGCCGCGTCCGGTGCCGGCCGCGCCCGGGTGGCAGCAGCCGCAGCAGCATCCGGACCGGCAGCAAACTCAACCGGAGCAGCGTCAGCCCCAGTACCAGCAGCAGCACGAGGACCGTCCGACGCCGCCGCAGCAGGAGCAGCGACCGCCGCAGTATCCGCCGCCGCATGAGCAGCGCGAGAGGCAGCAGCAGTATCCGCCGGACTCGGCGCCGCAGCCACCGCGGCCGCAGGAGTCGCAGCAAGAAGAACGCTCGATCCAGTCGCAAGTGCACCGGCCGCCGTCGACGACCCCGTCGCAGTCGCAACCGGTGCCCGGTTACCGGCAGCCGACGCCGATTACCCCGCCGCAGACACAGCCAGGCCAGCAGCAGCGCCGCGACTCGCCGCCGCCAGCGTCGGACCAGCGGCCGCACCCGTCACCGCAAAACCCGCAGGCAACCTCGCCGCCGAACGAGTCATCATCGCCGCCGGCCCAGGATCAGGCGAAGAAGAAGTCGCCGCCTCCGCCCGACAACAGCAGCGACCGAGAAGACAACAGGTGATGAGCCGGGACAAGACGCCCGGACGGCTCTCATGAAAGGGCCTTGAGAGTCAGTCAGGCGAGGGGAAACCCATTTCCGGTCTTCGGCTCGGTGGCGCCGACGGTTGAGCCTCACCGACGGCTTGGCTTTGTCTTCTGACTCTCCCCGGGTGACGACAAGGCTGAACGATTCACTGCCGATTGCGGCAGTGTCACGACTGGCTTGCCCCAAGAACGTATGGCCGACTTGTTCACCAGCCCCAATGCGCAGTGCCATGTGCAAAGAGTTCAATACACTGATTCCGGCCCCGTTCGTTTGCCGCTTCGATCGCGGGACCTGGGCCGAAGTACGAAAGCTAGTACGGCGTTCCGTCCTTGTGGACAAAGCCGCCACCGTCCGAATCCGCCTTGAACGCCATATCGATGTCGGAATACTCCCCGTGATCCGCGTCACTGCGTGAACCCACCACCAGGAAACGCGCAACCTGGCCGGTGCGGTTCTGCAGGCAGTGCCCGTTCTTCACCCCCGCCTTGAATCCCGCGCAGTCGCCGGCCCGGACGATCTCCTCGCCCTCATCCGTGACCAGCACCAGCTCACCCGAGAGTACGTAAACGAACTCGTCCTCGTGAGAGTGCCAGTGACGCTGGCTTGACCACGTCCCCGGCGGCAGCCACACGAGGTTCACACCGAACTGGGTCAGGCCCGCAGCAACGCCAAGCTGCAACCAACGGCGCTCCCGGCACGGCACATCATGAGGCGGCGGATACCGCGTTCCCGATCCCGCCGGCGCCGCTTTCTTGTTGATCTTCGCCATATCGACCTCCCTGATCGGGTTTCCAGATACCGATCGCCGTCAAGACCCGACGTTCCGGATGCTACGAGTGCGTCGCGCTCACGACAATAAGCGAGTCCGCCACGACGCGAGACCGTTTGCCCCCCGCCCTCACGCCGAACGTCGTCCAGTGGAACGCGTGGCTGGAGGGCGCTGGGAGTACTTATCGGCATAGCTATCAAGCAATGTCCGGATCATTCGCTGATACGGAACCTTCGACTGCGCGGCATGTGCCTTGAAGAAATCGACACTCTTCTTGCTGAGAGAAATGGTGACCTTGACGCCGTCTTGCCTCAAGACGAGCTGATCCGGAGGGGGCAGAAAGTCCTCCACGACCTCGACACGGCCGAGTGGCTCACTTGTGTACTTTCGAGTGTGCTTCATACAGTTTCTTGCCTCTGCGCCAGTACCCGGCACCAATGATGCGGATGATATTTCCGCGATAGGTGAATCGAACCGTGAGAATGCCATCGGCCACAAGGCCGAAACAGTAGAAGCGCGGCTCGGACCGGCTGTGCGCCACATCGCGGGCGATGACACGGCCGGAATCCAAAAAGGCTGCCTGCGCCTCGACGAACGACACACCGTGCTTTCGCTGGTTCTCCGCATCCTTGCCGGGGTCCCATTCAAAGCTCGCGTTCATCGGTTCTTTTTAGCACAGATATGGCGATATTACCATATTACCGTATGGTCGCCATCCAGAACCGGCGCGTGCGCATACCAGTGAAGGACGGGCAGGGCGGACGCGTGCAGGTCAGCGCCGAACTGCCGCTGCTGTATCCGCTCGGCCGCTCGAAGGACGTCCCCGAGATCCGCTACCCTGTAGCGGAGGAGGGCACGTCCACCGCGATTCGCAATCGCGCCGGCAGACTCGAAGACAAACCGTACCTGCAGAGCCTGCCCGTCTATCGCTACCGGCCCGCGCATCGCGACGCCCGACGTCGCTGACCCACCACAGGTCGGAAACATAAATGGCCAGTTGTCCTCAAGAAGGACTCCCCCCTGAAAGCCACCGCGCCATGGCGCGGATCTAAAGCGCGCCGTCAGCCGGCGCGCGAGGCCGCACGGCGGCCATCTGCCCGACCCATCTCCCCCTACTCACCCCTGAACATCCAGACCTTCGCGATGCCTTTCTCCGTGACCTCGAACACCATCGCCGCGTCGATGGGTGCATCACCCACCCCGACGATGACCGGGTTCGGATCCGGCATGCGATAGACGACCACATCCTCCGTGTACTCGCGCACGAACCGCTCGAGATCGCGGGCGTTGTAGGCATCCAGCTGCCGCTGGACCACCGCTTCAGGATCGAATGCTTCGGTCATGCCCATGCTGAAGACGAGCGTGAAGCAGAGAATGCCAGCTTTGATGATACGCATTGGGGTCTGTCGTGTGGCAATAGGGTGTTACGGCGGGCATGCATTGAATCATCGGCGCTGTGAACCGACGTGCCGGCAGGACGCAAGGATCCGGCGGTTGCGTGCCTCGATGAAGGCTACTGCGCGCTGCCGATACGCGCTGTAGGCATCCATGTCTCCCGGGAGCGGCGACGTGGTGAATTCCTCGAACGGCGTGAAGAATCTCACCGCTGAGCAATCCTCGATGACCAGGTCCTGTAGCAGAAAGTGCGCCACGTAACCCCTGAAGTCCCCAACCAGCGCGAAGAAGTCCGCGTACCGCGCCAGCGTCTCACTCAATGGACTGCGTTCATCACGGTAGTACCACCGGATGCACTCCACGGTCAGACCAAACCGGTCCTTGATGAGGGGATGGCATCCGCGTGCAGCATTGATTGTCATCCTGCGACCGACCTGGTTGCCGGGAAATACCATCATGCCGCCGATCGTGTAGCTGATGCGGTGGAACGTCTCCCGCTCCTCCGCCGGAATCTGGTTGATGATATGCGCGAGGCGCGGTGCCCGCGAGAACGTCGGAACAACCGAATCGCTCGACAGAAGAAACTCGCCCAATTCAGACCGGTGATGCAGATAAACGCGGGGTGGTGTCGTCGAGTTCCAAGACCACGCCGTTCGGCAGCGGTTTGCTCCAGAGCAGCTTGTGATACCTGCGAAGCGTTGGACTGTACGCGTCCGGATCCCGGCCCGGCGGTGTGTCGGACCGGAAGTCGAAGGTAACGTCGATATCTTTGCGTGCGTTCATGCCACAAACGGACCACAGAACCTGGCCAGTGCCTGCAAGTCGTGCGCTGTGTCGCCAGCGCCTGATCATCCCCAGCTACAACATCAACGCCTTCTGCCCCGGCGACCAGTGCGTGAGTTCGAGCGCGACCTGACCGATCCCGACCCCCCTGAGCCAGTGTGCTGACTATGATCCAGATGCGACCGCGTACTGGCGCTCGCGGTCGTCGCGGCAATACGCCGATTCCGATCAGCTTACGCTACGTCCGCCGGACGAGAACGAGCCGGCGTATGATCGACTCGACGAGGCCGAGGCCGTGGCGGCCTGACTCAACCCCGGACGCGCCTTCTCCACGTCTTGCCGGCGTACGACCTCTGGCGCCGGAAAAGCCCTTAGAATCGACGCATTGCCAGCCACGATGCAAGTAACAACGAGGAGTGGGTCGTGGGAGACGCACGATTTTTTCACGTGGTGGCGGACGGCGGGCTCGAAGCATTGCCGTCGCTCGAAGCGGCGCTCGGCGCGCTCGCAGCGGACGGCTACGTCTGGCTCGACTATGTCGATCCGACGCGTGCCCAGCTCGATGCGCTCGTCGGCCCGCTCGGCATTCACTCGCTTTCGATCGAAGATTGTTTCGACGATCAGCAAGTACCCAAGATCGATCTGTTCCCCGACAACGTCTTCGTTCTCGTCAACACCTATCGATATGGCGAGCGGCGACTGGCAACCGACGAGATGGACTTCTTTCTCGGGAAGAATTTCCTCGTCTCGGTCAGCGGCCGCTCAAACACGGACCCCGGGTTTCACGAACGGCTCGAAGAGCGGGTGCGCCAGAACCTGGACATCGTGCGCAAAGCGCCGGACTTCCTGTTGCACACGATCCTCGACTTTGCGGTCGACGGGAAATTCGGCGCGATCGAAGCGCTGGAGGACGACATCAACGCCGTCGAGGAGGCGATGCTCGCCGACGCGCCTGCGTTCAACCTTCAGGACCTGATGTACCTGCGACGGGCGCTGCTCGCGCTGCGCAAAGGGCTCTATCACGAACGTGAAGTCCTGATAAAGATCTGCAGGCGCGACTGTCCTTTCGTCTCGGAAGCAGCCGTCTATTACTTCCGTGATATCTACGACCATCTCGCGAAATTCTTCGAGCTCATCGAAATTAACCGCGACATCGTCACCAGCCTGACCGAGATGTATCTTTCGCTGATCAACAACCAGATGGCCCGGGCGGCCAACCGCACGAACCGCACGGTGCGACGCCTGACGCTGATCACGACCATCTTCATGCCGCTGACGCTGATCGCCGGTGTCGGCGGCATGTCGGAATGGAGCATGATGACGGGCCCTCAGCACTGGCGCACAGCCTACCCAGCGTTGATCGCGGGGATGGCCGTGATCGGCTTGATCAACTTCTTCCTGCTACGCTGGATCGAGAGCCGCCACCCGGACCCGCTCGACTAAGGACGCCCGTGAACCCCTCACCACTCGGGGAAGGGAGTGCCACGAGAAGGGAACCAAGGAGGCTCATTTGCGGACCTCAATGCTCAGAGTTACGAACGACTTCCTGAATATCCGCGGATCGTTCAGGGTCGGCGGACTGATTGATGTCGGCACGCAGTGTTCGCTGGTGCGGCGTGCCAACGGCGGGTTTGTGTTTCTCGATTCCTACACCCTGAGCGGGAAAGTGCAGCGCGATGTCGATGCACTGACCGACGGCGGCAAGGACGTGGAGGCAATACTCAACCTCCATCCGTTTCACACCGTTCATGTACGCGCGATGCACCAACGGTATCCCAAGGCCAGGCTCTACGGCACAGCCCGACACCTGTCGCGGTTTCCTGATCTTCCATGGCAGAAGACTCGCACGGAGCAGCCGCGTCTGCACAAGCTGTTCGAGGAGGATTTCGAGTTTTCGGTACCGCGTGGCGTCGATTTCATTTCGGCAAACGAGAAAGTGCATTTTTCCTCGGTGCTTGTGCTGCATCGCGCCTCGCGGACGATCCATGTCGATGACACGTTGATGTATGTCCGCCTTCCGCTGCCCATGCGGGTGCTGGGCTTCCGGGACATCCTGCTTTTCCATCCCACCCTGCGTCAGGCGCTGGAAAAACGGAAGGGTGCGGGCCAGGATTTCCGGGGCTGGGCCGAGGAACTCGCCGAAGGCTGGCGGGATGCCGAGAACCTGTGCGCGGCACACACCACGGCGCTGACCGCCGCGGAGAACCAGGGCGGGTCCCTCCACGATCGTATTCTCGCAGCGCTGGATAGAGTCTCAGGAACGCTGCGTTAGCGGCGCTGGCGACCCGGGCTCGTTCAGGCTGCCCTGCGTCGCGCGGCTCTGACCGGCTCGCCGCGGTTCGCGCCGGGCACCCCTCACGCGCGGCGCGCGAATATCGCCGCGAGCGCAGCGTCAATATCCGGGTACCGGAACTTGAAACCCTCCTTGAGCAGGCGCTTCGGCAACATCCGCTCGCTGACCAGCAGCAGCTCGGACATTTCACCGAACAGCAGCTTCAGTGCCGCCTGCGGCATGTTCACCATCGTCGGACGAGCGAGTGCCCGACCCAGCGCCGCCGTGAACTCCGCGTTGGTGACCGGGGTGGGCGCGCTGGCGTTGTAGGCGCCGCGGGCCTTCGGGTTCTCCAGCAGCCACTGGCAGATCGCCGCCATGTCCTCCCGGTGGATCCAGGGAAAGTACTGGCGGCCCGTGCCCAGCCGCCCGCCGGCGCCGAGCCGGAAGGCTGGCAGCATCTTCGCCAGCGCCCCACCGTCACGATCGAGGACCACGCCAATGCGCACGACGCACACACGTACACCCAGCGCGCTGGCCTTTTCCGCTTCCTGCTCCCATGCCGCGCACAGCTCGTGGGTAAAGCCCGGCGTCGGTGGCGTCTGCTCCGTGACAGGCCGGTCACCCTGCTCGCCGTAGTAGCCCACCGCCGAGGCAGAAACCAGCGTGTGCGGCGGCTTGCGCGCGCGGCTCATCCATCCAACCAGTTGCGACGTGGTGCTCACCCGCGAATCAAGCAACAGCTTCTTGCGGTGCTCGGTCCATCGCGCATCGCCGATCGGCGCACCCGCGAGATTGATCACCGCACCAAACTCGTCCGGGGCCAGGTCGTCAAGGTGAGTCACGGCCGTCGTGACATCCTCGGGAAGAGTCGGATTCGACTGCCGCGTCAGGATCACGACCTGATGCCCCGCGGCAACCAGCCGCGGGCAAAGTGCGTGACCGACAAAGCCCGTGCCGCCCGTGATGAGAACTCGCATCGTGGTCACCCAGGATCGTGAAGGAAACCGCCTCGCGCACCGTCGACGACGGCAGGGGAGGGCGCGAATGATCCGGCCCGACTCGGGCCGTGCTACCAACCAATCGCCGGCACCGGGATTTGCCGTGCAGTCACGACACTGGGCGGAGGAGAAGAATCTCGCCCCGCCGCCGTTGGACTAATCCCGAAATTGCTTTAGGGACAGCGGCGGAGCGATCGCGAGTGGTTTCCCCCAACGCGTGGCGCGCATTGTGCTTACATGACGTGCGCGAGTCCAGTAGCAGGCAGCGACGGTCGACCTCGACCTGCTCCCGCACGCAACACCTGTCGCGGACGGCCGGGGAGTCCGCTTGAATTCAACGCTCGCGCGTTCGCGAGTGCGCGATGGCCGGCGCCCCGTCCTCCAGCTCAGCGGCAACTCCCTTCTGCAGAAGCGCGAGCGCGCTCGCAGGATCGTCGGCGAACTCGAACAGCCCCAGGTCCTCCCGATCAATCATGCCGTGCCGGACCAGGGCCTCGAAATTGACGATCTCGTTCCAGTAACTCGAGCCGTACAGCACGATCGGGATCGGCCGATCCACTCTCCGCGTCTGCATCAGCGTCAGCAGTTCCGCGAGCTCGTCGAGCGTGCCGAAGCCACCCGGAAACACCACCAGCGCGCGCGCCAGGTAGGCAAACCAGAGCTTGCGCATGAAAAAGTAGTGAAACTCGAACCTGAGCGCGCGTGTGATGTATTCATTCGGCTGCTGCTCGTGCGGCAGTCCGATGTTGAGCCCGATGGTCTTGCCGCCGGCGTCGGAGGCCCCGCGATTGGCGGCCTCCATGATGCCGCCACCGCCGCCGGTGCACACCACGTAGCGATGCGCGTGCGATGGCAGGTTCTTCGACCACACGGTCACCAGGCGCGCCAGTTCACGTGCGTCCTGGTAGTAACGGCCCAGCGGTCCATCGGCTGTGAGCCGGGCCGACCCGAAAAACACGATCGTGTCGCGAATCCCTTCCTGCTGGAATGCCTGCAGGGGCTCCAGGTACTCCGCGAGGATGCGCAGCGGTCGGCCCTCCTCGCTGTCGAGGAACGCCTGATTCAGGTAGGCGAGTGGCTTGGGGCGTCGATCGTTGCTCGTCATGGTCGCGCCCTCAGCGCGGCGAAGTCGATGAAGCCGCGCGCCACGTCCGTGTGCACGAGTTCGACCTGAACGCGCTCACCTACATCGAGCCCGTGGAATCCGCGCACCACCCGGCCTTCCGCAACCGGCCCGGAAATGCGCACCCACGTTCCCTTCTCCGACGCACCGGTCACGATGCCATCGAACCGCGCCCCGATTCGCGGCGCGAGCAGCAGCGCAGCGGCGGATTTCCTCACCTGCCGTTCAACTTTGGCGGCATTGTCCTCCTGCTGCGTGCAATGCCGCGCGAGCGTCGCGAGCTCGTCAACACTGTACGGGGTACGCCGGCCGGCCAGCGCCGCCTTCAGCAGGCGCTGCGTGATGAGATCCGGAAACCGGCGGTTCGGCGCGGTCGCGTGCGTGTAGTCCCGCACGGCCAATCCGAAATGTGCTTCGACTGGCCGACCCGGTACTTCGACCGCGTATTCGCCTGAGCCCAGCAGCTTGACCACGGCGAGCGAAAGATCGGCGAATCGCTCCGGATCCACCTGGCGGCGTCGGGTGAGGAACGCGTCGAGAGCCGCGGAATCCGGCGTGAGCGGCAATCGCTCACCGGTCTCCGCAGCCAGCGCTACGATCCGTTCCCATCGCTTCGGTACGCGCAGCACCCGGCGCAGTGCCGGCAGGCCCTTCTTCTCGAGGAATCGTGCGGTCACCCCGTTGGCCGCGATCATGAAGTCCTCGATCAGTTCCTTCGCCCGGTTCTTCTCGTCGGGCAGCAGCTCAACCAGGGCACCATCGTCGAACACGGCACGGACCTCCAGCGTCTCGAGTCGCAGCGCACCTTGTGCGTGGCGCAGCCGCTTCAGTGCCTGCGCCGTCTGATCCTGGATTCGCAACTGCGGACCGAGCCCCGGCACGGCGGTGATCTCGGCCGGCTCCGCTATCGTGCCGTCGAGCCAGGCGGCCACGCTGTTGTATGCGAGCTTGGCGCGGTTTACGACCACCGCACGGTAGATATCCGAGTTCACCAGCGTCCCGTCGGCGGCAAGCACCATTTCCATCACCACCGCGAGTCGCTCCTGGTCTGCGCCCAGCGACGTCAGATCGGTAGACAGCTTCTCCGGCAGCATGGGAAAGATCTGTGCCGCCGTATACACGGAGGTCGTATTGGTCGACGCGTGATCGTCGATCGCTGATTTCGGGGCTACCAGCGCATCGACGTCCGCGATGGCGACCAGGACTTTTACCGTACCACCCGCCATCGGCTCAGCCACGGACAGCTGGTCCAGGTCGCGCGAATCGTCGTTGTCGATCGACGCCCAGAGCAGGCCGCGCAGGTCGCGAATCGCGGCATCCGAGGCCACGGCAGCCCGGGCGATCCGTTCGGTCTCGGCAATGACCTCGGGCGAAAAATCAGGCAGCAACCCGCGTTGCAGCATCGCCTTGTGCGCAATGCTGCGCAGCTCGTTCCTTCCGGATCTGTGTGCTGTTTCCATCGGCTCAAGCTTCGGGACCAGGAGCACGACGCACATTACAGCAACTGCCGGGAATCGTGCAGCGCCGTCTGTGCGGCCGGGCCGAAGTGTACGGCGGTCCTGCGTTGGCTGGCCGCTGCGCGTCAGGCTCGGCCCTGCAGCCTTAACATGGCCACCGTGAGGTCATCACGCTCGCCAGCGTAGTACTTGCCGAGAAGTCGCTCGAAAATCGACTCCCGCCCGGCCACTTGTGCGAACAGAGTCAGGCTGGACCGCAATTTCATCGTATCCGTCGATCCGAAGATGTCCGCGGCAGATTCGCCTGGATCGATCCCTTCGAGCACCGCCGCGCACTCATACAGCCGTGCACCGAGCACGGGGTGCGCGAGATAGGCTCGTGCTTCGGCGAGACCGGTGATGCCGTAACGCTTCGCCATTGCGCTGTACCCGAGCCCCTGCAACTGCGGGAACACGAACCACATCCAGTGCGAGCGCTTGTGGCCACCGCGGATCTCGGCGACGACACGCTCGTAGATGTGCGATTGCGCTTCGACGAAGCGCTTGAGATCGAAGGGATCCGCGGCCGGCATAAAAGTGCGGGGTTCTTCGCTGCCTTCGGAGCAGGACATCAGCCGAGGCGGAGTTTAACCCCGCGGCGAATGACCCACCGTTTAAAGGGATACGTACCCACAAACGGAGACCGAGCCATGAGCCATGCCATAAACCGCCGAACGCTGCTGGCCGTCGCAACAGTGTCGATACTTGCCGCGGCGCTTGTCCCACTGACCGTCTCCCGCGCCGACTCGCTGGCCCGCGTGGACGTCTACGACCGCAGCGCGGGTGAGGCATTGCCTGTGTATCGCCAGCACGGCCGCCGGTATGTCGTAGGCCAGCCCGGCAACGAGTACGCCGTCCGCATCCGCAACTGCTCAGACCAACGGCTGCTGGCGGTCGTGAGCGTGGATGGCGTCAATGCCGTGACCGGCGAGTCGGCATCACCGGACCAGTCGGGATATGTGATCGAGCCCGGCGCTTACGTGAACATCCAGGGCTGGCGCAAGGACCTGAGCCGCACCGCGGCGTTCTACTTCTCGGATCCGGCCGACTCCTATGCGGCACGCACCGGACGGCCGAATGACCTCGGCGTGATCGGCGTAGCGTTGTTCCGCGAGCGCCGCGTTGAACGCCAGGCCTGGACCAGCGGCGAAAACCAGTCACCGGCGCCAGGTTCGCCGCAACGAGCCGAGGCGGACAACGCCGCAGAAGGCAAGGCTGGCCGCATGGCGAGCGATGCCGCAGCCGCGCAGAAAATGGAGCAACCGTCGCTGGGCACGGGGCACGGTCGCGGCGAATACTCGCCGGTGGAGCAGGTCGAATTCGTGCGCGCCAGCTCGAGACCGGACGAAATGATCGCCATCCGCTACGAACGCCGCGAGACGCTTGTTGCCATGGGCGTGATCCCGGAACCGAAATACAGCGTTCGGAGCCGTCAGCCCGATCCGTTCCCGGGCGAGCTCGGTTTCGTGCCGGATCCTTGAGCCGCTCGATTGCCGCAGGCGTCGCGCAGGTCGATACTGCGTGGCGCATGCGACCCCCGAACGCCGAGCAGGATCCTGCCAGCGACGAGGCATTGATGCGCGACTACGGTCGCGGCGATGCGCGCGCATTCGAGACACTGTATGCGCGGCACAAGGCTGCGACCTACCGCTACTTCCTTCGTCACGCCGGTGGCGACGCCGCCACGGCTGCGGAACTGCACCAGGATCTTTGGCTGAAGGTGATCGGTGCCCGAGAGCGCTATGAGGCGAGGTCGAAGTTCTCGACCTGGCTGTACACGCTCGCACGGCACAGGATGGTCGATCACTGGCGCTCCCGCCATGGCGTCACACTGGCGTCGCTCGAGGACGAGGCGACCGCCGCGCAGGCCGAGGAGGCGATGTTAGCGTTGCGTGACACGAGCGACGATCCTCTGCATGCGAGCATCGGCACACAGACTCGCGGCAGGCTCGTGGCGGCACTCGCCGTCGTGCCGAAACTGCAGCGCGACGCATTCCTGCTCCACATCGAGGGAGGTCTCTCGCTGGAGGACATCGCGAGTCTCACCGCCGTGAGCGGCGAGACCGTCAAGAGCCGCTTGCGCTATGCCTACCGAAGGTTGCGCGCGGCGTTGGAGGACTTGCAATGAGCAATCACGAGAGAAACGACCCGCAGGCAGCGGGGGCGGACGCGGCATTGCGGCAGGCCTGGCAACAGGCCTCGGATGAAGTGCCGCCCACCGAGCTCGACGCCGCGGTCATCGCAGCCGCCCGCAGATCGGTGCGGGCTCCGGGCACGGGCGCACGGACGGCCCAGGACAACGCACGCCCGCGGAACTGGGTGATGCGCTGGCAGCCGCTGGCCGCCGCGGCGACCGTGGCGGGATTTGCATTCCTGCTTGTGCAGTTGCTGCCCCGCGACCGCGATGTCGAGCCATCGATCCGGATGGAGGAACCTGCACCGAGACCAGTCACGGCCCGGCCAACCACGACGGAACCGCCCGCGGCCGAACGAGATGCAGCCGTGCCAGCCGCAACGGAACGAGCCGCGGCCGAACCAGCTGCGACCGAACAGAAAGCGAGCGGCCAGTTGGCACGCGAGTCGATCGACAACGTGCCGGCTGCATCCGTCAATGTCGCTGCCGACCAGGGAGCGGCTGCCGTCCCGGACCGCGAACGCGCGAAAGCGGCCGCTCCGGCGGCGTCGGGCCTGACAATTGCCGTTCCGCAGCCTACGGACTCTGGCGCGTCGGTCGCGGCCGCTGAACCAGGGCTGCAGAAAAGGCAGCGCGCCGAAGCGGCCCTGGGCGCCACAGGCTGGGCGGCAAGGATCGCGGCCTTGTACGATTCGGGCGACACGGTGGGCGCGGCGAACGCGCTGCATGCGTTTCGTGCCGCAGAGCCGGACGCCGATAGTTATCTGCGCGAGTCGCTCCGCGACTGGGCCAGAACGGTGGAGTGACGACGCCGGATCGGTGCAGTCAGGCCACCCGGTTACCCGGGAATCTCAGGCTCGACGAGCTGCGCAAGTTGCGCGAGTGATTCCTGCCAGCCGAGATAGCACATCTCGAGCGGAATGGCTTCGGGTATGCCTTCCTGCACCACGTTGATCTCGGTTCCGCATGACACCTGCGACAACGTCACCGTCGTCTGCATGGCACCCGGCAAACCGGGATCGTCGAACACATCCGAATAGCGAATCTTCTCGGATGGCACGAGTTCGAGGTATTCGCCGCCAAATGAGTGGCCCTGGCCCGCCGAGAAGTTGGTGAAAGTCATCTTGAAGGTTCCACCAACCCGCGCGTCCATGTGATGGACCCTGCAGGTGAAACCATATGGCGGAAGCCACTTGGCCATCGCCTCTGGGTCCAGGAACGCGCGATAGACACGCTCGGGGGGTGCCCGGAGGACGCGGTGAAGCCGAACCGTGCCTTTCGACATCGCAATTTACCTCTCGAGTCGCGGTGAAACGGGGCTACGCCCAGCGCTCGGCTGGCCCGGGAGCTCAGGACGCGTGCACCCTCGGTCCGCCGCCCAGCAGTCGCGCAGGCAGCATCACGATCACGCGGAGCAGCGCGAACACGCCGCCGACCGCGATACCGATCAGCCGGAACGGCAGCATCAGCAGCCATACGACCGGCCACGCGACCAGCGCAACGAGCGCGAGCGGCCAGCACACCGCGAGCAACAGCAGCCACAGGAGGAACTTGATCATGCGAATAATTTAACATTGCAGCCATGTCGCGTGCACTTCGAATCGTCCTGGTAGCGCTGGCCGCTTTCGCGCTGCTCCAGTGGTGGCCCGGGCATCGCGAAGTCGTGCCGGATACGCCGGGCGCAGCGGACAGCCAGGTGCAACTTTCACCCGGCAGCGCGCCAACCTCGCGCTACCCCGCCTTCCTGCCGGCCGAAGCAGTAGCGACGCTCGAGGCCATCGAGCGCGGAGGACCGTTCCCGTACCCGCGCGACGGCGTGGTGTTCCAGAACCGCGAGCACCGGCTGCCCGGGCGGCCCGGCGGCTACTACCGCGAGTACACTGTTCTGACCCCCGGCTCAGGCGACCGCGGTGCCAGGCGTATCGTCGCCGGCGGGGATCCGCCCGAGGTTTTTTACTACACCGACGACCACTACCGGTCGTTCCGGAACGTGGAGGTCAATCGGTGAACGACAAGCCGGCGAAGGGCAACCACTTCGGTCCAGGACCGGTATACATGACACCGCTCCGTGATGCGGCCGCGGCCGCCATCTGCGTGCTCGCCCGCTCGCGCGATTTTGACTGCACGCGCGTGGACCTGTCCGGTTGCACTGAGAAGAGCGAGTTGCTCGCGCGCGTCGCGAAGGCGCTGGGATTTCCTGCGTGGTTTGGCCACAACTGGGATGCACTGGCGGACTGCGTCACGGACCTCGGTTGGCGGCCGGCCGTGGGCTACGTACTGATCCTCGAGAACGCGGCCGAACTGCAGCAAAGCCAGCCCGAGGTGTTCGACACGGCGCTCGCGATCTTCGCCGACGCGGCTGCGGCATGGAAAGCGCGCGGTGCGACGTTCCGTACCTTTGTCAGCGTTACGCAGCTGCCGACGAACTAACTGACGCTACCCGCGCTGTGGCGCGGATCAGCGCCGCGTCGCGCGGCCTCGCCGCACGGTCTTCCGTACCTTTACCTTGGCCCTTCGTGTTGCGACTTTTGCCTTCTTGCGGGCGACTGGCTTACGGGCGACAGCCTTCGCCTTGCGGACCGCTGCCTTGGTCTTGCGCACGGCAGCCTTTCTCTTGGCCACCTTACGCTTCTTCGCGACTTTCGGTGCCGCCTGCCGCTCGCCGACCTTGCCGGCGTCCTGCGCCGCCTTCTTCAGGATGGTCATCGCCCTGGACAGGTCGCCCGCGATCCGCTCGCGCGCCGTCTTCAGGACTTCCGCCTGTTCGCGCGCCAGGTCGCGCACGCTGCCGGTGTAGGCGATGCGCTCGATCTGGGCAGCGGCGTCGGTCAGCCCGTCATTGACGATGTCGGCCTGCAACTCGATCAGGCTCTGCACCGCCCCTTGCGAAATGGAGGTCAGCTTGACGCCCGAGCGCGCCAGCGCGCGCACTTTTCCGTTGAGTGACCTGATGCGCGCCGCGGAATTGATCGCAGCCTGGCGTGCAGCCGCGAGTCGCGAGGTGCGCAGGTGCTCGGCGAGCTCCGCGAGGCCTTTGGTCTGCTCGTCGAGAAAATCTTCTGTTCCGGCATGCATGGGTGCTACCTCCGATGGGTATGGCCGCGGGAACCCGCGGTCACGGCCCCCAACATACGCCGCTGCCAGCGCTGGTCAATCCTGCGGCTGCCGATCCACCCCTGATCGCACGAACATTTTCCGAATGGATGGCGAGCGACTATATTCCGGGTCCACCTGCGCTCGGCGCCTGACAGGGAGCCCTGGGTCCGCCGATGCACACCGTCCAGCCCCGGAATTTGCCGTCGCCCGAGGACGTCGCCGTCGTAGTCGGCGCGACTGGAGGCTTGGGCTCGGCACTACTGGCGGAACTGGGGCGCGATTCGCGCTACGGCCGACTCTTCGGCCTTTCGCGAGCGCCGTCTTCGACGTCCGGCGGACGGGTGGAGCTGGGTTACGTTGACGTCACGGACGAAGCCAGTATCGAGGCCGCGGCGGCGCAGGCGAGGACCCTTGGCACCGTGCGGCTGGTGATTGTCGCCTCGGGACTGCTGCACGACGATGCGGCGCGGCCCGAGCGGCAGTGGGAAGAGCTTAGGCCTGAGGCGCTCATGCAGCGGTTCGCTGTCAACGCGATTGGTCCGGCGCTGGTCGCCAAGCACTTCCTGCCCCTGCTGCCGCGCCATGGTCGCTCGGTTTTCGCGTCGATCTCCGCGCGCGTCGGCAGTATCGAGGACAATCGGCTCGGCGGCTGGTATTCATATCGCGCGTCGAAGGCGGCACTGAACATGTTGTTGAAGACATTTTCGATCGAACTCAACCGCAGGGCCCCGTCGGCGATCTGTGTCGGCCTGCACCCTGGCACGGCTCGCGAATTCCTGCATGACTTCAATACAATTCGAGGAACAATCAATGCTCAAGCTCCACGGATTCCCGGTCAGCAACTACACCAACATGGTGGCTTTTGCCCTGCTCGAGAAAGGCGTGCCATTCGAGTACGTGCTGACGATGCCCGAGCAGGGCACCGAGTTCCTGGCGAGAAGTCCGCGCGGCAAGGTGCCGTTCCTGGAGACCACGCAGGGCTGCATCAACGAGACCAGCGTGATCCTGGAATACCTCGAGGATTCGGGCCAGGGAAAGCCGCTGTTGCCGCTGGATCCGTACGCCCGTGCGCTGGCGCGCTCGCTGATGAAGGAAATCGAGATCTACATCGAGCTGCCGGCGCGCACCTGCTTCGCCGAGGCGTTCTTCGGCGGCAAGGTGCCCGACGCGATCAAGGCCAGGGCGCGAGAGGACCTGGTTGCGGGATTCGCGACGCTGAAGCGTCACGGCAAGTTCGCACCGTACGTCGCGGGCGACACGCTCACCGTCGCCGATGTCATGTTTCTCTACAGCGTGGATCTCGCCGCCGGCGTCGGCAAGCAGCTCTTCGGCCTGGACCTGCTCGGCGACATGCCGGCCGCGCAGGCACTGCTGCAGAGGCTCGGCGAGAATCCGCACGCCAAGTCCATTGCTGCGACCAGGGACGCGGGCATGCCCGGATTCATCGCTGCGATGCGCGCCAGGTTCCAGGGCGCCGGCTAGGAAGTCATATCGTCCCGCGTCGCGCCTCCGCTGAGGCAGAGAGAGTGCGGGTGCCTGGATGAAGGAGAGAATCTCTTCATGATCGAGCCGGGATTCGTGCCGTTGATTACCTGGGAGGAGCTTTCCCCGCAGGACATGCAGCAGCGTGTCGACGCGTTTGAAGCCCACCTGCAGCGGCGGCGTACGGTGCGACAGTTCTCGGATCGGCACGTGCCGCGCTCCGTCATCGAGAAATGCCTGTTGGCCGCAGGATCGGCGCCGAGCGGAGCGCACCAGCAGCCCTGGCATTTCGTCGCGATCTCGGACCCATCCATGAAATCACGCATCCGCGAGGCGGCCGAGGCGGAAGAGCGCGATTTCTACCAGAGGCGGGCGCCCCAGGAATGGCTGGAAGCACTGCGCCCGCTCGGAACCGACGCGCACAAGCCGTACCTCGAGACGGCGCCGTGGCTGATCGCGGTGTTCCTGCGACGATTCACGCGGCTGCCGGACGGTCGCAAGATGAAGCACTACTACACCGACGAATCGGTCGGCATTGCCACCGGTTTCCTGATTGCGGCGGTGCACGCAGCGGGCCTGGTATCGCTCACCCATACGCCGAGCCCGATGGGATTCCTGACCGAGATTCTCGGCCGCCCGAAGGACATCGAACGCCCGTTCCTGCTGCTGGTGGTCGGCTATCCGGGCGCCGACGCCCGCGTGCCCGACATCGCGCGCAAGCCGCTCGGCGAGATCGCCACTTTTCTGCCGCCGTGAGGCGCGCGAACAAGCAGGGTCCACCTGCCTCGCGCTGGGGCCCGGTTGGCCTGCGCGCTGCTACGAGGCGGGTACGACGCTCGACGCCGCGAGGCGGGCCTCGGCTGCTGCGGTCATGGCCTGGAAACGCGGATGATCCCGGATGGGATCCAGGTCCGGATCGACCTTGGCGTGATTCAGGAACCCGATGGGCATTCTCTCGAACGTCGGACCGAGCAGATCGAGTGCTGCATCCGCCTGGTGCGCGAATGCGCTGAGTGCGCACGCGAAGTTGTAGCGCATGTTGATGTTGTCAGGATCGATCAGGAGCGCGCGGTTGATCCACTCCTTGGCGCGCTCGACCTGGCCGAGGGTGGTCAGCCCGCTCACGCCGTATCCCATGGCGGATCCGTTCTTCGCATCCTGCGCGAGGGCTTTCTCGGCCCTGGAGACGGTGATCTGTGCGACCCGCAGGGCGGCCTGGCGATCGCTGAGCGCCGTGTAGCAGGTGATCAGCATGCAGGGCGAATGCGCGTCGGTCTCCATGAGCGTCGTCGCCTTTTCCCAATAGCGAATGGCGTCGTCGAGGCGGTGCTGCCTGAAGGACACGAATGCGGCGGAGGTGTTGACCTCGTGGGACTCGGGGTCCAGGCGCAGCGCGACGTCGATTTCGGTGGATGCGTTCTCGTGCTGGCCATTCTCACCGAAGTAGCTGGCCTTCACCGCATGCGCCTCGGCCAGGTTCGCGTCCAGAGCGAGTGCCCGCTCCGCGGCGGCCAGGCCGCCGTCGCCCCTCCCGCCGTGGTCGAAGCGCAACGCCATCTGCCCGAGGGCCATCAGTGCCCAGGCGCGCGCGTAGTCGGGGTCGATCTCGGTCGCCCGGCCGCACATGCGGATGATCGCTTCATCCCGCCGGACGTCTCCGACGTTGCCGGTGATGTAGTACTGGCGCGCCATCAGGTAGAGGTTGTAGGCCTCGACGTTGTCCGTGCCGCGCTGCTCGATGGCTTTCTTCTCCTTGGGCAGGAGCTGGAGCTTGAGCGCCTTGACGATGGCCTGGGAGATCTCATCCTGCAGTTCGAAGATGTCGTTCAGGTCGCGATCGTAGCGTTCAGCCCAGACCTGGCTGTCTTTGGAGCCCTCGATCAGCTGTGCGGTGATGCGGACCCGGCCGCCGGACTTGCGCACGCTACCCTCCAGTACGTGGCTCACGTTCAGTTGTCGCGCGACCTGCGACACGCCAACCGACTTCCCCTTGAAGGTGAAGGCCGTGTTGCGCGAGACCACGGACAGCGCAGAAACCTTGGTCAGGTCGGTGATGATGTCCTCGGTGATCCCGTCGCTGAAGTACTCCTGTTCCGGATCGCCGCTCATGTTGGAGAATGGGAGCACGCAGATGGAATTGGCGGCGGGAGCGGCGGACGAGGCAGGAGCCGGCGACGCGGCAACCACCGCCGGGGCGGGACTTGCGGCGGACGACTTCGTCGCGCCACGGCGATTGATCAGCGCGCCGAGCGCGCGCAGCAACTCCTGGACCAGCGGACTCGTCGGGTCGTCGCCCCAGCCGTCGAGGTCCGTGGTGTGGATGGCACGCACGTCGATCGGCAGTTCGGCGCCGGCGAAACGCACCGGAACCAGCAAACCGCGGTCGGCCGCATCGCGCGCCTCGCCGCGTACCCAGCGGGACTCCACCGAGTTCGGCGTCCAGACTACGACCACGGCGGCAGCGGTCTTCAGCTCCGCGGCGATCTGGCGGTCGAACTCCTGGCCGGCTGCAATGTCCGGGTCCCACCATACCGACCAGCCCTGCGCCTCGATCGCTGCCACCAGCGGCGCCACACGCGCCTTGTCGCTGCGAGCGTAGGAAACGAAGACGTCAGCCATGCCTGTGAGACCTCACGTGGGTTGCCCCCGCATACCAGGGGCCTCAGTAGCTTAACCCGGCTTAGGGCAGCGGGGAGTTACGATGTGGGCCCGGGCGGACGGCCGTTGGGCCCGTCGGCGGGTTACGGCCGCCGCACAATTTGAGATACTGCCCGCACAATATGCCGGCCGCCGCGCGCGGGCTGGCCTCGCCCACCGACCAGTAAGGAACCAGGCATGACCGATACCACAACGGGCACCGCGCCCGCCGGGCCTCCACCGTCGCTCGTCAGTTACACGCATTGGATGTACGCGCTGCACACCGTGAGCGCGCTGATGGGTGTATTCACAGGGGCGGCGATAGTCACGCAGTTCGTATTCGGCATCCCGTCGATCATCGCCGTGGTCATGAACTACGTGAAGCGCGACGACGCGCGGGGCACCTGGCTCGAGTCGCATTTCAGCTGGCAGCTGCGTACGTTCTGGTTCGCACTGCTGGCGTTCCTGACGGTCGGGCTGTTCTCGGCGCCGCTGGTGCTGTTGATGGGTCTCGGGATCGTGACCTGGATCCTCGGCGCCTTCCTCGTCGGCATCTGGATCATCTATCGCGTCGCCCGCGGATGGCTGCGCCTCAAGGACGGCCGCGCCGTCTAAAGGAGTACATCATGCTCATCGAACAGGACAAAGTCGTCCTCATCCACTACACGTTGACTGACGAGGCCGGCAAGGTGCTCGACAGTTCCTCCGGCGGCGATCCGCTCGCCTACCTGCACGGGCAGGGCAACATCATCTCGGGCCTCGAGAGCGCGTTGAACGGCAAGCAGGCCGGTGACAAGCTGAAGGCGCGCATCGAACCAGCCGACGGCTACGGCGTGCGCGACGACGCGCTGGTGCAGCAGGTGCCACGCCGACATTTCGGTGGCGCCGACCTGCAGCCGGGCACGCAGTTCCACGCGCAGACCTCGAAAGGCCACGCGCGAGTGGTGACGGTCACCCGCGTCGTCGGCGACATGGTGACGGTGGACGGCAATCACCCGTTGGCCGGCGAAGTGCTGAACTTCGACGTCGAGGTGGTCGAAGTGCGCGAGGCCACCCAGGAAGAACTCGAGCACGGACACGTGCACGGGCCGGGCGGGCACCACCACCACGGCTGACGCGGTACGCGTTGCGGCCCGCGGATGCGGGCCGCTTTGGCCGCTCAACGTTTCGGCTGCAGCGGCCGATCCAGCGCCGCGAGCGTCGGCGGGTCGCGTCCGTACACGTCGTTCCTGAAAATCACCCGTCCGTCCGTCGTCGGCTGCGCAGTCCAATAGAGGATGAGCACCGGTACGGGCGTGGTGAGATTGACGGTCTTCGTCGCCTTCGCTGCCACGACGTCCGCTATGGCAGCGGAGTTCCAGCGCACTGGATCGTCCAGCACGAGCTCCGCCAGCTCGAACGCCTTCTGTACCCGGATGCACCCTGAGCTGAACGTGCGCTCGTCCTTGTCGAACAGCGACTTGGTCGGCGTGTCATGCAGGTACACCGAGTACCGGTTCGGGAACATGATCTTGACCAGTCCGAGCGCGTTGTCGTCGCCCGGGTCCTGTCGCAGCTGGTAGGGCGGCAGCCGGCCGGCGCCGTATGCCTTCCAGTTGACCGAAGACGGGTCAACCTCGCGACCTTTCGAGTCGATCACGCGGATGTTGTTGCGCTGCAGGTAGCCCGGGTCCTTCTTCAGGATCGGCAGCTTGTCCTTCACGAGTATGCCGGATGGGATGGTCCAGGTCGGGTTGAACACGACGTAGGTGATCAGCGACTTGAAGATCGGCGTTTCGCGGTACGGGCGGCCGACGATGACCTTGGATGTCCACACCGGCTCATCGTTGCGGAACCATGAAACATCGAAGGCCGCGACATCGACCAGCAGGAAGTCTCCCTTGAGCTCGTGCAACACCCAGCGGGCGCGCTCCATGTTGACGCGGATCTGGTCGATGCGCGCGGAGATGGGAACGTTGAGCGCGGCAAGCGTGCCGGCGCCGACGATACCGTCGGCGGTGATTCCATGCCGATCCTGGAAGCGTTTCACGGCCGCTTCGAGTTCCGCGTCGTAGGTGGTGTCGTACGGCGGAAGCGGCGCCTCGGATGACGCCGCGCCCGTCCCACCGGCCGACCCCAGGTCACCGGTAACCGCGAGGTGCTGCCGAAGCGCGGGCACGCGCGGATCGTTGTCTCCTGGCCGCAGCACCGGTCCGGCGGCCAGCGTCGACCAGCCTCCGGCGTCGCGCATTGAATAGTACTCCCGCAGCCTCTCGCGGCCGCGCTGGTACCACGGGTGCTGCGGCCGGGCCTTCTCGAAGGACTCGCGGATCGCACCGGCCGCGATCGCTTCCCTCAAGCCCTCGGTCGCCTGCTGCACGTCGAGCGGCCGTGGCGGGAAATTCCACTCGGTGCTGAGCTTTTCCGGGTCCACCTTGCCAAAGTGGAGGTGGTACAGCGCGAGCATCATCGAATCGGTCGCAAGCAGCTCGAGGTCCGCCTGCCCCGCCGGCGGCAGGACCCTGCCACCGCGCAGGTCGCTGCGGAACGCCTGCAACTCTGCGATGTGATAGTCGACGGGCTCGAGCCCGTCAAACTTGAGTTCCGCGACGGCGGCGACGAGAGCGTCAAGGCGTGCCGGGTCCTGCCACTGTGGCTCGAACTGCGAAGACTCGTAATAACGTGCAACGCCGTCGCTGAGCACGATACGGGCACCGCGCACCACGGGCAGCAGTGCGCCCGGATCGGCGTCGTAGCGCAGGCGATCGACACGCTCGCGGATCGCTTCGCGCAACGAGGCGGGCGCCGATGCGGTTACCGCGGTGATGTCAGTATTCGTTGCCGAGGGAATCGCGGAGGGAGCGCCAGCCGTGGAGGATGACGCTGCCGTCGACTGGGCGTATGCGTCGAACGGCAGCCAGGAAAATGCCAGCAACAGGATCGCGACGAGTCGTTTCACGTTGTCAGTCGAACTTGTTTCGGGATAAATGGAACGCGCCGGCGGAGCCAGGCGACAGTGTACGCGTCGTCGGCGCTGCAGCTGCTTCGAGGGCCGCTAGCGTGAGTCGACGACGACGGCGCCCAGGTCGTAGTCGTCGGCCGAGACTATCTCGACATCGGCCCAGTCACCTGCCGACAGCGAACCCGCGTCAAGTATGCGCACGACGCCGTCGATCTCGGGCGCGTCGGCCGTCGAGCGCGCTATGGCGCCTTCATCGCCAACCGCATCCACCAGTACGCGCATGCGGAGGCCGACTTTCGCCGCGAGCTTCTCCGCGCTGATTGCGCCAGCAAGCTCCATGAAACGGTCGTGGCGTTCCTGCTTCACTTCTTCGGGCACGTGATCGGCCAGCGCGTTCGCTGCGGCACCATTGACCGGCGAGTACTTGAAACAGCCGACTCGATCGAGCCGCGCCTCCTGCAGCCAGTCGAGCAGGACCTGGAAGTCCTCCTCGGTTTCGCCAGGGAAGCCGACGATGAAGGTGCTGCGGATTGCGATGTCCGGGCAGGTTTCGCGCCAGGCACGGATACGGGCCAGCGCATTTTCCGCGTGCGCCGGCCGCTTCATCAGCCTGAGCACCCGAGGGCTGCCGTGCTGGAAGGGGATGTCGAGGTAGGGCAGGACCTTGCCCTCTGCCATCAGCGGGATGACTTCGTCCACGTGGGGATACGGATAGACGTAGTGCAATCGCACCCACGCGCCCAGCGACCCCAGCGATCTTGCGAGATCCGTGAACCGCGCCTTGACCGGCTTGCCGCCCCAGAACCCGGTTGCGTACTTCAGGTCTGCGCCATAGGCGCTCGTGTCCTGCGAGATTACGAGAAGTTCCTTCACGCCGGCTTTCACCAGGCGCTCGGCCTCGAGCATCACCTCGCCGATCGGGCGGCTGGCCAGGTCGCCGCGCAGCGATGGAATGATGCAGAAGGTGCAGCGGTGATTGCAGCCCTCCGAAATCTTCAGGTACGCATAGTGGCGCGGCGTAAGGCGAATGCCCTGCGGCGGCACCAGGTCCACGAACGGATCGTGAAGCGGCGGAAGCTGCTCGTGCACCGCAGTCATGACCTCTTCATATGCGTGCGGCCCGGTGACCTTGAGCACGCTTGGGTGGCGGTCGGTGATGATCGCGGGATTCGCGCCGAGGCAGCCGGTCACGATCACCTTGCCATTGCGCGCGACGGCCTCGCCGATGGCCTCGAGCGACTCGTGGATGGCGTCGTCGATGAAGCCGCAGGTGTTCACAACGACGAGGTTTGCGTCCTCGTAGGAGCCGACTACGTCGTAGCCTTCAGCGCGCAGCCGCGTCAGGATGCGTTCCGAATCCACCAGCGCCTTGGGGCAGCCCAGAGAGACGAAGCCAATTCTTGGAGCTGACGACAAGGAGGTAATGGCCGCTCGGTAGCTGATGGTTGGACGGCGCTCGAGCGCTGATCAGGCGCCGGCGCGCTATTCGAACGAGCAGCCGCCACCGCCACACACCGGCGTTCCGCAGGGTCCCGTGTCGCAGGGGCGCTCGTAGCTGCTGCCGAGTGAGCCGGTGAGCACATTGCCGCCGGTGATCAGGCGTTCCACCTTGGACTTGCCGGGCGTGCCATCGAGCGGGATACCGGCCCTGCGGCACAGGTCGTCCCAGGTCCCGACGGTTTCGGCCATCTTGTGGCTGACCTCGATGACCCGGCCATTGGCCGGGCAGTGGTAATCGTAGGTAGGCATGGCGTCGTTCGCGTCTCAGCTGAAACGGGCGGGCATTCTAGTGCAAAGTGCCTTGCATGGCGCAAAGACGGGCCGGGCGTACTAACCCAGCGCGTACAGGTTCCCATCCATGCTGCCCGCGTACACGGTGCTGTTCGCGACGGCCGGCGATGAGGTGAACACGCCCCATGCATCGGGGATCGTCTGCGCCGCGGCAGCGCCTATGTCCGAAGCGGGGTCGCGGTCCAGGCAACGCGAGCCGCTGCCGGTAAACATTGAATGCTTATCTAAGCATCTATAGAACCGATTGTTTTTATCCAAAATTATCATTTTATTATCGATCAGTTCACGTTTAATGTTCCGGTCAGGCTGAAAAGGAGATTCGACATGACCGAGATTCGACGTGCCAGTGACCGCGGCTACGCGGACCATGGCTGGCTTCGTTCCTACCATTCCTTCTCGTTCGCGGACTACTGGGATCCGCAGCACGTCGAATTCGGGGCACTGCGCGTGATCAATGAAGATCGGGTGGCGCCAGGCGCGGGCTTCAGCACGCACGGCCACCGCGACATGGAAATCGTAAGCTATGTGCTCGAGGGGGAACTCGCGCACAGGGATTCGACCGGTACCAGTTCCGTCATCCGGCCAGGCGACGTTCAGCGCATGAGTGCGGGCCGCGGCGTACAGCACAGTGAGTTCAACAATTCGCAGCAGGAGCCGGTCCACTTCCTGCAGATCTGGATCCAGCCGAACGTGCTCGGTATAGACCCTGGTTATGAACAGAGGAATTTCGCGACGGAAGAGAAGCGCGGTCGATTGCGGCTCGTAGCGTCGCCAGACGGCGCGAACGGTTCTGTCGTGATACGGCAGGATGCCCGGGTGTTCGCGGGACTCTTCGATGGAGCCGAACACGGTGGTCTCGAGGTCGCAAGCGGCCGCCGTGTCTACGTGCACGTGGTACGTGGCAAGTTGACGGTGAATGGCGAGGCATTGGCCGCCGGAGATGCGCTGAAGCTGACCGATGCGACAGGACTTGGCCTGTCCAACGGTGCGGATGCGGAAGTGCTGGTCTTCGACCTTCCCGGTTGAGGCAGACGCCACGGCAGTACGAAGGCAGTACGAAGGCAGCGGAGGAAAAATCACGTGTACACGCTCTATTACTCACCTGGTACGGCCAGCATTGTCGTTCACCTGGCTCTGCTCGAAATCGGCGTACCGCATCGACTCAAGAAGGTCGACTTCGACAAGGACGCGCAGCACGATGCCGAATACCTGCGCCTGAACCCGCGCGGGCAAGTGCCGACGCTGGTAATCGACGGCAAGCCGTATTTCGAATCGGCCGCCCTGCTGATGATCCTTGCCGAGCGTCACCCTGAAGCGCGACTCGCGCCGCCTGCAGGAAGCGCGCTGCGGGCGGACTGGTACCAGTGGATTGCCTTCTTCACCAATGCGCTCGGGCCCACCTTTCGCTACTGGTTTTATCCACCAGACCTCGGTTCGGAGGAGCACCCACCGACTGTGCGCGACGCGCTGCGCCGGAAGATCGAGGATTCGTGGGCCCTGGTGGACGCGCACCTCGCGGCCAATGGCCCATACATGCTGGGCGCCGAGTTTTCCGGCGTCGACCTGCTCGCGCTGATGTACATGCGCTGGTCGCGCAACATGCCCCGGCCCGCGACGGAATGGCCGGCGCTCAACAGGTTTGCGGGACTCATGCGAGCGCGACCGAGCTGGTCGCGGCTGTGTGATATCGAGGGACTGACCGACTGGCGTGCGTGATGCCGTTCAGAGGCGTATCCGGCGCCAGGCGCCAGAGCGCCATCGCAGGTAGAGCGCGCTGCCGAGCAGTACCACGTAGGTGAGCATCGCGAGCCAGCCGCCCACGGCACCGAGGCCGAACTGCGGCAGCCCGTCGAACCATCCTTGTCCCGGTGCAAACGACAGCATGTATGCAAGCGGCACGAACACGCCCCAGGCGAGGACAAAGAAGATCGCCGCGGGAAACCTGACGTCGCCCGCACCGCGAAGCGCGAACCCGGAGCCGAGGTTGAGGCCGTCGAAGAGCTGGTAGCCGGCTGCGATCCACAGCAGCACCGAGCCCAGCCGCACGACCTCCGCACCGTGCGGATCCCCCGTGGTGACGAACGCCGGCATCACCCAGGGCCCGAGCGCGGCGAGCGCGACACCCACGACGCCCATGTAGACGACCGTCATCCGGATCACCGCGTTGCCGAGCTGCCGAGCCCATTCACGGTCGCCGGCGCCGATCGCCTGGCCCACCAGCGTAGTGCCGGCAAGAGCGAGGCCGACTCCCGGGAGGTAGGAGACCGAGGTCAGCATCACCACCACCTGCGTCGTTGCGCCATCTGCCGCGCCGAGCCGCACCTGCATGAGCTGGAAAAGCGCCATGCCGAACAGGTCGGCCGCGTACATCGCACCCATCGGGAGTCCCAGCCTGAATTCGCGGAGCAGGTTCGAGAGATCAGGCCGCCACGTGACGTGCGTCTTGTATGTCCGACGCAGGTCGGGACGCAGGAACATCCACAGCGCAAATGCGACACCGAAGGCCATGCTTACGTTGGTGGCCCAGGCGGATCCCGCGATGCCCCAGCCCAGTTCAAATATGAACACCTGGTTGAGTGCCGCGTTCACGACGGCGACCAGCGCCGTCGTCATCACCGTAACGCCCGGTCGTGAGATGCCGTTGAAGAACCCGAGTACAGCCCACAGTGCGACTCCAATCGGAGCGCCGAGCATGCGCGGCACCCAGAACTCGAGTGCCAGGCGCTTCAGTTCCTCGTCGAGTCCGAACGGCGCCAGCAGCCAGCCGCCGCACCAGGCCAGGCCCACGAATATTGGCGCGGTCGCGAGTGCGCCCCACAGCGCCACCCAGGTGACGTGCGCTGCCCGCCAGCGCCTTCGGCTGCCTTCCGACTGCGCGACGAAGGTCTGCACCGCGAGCCCGATCCCGCCCAGCAGCACGATGAAGAAAAACACCAGCCAGTAGATGGACGCCATGGCGGCCATCGCGGTGGTCGAGATGTGGCCGACGAACCAGGTGTCCGTCAGTCCGATCACGGCCTGCACGCTGCTGTTCAGCATCAGCGGCAGTGCGAGCGCGGCAATGGCGCGATAGTCGACCCGCACTCGCCCGCGAATGTCTACCCGTCGCGCTGGCAAGGCGAGTTCGCCGGCCGCCCCATGGCCCTTGCGTTCCAGGCGCTGGCCCGTGCCCGACATTGGCAATCAGCGGCGGCGCATGTGGCGATGCACGAAGTAGTAGTAGAGGCCCCAGAGGAACAGCATCAGGCCGCCGCCCCACAGCGTGATGCGGTGCAGGCTTCCCTCCATCAGCGCCTGGTCCCTGCCTGCGGTCACGCCGACCCAGACCAGCACGGTGCACCAGAGCGCAGAGCCGGCCATCGTCGCCAGCGAAAACTTCCAGTAGTTCAGGCGCACTATGCCTGCCGGGATACCAATCAAGTGGCGGATCACGGGCAGGATCCGCGAGATGAACACCCCCATCGTCCCGAAGTGCGCGGCCCAGGCCTCGGCCTTCTCGATCTTGTCCGGTGTGATCATCACATAGCGGCCGTAACGCATCAGCAGCGGCCGGCCGAGCAGTCGCGAGAGCCAGTACATGGCGCTCGCCCCGATCCACGAGCCCACCGTGCCCGCGATCACGATGCCAGTGAGCGAAAACGTGCCGTGCGCGTGGGCGAGGTAGGCGGCCGGCGGGATGACGAATTCGCTCGGTACCGGCAGGATAGAGCTTTCCGCCGCCATCAGCAGCGCGATGAGCAGGTACCCGCCCTGTTCGAGGGCGCCGAGGTACCAGTGCAGGATCGAGGCAATGAAGTCGCGCATCTGCAGGATATCCGTCGCGAGTGTCGTGGCGCCCAGGTGCAGGCGGCACGGCATTCTGCCAGATCGCCGGGCAGGGGCCGCGGCAGGATCGCGGTGTCGGACCGGGGCCCCTGATGCGACAATGCCGGTTTCCTCAAGCCCCGACCCTGGATCGCCATCCATGCGACGTCCCCATCGCCTGATCGCCCTCCTGTTGCTGACCGTGTCGATGCTGGCCGCTTTCGAGGCCGCCGGCGCGCCCGAAGGTGACACGAAGACTTCGGCAGAAGCTGCCGCGCCGGCAGCTCCAGTGGTCGAGGCAATCGCCCCTGCCGATATCCTGGCGCAGGCTGACACCGACGAGCGCTTCATCGAGGAGAAGCTGGCGCTGGCGCGACAGCCCGATCCAGCGAGCAAGCTGGTCCCTCAGCTCGAAGCCCTGGCCGCCAGCGTTCTCAAGCTGTCCGATTCCTTCAAGCAGGACGAGTTGAGACTGCTTCCGGCCATCCGGCTGGAAAGCCTGGAGCGACACTGGATGTTTTACGACACCCAGCTCGCCGGGTGGCGCGGGCAGTTGCAGCGCGTCACTGCCCGCTATTCCGAGGCGGCAGCGGATCTCGCCAGCAAGCGAGCCGTCTGGGAGGCGACCCGGAGATCGGCCGGGGACCTGCCGCCGGCCCTGGCCAACCGCGTCGATGCAGTTCTCGCGGAGATCACTGTGGCGGAGCAGGCGCTGTCGGGCCCGCTGGACAACCAGTTGAAGCTCGCCCGACGCGGCAATGCCTTGCGGCAGGAGATCGATTCCGGTGCGAAGGCCGTTGCGTCCGCGATTGACTACATCGACCGCCGCCTTTACATGATCGACTCGCCGCCGCTGTGGGAGGCCTGGGCAGACGGTAAGCCGTCCACGCTCGGGTTGACCTCGCTACGGCAGGGGCTGCAGATCGAGCGGAGCTTCGGTGCGGAATACTCCACCGCGTACGCTGCAAAACTGCAGGCGCTGAACATCGGCGCGTGGCTGCTGCTCCCGCTGATCATCTGGATCAGCCGACGCACGCGAAAGCTGGTCTCCGACGACCCGGAGATGAAGTCATCGGTGCAGGCCCTGTTGCGGCCCATATCGTCGTGGCTGGTCGTGGTGCTGGTCGGCGTGCTTTTCCTGGAGCCGCATGCGCCGATCATTCGGCACCAGGCGGCGCTGCTGCTGGCGCTGGTACCGGTGCTGCGTCTTCTGCCGGCAAAGGTGTTCACGGTGCTGGGGCCCTGGCCGTACATCGCCACGGGGCTCTACCTGCTCTCGCAGCTGAGCTTCATCTTTGTGGCCGTGCCGCTGCTGCACCGGATCTACCTGCTGACGATCGGCCTGCTGACGCTCGGCTCCGTGCTGTGGCTGTTGCTACGGCGAAATGACCGCGGCCTGAATGCCGCGATGCCGAGGCAGCTCAAGATAGTTCGCGTTTTTGGCTGGCTGGCGGCGGCGGCACTCGCGACGGCGCTGGTCGCCAACCTGATGGGCAACGTGTCGCTGGCCGAAATGCTGACCGACGCCGTGCTGACCAGCGGCTACCTCGGTCTTGCTCTCTACGCGGGCGCATCGGTGCTGAACGCGATCGTCGCGCTGCTGCTGGCGCGCCGAAGCCTGACGCGCTTCAACGTCGTGCAGCGGCATGCCGGGCCGCTGCTGCAGGCGGTCGGCCGCCTGGTGAACGTGGCAGCCCTGGTCTCGTGGGGCGTCATCCTGCTCAACGAGTTCCGGGTCTACCGGCCGATCGCGCAATGGATCAGGTCGGTGCTCACCTACCCTATCGCAATCGGCCAGATATCGCTGACGCTCGGCAGCGTGCTGCTGTTCCTGGCTTCGCTATGGGTGGCTTTCTGGCTCGCGAAGACCATCCGCGTCGTGCTGCGCGACGACGTGCTGCCGAAGATGGAGTTGCCGCGCGGCGTCGGCAACAGCGTGTCCACGCTCTCCTACTACAGCGTCCTGATAGCCGGAATCATGGTCGCACTTGCCGCGGCCGGATTCCGCGTGAGCGAGCTTGCGTTCGTGGTCGGCGCACTGAGCGTCGGCATCGGCTTCGGCCTGCAGGACGTGGTGAAGAACTTCGTCTCCGGCCTGATCCTGATGTTCGAACGCCCGATCCAGCCCGGCGACGTCATCGAGGTGTCGGGCACCTCGGGCAAGGTTCGCAATATCGGCATGCGGGCGACCACTCTCGCGACCTTCGACGGTGCGGACGTCGTGGTGCCGAACGGCACGCTGCTCTCGGAGAAGCTGATCAACTGGACGCTGAGCGACACCAATCGCCGGATGGACGTGAATGTGGGCGTCGCCTATGGCAGCGATCCACACCGCGTGCTTGCGCTGCTCGAGGAAGTCGCCGGGGCCACGCCGGGCGTGACTGTGGAACCGGCTCCGGCCATCGTGTTCGTGGGTTTCGGCGCGAGTTCCCTCGACTTTGCCATACGCGCCTGGACCAATAACTTCTCTGACTGGGTGGAGACCAAGAGTGCACTCACCTTGCGAATTCACGACGCACTGAAGGAAGCCGGCATCGAGATACCTTTCCCGCAGCACGACCTTCACCTGAGGAGCATTTCACCCGAGGCAAGTGCGCAACTGAGGCCTCCTGCGTGAATCCGCTGGCCGGCAAGGTCGTGATCATCACCGGCGCGTCGTCCGGAGTGGGCGAAGCATCGGCACGCGCGTTTGCGAAGCTCGGCGCGAAAGTTGTCCTGGCTGCCCGCTCGGCATCAAAGCTCGAGCAACTCGGCGGTCAACTCAATGGACTTGCAGTTCCGACCGACGTGAGCCGCGTCGCCGACCTGGCGGCGCTTGTCGATCGCACGGTTGCGGCATACGGCCGTATCGACGTGCTGGTCAACAACGCGGCGGCCAATGCCAGGGGTGAATTCGACTCGCTGGACCTCGACGCGATCGCCGCCGTGATCGACACGAGCCTCAAGGGGCCGATGCTGCTGACGAGATTCGCGATGCCGTATCTGAGGGAGACCAAAGGAGTCGTAGTCAACGTCGCGTCCATCGCCGGTCACGTGCCGCTGCCGCACGAGGCGCCCTACAGCGCGTCGAAGTGGGGGCTGCGTGGATTCACGTTCGCGGTTCGCGAGGAACTTCGTGGGACCGGCGTGTCGCTGTGCGTGGTGTCGCCGGGGCCCATCTCTACGCCATTCGTGCTCGACGATCTCGACCATGTGCCGGACCTCGTGTTTTCACAGCCGATCCTGACGGCCGGGCAGGTCGCCGAGGCGGTCGTCGCCTGCGCGATCGATCGCAAGCGTGAGCGCGCCATGCCCCGCTCGACGCTGCTGCTCGCAAAGCTCGCCCGCTCGTTCCCATGGCTGCAGGAAATGCTGCGACCGGGGCTCGAGAGGAAGGGCGCGAAGGTCAAGGCGAGATTGCGGGCGGAGGCGGACAGGGCCCGGCACGCCAACCGCTGATACTGGTCGAGGCGGGTATGCTGAGCACGGGCATCGTGCCGGCGCTGTCCACCGCCTGGCTGCACGAGCTTGTGCACTCAAAGCTGCCGCACAACTACTTCATCTATTTCTTCATCACGGTCTTCGCCGGCTCGGCGCTGGCATTCAACATCGCCGGACTCGTTCGACTCGGCATGCTGGCCCTGAGCGGGTCGCTGGAGCCGGGGCACGTCGGGCCCGAGTATCTCGCCATGCTCCCGTTCATGAGCTTCGGGGAGGCGTTCGCCAACGGGCTCGTGATGGCGATGGCGGTGGTGTACCGGCCGCAGTGGGTGATGAGTTTCGACGATCGGCTGTACCTGGCTCGTCGCGGGTAGCCTGGCTACCCCGGCCCTCCTGCGCGCGGGCGCTGCCGGCCAGTCGCCGGCAGCCCTGCTGGCCGCCTGCCGTCAGGCCGCCTTGTCCACCGTCGCGCCGCCAATCGCATTCGCCACGGCATCGTCCACGCGCTCCAGCCACACGAACTCGACGTCCCGCTTGACGCTCTCGGGGATGTCCTCGAGGTCCTTGCGGTTGCGCGCCGGCAGCAGCACGGTACGTATCCCGGCGCGGTGCGCGGCGACGGTCTTCTCCTTGATGCCGCCGACCGGCAGCACTAGCCCGCGCAGGCTGATCTCGCCGGTCATCGCGACGTCGTTGCGCACCGTGCGGTTGGTGAGCAGCGAGACCAGCGCCGTGTAGATCGCCACGCCGGCGCTCGGGCCGTCCTTCGGGATCGCGCCCGCCGGAACGTGCACGTGGATGTCGCTCTTCTCGAACAGCGCCGGGTCGAGCCCCAGCGCCTCGGATTGCGACTTCACCAGGCTGAGCGCGGCCTGCGCACTCTCCTTCATCACGTCGCCGAGCTGCCCGGTGAGGATCAGCGCGCCCTTGCCCGGCACGCGCGTCGCCTCGATGAACAGGATGTCGCCGCCGACCGGCGTCCAGGCGAGTCCCGTCGCCACGCCCGGCAGGCTTACGCGCATTGCCACCTCGTTCTCGAAACGCGGAGCACCGAGGATCTCCGCGACGTCGGCCGCGTCGATCTTTACCGCCGTGGCCTTGCCCTCGGCGACCCTGACGGCGACATTGCGCAACACGGCGCCGATTTCCCGCTCGAGACTGCGGCATCCGGCTTCCCGTGTGTAGTCACGCGCGATGCGCAACAGCGCCTGGTCCGTGATCGCGGCCTGTCCATCGGCCAGCCCATTGGCCTCGAGCTGGCGGCGCACCAGGTAGCGGCGCGCGATCTCGACCTTCTCCTCTTCCGTATAGCCGGTGAGCTCGATGATTTCCATGCGGTCGCGTAGCGGCCCGGGGATCGTGTCCAGCTGGTTCGCCGTTGCAATGAACAGCACCTTGGAGAGATCGAAGGGGACGCCAAGATAGTTGTCGCGGAACGTCGAGTTTTGCTCCGGGTCGAGCACCTCGAGCAGGGCGGAAGCTGGGTCGCCCTGGATGCCGCGGCCGAGCTTGTCGATCTCGTCGAGCATCAGCACGGGGTTCCGTGTGCCGGCCTTCTTGAGCGCCTGCGCGATACTGCCTGGCAGCGCGCCGATATACGTGCGACGGTGGCCACGGATCTCGGCCTCGTCGTGCACGCCGCCCAGGCTGGTGCGCTGGAACTTGAGGCCCAGCGCCCGCGCGATGCTCTGGCCCAGCGAGGTCTTGCCCACACCCGGCGGGCCCACGAAGCACAGGATGGGGCTGCGGCCCTGGGGATTCAGCTTCCGAACGGCCAGGTACTCGACGATGCGCCTCTTGATCCGGTCGAGGCCGTAGTGGTCGGCATCGAGGATGCCGCGTGCACGCTGGATGTCGATCGACTCTTCGTCGAGCTTCGACCACGGCATCGCGATCAGCGTGTCCAGGTAGGTACGCGCCATCGAGTACTCGCCGCTCGCCTCGTTCATGCGCTCGAGGCGCTTCAACTCCTTGCGTGCGTGTTCCTCGATCTCCTGCGGCATGCCCGCCTTCGTGATGGCCTCGTCCAGCTCGGCCACGTCGCCGCCTTCGCTGTCGCCCAGCTCTTTCTGGATCTGGCGCATCTGCTCGCGAAGCAGAATCTCGCGCTGCCGGTCGTCGATCGCATCCTTGGTCTGCTGCTCGATCTGGCGCGACAGCTTCAGCACCTCTACCCGTCGGTTGAGGTGGTCCGAGACGGCTTCGAGCCGGTCGCGGACGTCCGCGATCTCCAGCAGTGACTGCTTGTCGCGCGGGCCCACGTCCAGGAAGCTCGCGATCATGTCCGCGAGTGCCGAGGGCGACTCCATGGCCTGCACGGCGTTGGCCAGCTCGGCCGGGGCCTGGGGCAGCAGCGAGATGGCCTCGACTGCCTTCTGCTTCAGGTACAGGGTCCGTGCCTCCACCTCGGGGTGGTGGGACCCGGTGTCGGGAAGGTACTCGACCCGCGCGACCAGGTACGGGAAGCCCGAGACATGGTCGAGTACCCGGAAGCGCCGCTCGCCCTGGCAGACCAGGTGGCGGGTCCCGTCGGGCGTCGTGACAAATCGAACCACGGACGCAACGGTACCGACGCGGTGCAGGTCGTCGAACCCGGGATCCTCGGTTTCCGGGGCCTTCTGCAGCAGGAACCCGACCTTGGTCTCAGCCCGGACCGCTTCCTCGGCGCCGGCGACGGTCTTCTCACGCTTGATGGCCACCGGCAGCATCACGCCCGGGAACAGGACGAGATTGCGCACCGGCAGGATAATCAGCATGTCTTCGGGCAGGCTCGGCGCGCCAGCGCCCGTGCCCGCAGCCGGTGATGCCGAAGTCTGTTCGCTGTCGTTCGTGTTCATCGTGTGCCTCGTCCGGGGTATCCGGCCAATGGACCTGAAGTTGGGGCGCCAGTCGCCGGACTCAATGCCGATGGGTCATGTGCAGCGGCGGCGCCACCCGGTCTCCACCGTGCCATCGCGCAGACTCGCCGCAGCGGTGCCGCCAGGGGCGTCGATCAATTACATAAATAAATTTGACTAGGTAGCGGATGTCAAAGGTGAATCAGCTGTTTCCATTCAGATAAACTTTCCGGATGAAGACTGGACCAACAGAGCGCTTCGGCCCGGAGTTCTACCGGCGTCACTACTTCAATCCGCGCACCCGGGTTGTGACCCGGATCGAGATGCAACGCAGGGCCGAGCACGTCGCGGCCTTCGTGCGCCACGGCGAGCTCCCGGTTCGCTCAATCCTGGACGTGGGCTGCGGGCTCGGGCTGATGCGCAGACAGCTGCTCGAGCGTTTCCCGCGGGCCCGGTACGTCGGGCTCGAGGCGAGCGGCTATCTCTGCGAGCGCCATGGCTGGGAGCAGGGCTCCGCCGCCACCTTCGACCCTGGCCGGACCTTTGACCTCGTGATTTGCTACGACGTCCTCCAGTACCTGACCTCACGCGAGGCGGCCGCCGCCATCCGCAATCTCGGTCGGCTCTGCGCCGGGGTCCTGCATTTCGGCGTCCTGACCAGCAAGGACTGGGAACTGTACTGCGACCAGCAGACCACCGACCGCAACGTCAACCTGAGGCCCGGCGAGTGGTACCGGAAGCGGCTTGCCCACGACTTCATAAACGCAGGCTCCGGCATGTTCGTTCGGCGAGGCGCGCCGGTGCACCTGTGGGAACTGGACCGGGTCGAGGTGCGGCGCTCGCGCCGGTAGCCGGGCGGCAACGGCTCGGGCAGTCGCGGTGGCCGTCGCGCAGGACTCCGCACCCTGGGGCCGGGGGCTGTACAATGCGCGCCTCCTGCATGGTCCCCCGGTAGTCCCGATGCGCCCCACCCCGCTGCGGCTGTTCCTGCCCGCGCTCTCACTGCTCGTCCTGGCGGGCTGTGCGAGCACGAACTCCTGTGGCGGCAGTGACGCGTACCTGAAAGCCCAGGAACGTCCGCTGCTGAACCTTCCCCCGGGCGTGTTCGGCAGCGAACGCATTGCGCCGATCGTGCTTCCGCCGGCCGCGCCTGACCCCTACAGGCTCGACCCCGAGCCGCGCTGCCTCGACTATCCGCCGCAGTTCTTCGCCCGCCCGCCGGCGGAACCGGGGTCGCCGGAGGCCGTGGTCCGTGACTGGGGTGCGGCCTGGGCACAGCGCAGGCCCGATGTCGTCATGCAGGCCTACGCGCCGTCGTTCGAGGCGTCCGGCAAGGGCGGCTCGGCGGCTTTCCTCACCGAGCGCGAGCAGCAGGTCGCGACCGGTCCCGTGCCGTCGCCGACGCTGCTGAACCTCGTGGTCACCAAGGATGGCGAGAAGCGCCAGGTCGTCACGTTCATCCAGGTGTTCGGCAAGGAGCAGGTGCACCGCGAACTCACGCTGGTGCGCGACGGCGATTCGTGGCGCATCGAGTCCGAGCGGACATTGACCGCGCCCTGAGCGGGTTGCCCCGGCCTCAAGCGCAACGGGACCGCGCCACAGTGACAAGCAGCT
This sequence comes from uncultured Gammaproteobacteria bacterium, assembly GCA_963732375.1. Taxonomy (GTDB): domain Bacteria; phylum Pseudomonadota; class Gammaproteobacteria; order Steroidobacterales; family Steroidobacteraceae; genus RPQJ01. The sequence continues at coordinate 525,343 of CAVSZE010000002.1, forward strand.
CCCTGCTGAACGGCATCAGCCTCGCTCCCGGCACGCTGCGTGTGGTGCTGCTCGACCGCCTGACGCGCTCGCTGGGCAAGCATCCCGACACCGCGACGCAGCGCGACATCTACGACGCGCTGTCGCTCGCCGTGCGCGAGGAACTCGCGGTGCGCTGGCTCGCGACCCAGCGCCGCGTGTCGCAGGCGGGCGTCAAGCGCGTCTGTTACCTGTCGGTTGAGTTCCTGCTCGGACGGACGCTGGTGAACGGATTGTCCGCGCTCGACGGCGAACTGGTGAATGAGGCCCGCGACACGCTCGCCGAGCTCGGATTCGACCTTGATCGCGTCGCAGGGGAGGAGATCGATCCGGGCCTGGGCAACGGTGGCCTGGGGCGACTGGCCGCCTGCTTCCTCGACTCGCTGGCCACGTTGCAGTACCCGGCCGTCGGGTACGGCATCCGCTACGACTACGGAATCTTCACGCAGGCGATCGACGAGGACGGGCGGCAGCGCGAGAGCGCGTCGAGCTGGCTCAGGCAGCACAACCCATGGGAAATCCCGCGCGACGACGCGCGCTACGTGATCCGCTTCGGCGGCCGCTGCGTCGCGACGCAGGACCCGCAGGGCACGACCCGCTACCGGTGGGTCGATACCAAGAACATCTGGGCGGCGGGCTACGACCTGCTGATCCCGGGCAATCGCAGCCAGACCGTGAATCACCTGCGGCTGTGGACGGGTCGTGCAATCGCGCCGTTCGACGTCGAGACCTTCAATGCCGGTCGGCACGCGGAAGCCTCGGCCGAGAACGTCGAAGCCAAGAACGTGTCGCGCGTCCTCTACCCGGACGACACGACGCCGCAGGGCAAGGAACTGCGCTTCAAGCAGCAGTACTTTTTCGTCAGCGCGAGCCTGCAGGACATGCTGGCGCAGCACCTCGCCGAGGGTCGCCCGCTCGAGTCGCTGCCTGACTCGGTGGCGATCCAGTTGAACGATACCCACCCCGCGCTGGCGATACCGGAGCTGATGCGCCTGCTGGTGGACGAGCACGAAATGGAATGGGCGCGCGCCTGGGACCTGACGCGCCGGGTGTTTTCCTACACCAACCACACGCTGCTGCCCGAGGCGCTCGAAGTGTGGCCGGTGTCGTTCTTCGAGCGCATCCTGCCCCGCCACCTGCAGATCATCTACCTCGTGAACCGCGCGCTTCTCGACGAAATATCGGCGCGCTATCCGCAGGACAACGACCGCCGCCAGCGCATGTCGCTGATCGACGAAGGCAATGGGCGGACGGTGCGCATGGCGCACCTCGCGGTGGTCGCGAGCCACACGGTCAACGGCGTTGCGAAGCTGCACTCCGAGCTTATGCAGCAGACGATCTTCAGGGATTACGCGGATTTGTATCGCGGCCGCTTCACCAACGTGACCAACGGCATCGCCGTGCGACGCTGGTTGAAGCAGTCCAATCCCGGGCTCGCTGCGCTGCTCACTGAGCGCCTCGGGAATTCATGGGAGAACGACCTCGAGGAACTGGAGCGGCTGCGTTTCGCAGCAGACGACGCGGGTTTCTGCGAGCGATTTGCAGCGATCAAGTCCGATAACAAGGTTCGCCTCGCCGAGACGATCCAGCGACGGATCGGCATCGAGGTGGACCCGGCCTCGCTGTTCGACGTGCAGGTGAAGCGGATCCACGAGTACAAGCGGCAGCTGCTGAACCTGCTGTACGTGGTGACGCGCTACAACCGCATCCGCGCCAATCCGGATGCGCCCATCGTGCCGCGCACGGTGGTGTTCGCGGGCAAGGCCGCGCCCGGCTACACGATGGCGAAGGGCATCATCAAGCTGATCAACAACGTCGCGCAGGTCGTGAATAACGACCGCGCCGTCGGCGAGCGGCTCAAGGTCGCGTTCCTGCCGGACTACGACGTTTCGCTCGCGCAACGCATCATGCCTGCGGCGGACCTCTCGGAACAGATCTCGACCGCGGGCATGGAAGCCTCGGGCACGGGCAACATGAAGCTGGCGCTGAACGGCGCGCTCACCATCGGCACGCTCGACGGGGCCAACATCGAGATTCGCGAGCAGGTGGGCGCCGACAACATGTTCATCTTCGGGCTGACGGCCGGCGAGGTCGCAGAGCATCGCAGGCGCGGTTATTCGCCTTCGGCGGTGGCAGCCGCGAATCCGGAGCTCGAGAAGACACTGTCGATGATCGACGCCGGGTTCTTCACGCCGGGAAACCTGGCCGACGGCAAGCCAGTCGTGGATCGGGTGCTGAGCGAAGGGGAGCCGTTCTTCGTCCTCGCGGACTTCGACGCCTACTGCTCCGCGCAGGACGCGGTGGACGATCTCTACCTCCGGCCGGAGGAGTGGACCCGCCGCGCGGTGCTGAACACCGTGGGAATGGGAATATTTTCCAGCGATCGCAGCATCCGCGAATACGCGGAACGCATCTGGCGCATCAAGCCGGTGATGTAGGTTTCGGAGGGGACATTCTCCTTTTCGGAGGGGACATTCTCCTTTTTCTGTTTCTGCTGCCTTGCCGTGTCTGACAGCGCACTGGAAAAAGGAGAATGTCCCCTCCGAAAAGGAGAATGTCCCCTTTTCCGCTAGACTGAGGCCGTGACGACCCGGCAGAAGCTGACGACCCAGGAAATCGACGCGCTTGTTCAGGCGCGGCATCCCGAGCCTCGCTCACTGCTCGGCTACCACGAGATTTCGCGGCGCAACGACCTGCCTGCATGCATGGTGCGGGTGCTCGAGCCCGACGCGGAGCGCGTCGAGGTCCTCTGGGAGGACGGTACTGCCAACGCCCTGAAGCGCGTGCACGACGCCGGCCTGTTCGAGGGTCGGGTGCCGCATCGGCGTCCGTTGTCCCCCTACCGCCTCAGGATCAGGTACCGCAACGGCGTCGAACTCGAGAAGCACGACGCCTACTATTTTTCGCCGCAACTCTCCGACTTCGACCTGCACCTGTTCGGAGAGGGCAACCACCACGCCATCTATCACAAGCTCGGTGCGCACCCGTCCGTGCTCGACGGCCTGGCCGGCACGTTGTTCGCCGTATGGGCGCCGAATGCGGAGCGGGTGAGCGTCGTCGGGCCGTTCAATCTCTGGGATGGCCGCCGGCACGCGATGCAGATGCGCGGCAGCTCGGGGATCTGGGAACTTTTCATTCCCGACGTCGGGCCGGGCACCGAGTACAAGTTCGAACTGCGCGCCCATGGCGGCCGCACACTGCTCAAGTCCGACCCCTACGGCTTTGCGATGCAGCTGCGTCCCGGGAACTGCTCGGTGGTCGCCTCGCTGGACGGCCACGAGTGGCATGACAGCGAGTGGATGGAGGCTCGCCGCCGCGCGAATCACCCGACGCAGCCGATCAACATCTACGAGCTGCATCCGGGATCATGGCGCCGTCGCCACGACCGCAATCCGCCGTTCCCGAGCTGGCGCGAGCTTGCCGACGAGCTGATTCCGTACGTCAGTGACCTGGGATTCACCCACGTCGAGCTGATGGGCGTGGCCGAGCATCCATTCGACGGCTCGTGGGGTTACCAGGTCGTCGGTTACTACGCACCTTCGTCGCGATTCGGGTCGCCGCAGGATTTCATGCATTTCGTGAATCGCTGCCACCAGGCCGGCATCGGCGTGATCCTCGACTGGGTGCCCGCGCACTTTCCGCGCGACGACCACGGCCTCGCGGAATTCGACGGCACCGCGCTGTACGAACACGCCGACCCGCGCCTCGGCGAGCACTCGGACTGGGGCACGAAGATCTTCAACTACGGCCGCCACGAGGTCCGCAATTTCCTGGTCGCGAATGCGCTCTACTGGCTCGACTGCTACCACGTGGACGGGCTGCGCGTGGACGCCGTGGCCTCGATGCTTTACCTCGACTACAGCCGCAAGCCTGGAGAGTGGCTACCGAACCGCCACGGTGGCCGCGAGAACCTGGAGGCCATTGATTTCCTGCGGCACCTGAACGTCGCCGTCGGCCACTATCACCCGGGCGCGATGACGATTGCCGAGGAGTCGACCGCCTTCCCGGGCGTCACGCAGCCCGCGCACCTCGGCGGCCTTGGCTTCCATTTCAAGTGGAACATGGGCTGGATGAACGACACGCTGCGCTACATGGAAATGGACCCGGTGCACCGGCGCTTCCAGCACCAGCTCGTGACGTTCTCGTTCATGTATGCGTGGTCGGAGAAGTTCATGCTGCCTGTTTCGCACGACGAGGTCGTGCACGGCAAGGGTTCGCTGCTCGGCAAGATGCCGGGTGACGAGTGGCAGAAACGCGCGAACTACCGGCTGCTGCGCGCCTACATGACCGCGCACCCGGGCAAGAAGCTGCTGTTCATGGGTTCGGAGTTCGGGCAGCTGCGCGAGTGGCGCGACGAGGACTCGCTGGACTGGTACCTGCTCGACGACCCGCGGCACCGTGCACTGCTGGACCTGAATCGCGACCTGAATCGCATGTATGCAGACCTCGCTGCGCTGCACGCAGGCGACGCGGATCCCGCCGGATTCGCATGGATCGACCTGCACAACGCGAATGAGAGCGTGTTCGCGTTCCTGCGCCGGGATCCTGCGCGGCCGGATATTCCGCCGATCGTCTGCGTGTTCAATGCGACGCCGGTGCCCCGCGACGACTACTGGATCGGAGTGCCCGAGGGTGGTACGTACTGCAGGATCCTCGACAGCGACGCGGTTCGCTACGGCGGCGCCGGCTACAGCCGACAGGAGCACGTGGGCGCTGACAAGCATCGGGTCAACGATCACCCGTTCCGCCTGCGCGTCAGCCTGCCGCCGCTCGCGGCGGTTTTCTTCCGTCCCGATCGCTGACGCAGGTGCTGCGGATGCGCGTCGCAACCTGTCGGGGAGCGCTGACCTGATGCCGGATTCGCAGCCCGACGCGTCCCGCGAGCAGCCGGCCCTCGAGCCGGGCTCGGCGCAGCCGCTCGGCGCCAGCTGGACCGGGCGCGGCACCAACTTCGCGGTGCTGTCCACCAGCGCGACGCGCGTGGAGCTTTGCCTGTTCGACGCCTCCGGGCGGGTCGAGATCGCGCGCCTCGCGCTGCCGTCCCGTACTGGCGACGTGTGGCACGGCTTCCTGCCCGCCCAATACGGAGGCCCTGGCACGCTTTACGGATACAGGGTGCACGGACCCTACGAGCCAGCGCTGGGCCATCGCTTCAATCCCGCAAAGCTGCTGATCGATCCCTGCGCGGCCGCGCTGGCGGGAGACATCGACTGGCACCCGTCGCTGAACGGCGCAACCCCAGGCAACGACGGTGTCCCGGATCGCGGCGACAGTGCCGCCCACGTACCGAAATGCCGGGTCGTGGATCCAACGTTCGACTGGGGCAACGCTCGCTCGCCGAATGTCCCGTGGCGCGACACGATCATCTACGAGTTGCACGTGAAGGGATTCACGCAGCGCCATCCGGCCGTGCCGGAACGCCTGCGGGGGAAGTACCTGGGGCTCGCAGAGCCCGCGGTGCTCGATCACCTGAAGCGCCTCGGCGTCACGACGGTGGAGCTGATGCCCTGCCAGGCTTTCGCGTCCGAGCAGTTCCTGGTCGCGCGCGGTCTCTCGAACTACTGGGGCTACAACCCGCTGGCATGGTTTGCGCCGGACGCGCGCTACGCGGTCGACGACCCTGTCGCCGAGTTCAAGACCATGGTGCGGGCGCTGCATGCCGCCGGCCTCGAGGTCGTGATGGACGTGGTGTTCAACCACACGGCCGAAGGCAACGAGCTGGGTCCGACGCTCGGCCTGCGCGGCTTCGACAACGCGCTGTATTACCGGCTGTTCCCGCATGACCTGGCCCACTACAAGAACTTCACCGGCTGCGGCAACACGGTGAAGTTCGACAACCCCGAAGTGCGTTCGCTGGTGCTCGATTGCCTGCGCTATTGGACCACCGAGATGCGCGTGGACGGATTCCGTTTCGACCTCGCGCCGGTGGTTGGGCGCGACAGTGGCGGCTACAGCAGCAATGCGCCTTTTTTCGCGGCGCTGCGCTCGGATCCGGTGCTTGCATACGTGAAGCTCATTGCCGAACCCTGGGACGTCGGTCCGGGCGGTTACCAACTCGGTCACTTCCCGGCTGGATGGTCCGAGTGGAACGACCGCTATCGCGACACGATGCGCGCATTCTGGCGCGGCGATCGAGGATCGCTCGGCGCGTTCGCGGAGCGCTTCGCCGGTTCGAGCGACCTGTTCCGCCAGCACGCGCGCAAGCCCACCGCCAGCGTCAACTTCATCGCGGCGCACGACGGATTCACGCTCGAGGACACGGTTTCCTACAACCATCGCCACAACGAGGCCAACCTGGAGAACGGCGCTGACGGCCATTCCCAAAACCTGAGCTGGAACTGCGGCACGGAAGGCCCAACCGACGAACGCGGCGTACTCGAACTGCGCTCGCGACAGGCCGCCAACCTGCTCGCCACGCTGTTTCTCTCGCAGGGCGTGCCGATGCTGCTGGCCGGCGATGAGTTCGGGCACACCCAGCGCGGCAACAACAACGCTTATTGCCAGGACAACGAGATCTCCTGGCTCGACTGGGGCCTTCCGGAAAAGAACGCGGGGCGACTGCGCTTCGTGCAGATGCTGATCGACCTGCGACGCTCGCGGCTCTGGCTTCGTCGTGACACCTTTCTGAAGGGTGCGCGCCGCGGCACGCACGCGAAAGACGTCACATGGCTGCACCGGTCGGGGCGGGAACTCACCGATGCCGACTGGCAGGACCCCGAGTTGCGTTCGATCGCGGTGCACATGAACGGAGTGCCGGCGGGCAACAGCGACCGGGGCGACCTGCTGGTGGCATTCAATGCCGGCGAATCCCCGATCGACATGACGCTTCCGTCGCCACCCGAGGGTTCCACGTGGCGCCTGGTGTTCGACACCGGGAGCGACTGGTCCGGCGGTGAGCCGCGTTCGCTTGCCAGCGGACAACTGCTGCACATGGCGCACAGGTCCACGGTGCTGCTCGAGTCGCAGGTGAAATAGAAGATGCCGGATACTTGCGGCTCACGATCCCGTCAGGCACCGTCGCGGCCCCCGTGCCTGGGCCCCTGCAATGCCTGATTCCATGTTCGACAAGCTTTCGCAGCAGTGCGGCATCGGAGGCGCCTACGAGAACTATCGCGGCGAGCCGACGCCGATCACCGAGGAGACTCGCAGGGCGATCCTCGCGGCGATGGGCTGCCCCACGGATGACGTCGGCGAAATCGAGCGCATGCAGCACGAGCGCGAAGCGGCGCGCTGGCGCTCGCTGCTCCCGGAGGTGGCAGTAGTCCGCCCGGGGAGATCGTCGATCAAGGTGGCGATGGCCGACGGGGATATCGGTCGCGCGCTCGACTGGCGAATCGTCCTCGAGAGTGGCGGACAGGTTGCGGGCCGCGTGAGCAGCGGCGAGCTGCCTGAAATCGAGCGCGGCGACCTGGACGGGCTGGCGCATACACGGCGCGAGCTGTCGTTGCCCACCGACATCGCGCACGGCTACCATTCGCTGCGCGCGACTCTCGAGGGTGGCGCCGAGGCGGAATGTGCGCTGATCGTGGCTCCGGCCGCCTGCATGGAGCCGCCAGCCCTGCACGAAGGCCGGCGGCTGTGGGGAGTGGCCGCGCAGCTCTACACGCTGCGTTCGAGCGAAAACTGGGGCATCGGCGATTTCGCCGACCTCGAGCAGGCTGTGCGCGGATTCGCGTCATCGGGCGCGTCGTTCATTGCGCTGAACCCGCTGCATGCGCTGTTTCCGGCCAACCCCTGGCACTTCAGCCCCTACAGCCCGTCTTCACGCCACTTCCTGAATGTCTTCTATATCGCGGTTGAACGCGTGCCGGAATTCGCCGACTGCTCCGGCGCGCGGGCCAGCGTGGCGGCGCCTGAATTCCAGGCCGGGCTCGCGCGGCTGCGCGGGACGGCAAACGTCGACTATCCGGGAGTGGCCGCAATCAAACTGCCGCTGCTGCGGACGCTCTACGAACACTTCCTGCGCGAACACGTCGAACGCGGAACCGGCCGGGCCGGGGAATTCCGCGCCTACATGGCCGGGCGCGGCGAGCCACTGCGCATTCACGCGCTGCACGACGCGATCGACGAGTACCTGCGCGCGCGGGATCCGGGCCGCTACTGGGGCTGGCCGGTGTGGCCGGCTGAACTGGGCGACCCTTCGCAACCGGGTGTGCGTGCATTCGAGGAGACGCATTCCCGCGAAGTCGGATTTCATCAGTGGCTGCAATGGGTCGCCGAGGAGCAACTCGGTGCGGTGCAGCGACTGGCGCGCGAGCTCGGCATGGCGATCGGCCTGTATGGCGACTACGCGGTAGGCGTGAATCCGAGCGGATCCGAGACCTGGTCCGACCAGGCGCTCTACCGCAGGAGTGCCGGGGTCGGTGCGCCTCCGGATGCGCTGGCCATGAAGGGACAGGACTGGGGGATTCCGCCGCAGGACCCGAACGTGCTGAAGGCTGAGGGATACCGCCCGTTCCGCGATCTGATCGCCGCCAACATGCGGCATTTCGGGGCGCTGCGGCTCGATCACATCATGGCGCTCTATCGGCAGTGGTGGGTGCCGGTCGGCCGCGGCGCCACCGACGGCGGCTACGTGCACTATCCGCTCGACGACCTGATGTCGGTTCTCGCGCTCGAGAGCGAGCGACGCTCGTGCCTGGTGGTCGGTGAAGACCTCGGGACGGTTCCCGGCGAGGTGCGTCACGAGATGGCCGCGCGTAACGTCTACTCGTATCGCGTTCTGCTGTTCGAGAAGCATTGGGACGGCCGTTTCCTCCGGCCCGAAGAGTACCCGAGACGCGCGATCGCGACCGCGACCACCCATGACCTGCCAACTTTTGCCGGCTACTGGTCGGGCAACGACATCGAGCTGCGTGAGCGCCTGGCGCTCTACCCGAGCGAGGAGGTCCGTCTGCACGTGGAGAACGAACGTGTGAACGACCGCCAGGCCCTGCTCAATGCGCTGGAATCCGCCGGACTTGCGCCATCCGCGGCGAATGGCGAGCAGCAGTGCGCTGCGTTGTGCCACGCGATGCACGTTTACCTGGCGCGCAGCGCCTCGGCGCTGGTGGCGCTGCAGATCGAGGACCTCGTCGGAATGACGGAACCGGTGAACGTGCCGGGAACCAGCGACGAGTACCCGAACTGGCAGCGCAAGATGAGTTGCTCGCTCGTCGAAATCTTTGCCAGCGACAGCGTCCGCCGCGTGCTGAGTGACGTGCAGGCAGCGCGGGGCTCGTAGCGGGCACTTCGCGCCGACAGACGACCCGCGCGAGATCCGTCGACCGCCGCAGGCGCTTCCTGCTGGTGGCACGTGCTCCGCCAGCGACCGGTTTCAGCGGCGCGTCAGCGTAGCCTCTGGCGCGAGCGACCAGATGCCGTCCATGCCGGGGCAGGCCTTTGCCCGTCCTTCGCTCAGTCCGAAGGCACCCGTTGCGGTCAGGCGGAATTTCCGGCAGCCATCGGGCGAAGGTTCGCGATCGACCGGCGTAAGCCGGTAGGTGACGCCGCTGCCTGGATTCAGCCAGGTGACGCTCTGCCCGGGTCCCGCGAGTTCCAGCGCGTGACCCGCGCAGGCGCGATCAGACTGGTCCATGCCGCGCCCGATCTCGGCGCCGATGGCGGCCCCGATCACGGTGCCGATCGCGATCGCGACGGTACGGCCGCCGTCCTTGCCCGCCTCCGCGCCGATGGCGCCGCCGGCAATGCCGCCGAGCAGCGCGCCGACCTGTTCGCGATCGCAGCGGCCCGAGCGGACGCCGTAGTCATTCACCCAGGCCTGGCCGCTGTAACCCGTGTAGCCGGACTCGTGCTTCGCCCGCCAGCCGTGCGCGGGCGCCTGCGGCGGTGGCGCAGCGAGCGCGGCGCAGGGCAGCGCAAGGGCAGACACAAGCATGCAGCGGAGGAAGTTCCGGCCGGCACGACGGCCGAGGCTGCGTGTCGAGACGTTCATGGAAGTCTCCTTGCCATGGCGCCGCGCGTGGCGGCGACGTGGCAAAACTAGCCCGCGCTGGACCTTCCTGCGCCGCGCGGGAGCCGGACGGTGACGCGCGTCACGAAAAGGCGCCGATCCACGCACGTTCCTGGGCCGGCTGGAGATCCCATAAGATGAGCCCTGGTCTCGCGAGTCCAGGGCAAGGGGTGGGGCGATCCGAATGCAGCAGCAGGTTTCCCTGGCCGCGACATGCGTCGCCGTACTGGTCCTGCTGGCCGTGCAGTCGCGCGCGGAGACCGCCGCCGGCGACGCCGGCGTGTTGAGGGTCGCGGTCGCGTCGAGTTTCTCGCAGACCGCGGGGCGACTCTGCCGGGCGTTTTTCACCGGGCGCTCCGGGCGATGCGTGCTGACGCCGGGCGCGAGCGGCCTGCTCGCATCGCAGGTCGCACAGGGCGCGCCATTCGACGTGTTCCTGTCCGCCGACCGCCGGCGCGCCGAACGACTCGAGGTCGAGGGGCTCGCCGTTGCGGGGTCCCGCTTCACGTATGCGATCGGCCGACTGGTGCTGTGGGCGCCCGGCCACGGCAGTGGCGAGGACCTGCGGTCGATCCTGTCCGGCGGGACGGTGCGCACGCTCGCGATCGCGAATCCAGACTCGGCGCCCTACGGCGCCGCCGCGCTCGAAACGCTGCGCGCGCTCGGCATTGAACCCTCGGGGCGGCTGCGGATCGTCAAGGGCGGGAATGCGGCGCAGGCCTTCCAGTTCGTCGCGAGCGGTGCGGCGGACGCCGGGTTCATCGCGCTGTCGCAGGTGATGGACTACGAGGCGAGCTCCGGTACCAGCATCACGCACGAGATTTTCGCCGTCGATCCGGCGCTGCACGCACCGATCGAGCAGCAGGCGATCCAGGTCAAGGAATCCAGGCCGAATCCAGTGGCGCACGACTGGCTCGAGTTCCTGCGCTCCGACGCGGCGGGGCGCATCATCGTGGCCGCCGGCTACGCACTGACGCCGCGCTGAGCAAGACCCGCGGAGATTCACGGCGCCATGGACCTGCTGCCATTCTGGTTGAGCCTGCGGCTCGCGCTGACGACCACGCTGGTGCTGTTGCTGCTCGGCACGCCTCTCGCTTGGTGGCTGGCCCGCACCCGTTCTGCGTTGAGGCCGCTGGTCGAGACGCTGGTGACGCTGCCACTCGTGCTGCCGCCGACGGTGCTCGGCTTCTACCTGCTGCTGCTGCTCGGCCCGCGCGGCCCGCTGGCACCGATGTTGCACCTGTTCGACCTGCGGCTCGTCTTCAGCTTCACCGGCCTGGTGATCGGTTCGGTGATTTTCTCGGCACCGTTTGTCGTCAACCCGCTGAAGGACGCATTCGAGGCGATTCCATCCGGTCAACTCGAGACGGCGGCGACCCTCGGTGCAAGCCCGTTCGACCGATTCCGCAGTGTCGCGCTGCCGCTCGCAGCGTCGGGGTTTGCGACTGCCTCGGTACTCGGCTTCGCGCACACACTGGGCGAATTCGGCGTGGTGCTGATGATCGGCGGCAACATCCCGGGCGAGACCCAGGTCCTGTCGATCGCGCTCTACGACCGCGTGGAGCAGCTCGACTACCGCTCGGCCCACATGTACTCGCTGGGGCTGGTCGCATTCTCCTTTGCGGCGCTGATCGTGCTTCACTGGATTCGTCGCCACCGTCGGGTGTTGCGCCCGTGAACGCGCTCGCCGTCCGGCTGTCGCTCGAACGCGCCGACTTCGTGCTCAAGGCGGAGTTCGAACTCGGCAAGCGAGGTGTCACGACCCTCTCCGGCCCGTCGGGCTCGGGCAAGACCACCCTGCTGCGGTGCATCGCGGGCCTCGAGCGTCCGCGCGACGGCACGATCACCTGGGACGGCGAGACCTGGTTCGATGGCGCCCGCGACGTCGACATGCCGGCTCATCGTCGCGCGATCGGCTATGTCACGCAGCAGGCACACCTCTTCCCGCATCTATCGGTGCGCGACAACCTTGTGTACGGCGCCAGGCGCGCCGGTGCCCGTGTCGGCGCGGCGCAACCGCAGGAGCTGGTGGCCGAACTTGGCATCACGCCGCTGCTGGACCGGCGCGTGGAGCACCTCTCGGGTGGCGAGCGTCAGCGCGTGGCAATCGGACGCGCGCTGCTGGCCCGCCCGCGCCTGCTGCTGCTCGACGAGCCGGTGTCCGCGTTGCACGAGGCGGGCACCGCCGAAGTGCTGTCGACGCTGGAGCGAGTGCTCGCGGCCCTGCCAATTCCCTGCCTGTACGTGAGTCACGACCTGCGGGAGGCGTCCCGCCTCGCTGACCGCATGATCTGGCTGGAGTCGGGGCGCATCATTGCGGATGGTCCGGCGCGCGACGTCATGAATGATCCTCGCCAGCCATTCGCGCAGGCCGAGGACGCGGGTAGCGTGATCCCCGGCCGGGTCGAGTCCGTGGACGATGACCAGGGCCTGGCGCATGTCACCTTCGACGGCGGCGAGCTGTGGATCGCCGCGACGCCGGACACATCGCCGGGGTGCCAGGTGAGGGTCGGGATACGCGCAAGGGACGTCAGCCTCGCGCTTCGCCATCCCGAGGCAATCAGCGTGCTGAACATCCTGGAGGGTCGTGTAATCGACGTCGCCGAGGCGCGCGATTCCCGGTCGCAGGCACTGGTGCGGGTGAGAGCAGGTGGATGCACGCTGCTCTCACGCGTGACGCGGCGATCGGTGGCGGAACTCGGGCTGGCGCCCGGGCTGACCGTATGGGCGCTGGTCAAGAGCGCGGCAATCGTGCGCTGATGCACGAACCGTGTGTGGAGCCATCGCCGCGCTGTATATTCACGCCATGACCAGCACCGGTACCAGCGCCGCCGCCGGCACCATCACCATCGGCGGTGACCTCACGGTCAATCGCCTCGGTTTCGGCGCGATGCGCATCACCGGTCCCGGCATCTGGGGTGATCCCCCCGATGTCGCCGAGGCGCGCCGGCTGTTGCGACATGCCGTCGAACTCGGCATGGATTTCATCGACACCGCGGACTCGTATGGTCCGGAGGTGAGCGAGCGCCTTATCACCGAGGCGTTGCACCCGTACCCCGAGGGCCTGGTGATTGCGACCAAGGGCGGCATCGTGCGGCCCGCGGCGGACCAGTGGGTGCGCGACGGTCGCCCGGTTCACCTGCGCGAGGCCTGTCTCGCGAGCCTGAGGCGCTTGAGGGTCGAACGCATCGACCTGTACCAGTTCCATGCGATCGACCCGGAAGTACCGCTCGAGGATTCCCTCGGCGAGATCGCGCAGCTGAAGGCCGAGGGATTCATCCGCCACGTCGGAGTGTCGAACTTCGACGCCGACGAGCTGGCCCGGGCGCGGGCGATCGTCGACGTCGTCGCGGTGCAGAATCGCTACAACGTCTCCGACCGCTCCTCGGATCCGGTGCTGGCTGTCTGCGAGCGTGACGGGCTCGCATTCATTCCGTGGTCGCCGCTGTCGCAGGCTCCGCGCGATGCCGGTGCCGCTGCGCACGCGGCGCTGCAGAGCTGGGCCGCACGACGCGAAGTCTCGTTTTCGCAGGCCGCGATCGCCTGGCTGCTGGCGCGTTCGCCTGTGATGTTGCCGATACCCGGAACGTCGAGCATTGAACACCTCGAGGACAACTCGCTGGCCGCGACGCTGCGGTTCACGCCGCAGGAAATCCTCGAGATCGGTTGACCGTGTGGAACCTCAGGAGACAGACATGAGCAAGGGCATGGATCGGAAGAAGGAAGGCAAGAAGCAGCCCAAGAAGACCAAGGAGGAGAAGCGCGCAGCGAAGAAGGAGAAGCACAAGGGTTGAAACGCGCGGCAGCGGTCCGGCTTCCCTCGCCGGTGTGGGGCTGGTCTAATGCGCCGCCATGACGAAGCGAAACTGGTTGCGTGAACCGCTGCTGCACTTCCTCCTGCTCGGCGGGGCCCTGTTCCTCCTCTATCACTGGGTGAGGGGCGGGGAGACCGACGCGCCGCGTGAGATCTTGGTGACCGATGCCCGGGTCGAGGCCCTGGCCGAGAATTTTGCGAAGACCTGGATGCGGCCTCCCTCGGCACAGGAGCTGCGCGGACTCGTCGACGATTTCGTGAAGGAAGAGATCTTCTATCGCGAGGCGGTCGCGATCGGGCTCGACCGGGACGACACGGTGATTCGCCGACGATTGCGCCAGAAGATGGAGTTCGTGTCGGAGGACGTGGCGCAGTCGCGCCAGCCGACGGACGCCGACCTGCAACAGTTTCTCGCCACGCACGCGGACAAGTTCGTGGCGGCGCCGATGCTTTCGTTCCAGCAGGTGTTCCTCAGCACCGATCGCCGTGGGAACGCCGCGCGAAGCGACGCGGAGAAGCTTCTGGCGGAATTGCAGTCGGGCAAAGGCCCCGCCGATCCCGCGGAGGCCGGCGACCCGACGATGCTGCCGTCGTCCATGGAGCGGGCGACACCGCAGGAAATCGCCAACACTTTCGGCGAAGCGTTCTCGGCCGATGTGGACAGCGCACCGACCGGACAGTGGACCGGCCCTTTCGAATCAGCTTATGGCCTGCACCTGGTCCGGGTTGCAACGCGAACG